>NZ_CAMYMD010000053.1 GCF_947259555.1 uncultured Roseovarius sp.
GCCTCGGCGCGGGTCACAGGCTCGGTCACCAGCCGCGACATGCCCGAGCCGGGATCGAACCGCGCGCGCCGCGCCCGACCGCCATCGACCACGACGCGAATATCCTCAATCGTCAGCGAGGTTTCGGCGATGGCGGTGGCGAGCACGATCTTGCGGCCCTGCGCCACCGGGGCGATGGCGGCGCGCTGTGCGGCAAACTCCATCGCGCCAAAGAGCGGGCGAATCTGACACTCCAGCGGCACGCGGCCCTTGAGCAACGCCTCGACCCGCCGGATCTCGCCTTCGCCGGGCAGGAAGACCAGCACGCCGCCTTCCGTCTCCGCGACCGCCTGCGCCACCAGATCGGCCACGCCCTCCTCGAATCGCTGCGCCTTGCGGCGTGGACGGTCGCGCCAGCGGGTCTCGACCGGGAAGCTGCGCCCCTGAGAGGTGACCATCGGCACATCGCCCATCAGCCGCGCCACCGGTCCGGCATCGAGCGTGGCCGACATCGCCAGCAGGATCAGGTCCTCGCGCAGTGCCCCCGCCACTTCGAGGCAGAGCGCCAGACCCAGATCGGCATTGAGCGAGCGTTCGTGAAACTCGTCGAAGATCACCGCGCCGATGCCCGGCAGGTCCGGGTCCGATTGGAGCATGCGGGTCAGAATGCCCTCGGTCACCACCTCGATCCGGGTTGCGCGGCCAATCTTTGCCTCGCCCCGGATGCGGTAGCCGACGGTCTCGCCAACACCTTCGCCCAGTGTCTGTGCCATCCGCTCGGCGGCGGCGCGCGCGGCAAGACGGCGGGGCTCCAGCATCAGGATGCGGCCCGTCGTCAACCCCGCGCGCAGCATCTCCAGCGGCACCACGGTGGTCTTGCCCGCGCCCGGCGGGGCCTGCAACACCGCACGGCCCCGCCCGCGCACTGCGTCGATCAGGGCGGGGATCGCATCATGGATGGGCAAGGTCCGTGTCATCCCCCGCTTATCCGACAGCCGCGCGCGATTGGCCAGAGGGGCGTGCCCGGTCTGGACATTCGCGGCCCGGGCAAGGCATGAAGGCGCAACGCAAACAATCTCTCTGGCCGGGCGCATGGATATCACTGAACTGAGCGACAAGATCATTGTGGGAGATCGGCGTGCGCTTGCGCGGGCGATCACTCTGGTCGAGAGCGGGCGCGCCGATCACCGCGCGCAGGCGGCCGCATTGATGGAGACCTTGAAGACTGTTGAAAAGCAGGCGATTCGAGTAGGTCTTTCGGGGACGCCGGGAGTCGGGAAATCGACCTTTATCGAGAGTTTCGGGATGATGCTGACTGCGCGAGGGCTTCGCGTGGCTGTGCTTGCGGTTGATCCCAGCTCGGCGCGCTCCGGTGGCTCGATCCTCGGCGATAAGACGCGGATGGAGCGGCTGAGCCGTGACCCCGGCGCCTTTATCCGTCCCTCGCCCAGTCAGAGCCATCTCGGCGGAGTGGCGCGGCGCACCCGCGATGCGGTGGCTCTCTGCGAGGCTGCTGGCTTTGACGCGGTGCTGATCGAGACGGTGGGAGTTGGGCAATCCGAGACGGTGGTCGCGGAAATGTCCGATATTTTTGTGCTTTTGCTCGCACCCGCCGGGGGGGACGAATTGCAAGGCGTCAAGCGGGGCATCATGGAAATGGCCGATTTGATCCTTGTGAACAAGGCTGATGGCGATTTGAAACCAGCCGCGACCCGGACGTGCTCTGACTATGCGGGTGCTCTGAGGTTGTTACGAAAACGTCCGCAGGATCCGGAGGGATTTCCCAAGGCCATGACAGTTTCGGCCTTGCAGGAGGACGGTCTGGCACGCGCGTGGGATGAGATGACGGCTCTTGTGGACTGGCGCCGTGAGACAGGTCATTTCGCCGGACGTCGCGCCGAGCAGGCGCGGTACTGGTTTCAACAGGAAATCCGGCACTGCCTTTTGGCAAAGCTGGAGACGCCGGCTGCCAAGGCGATGATGCAAGATTATGCAGAGCGGGTCGCGACTGGCGAGGTAACACCGACGATTGCTGCCTCAGAGGTCGTGAAACACCTCGGAGATTGAAAATCAACTCTAGTCCGTCGTTTGGACATAGACGCCCTCTGGCAAGTCAAGTGCGGCCCCAAGGTCTCGTAGTTGTGTCATCGACAAGGTAACTTTGTGCGTTTTGTCCGTGCGCGGATCATATTGCTCGATCGTCACACATTCCTCGAATGCATTCACGATGACATCTTCGCCCAAAGGCTGCGTTCCCTCGTCCACGAGAGTGATCACGGTGGCGTCAAAGTCGTGCTCAATCGAAAACATGATGCCAGCCTAACCGGTTGGCGAGTCTTTGCAAGGGGTGAGCGAGGCCGAATGATGGGGCTTTCAAGGTGTGGAAACCCTGCTAAAACGTAGGATGGATGCGTTTTGACTGGGGGCGAATGATGAGGTGGATTTCTGTACTTGGTCTGCTGGTGCTGGCAGGTTGCGTCGATGTGGTGGACAGTGGGCCTGTGGAACGACCTGCTCCGCAGGACACGCCCCGTCCAGTTGCGAAAGCACCGACGCGGGCGCAGGTACAACAGTTCATGACAGTCGTGGAAAGGGTTGAACCGGTTGCCGAGCGTGAGTGCCGCGCACGTGCGCCGGGTTTGAACTGCGACTTCAGGATCGTGGTCGATGACCGACCCGGGCAGCCCTCGAATGCTTACCAGACGGTGGACAGGGCCGGCCGGCCGATACTTGCCTTCACGTTGCCGTTGATTGCCCAAGTGCGTAATCGAGATGAACTGGCCTTTGTAATGGGACATGAGGCGGCGCATCACATTTCCGGGCATATTCCGCGTCAGCAGCAAAATGCGGCGGCAGGTGCGATCTTGCTCGGTGGTCTGGCGGCGATTACCGGCGCGAACCAGAGTGTCGTGGATCAGGCTGTCGATATCGGTGCGGGTGTAGGCGCGCGAAGCTACTCGAAGAATTTCGAATTAGAGGCAGACGCGCTTGGTACCGTCATCACACACAGGGCCGGGTACAACCCGGTTCAAGGTGCGGAATTCTTCACTCAAATTCCGGATCCGGGAAACCGCTTTCTCGGGACGCACCCCCCGAATGCGCAGCGCATCGATACCGTGCGTCGGGTAGCGGCCGGGCTCTGATATGCGGCAACTCAAGGGCGTTGTCAGTGATCGAGGCTCGAACTATGCGGTGTCCGGTGGCATGGCGCATGACCGTGAAACGGTTGACGCGTTTATCAAATCTCTGAAAAGAGACAAGAAGTTTGCCCGTGCGACGCATAATACTTGGGCCGTCCTGTTGTCTGATGGCACACCGCTCAAAGGTGACGATGGAGAGGCAGGTGCTGGACAAGTGATCTTGCGAATGCTGGAGAGGGCCGAATTGCGGGATCATGTGATCGTCGTAACGCGTTGGTACGGAGGAAAGAAATTGGGTGGTGACCGGTTTCGCCACGTTCAGGATTGCGTGCGTGCCTATCTGGAAAATTACTCGGCTTGATACAGGTCAAGGCAAGATGCGGCGTCGGCTGGAAAACTGGCGGTGCACCGAAAAGGAGAGATGGCATGCAACGTACCATAACCCTGAAACGTCACGCCGCGCTTGTGGATGACATGGCCAATAGGCTTGGCGTTGATTTGGAACAGAAAATAATGGAAGGTCATATGACCTTTGATGCGCTGGACGATGTTGTTCTGGCTTGTACGGGCTGCGCGAATCCCGGCGAGTGCGAGCGTTGGCTCGGTGAGAACAAGAGCGCTGAGGCGACGCCGGAGTATTGCCGCAATTCCGATGTTTTCGCGCGTCTCAAAACGGGCCGTCACGCCTGATCGCATGTTTTCATCTAAGCGTTCAGTGTGATCCGGGGCTCAAATCCGGGTGGCAAGCGCCGAGGTTATGCCGAGGAAGAAGCAAGCGCTGGCTATGGCAACAAAAAAGTGCCAAATGGCATTGGCGAAGCGCAAACTGTCCCAAGCGTAGAACACGACACCGAATGTATAGAGCAATCCGCCACAGACCAGAAGTGCGAGGCTCGTACTTGGGAGAATGGCGGCGAGCGGAATGAAGAGTGTGACTCCGATCCAACCGAGCGCCACATAAGGCAGCCAACCGGTCGTCATATGGCCGCGTTTGGCCATGATCTTTGTAGCTGCTCCGAATAGGGCGAGACACCAAACGAGGCCTAGGATCGCATAGCCGAAGGCTGTGCCCAAAAGCACGCTGAGCGGTGTAAACGTTCCTGCGATCTTTACGTATATGGCTGCATGATCCAAGCGTCTGAGCACCGGGCGCGCGACTGTGTGGGCATAGAGATGGTACGCCGCAGAGGCTGCAAGCATCAGCAACAAAGCGCCGGAATAGACGATGGTGGATGCCAGTGTCACCCCGTCCATGCGCAAGGCCAACATGGCAAACAACACTCCTATCCCGGTAAGCGCGGCCAAAATCCCTGCAACGTGAACTGCCCCGTCGGCGAGCCGCTCCGCGCGCGAATATGCTGGGTAAGACATGGTTATCATCCATCCAATCTTATCTTAGGTAGTTAATTTTCTCATAATATCACAGGGAATAAACGGAGAATTTGGCAAATTCAGGGTGACGTTGGGGAAATTCACGCGGCCGCCAAATATAACATTCGAGTCGCGCAATAATATAAGATTTGCGATACTACACCTGATAATAGAAGGAGTTAGGGCATGAAACGCCGTTTTTTTGTGGGTGTTTTAGGGGGGCTGGCCATAGGGTATGGTTTACCCGCAGATGCTGACCCTACACGCGTCAACGCTTCCGCGATCGAAGCCTTGCTTTCAGGCAACACCATTGTCGGCAGTTGGTCGAGCGCGCCGTATCGTCAATTTTTCAAGAGCGATGGCACGACGATATATGTGCCGGATGTCGGGCGTCCTGATGAGGGCCGCTGGCGTGTCAATGCCGAGACAAACAATTATGAGAGCTGGTGGCGCAGCACAGGGTGGACACCTTATGCCATGGTACGCACAGAAGATGGTGCATATGCATGGGTCAACGGGGATAGCTTGGAGCCGTTCGACGTGCTGGAGGGGCGGCAGGTTGAGTGAACTGCCGATACGGGGTATGATGAACTTTGAATTTGCAATGGTGTCATTAGAGTAACGTGCCTTTTCAAGGCGCCTTTACTCGGGTCGGAGAGAAGGCTGGCGGAACGGGGCGCGCCCGATACTGTCATAGGCCACGAATCCGGCACGTTTGGCGTCCTTGACCGAGTAGATGTTGCGCAGGTCGGCCATGCGGGGCGTGGACATCTTGCGTGCCAAGCGTTTGAGGTCGAGCGCGCGAAACTCATTCCATTCCGTTAAAAGCACAACAAGGTCGGCATTGTTTGCACATTTATATGGATCTTCCTGCCAGACAACGCCGGGCAGCAGGGCCTCCCCTTCGCGCTTGCCCTGCGGGTCGGTGACACGCACGCGCGCGCCGCCTCCCACAAGCGCTGGAATTATGGTCAGCGCGGGCGCATCGCGCATGTCGTCGGTATTGGGTTTGAAGGTGACGCCCAACACCGCGATGATTTTGCCGTTGAACGAGCCATCACAGAGATCCAGCAGCTTGTCGATCATGCGGCGTTTCATCTCTTCATTCACGTTGATCACCTTTTCGGTGATTTGCATGGGCAGACCGTGATCTTGCCCGATCCGCGCGAGCGCCTTGGTGTCCTTGGGAAAGCAAGAACCGCCATAACCGGGACCTGCGTGCAGGAACTTGTTGCCAATGCGCCCGTCCAGACCCATGCCGTGGCTGACGTGTTTCACATCGGCGCCAGTGCGTTCGCAAAGGGCGGCGATCTCGTTGATGAAAGTTATCTTGGTTGCGAGGAATGCATTCGCGGCGTATTTGATCATCTCCGCACTCTCCAAGTCAGTCGTGACAATCGGAAAATCCCGCAAGTAAAGCGGGCGGTAGATTTCGGCCATGACATCGGCGGCGCGATCGGACTGTACCCCAACGACCACCCGGTCAGGCTTCATGAAATCGTCTAAAGCGGCACCCTCGCGCAGGAACTCGGGGTTCGATGCGACGTCGAAATCGAGCGCGGGGTTGGCCTTTTTCACGGTCTTTTTCACGGCGCGGTTGGTGCCCACCGGCACGGTGGACTTGGTGACGATTACGACATATCCCTTGGCGGCGCGCGCAATCTCTTCGGCTGCGGCCATGACATAGGTCAGGTCTGCATGTCCGTCACCTCGGCGGGTAGGGGTGCCGACTGCGATGAACACGGCCTCTGCCCCAGTGATGGCCTGTTCCAAATCCGTGGTAAAGCTCAGGCGGCCGGCTTCGACGTTCTTGGCCATGAGCGTGTCGAGCCCCGGCTCGAAGATCGGCACCTCGCCGCGTTCCAGCATGCTGATCTTGTCGGGGTTCTTGTCGACGCAGGTGACGTCATGGCCGAAATCGGAGAAACACACCCCCGAGACGAGCCCAACATACCCCGTGCCGATCATCGCGATCTTCATGCCAAACGCCCTTTACCGAAGAAACTCTGATTGTGCCTGTATTGGCGGTCAAATCAGGTGTGTCAACGCGTGAAAAGGGGAATGATCGGAGGAAAACGGGATGACTGTCGCTTCTGGCCTTGGCTTGCGACAGTGTAACAGATCAGTGAATTATTTCTTCCTCGCGCACGAACATGTTGGCCCATGCCCGCTCGATCAATTCGGGGGTCATCTGGTAGGGGATGCCCTCGAATTCGCATATCGAAATCATCTGGTCGATCAGAAACACGGGCTGATAATTGGCATAGACATTGTCGATCGTCGGGTATTTTTCCTTGATCAGGTAGATCAATGCTGCCTCATCAAGGGGCATGCCCTTTTTGCGTGCGACCATCGCAAAGATCTTGAGGAAATCCGATTGGCACGGTCCGTCGATCTTGATCTTGTAGAAAATCCGGCGCAGCGCGGCCTTGTCGAAGATCGCGTTGGGGTGAAAGTTGGTCGAGAAGATAACCAGCGTATCAAATGGCACCTCGAATTTCTCGCCCGATTGCAGGGCTAGGATATCCTTGGATTCCTCAAGTGGTACGATCCAGCGGTTGACCAGCGTCTGCGGCGGTTCAGCCTGACGGCCAAGGTCGTCGACGATGAATATGCCGCCGGTGGATTTAAGCTGCAGCGGAGCCTGATAGGTGCGGGCGGTTGGATTGTAGACCAGATCGAGCATCGACAGGCTCAACTCGCCCCCGGTGATCACGGTCGGCCGCTCGCAGCGCACGTAACGAGTATCGAAGGTGCGCTTGCGGCGCAGCGAGTTGGGATCGTCAACCTCGACCTCGGCCTTGGAATGCACGATAGGGTCATAAACAGTGATGACCTGGCCGGAATACTCGATGGCGCGCGGCACGTAGATCTTGTCGCCCATCGCATCGCGGATGCCATTCGAGATCGAGGACTTACCATTGCCCGGCGGGCCGTACATCAGAATAGAGCGGCCCGCACTCACTGCGGGCCCCAGGTGATCGAGCAGTGCGTTGGGCAGGATCAGGTGGCCCATTGCGTTGGTCAGCTGTTCACGGGTGATCTGGATATTGCGGATCGACTGTCGCGTGACCTGTTCACGATAGACGGCAAGCGGCACCGGCATGGCCCCGAAATATTCCGACTGGCTCAGCGCGTCGAGCGCACGCGACTTGCCCGCATCTGTCAGTTGATACCCCATCTCGCCGCCCGAGGTGGCATTCAACGTGCCGGTTGCCTCGACCAGCTTTTGGCTACGTGACATGTCGATCAGTTCTTGCGTGACCGCGCGTGGCAGGCAGATCGCCTCGGCGATATCCGACGCAAGGTCGAGGTTCTTTCGAAACATCGTCTTGAGCAGGATGTCTCGCATCATCACGACAGGCAGTTGCATGTCCTCGAGGCTGCTCGGGGGCGGGGGAGGTTGAACGCCGGTGCTAACTTGCATGTTCATGAGAATTGCCTGTGATCTGCCTTCTGGATTCACCACAAGCATGGCTGCCAAAGGTGCAAAAATTAAGGAGAGGGACGGGCAGCTCTGGGGCGCTCAGGACCCGTGCAGGGCGCCTAGACCCAGATATAACGCGAGCGTAGCGCCCAGTGCAAAACCCATTGGAAACTTGTTACCGGTGCTCCAACTCTTCCAGTCCGGGGCGAGGCGGCGCAGCGGGCTGTGCTTGGCCACGCGGTGTGTGACAAAGGCCCCGAGCAGCGTGGCAGCAAAAATCAGGCACAAAGTCGCCGCGTCGCCGAGTGCAACGAAAGGTGCCGCGGCGGCAATGAACTTAGCGTCGCCAGCCCCCATGAGACCGGCCGCGTTCATGACTATACCGACCACCAGCATGACCGCCAGATGGACCAGCCGCCAAGGGTACTCGGCCAAGGGAAGGGCAATTAGCCCTATCACCACGAAAATGCCGCCAAGACAAAGAACGGCGGTATTCGGGATCGTCATGCGGCGCAGATCGCTATATGCGGCCCATATGCAGACCGGCAACACAAAGGGCAGGAACCAGAGCGCGGAATGGGCCGTTATGTCGAGCGTCATCTTGTGGCTCAGCCTGCAACGTTCGCTTCGAGCGCCCGCAAGCTTCGCACAGCCTCTTCGAAATGCTGGGGGTGGGTGTCGATCGCGTCTCGAAGCAGGCCCTGGCCAATATTCGTGTCACCCTGCTTGATCGCAGAGAGGCCGAGCGTGTAGAGCAATTGCGCCCGCTCTGTCTGTGTGACTGGCAGGACCGGCAGCGAATAGTTGCGCTGCGCACCGCGCGCCAGAATGAGGTTGTTTTTGGCCGTAAATAGTTTTGGGTCCTGGCGCACGGCATCTGTGAACAGGCGTTCGGCTCCGGAATGATCCCCGCGTGTCAGCTTGGAATAGCCCCAGTTGTTCATCACGCTTGCCGGTTGTGTGGTCAGGCCGACAGCGGTCTCGTAAAAACTGTCTGCTTTTTTCCATTCCTGATTGCTGTCGGCGATCATCGCCTCAAGGCGGTAGCGCTTGAATGTCTCATGGGTCGGCGGGATGCTGTCCAGCACGGTATCCGCGCGATCCCATTCGTTGTTGCGAATGAGCGCGTCTGCGAGAGCGACCTTGTCATCGTGGGTCACATCCTTGTGCTCGGCGATCTTGCTCCACACGGCGACTGCCTCGGTGTTGCGCTTGGCCCGTACCAGCGACTTGCCAAGCCCGCGCTGAAGATCGATCCGGTCGGGTTGCTCGCCAACCGCGCGCTGAAAATAGGCAACCGCCTCGTTGGGGTCTCCGGCGGTCAGCATGACGTCGTTCAGGTTGGTTTCATCGACGACGTTGATGTTTTGGAAGGCGCGGTCAACGTCGTTTCCGGTGCTCTTTTCGCAGGCGGACAGCGCAAACGCGCCCGTCACGCACAGGGAAACAAGAATAGGGTGGCGCATTTTTGCGTCCTTTTACTGCATCTGCCTCGTCACGGTATCTTGCGGATCAGATAGTCGCTGCTGCCCCGCCGTACCAATTTGTAATCTTGCTCTTGTTCAATACCATAATCGGAATTTTCCGATTTTGCGAGAGCTAAGCGCAGATTGTCGCGGATTGAGTCACTTTCGCCATTGTCGAGCGCATAGGCACGGCGCAGGATTTGCTCGGCCTCGGGATACTGGCGCTGCTCCACGAGCACGACGCCTAGATTGTTCCAGACCTCGGGTGAGGCGTCTTGGCTCTTGATAGCGTCGCGCAACAGGCGCTCTGCTGTGCCTAGACGTCCTAGCGCCAGATTTGCACTGCCAAGGCCGGCCAGAACATCGGCGCTCATGCCGTGAGTCACGGCGGCGCGGGTGAATGCCTTGTGCGCAAGCTCGTATTCCCCGGCATCCATCAGCCTGTGGCCCACGATGAGCCCGTCCACACCCTCGGCACCGGGCGCGGGGCCGGGGGCAAAGGGGGTGTCGTTCTGAGGAGCGGCAAGGCATCCGGCCAATACGAGACAACCTGTGAGGATAAGCGCCACCCGCCGCGTCATTTCACACCGTTTATCTCTCAGACATGGCCATCAGTTCCATGATTCCCAGAACCGAAGGGCCGACCAGAATGATCAGCAATGGCGGTACTGTAAGCATCATGGTTGCTAATGTCATCTTGGTCGGCAGCTTGTTGGCCTTTTCCTCGGCGCGCATGACACGTTTGTCACGCATCTCGGCGGCATAAACGCGCAGCGCCTCACCGATCGAGGTGCCAAAGGTCTGTGATTGTACCAGAACGGTGACAAAGCTAGAAATATCCTGCACGCCACACCGCTCCGCCATCTCGTTGAGAACGGATGCCTTGTCGCGCCCGGCCTTGATCTGAAGGGCCACGATCTCAAATTCCTCGGACAATGCGGGGTAAGAGGCGCGGATTTCGTTGGCGACGCGGATAATTGCCTGGTCCATGGATTGTCCGGCCTCGATACAGACAAGCATCATGTCGAGACTGTCGGGGAATCCGTCCTGAATCTCTTCCTGGCGCTTTTGCTGGCGTTTGGTGATCCAGTATTTGGGCAGCATGTAGCCGACACCGGCGGGTCCGAGAATATACATAAGCGTTTGCTGTGTCGTTGTCTCGGTACCGGATTTGAACAACAGATAGTATGCGACCCCCAACACCAAGAGCCCGAGCCCAAGCGCGAACTGTGCGAAGTGGAAATACCGCACGGCGTCGCGGTGCCTATAACCTGCCTGCATCAGGGTCAGGCGCATCTGGCTTAGTTGTTTGGCGTCCTGTGGTTCCAGAAAGCTTGCGTAGCGGTCGAGCTTTTTGTTCTGCGCAGCAGCGCGAAGATTTGTCTTGCCATCGCCTGTCTGACGACTCGCCGCAGCCGAGTTCGCCTTCTTGAGCTTTTCAAGAGGATCCTGTTTTTGCCGAAGCATCAATGGGATGGTGAACAGCACCAGCATGACGCCCAGCCCGCCAACCGCAATCAGGGGGCCAAACGGCCCGAGCGCGCCGGTGAGGATATCGTTGATAGAGGACAGGATTTGCATGATATCTGCCTTAGACCTTGATGTTCACGAGGGCGCGCATGACAATGAGATTGAGCACCAGAAAGACGCCCACGACGAGCACGGCGGGAATGAAGAACGGGTGCAGCATCGCCTCGTCATAGTAATCCGGCTTGATCACCTGGATGCCGATGAGCGCAAAGATGGGAAAACCCGAGAGAAACTTGCCCGACCATTTCGCCTCGGCTGTGATCGCCTTGACCCGCCTAAATAAGCGAAAGCGGGCGCGGATCACCTTGGCCAGACCAGCAAGAATTTCGGCGAGGTTGCCGCCTGATTGCTGTTGGATGGTCACGGCCACGGCGAGAAAGCGTAGATCCTGCATGTCGAGCCGCTCGGCCATTTCCTTGAGAGCTTCGCCCATGTCGCGGCCATACGCGGCCTCGTCAGCGATAATCCCGAATTCAGTGGCAAGTGGGTCGGCAACCTCAGTGGCGACGATGCCGATGGCCGACGAAAACGGGTGGCCGACGCGCAGGCTGCGCACCATCAGTTCGATGGCGTCAGGCAGCTGCTCTTCGAGCATGCTCATGCGCTTGCCTGCCTTCATGCTGATCCATGTAAAGATACCGCCAACACCGATGCCGACAGAGACCACCGCCCGGACCGGTACAGCGGTCTCGGTGCCGATCGAGAGGCCGATGAAGGCCAGCACGCTAAGCCCGGCCATCAGCATGATCAACTGTCGCGGCGTGAATGCAATCGCCGCTTTCTGCGCCTTTTCCGACAGGATCGCATAGAGCGGGATCTTGCGGGCTTTGAGATGCTGCTGCATCTCCTTGCGCAGGGTTTCCATGACCTGTTCACGATTGCCAGACTTGTCGAGCATCTCAAGGCGCCGGTTGACCCGGTTGTTGAGGCTGATCGAGCGTCCGAAAACGGTGAGATATATGCCTTCGACCAACACGAGAACGCCGACGAATATCAGGCCGTAGATAATCGGTTCTGCACTGAGTGTCATCTGCGTTACTCCGCTGCGATGGGTTCGTAGATATGTGCCGGCAGGTCATAGCCCCAGAGGCGGAAGCGTTCGGAATAATGCGAGCGCACGCCGGTGCCGGTGAAATGACCGATAATCTTGTTGTCGGGGCTGAGCCCGACGCGCTGAAAGCGGAATATCTCCTGCATCGAGATAACATCGCCCTCCATCCCTGTGACTTCGGTGATCGAGGTCATTCGGCGCGACCCGTCCTGAAGGCGGTTTGCCTGCACGATGAGGTTGACAGCAGATGCGATCTGGCTGCGCACGGCCTTGAGCGGCATCTCGATGCCGGCCATGGCGACCATGTTTTCCAGACGGCTGATCGCGTCTCGGGCATTGTTGGCGTGGATCGTAGTCATAGAGCCGTCGTGGCCGGTGTTCATGGCCTGCAACATGTCGATCACCTCCTCGCCGCGCGTCTCGCCCACGATGATGCGGTCGGGGCGCATGCGCAGCGCGTTCTTGAGGCAGTCGCGCGGGCTCACCTCGCCCTTGCCCTCGACATTGGGCGGGCGGCTTTCCATCCGGCCCACATGGATCTGCTGGAGTTGCAATTCGGCGGTGTCCTCGATGGTGAGGATGCGCTCCGCATTGTCGATGAAAGACGAAAGGGCATTGAGTGTGGTGGTCTTGCCCGAGCCCGTTCCGCCGGAGACGATCACGTTGAGCCGTGTCGCGACGGCGGCTTGCAAATAGGCGGCCATTTCCTCGGAAAACGCGCCAAAACTGACCAACTCGTCGATGCCAAGCTTGTCTTTCTTGAATTTTCGGATCGAGACGAGGCTGCCATCCACCGCGACCGGTGGCACCATCGCGTTAAAGCGCGAGCCGTCGGCGAGGCGGGCGTCCACATAGGGGTTCGATTCGTCGACACGCCGTCCCACTGCGCTCACGATCTTGTCGATGATGCGCAGCAGGTGACGCTCGTCCTTGAAGGTGACATCGCTGAGTTCCAGCTTGCCCGCACGTTCGATGAAAATCTGCTGTGGACCGTTCACAAGAATGTCGTTGACGGTGTCATCCTTGAGCAGCGTTTCGAGCGGGCCAAGCCCTTTGACCTCATCGTAGAGTTCCTGAGTGAGCTGTGTGCGATCCTCACGGTTGAGAACGATACTTTTCTCTTCGAGGATTTCGCTGGCGATAGAGCTGATCTCTGCGCGCAAGTCCGACTCGGTCGCGGTGTCGAGTGCGGCCAGGTTAAGGTGATCGAGCATCGCACGGTGCAGCTCGATTTTGATCTCACTGATACGCTCCTTGCGCTTGCGCTCCTTGTCGATGCCGACCGGCTTGGCTGCGGCGACAGGGGACGGCTTGCGAAAGGACTGCGACTGGACTGCCTCGACCGCAGCCGTTTGGGGGGCCGGAGCCGGTGCGGCGTTGGCCGGGCTCTTGGTGGCTGCGCCAGATTTCTTATATCGGGAAAACATCGCTTCTACCCTTTTTCCTAAGCTGCTTCGACGTCGCTCTTGCCCAGATCGTGAAGAGATCTGGCCAGTTTGGCGATTTCGCGGCGCAATGGGTTCTTGGCTGCGCTCGAGGCGAGCGGCAGGCCATGATCCGAGCTCTGGCAGACCGCGCGGCCACCGTCTGGCAGTTGCAGCTCGATGTTGATCTCAAGGCTCTCGGCCAAGCGTCTGACGCGGCTTTTTCCGCTGAGGTCGGTGAATTTCGGGGCGCGATTGAGACAATAGCGAAGTTTTTCAACCGGCAGGTCCTCGGAGAGCAGGGCGCGTTTGACCCGCAAAGTGTTTTGCGCCGAGCGCATGTCGAGCTCCAGCGTGGCGAAATAGATATGCGCCGCGTTCAGCACCGATTCCGTCCATTGAACCAGCGTGCCTGGCATGTCGACGATCACATAGTCGAAATGCTTGCGTGCAAGGGCCAGCACTTTGTTGACGTCCTCTGACGTGATCATATCGAGCGGCAGGATGTCCGACGGGGCGGTCAGAACCCAGAGCTTGTCATCAAACGAAACCAGTGCCTGGCGGAAGATGTCATCATCCAGCACTTCTGTATCGGACCACATCTCGAACACCACCTCGCGGCGCGGCAGATCAAGATATGTCGATACTGATCCGAATTGCAGGCTGAAATCCAATAGGCAGACACGGGGCGGATTGGTTTTTTCGACATTAGCCAATTCCCACGCGAGATTCACGGCAAGGGTCGTGGCGCCGGTTCCGCCTGACAACCCCTGAACCCCGAGGATCACGGCGTCGCCTTCTGTGGGTTTTTCAAGAGCAGCTGGAGTGCTCGACGTCGCGAGCTGAACCGGAGCCGGAGCGTTGCGCAACCGGTCAATGGCGGCCTGAAGCTCGCCTTCGGGCAGAGGATAGGGCACGAATTCATCGGCACCGTGGCGCAGCAACTGGTGCAGTACGGCAGGGCTTACATCCTCTGCGATCAGGATGACCTTGATACCTTGCTTGCTGGCCAGAACGATGATCTCGCCAAGCATCACGAGATCGTCCTCATCCGTCTCATCGATCGCAATTGCGACGAATTCCAGAGATTCGGCCTCGGGCTGATTGAAGAACGCCAGAGCTTCGGCGAATCCCAGATCTCCCCAGGTCTCGCCGAGAGCCGTCTCCATATCTTCGATTAACAGATCGAAGTTCTGCACGTCGCGGCTGATGGTACAGGCAACGATTGGTATAGGTTCTGGCTGTTTTATGGCACTACTCGTCATTCTAATGGTCCTGTTCTTGCCGTCGTCACGCGGGTGTCGCGAATGCGCTTGCCGGATATTTAAATGCGGTCATCCGGCGAGCCGGTCGCGTGCGACGGGAAACCTTTGGCACTCAGAGAAGATGCGCTTCAAGTTGGGCGACATTTGGGCCAAAAGATCGTAATTGTGCGATATCAGGATACAAAAAACCCGCCCAGTCGGGGCGGGTTTCAGTTGGCTCGGCCTTGGCCGAACAGGGAGAACGTGTGCGAAGGTTACTCGTCCACCGCAGAGCCGCCCTGAACCATTGAAATCTGTGATTCAGGCTGTGCACTGTTGATGTATTCGCGATAAACCACCTCGGCGTACCTGCCGTCCATGATGATTGGATGCGATTGGACGAAGCCGGATACCTCGGTGACGGTCCGCCGGTTGCGGCGCTCGCGGCCCTGCGTCACGATCAGTGGCTGCGTCTCGCCGAAAGAGGCCACCGCCTCGAGACGCGCTCGACTGATTCCCTGGCTGGAAAGGTAGGCGACTACGGCCTGTGCCCGTCGCATGCCGAGCGATTTGTTGTAGGTGTTGGAGCCGACCGCATCGGTATGTCCGTAAACACGGAACCGCACTTCCGGGAACTGGCGAATCCAGCGCGCCTGCTCGCGAAGCGTGTCCCGCGCGCCTGCATCAAGCACGGCGGAATTGAACGCGAAATTGACCGTGCTCATGACCTCGTTGGCAAATCTGTTAGACAGGTCATACGCGTAACTGCGTTCACCAGTCATTACGAGATGGTTGTTCATCACCGCCTCGCCGAATTGGCCATTGTCAATGAGCGAACCCGCTTCGCCGTAATAGGAACGGTAGACCTCGCCTTGCTGAGCGCAGGCCGAGGCGGCGATCAGGCCGGCAATTGCGACAACGTGTTTCATGTCCTCGGCCCTCTGCTTAATCCATTACATAGCCATAGGATCCGGTAAAATCCTGCTTGGCCACTTCGCCCACCGGGCCATTGCTATTCGCACCGCGTGCCACGCGACCGTTCAGGAAAAGATCCTTTTCCGATGGCAGTTTGACCCGATCTGTCGGAAGCGCAAGCGCTTCGCCACGGGTGGGCGATACTAGATGTGCCGAGACAATGATCACCAACTCGGTTTGCGAGCGTTGGTAATCGGCGCTGCGGAACAACGTTCCCAGTACCGGAATGTCACCCAGCCATGGCACCTGGCCGGCGTTGTCTCGAAAGTCGTCTTGAAGCAGACCCGCGATCGCAAAGCTGTCACCATCGCGGAGCGCGACCGTGGTCGATGTGTCCCGGCGGCGGAACGCCGGTACGGAAAACCCATCTGCAACCAAGGCGTTGGCCGTATCGATGGACGAGACCGCCGCGGCCATTTCGAGATTGATTATGCCATCGTCCACGACGCGCGGGACAAAGTTGAGCTCAACCCCAAAGGGCTTGAACTCGACGGTTGTGGTATCATTGTCCTGAGCCACCGGCACCGGGAATTCACCGCCGGCCAGAAACTTGGCTTCTTGCCCCGAAAGTGCTGTCAGGTTTGGCTCTGCAAGGGTGCGAACGACCCCTTTTGTTTCGAGCGCTTCGAGGAGGATGCCCACTTCGACCGAACCCACGTCAAAGCCGAACGCAAAAGCCGCATTGTTGCTGTTCGCCGGGGGAATGGCGCCGCCCAGAACACCCAGAACCCCCGCCTGGGTGTTGCTGGTGTTGGTGCCGCCGATCACGCCGAGGCCGCTGCCGCTGCGCCCGTCAATTGCCAGCGAGGTCGAAAGTGCCTTGGACACGCTGCGCTGCATTTCTGCAAACCGGACCTTGAGCATGACTTGCTGCTTGCCGGATACGGACATCAGATTCGACACCCGCTCAGGCGCGTAACGCTCGGCAAGATCCAGCGCGCGCTGCATGCGCGAAGCACTCGAAACCGCGCCGGAGATCACGATGCCGTCGTTGGCGCTTCGCACTTCGATCGGCTCTCCGGGGAGGATCTGTTTGAGGCGCTCCTTAAACTCCTCGATGTCCGTGCTGACATGCACATCGATATTTGTGATGAGACCGCCCGTGCCGTCAAAAAGGCTGAGCGTCGTGCGCCCTGGTGTTTTTCCCAAAACATATATCGTGCGATCTGAAAGGGTGGAGAAATCCGCAATGGCCGGGTTGGCGATGCTGAGTTCTGCAAACGACACATCGCTTTCTACGACAACGGCGCGGTTCATGGCAACATTCAGATTGCTTGATGTGCCGTTACGCACGACACGAATGGTTTCAGCATGCGCAATCTGCGGCAGCTGACCTGCAAAAAGCGCCAACCCTGTCAGGGCCGCGCATAGATATTCACGCAATTTCATGTGACCTGCCTTTCCGATCACGCCTCATAATTGGGTCTTGATGCCCGTAATTCGGATCAGTGTGGGCCACTTCCGATTTTTTTTCAAGAATCAATGCGGATTTGCTCATTTTTATCGAAACTGTGACCTGTTTCATGTCGCAACGCGTAAGGCGCCCCCGAGGAGGCGCCTTGTCGTCAACTCACCCGGAATCAGTTGGTACAGGGAATGGGTGTCTCGATCACTTCGGCGCCGCGGCGTGTGCGGATCGTGCAGGTCTCCTTGACGGGTGCTTCTTCGACCACGGTTTCTGCAGTAAGACCCAACAGGCTGTGCTGGTCGACCTCGATCGCCTCGGCCACAGTATCGTCAAGCGCACCGACAAGAGAGAGTGACAGGCGCCCTGTGGATTGTGCCTGTGCAAGGGCCGCGACCTGCTGTGGCCGCACAGAAACGGTTACGGTGCGCGCGATCACGGCTTCGGTCATGTCCATGTCCGACACTTGGTCGACGGCAATCAGTTTGATTCCTGTTTCGATCAGCTTGGTCACTTCACCGGTCGAATTGGCTGCGGTGCGCACGTTGCCAGAGCCGACATTGCCGGTCCAGTAAATGTCGACCGTATCACCGGGGCGCAGGAAGCCGGAAACACCGCTGGTGACGTCAACCTTTATCGCAAAGGCGCGCATACCACGTTCCAGTTGCGATGTGATGCCGGCTTCTTCTCCGGGTTTGGTGACTTTGACGGCAAGGATAGGCTCGTTCTTTTCCATCCGGCGCAGGGCCTTGCGCGGCACGCCCTCGCCTTGCGGGAACAGCTCTTCCATCTTGCTGAAAATGCCCTCCGGCAGAGAGTCCTTCGGAAATGCGGTGAGGTGCACAGCATCCTTCTCGAGCGGCTCACCATATTTCAAGGCGCGCTTTGCGACGAAGATATCGACAGTCTCGATGTTTGGGGCACGCTGCTGCCGCTCGACGGCCAACTGACGCTGGTAGCCGTCAATATAATTCTTGGCCATGTAGACGGCGAAGCCCGCGAGCCCGAGGCCCAGCAACAGCACCAATCCGAACACTACTCGCATGGGGTTTCCTTTCCATCAAACGCTTCGATCCGACAATCCCGTCGAAGATCAAAGGCCGGGATATCAGGGGATTGTGTCAAAAACAGGGACGGAGGGCGGCGTTATCTCGCCATTGTCCTGCGCGGCGCATCTTGGGCGCGCGATACAAAATGGCCGCGGGCGTGTGCCGCGGCCATTCTGTTTGTAATCTTGAGGCCGATGGCCTGAGCAAGACTTATTCGTTGGCGAAGCCGAGCGTACCCAGATCAGCCGCAGTCGTGCCCGACATCTCGGTGTCGATGGCGGTTGCGAGGCCGGTGATGCCGGTGTTGACAGATGCCACGCCGGCAATGCCCAGGCCCACGACTGCTGCGGTCAGAACGACCCAGTCAACTGTAACGGCGCCGTCTTCGTCTTTCGAGAAGTTTTTGATGAATTTGATCATTGTTGGTCCCTCCAAAGGATCAGTTTACTGTGTTGTCACACCCGCTTCAGTTCCGGACCCCTCATTTTTTTTGGCCCGTTGCCGTCGTGGTGTGATTACATATAGCCAGCCAATTCAGGCGGGATTTTGGCGTGATTGGTGCGATTTTCGAGAAGATTAAGTTTTTGAGAAGAAAATTGTTAAGCGTCTGAAAGTAAACAAAAGTTAGGAAGGATATCTTTTGATAGCAATCTTTTGCGTGTGAATTGTGGCGCAAATGGCGCGCGGCCTGACCTGCTTTCGCATACAATACTGGCTTGGGATATGGATTTTTGCGATACTATGGACAAAGAGACAGAGGCAGAGCAGAGCCCGCTATGAAATTTTTAAGTCTTTTCCTGTCTGCTGCGATTCTCGCGGCGCCTCTTGCTGCGCAAGAACCTAAACCCTTTCCCGAT
Organism: uncultured Roseovarius sp.; assembly: GCF_947259555.1. Lineage (GTDB taxonomy): Bacteria > Pseudomonadota > Alphaproteobacteria > Rhodobacterales > Rhodobacteraceae > Roseovarius. Next base: position 18,919 of record NZ_CAMYMD010000053.1, read on the forward strand.
TTTACATTCAAGCGGGAAAAGGCCCCCGCGGCCGGTGCGCGGCGCAAGCCATTGGTGCAGATCAAACCTGACGAGAGCCGCGCACGGGTCGAACCGCGCGCAACCGGCACAGCGCCAAAATCGCCGCGCGTGGCCGACTACGGATGGTTCTGGACAAATGTCCCACCAGAGCGCGCGACGGATAGTGCTCTGCGCCTGCGTGCCGCGATGGAGCATCTGGCGCGTCCGCCCGCCGGAGAGGCCGTCAACGTCCCGCGCTTGCAGGCGGTGCAGGCGATTGCGCTGTCGGAAGGCCAGCACATCCTGCGCGAAACCATCGGCACGCAAATTTCCCCGGCGCTGGTTCTGGCGGTGATCGCTGTCGAGTCGTCGGGGCGACCGGCGGCGGTCAGCGGGGCAGGGGCACAGGGCCTTATGCAGCTGATGCCCGATACGGCCCGCCGTTTTGGTGTGACCGACAGCCTGTCGCCCGCACAGAATATTCGTGGCGGCGTCGCCTACCTCAACTGGCTGATGGGAGAGTTTGACGGCGATGTGGTGCTGGCACTCGCCGGGTACAACGCGGGTGAGAATGCGGTGAAACAGCATGACGGCGTACCGCCCTATGCCGAGACCCGGGATTATATTCCCAAGGTTCTGGCGGCCTACGAGGTCGCGCGCGGTTTGTGCAAGACCAAGCCGGAATTGATCACCGATGCCTGCGCGCTCAATCTTGCACTGAACTGAGGGCCGGGCAATCCGCTTGCCCGACCCGCACGTCTTTTCAGTTGACGATGGTCGCCTCGGTCGCGGCGCGCAACTCGTCTTCGCTCACACCCTCGGCGGTCTCGACGATCTTGAGGCCACCCTCCACCACATCAAGTACACCGAGATTGGTGATGATCCGGTTGACCACCCCGGTGCCGGTCAGCGGCAGGGTGCAGGCCTTGAGCAGCTTGCTGTCGCCATGCTTGTTGGTGTGATCCATCACCACCACCACGCGGCGCACGCCCGCGACCAGGTCCATCGCACCGCCCATGCCCTTGACCAGTTTGCCGGGGATCATCCAGTTGGCGAGATCGCCATTCTCGGCGACTTCCATCGCACCGAGAATTGCCATCGCGATCTTGCCACCCCGGATCATGCCAAAGGATAGGGCACTGTCAAAATAGCTGGTGTGGGGCAATTCGGTGATGGTCTGCTTGCCCGCGTTGATCAGGTCCGGGTCTTCGGTGCCCGCGACCGGAAACGGCCCCATGCCCAGCATTCCGTTTTCCGATTGCAGCGTGACATGCACGCCCTCGGGGATGAAATTGGGCACCAGTGTCGGGATGCCGATCCCGAGATTGACATAGGTGCCGTCCTCAAGTTCCTGCGCCGCACGCGCTGCCATCTGATTGCGATCCCAGGGCATGATCAGGCCTCCCTTACAGTGCGTTGTTCGATGCGTTTCTCATGCTCGCCCTGGATCAGGCGATGCACATAGATGCCGGGCAGGTGAATGTGATCGGGGTCCAGCTCGCCGGGTTCGACGATCTCCTCGACCTCCATGATGCAGGTCTTGCCGCACATTGCCGCCGGCGGGTTGAAGTTGCGCGCGGTCTTGCGGAAGATGCAGTTGCCGGTGGTATCGGCCTTCCACGCCTTGACGATCGAGAGATCGGCAAAGATGCCGCGCTCCAGAATATAGGTCTCGCCGTCGAATTCCTTGTGTTCCTTGCCCTCGGCGATCTGTGTGCCCACCCCGGTCTTGGTGTAGAAGCCGGGTATGCCACAGCCACCGGCGCGCATACGCTCGGCCAGCGTCCCCTGCGGGTTGAATTCCAGCTCTAGCTCACCGCTCAGATATTGACGCATGAATTCGGCATTCTCGCCCACATAGGACGACATCATTTTGCTGACCTGTTTGGTCTGCAGCAGAATGCCGATACCGAAATCATCGACGCCCGCATTGTTGGACGCGAATGTCAGGTTCTTGACGCCTGAGTCGCGGATTGCCGCCAAGAGCAGTTCGGGGATGCCGCAGAGCCCAAAGCCGCCTGCTGCAATCAGCATGTCGTCTTGCAAGAGCCCGTCAAGAGCCTCTGCGGCCGAGCCATATACTTTTTTCATCTTTAAACTCCTCCTGAAGTTTTCCGACACCCGTATCGGGCGGATCGCCCCCTCGTGTCAACGCGCGTGCCGCCGCATCGCAGCGAAATACGGATTACTACGTAGCGCACACGCCAAGCCCCGCTTTCCGGCCAAGAAAGCGACGCGAAATTTGTTTAGGTTTTCCAGGTCGCCTCGCGTCAGCCGGTTTTCTTTTTGGCAGTGGTTTTTTTGGCGGCAGGCTTTTTCGCCGCCTTACGCGGCTTGCCCGTCTTGGCGGATTTCTCGGCGATGAGTTCAACCGCCATCTCCGGCGTTACATCCTCGGGCTGTACATCCTTGGGTAGCGTGGCGTTGACCTTGCCCCATTTCACATAGGCACCGTAGCGCCCGTCCATGATGTTGATCGGCCCGCCTTCCTTGGGGTGCTCACCCAGTTCGCGCAGTGGCTTGGCGGCAGCACGCCCGCGCCCGCCGGGATTGGCGCGCTTGGCGGCCAGTAATTCCACCGCCCGGTTCATACCGATTTCGAACACATCCGACGGGTCCTTGAGATTGGCATAGACGGGTTTGGCGTCCTCGGGTCCTTGGTGCATGATATACGGGCCGAAGCGGCCGAAATTCGATTTGACCATGCCGCCCTCGGGGTGCTCGCCCACCTCGCGCGGTAGGCTCAGCAGGGTCAGCGCCTTTTCAAGCGTCATTTCCTCGGCCTTCCAGCCCTTGGGCAGGCTGGCGCGGTCTGGTTTCTTGTTCTCTTCGGTCGCCTCGCCGCGCTGCACGTAAGGGCCGAACCGGCCAGAGCGCAGGGAAATCTCGTTGCCGTTCTCGTCCTCGCCGAGGATGCGGTCGCCGTTTTCCGCCGCATCGCCGCCGATGGGGCGGGTGTAGCGGCATTCGGGGTAGTTGCCGCAGCCGACGAACCCGCCCGAGCGCGAGGTCTTGAGGTGCAACTGCCCGGTGCCGCAGAGCGGGCATTGGCGCGGGTCGCCGCCATCCTCGCGCGGGGGGTAGAGTGTGGGGGCGAGCGCGTCGTCGAGCACGTCGAGCACCTCGGAGATCCTGAGCTCCGATGTCTCGGCGATCGCCGCCGAGAAATCGCGCCAGAAGCGAGACAGGATCTCCTTGTAATCCGCCTCGCCCGCGCTCACCCGGTCGAGATCCTCTTCGAGATTGGCGGTGAATTCATAGCCCACATATTTGCGAAAGAAATTGATCAGGAAGATCGTAACGATCCGCCCCTTGTCTTCGGGGTAGAGCCGGTTCTGTTCCTTGCGGACATATTCGCGGTCCTGGATCGTGCCGAGCACGCTGGCATAGGTCGAGGGGCGACCGATGCCCAGCTCTTCCATCTTCTTTACCAGCGTCGCCTCGGTATAGCGGGGCGGGGGCTGAGTGAAATGCTGCAGGCTTAGGACGGATTCATTCTCTGACAGCACGGCAGTTGGGTTCTCGGCCCCGTCCTGCGCCTTGGCGAATTCGGGACGCAGCGAGGAGTTGGCAAAGATCGCCTTGTCGCCCTGCATGATCTGCGGCAGGCGGCGGTCGTCATCGTCGCCCACGACATCGTCGCGGCCCTCTTCATAGATCTTGAGAAAGCCGTCGAAGAGCATGACCTGACCGGTGGCGCGCAAGCCCACCTGACCGTCCTCGCTGCCGATCTCGACCGTGGTGCGCTCCAGCCGTGCAGCGGCCATCTGACAGGCGAGCGTGCGTTTCCAGATCAGATCGTAGAGCTTGCGCTGATCGGCGTCGGTGCTCTTGATCTTGCCCGCGTCGCGCGTCATCTCGGTGGGGCGGATGCATTCATGTGCTTCCTGCGCGTTCTTGGCCTTGTTCTTGTACATCCGCGGGCTTTTGGGCAGGTAGTCTTCGCCGTAGCGGTCCTTGATCGCGTCGCGCGCGGACATCACCGCCTCGGGGGCCATGTCGATGCCGTCGGTCCGCATATAGGTGATATAGCCCGCCTCATAGAGGCGCTGTGCTGCACTCATGCATTGCTTGGCCCCCATGCCGAACTTGCGGCTCGCCTCCTGTTGCAGGGTCGATGTCATGAACGGGGCCGAGGGGTTGCGGGTGCCAGGCTTGGCCTCGACCGACGTAACAGACAGGGCGCGTGAGGACACCGCCTGCACGGCCATTTCGGCCTGCGTCGCGTTTTCCAGATCGTATTTGTCGAGCTTCTTGCCCGCCAGGGTGACCAACCGTGCCTCGAACTCCTGGCCGCGCGGGGTGGCGAGCAGGGCCTTCACGGACCAGTATTCACGCGCGTTGAACGCCTCGATCTCCATCTCGCGCTCGACGATGAGGCGCAGGCAGACCGATTGCACGCGCCCCGCCGAGCGCGCGCCGGGCAGTTTGCGCCAAAGCACCGGGGAGAGGTTGAAGCCAACGAGATAATCGAGCGCGCGGCGTGCCAGATAGGCCTCGACCAGCGGCGCGTCGACCTGCCGGGGGTTTTGCATCGCCTCGGTGACGGCGGTCTTGGTGATCGCGTTGAACACCACGCGGCTTACGGGCGTGTCCTTCTTGATCGCCTTGCGCTTGCGCAGGGTTTCCTCGAGATGCCAGCTGATCGCCTCGCCCTCGCGGTCGGGGTCGGTGGCGAGAATGAGGGCATTGTCATCCTTGAGCGCGTCGGCGATGGCCTTGACGTGCTTGCGGCTGTCAGCGCCCACTTCCCATGTCATGTCGAAGCCGTTTTCAGGATCGACCGAGCCGTCCTTGGGCGGCAGGTCGCGCACGTGCCCATAGCTTGCCAGAACCGTGTAGCCATCGCCCAGATACTTGTTGATCGTCTTGGCTTTGGCGGGCGATTCGACAACGACTACGGGCATGGGCACTCCTTCCGACTCTGGTGGCGGCTTATGGCGGCGCAACATGTGTGCTGACAAGGGGAATTGTCAATGTGACCAACATTCGAGCGGTTTCAGCGCGTGAGAGAGAGCAATCCACCGGGCTGGCGCATGATCTGTCCGTCGAGTTCCAGATCCACCAGAACGGGAGCGACGGCATGTGCCGGCGTGCCAAGATCTCGGATCAACTGATCCTCGGCCAAGGGCGACGGGCCGAGACGTTGCAGGATCTGCTGATGCAGCGCGGCGGTGTCGCGCAGGCTGCGGGCGGGGGGCTCCGGCGTGGCTTCCAGAGGCATTTCCGCCTGTGTTTCCTGAGGTTTGTGCGTTGGCAGCGCCTCGATCACGTCGGCGGCGTTGCGCACCAGTGTGGCGCCGTCGCGAATGAGCATGTTGCACCCGCTGGCGCGGGCGTCGATGGGATGGCCGGGCACGGCGAGCACCTCGCGACCCTGGTCGAGGGCGGTGCGGGCGGTGATCAGAGACCCGGATTTAGCGGCGGCCTCGACCACGACCACAGCATGTGCCAATCCGCTGATCAGGCGGTTGCGCCCGGGGAAGTGGCGGGCCTGCGGGATGAGGCCGATGGGCTGTTCCGACAGGCGCAGGCCGGTCTTGAGGATATCGCCTGCGAGGGTGGTATTCTCGGCGGGGTAGATCACGTCGACGCCGCCGGCCATGACGGCGACGGTGCCGCCCTTGAGGCTGGCCAGATGGGCGGCGGTATCGACGCCGCGGGCGAGGCCGGAGACAATGACATAGCCCTGCTCGGACAGCTCTGCCGCCAGTGACCGGGCCATGCGGGTGCCCAGCGACGAGGCGTTGCGCGCGCCCACGACGGCGACGATGGGGCGGTCGAGCACGGCGAGGTCGCCCATCACCCAGAGGATCGGCGGGGCGTCGGACAGATCGCGTAAGGCCTTGGGATACTTGGCATCTGCGTAGGTGAGCATCATTGCGCCCGCCGCGTGCCCCGCGCGCAATTCAGCCTCGGCCACGCCCGCAGGGCAGGGGATGTAATCGGTGACACCGGCGGCGCGGGCGACGTCGGGCAGGGCGTCGAGCGCCGCCTGGGCGGTGCCGTGTTCGGAGATCAGCCGGTGAAAGGTTGCCGGGCCGACCCGGCGGGAGCGCAAGAGGCGAAGCCAGGACACCCGATCATCTTCCGTGGTGGGTGGGAGTGGGGGGTGAGTGGAAGGATGTGTATCCTCGGGCATCCGTGACCTCGCCTACTTGCAGGATCATGGATAGCGCGGGCAAGGTTAATGCCCGGTAAACCGAAATCGGGTGAGTCGCGGGTTTTTCGGGGATTTCGGCTAAGTATCTGAAATGTAGTGTTAATTAATTTTACTGCGGGATCCGGGTACTGTCTGTTTCGCGTCGGCATCCTGTCTGTACCGCGTCGGTGGCGGGGGCAGGGGGGTGCTGAGGGGGCCGGTCGTGACCGGGGCGCGCGGTGCGGGCACGCGATGGCAAGGCTCGCGCGGCCGGCGCCTCGGGCGGGATATGGATATTTTTGGCAAGATGAATGCGGGCGCAGGTGGCCCGGCTCGGGTGTCGGTGCTGTGGGTATTTTGGCACAGGTGAGGGGGCGCGCGATGGCTGCTCTCGACCGCTTCCCCGATCATGTCGGCGGCGTGCATTTTTCTTGTCCCCGATCTTGGTGCTCAGGTCGGATTTGTGTGATCGCGAGAAAACGTTTCCTGGTCTTGCTCTTTCCGGGGTGTCTTGTGTCGCCCTTTTTCATTCGCAGCCAAAACATGTCCATGTTTTTCGAGGGAACCAGATCGACGCTGGTTGCGTTGCACAAAGGAGCACGTCGCGCGGTCTCGCCTGTCAAGAGACGTTCTGCCGACACCACGCGCGAGCGACCGGAAAACGGAAAAGGAGACCAAATGCTCGAAGTGACAGGAATTGGCGGGATCATTCTATTGATCCTCGATGTCTGGGCGATCGTGTCCGTGATCGGGTCTGCGGAAAGCACGGGCAAGAAAGTGCTCTGGGTCCTGCTGGTCCTTTTGCTGCCGCTTCTGGGCTTCATCATCTGGCTCGTCGTCGGGCCACGTTCGGTCTAGGAGGCGGCAAGGGCGGCGACCTGCGTGCGTCAAAACCGAGACCGACGAAATGCCCCGCGCGACGGGAACTTTTCCCGCCCTTAGCCGTTAGTTTGACGACGTCAGCCAAACATATGCTGGTTCAGCCCAGGTCACATCTGCCCCCATTCTACTGACCCGGGGTCGGTCGCCGATACCATCGGGTGCCTGGCCGCCGTCCCTGAAAGTGCGGTCCTTTCCAGGCCGCACCCGACCCGCCCGCGCGAGGAATGATTTCTGGACGTGCAGGAGGCGAACAACACGTAATAGCGAGATCATGGAAAACGCATCGCATAGCACGCCAGACGCTGATCCGACGCCTGCCACCGCAGCGAGCGTCGATCATTTCGATGTTCTGGTCACGGCAGAAGAGGCCTATCCAGCGTTCGAGCGGGCATTCCTCGCAGCCAGATCCGAGATCATCGCCAGTTTTCGGGTGATCGACCTTGCCACCCGGCTACGCTCGGCCGAGGCGCAAAAGATCGGCACCACCTGGATGGACCTTGTGGTGCACACGCTCGACCGCGGTGTCGCGGTGCGGCTTGTGGCCTCGGATTTCGATCCGGTCGCCGCGCCGGACCTGCATCAGCTGGCCTGGCGCACGCTGCGTCAGGTCGCGGCGGTGCGTGAGCTGACGCGCCAGCCCGCGGGGCTGACATTTACGCTGGCGCTGCACGATGCGCGCACCGGCACCGTACCGCGTCTGGTTTTCTATCCGATCGTGCGCCACAAGATGAACCAACTGGCCCGGACATGGCGCGACATGAACGAGGCGGAGCGCGACCGCTTTCGGATCGAAACGCCCCGGTTGCAGAAAATCTGCTACGAGGACGGCCATGGGCGGCTTTGCTTTCCGCTGCGCCCGGTCGATCTCTTTCCGGCGACGCATCACCAGAAAATGGCGGTGTTCGACCGCGAGACGCTGTATATCGGCGGGCTCGACCTCAATGAGCGGCGCTATGATACCAAGCGTCACCGCCGCGCCGCCGAACGCACCTGGCATGACATTCAGGTCATTGCCACCGGCCCCGTGGCGCAGGCCGCGCAGGCCCATCTGGAGAGCTTTCTCGACAGTGTTGCGGACCGGACTGCGCCGCCCGCCGCCGCGCCCGGCTTTTTGCGGACGTTGTCGCGCCGCCGTCGCGGCGTGCCGCTGCGCCTTGCGCCCCGAACCCTGCTGCGCGAGATCGAGACCCGGCATATCGAGGCGATCGGCAAGGCGCGTCACCTGATCTATCTGGAGACGCAATTTCTGCGGCATCTGCCCCTGGCGCGCGCGCTGGAGAGACGGGCGCGCGCCTGTCCCGGGCTGCGGCTGATCGTGATTCTGCCCGCCGCCCCCGAGGATGCCGCCTTTGACAGCAATCAGGGCCTCGATCTGCGCTATGGCGAATACCAGCAGGTGCGCTGCCTGATGCGGCTGCAACGGGCGTTCGGCCCGGACCGCTTTCTTGTGGCCTCGCCGGTGCAGCCGCGCAGGAGCGACAGCGACGGGCGCGATGCGCTGGAAGACGCGCCGCTGATCTATGTGCATTCCAAGGTTTCGATCTTTGATGACTTCGGGGCGATCCTGTCGTCGGCCAATCTCAACGGGCGCAGCATGAGATGGGATACCGAGGCGGGGCTTTACCTCGACCAGCCCGCCCATGTCGAGGCGCTGCGCCGCCGCGTGATGGGCCACTGGCTGCCGCCGCAATCAGACGCCGCCTTTCTCGATCCGCAATCCGCCTTCCGTCACTGGCGGCGGCTCGTCGAGACCAACAGCGCGCTGCCGCCCGGCAAACGGCAGGGCTTTCTGGTGCGCTACGACTCGGACGTGGCGCGCGACATTGCCGTGCCGGTCCCCGGCCTGCCGGACGAGGTGGTCTGAGCGGACCGGCACTGGTGTCGGCAATGCCCTGCGACATTGCGGTGTCGGCCACAGCATGATCGGATCACCAGTGGAGTGAGGACTGAGCATGCAAGGCCATCGCGCACCGCGCGCAACGAGTTCCCTGACATTTGAACGGAACAATGCATCGAGCGTGAGCGTTGCCTTGACAGACCATCGCAACCGAAAGGAGTGCGTCATGAACTGGGAACAAATCCAGGGCAAATGGAACAAGCTCAAGGGCAATGCCCGTGTCGAATGGGCAAAATTGAGCGATCAGGACCTGGAGCGCGTCGCGGGCGAGCGGGAAAAGCTCGTCGGGCTCATTCAGGAGAAATACGGCCGCACCAAGAAAGAGGCCGAAGAAGAGATCGACGACTGGTGCCGGAGGGTGTCGTGATGACCGATCAAAGCGACCTCAAACAGGAGTTGTGGCAACGGCTGGACGACCAGACCGCCGGCATGATGGGGATCGAAGGGGCAGGCCTGCACATGCGTCCGATGACCCCGCATGCGGATGCGGCGCGCAATACGGTCTGGTTCCTGTGTGCCTCGGACAATCAGCTGGCGCAGACCGGGGCCGAGAGCGGACGCGCGTATTTCACCATGCAGAGCCCGGATGAACGGTTTTACGCCTGCCTCAGCGGCCCGATCACGGTGAGCCGTGATCGCGACAAGCTGGACGAGCTTTGGAGTGTCTTTGCCTCTGCCTTCTTCGAGGGCGGGCCGGAGGATTCGAGCGCCGTGCTGCTGGAGCTGACGCCGGAAGAGGCCGAAATCTGGACGGTCGAGGCCAGCGGCACGCAATTCGCCGCTGAGATCGCCCGTGCGGCCTTTGGGTCCAAGTCTCGGCCCGATCTTGGCACGCATGATCTGGTGACCTTGCCCTGAGAGGTATCACGCGCTGGGCGGACGACCATGACGGAACCATTCGCCCGCTCGGGCGTTTGGTCGTCATGGTATCGTTGTTCCGTCTGCTGATCCTCTGCGCCACGGCCGTCTTTTTTACCGGCGCCGCCGCACAAGACACACCAGACGCCTGGTATTCTGCCGAGGCGTTAAACGAGGGGCTTGGCCCCGCGCCGGATGATCTTGATCTGTCGACACCGCGCGCGGCGATGCGCAGCTTTGTCGAATATGCGCGCGCCGATCGGTTCGATGCGGCGGCGCATGGTCTCAACCTGTCGAGGATCGAGCCCGAGCGGCAGCCTGAACGGGCGGGTCGCGTCGCGCAGCAGCTATATCAGGTGATCGACCGCCGCGTTTGGGTGGACTGGTCCGACCTGCCCTCGCGTCCGGATGCCAAGGTCGAGCAATCGGCCAGTGAGGGCAGCGGCCCCGGAGAGATGCGCCGCGACCTGGGGATCAAGCTCTTTGAGTTGAACGGCCGTGCCTACGAGATACGGATCGCGCGCTACAAGGCGGGCGAGGACAGCGAGCCGGTCTGGCTCTTTACTCCGCAGACGGTCGCGGATGTCGCGCCGCTGCATGACGCTTACGGCCCGCGCGCCTTTGAGCAATACATCCCCGACCGGATGAAGGATCAGCTGGGCGGGCTGCGGATCTGGGAGTGGCTCGGCCTGCCGATCATGCTGGGCCTGCTCATCGGCATCGGCTGGTCGGTCAACGCGATCATCACCACGCTCGCGCGCACGGCGCCTTACGGGTTCTTGCAGCACGCCTTCGCGCGCGCCGGCTTTCCGCTTGCACTGTTCGCCGTGGCGGTGCTGGCGCAGGTCGTGCTCAGCCTCGCGGTCTCGTTCTCGGGCCCGGTCACCAGTATCGTGCAGCCCTTGCTCGTCATCATCATGGCCTCGGGTGTGGGCATGGCGGCGCTGCGCATCGTCGATGCGATCCTTGATCGCGTCACGCTGCGCTATGTCGGCGATATCGACGACACGCGCAGTCTCGACAAGCGCGAGCTTTATACCTCGATTTACGCGCTGCGGCGGGTCATCGTGCTCTTCATGGTGGGGTTCGCCGCGTTCTACGTGCTGGCCCGGCTCAACCTCTTTCAATCGGTCGGGATGACGCTGCTGGCCTCGGCGGGTGTGCTGACGGTGCTTCTGGGCATCGCCGGGCAGGCGGTGCTGGGCAATATCCTGGCCTCGCTCCAGATCGCGCTGGCCAAGCCGGTGCGGATCGGCGACAGCGTGCTCTTCGAGGGCGAGTGGGCCTATGTCGAGAGCATCTTCTATACCTTCATGCGGCTGCGCACATGGGACGAACGGCGGATCATCGTGCCGGTGCGCTATTTCGTGTCCAAACCGTTCGAGAACTGGTCGGTCAAGGATGCGCGGATCATGCATACTGTCCGCCTCCGGCTCGATCACAGTGCCGATAGCGACGTGCTGCGCGACCGGTTTATTGAACTGGCCCGCGACGACGAGGGCGTGATCGAACACGATCAGATCGCCTGTTATGTCACCGACCACAACGCGCAGGGGATGGAGATCTCCTTTTACGCCATGTCGTCCGACCCCTCGACCGGCTGGGTGACAGAAATGCGGCTGCGCGAGGGGCTGCTGCGCTATATCCGCGAGCATCATCCCGACTGGTGGCCACAGGAGCGCGTCGAGGGCACCGCGCTCGTCCCGGCCTCAGAGGGGTGATCGGTCAGATCAGAGGGCGCGTGACCAGCGGGCTCGCCTCATCGAGAGCGGCGATTTCACACAACCTGTCATAATCGAGAACCCGCAGCGTCCCGTGGACCCAAGACACGACGCCGGTCTCGCGCAGGTGCTTGAGCGTCTTGTTGGTATGTACCAGCGACAGGCCAAGCGCGTCGGCCAGGTCCTGTTGCCGGTACGGCAGGGGCATGTCCGCGCCCGCCACCAGCCCGAGCGCCACGCCGCGATCGTGCAACCGCACGAAGGCGCGCGCGATTCGCTCGATCCCGCTCATATGCCCGAGCAGTGCCAGGGTCTCGCCGAGGAAATGTTCTTCGATGGCGGCAATCCATGTCAGATCATAAGCGCGCTCTGGTTGATCGCGAAACAGTGCCCACAGCGATTTCCGATCGAAAACGCAGAGCGTCATCGCCGTGGTCGCCTCGACGGAATGTTGCATTTCCTTCATCACCCCGGCCTGCAATCCGACGAAATCGCCGGGCAGAACGATGTTGAGAACCTGCCGTTTGCCCGACAGCAAGGTCTTGTAGCGCAGGCCCATCCCGTCCAGCACCGTATAAAGCTGCGGGCTGTTCGAGCCTTCCAGCATCAGGGTTGTTCCGGGATCGACCTTTAGCTCTCCGGTCTTGAAATCCTGCATGAAATCGACCTCGCGGTCGCTCATCGGGGCAAACAGCGACAGCTTGCGCAGCGGACAATCTCGGCAAGGTGTCACCATCGAATATTTCCTTCCCGATATGTCACAGTTAAATGCAGGGGTGCCCAGTGTGCTCTACCCAAGGAGCATGCCCGAGATTGATCTGATGAACAACGCCATGCCCGAAACCACGACGCCCGTGATGCCCGTTTTCCTTGTGCTGGAGCGCGATGCGCTGATTGCCGAGGATATCATGGGCTCGCTTGCGGATATGGGGCCGTGCCGCACCATCCATGTCAGCGACGCGTCCGAGATCCCGCCGTATCTGAGCGCGGAACCGGTCGTTTCGGCGGTGTTTCTGGAAATGCGCCTGACGCAGGTTTTGGAGCTGGGCCTTGACCGGCGTCTGGCCGAACATGGCGCGCATGTCATCCTCACCATCGGCGAGGATGACGCGGAGCATGCGCAGGCCCTTGGGTGGGGTATGCTGGTGCGCCCTTTCACCGATGAGATGCTCCGCGAGGCGCTGATGGGCACGATCGAGCGGCGGCGCTAGTCGCGCCGCTCGCGCATCGCGCGGCCCGCCTGCATGCCCATCGCAAAGCCTTCGGCAAGTTGCACCAGCGGATCCTTGGGCGGATCTTTGGGCGGCTCTGACGGGCGGGCAGACCTGCGCGGCCCCTCTGCCCTGCCGCCCTGCGCCCCGAGCGCCATCAGGCAGAACCCCAGCACAAGATAGAGCGCGCCGATCACCGTATAGGCCACAAGCACGCCCTCGTGCACGGCCAGCACGATCCACAGTGCCACGGTCAGAAACCCCAGCCCCACAAGGCCAAAGACCACGCCCATCACGCTGAACGCAGTGGCGCGCGCCGCATGTCCCAGGCGCGCGCCGATGGTCGAGAGAAAACCGGTCATCGGTTACTTCCGCCCGGTCATGAACCCAAGCAGAAAGCCGAGGCCAACAGCCAGCCCAACCGCCGCCGCAGGCTGATTGCGCACCTGATCGGCGGCCTGCTGGCCCATTTCCTCGGCGCGGTATTGCGCGTTGTGCATCTGCCGTGCGCCCGCGTCGCGCAGATCGGCGGCCGTTTGGCGGGCCTGTTCGCTGGCCGCGTCGCGCGACGACCGGCCTAGCCCCGACAGCGTTTGCGAGATATCGGAAATATCCTGCCGCAGCGTCGCGATCTGCTCCGAGAGTTGGTCGATGTCCTTTTGCGGCGATGCGTCGGTGGTTCTTGATTGTGCCATTCTGCGGCCCTCCGTTTTGGGTTGCGTTGGCTGGTCAACGCGGGCGCGCCCGGGAAGTTCCAGAAAAGCCTGTCAAAAATCCGGGTCGAGCCATGGCTCCGGGATTTTCTTCGGAACCATTTGCCTTGCCCGGGGGTTTTCAACGCAACGGCAACTCAGCAATGGAGGCACTCATGCTTTATTGGGCACTTACGTTTTTCGTCGTCGCGCTTGTCGCCGGCGTCTTCGGCTTTGGCGGGATCGCCTCGGCCTCGGCGGGGATCGCGCAGATCCTGTTCGTGATCTTCCTCGTTCTCTTCGTCGTGGCGATGGTCGTCCGCGCGCTCAGGGGCCGCTCGCCCTGATTTGGGCCGGTTCAAGGACCAAACACATAAAAAGGCCCCGCACGCGGCTGGTGCGGGGCCTTTTCTGATCTCACGGGCAGGCGATCAGGCCTGCAACGTCTCGGTGCTGGCAAAGAACATTGCCTGGCTCACCGCCGACAGCACCTGGTCCTCGGAATAGGGCTTGGTGATCAGAAAGGCAGGCTCCGGCCGCTCGCCGGTCAACAGCCGTTCGGGGAATGCGGTGATGAACACCACCGGCACCTCGCCGATCTCTTCCAGAATGTGATTGACCGCGTCTATGCCCGAGGATCTGTCGGCCAACTGGATATCGGCGAGGATCATGTCCGGCGGGTCACGCCGTGCGAGCGTCACCGCCTCGTCGCGGGTGCGGGCATTGCCGGTCACCTCGTGGCCCATGCTCTCGACAATGGCGGTGATGTCCATGGCGATGATCGCCTCGTCCTCGATCACCATGATCCGGCCGCGAATGTCGCCGGACATCTCGCGCTGCGCGATGCCGAGAAAGTCGCGCGCCTCGTCGGGGCTGACGTCGAGAATGGCGGCGATGTCGCTGGTCTGGAACCCCTCGATGCTGTGCAGCAAGAGCGCCTCGCGCGTGTTGGGCGTCAGCGACGAGAGCCGCCACTGCGCCCGGGCTTCGGCATTGTCCGCCTCGCCCGTCTCGTCCACCGGGGCCCCGGACGAGACCCAGATCTGGTGAAACGCCCGAAACAGCGCGGCCTTGCGCGACAGGCCCGTATCGAACACGTCCTTGTCGGCCAAAAGCGCCTCGAGCGTGGCCGCCGCGTAATGATCGCCGGTTTTCTGATTGCCGGTGAGCGCCCGCGCATAGCGCCGCAGATAGGGCAACTCCTCGGCGATGTGCTGCGCGAGGTCAGGCTGGCTTTGGCTTTCTGTCATGGCATCCTCAAAAAAATGTTGCTGTGCATGGAACCAAACGCGGATTGGCGTGTTAGGTTCCCGCTCGGGCGAAAAAAAGCGCCCGCTCAAGCATGGCAGAAAAAGCGGCACGATGACAAACAAACGCAGGACTTCAAGGTTGCAACAGCAGATCGACGACAATCTCCGGCGCGTCTATTCGGACACGGTGCAAGAGCCGTTGCCGGACCGTTTCACGCAATTGCTGGACAAATTGCGCGCGCAGGAGAGCGAAGACCCCCAAGATAATTCCAAACAATCGTCAAAGGATGACTCGTGACTTCCAGTTCCGATAGTTCAGATCCCAGAGATGAGTTGGTCGAGCATTTGCCAGCGATGCGCGCCTTCGCGATGAGCCTGACGCGTAACCCGGCGACGGCGGATGATCTCGTGCAGGACGCGGTGGTCAAGGCGTGGGGCAATTTCGACAAGTTCCAGCCCGGCACCAACCTGCGCGCCTGGCTCTTCACGATCCTGCGCAACACTTACTATTCACTCTACCGCAAGCGCCGCCGCGAGGTCGAGGACCCCGATGGCACGATGGCCGGGCAAATGTCCGAGAAACCCGCCCATGACGGGCATCTCGCGATGACCGATTTCCGCGAAGCGTTTGCCAAGCTCACCGACGAACAGCGCGAGGTGCTGGTGCTGGTCGGTGCTGAAGGCTTCTCCTATGAGGATGCCGCCGAGATGTGCGGCTGTGCCGTCGGCACGATCAAGAGCCGCACCAACCGCGCCCGCAAGCGGCTGGCCGAGTTGATGCATCTCGACGACGAGGACGAGCTTGAGATGACCGACCGGGCCACTCTGGCCGTCGTACAAGGAAAGCCCGCAGCATGAGCGCGCGCCCGGCGCTGCCCCGCCGCGCGCTCAAACCCCGTCTTGCCACGCAACTGATCGTGGTTCTCAGCATCGCCATCCTGCCGCTCGGGCTGATTTCAGTCTACCAGACCAACAAGGTCTTGCAGGAGCGTCAGTCGCTCTCTGAATCCGCCCTTCTGCAACGCACGCAGCAGGCAGCCGGCGAAAGCCGCGAGGTCATCCGCTCGGCAATCAGTTCGGCCGAAACGCTGGCGGTGCAGATTTCGGCGCTGCAATCCTCAGGCGACACCTGTAGCGCGGTGATGTCCGAAGTGGTGGAACGGTCCGACAATTTTGCCTTTGCAGGCTACCGCGACAGCGCGCGCGGGCTGATCTGCGCCTCAAGAGACGTCAGCGCCAACACCGACAGCCCGCTCGCGGCACTGCCGGAAATCGACCAGCGGAGTGAGGCGGTGCTGATGCGCCCGCTCGAATTTCTGGGCGGGATCGCCACGTTCAGCGTCACCGTGCCGGTCATCGACGAGGGCCGCTTTGTCGGCACGGTCTGGATCGCCGTACCGGTCTCGGCACTCAACGGGGCGCTGTCGCAGGCCGGCGAGAACGTCAATCTGGTGCTCTTCAAGACCGATGGCGACATCATCGCCACCGAGGATTACACCGAGAACCGGCGCTCCGTGCTGCCTGCCGACTACAGCCTGCAGGATCTCGCGGCCTCCGGGCGGCAGACCTTTCGTGGCGAGAGCCGCGAAGGCGAAACCCGCGATTTCGCGGTGTCGCCGATCGTTTCGGGGCAGGTGTTTGTCCTCGGCAGCTGGATGCCGCAGGGGCGTGGAATCCAGATGCCGATCTTCGAGCAGGCGCTGGCGCTTTATTTTCCCTTCGCGATGTGGGCGATCACCATCGGTGTGGCCTATGTCGGCGTGCACCGTCTGGTGATCCGGCACATTCGGCGGTTGCGCTACTGGATGCGGCTCTATGCCAGCGGCGGTTACGATGATCTGGGCGACGCACGGCTCGATGACGCGCCCGAGGAACTGGAGGTCATGGCCGATGCGTTTCGCGCGATGACACGCCGCCTGTCGGAGCAGGACCGCCGCCGCGAAGAAGACTTGCGGGAAAAGACCGTGCTGCTGCGCGAGGTGCATCACCGGGTCAAGAACAACCTGCAACTGATTTCCAGCATGATGAACATGCAGATCCGTGCCACCGACAGCGCCGAGGCGCAGCGCCTGTTGCGCCGGGTGCAGGATCGGGTGATGGCGCTCTCGGCCATTCACCGGTATCTCTATCTTGCGCGAAAACTGTCGATGCTGCGCGCCGACAAGCTGCTTGAGGATATCATTCAGCAACTCGTGATCGTCGGCACGCTTGACGAGAGCGGCCAGCAGATCAAGGTCGCGACAGAGCTTGACCCGGTCGAGATCAACCCCGATCAATCGGTGCCGCTGTCGCTGCTGGCCACCGAAGCGGCGATGAATGCGGTCAAATATTGCGGCGTGAACGCGGATGGCGAGGCGTGGATCAATATCGCGCTGAAATCGCAGGACGACGGCAACCTGTGCCTGAGCATCGTCAATTCGAGGGCCGGCACGGACAGTGCCGACGCAGCTGAGGAGGTCGGCAGCACCGGGCTCGGCTCGCGCCTGATCAAATCCTTTGCCGCCCAGCTCAACGGCACGCTCGACACCGAGGATCTGCCGGACCGTTTCGAGCTGCATGTGGTCTTTCCGATGGAATGGCACGAGGAGCGCGACGAGGATGTCTGAACGATCAGGAATTTCGCGGGAACCATCCTGGTCGTTGGCGCGTTCATCCATCAGTAATGACAGTGGAGGTCACCATGAAACGCGCACGCATTTCACTTCTTTCTCTCATCGCGTTTGCCCTCGTCAGCGCCTGCGAGACGGTCGAAGGGGCCGGACAGGACATTGAGAGCGCCGGAGACGCGATTTCCGACACCGCGCAAGAGGCCGACGACTAAGAGCCATGACCGGCCCGCCGACCCAGTCCGGCGGGCCGTTTTCGATGACCAAGGAGAAACCGCATGCCCGCCCGATCCGAGGCACAGCAAAAGGCCGCAGGTGCCGCCCTCGCAGCCAAGCGTGGCGAGACCCGCGTTGCGGACCTGCAAGGCGCGTCAAAAGAGATGTACGACACGATGAGCGAAGCGGAGCTTGAGGCGTTTGCCGCCACCTCACACGACGATCTTCCCGAGCGTAAGGACGACTGAGCGCATCTCAGAGAAGCGAGACAAGCCCGCCTGTCACGCCTGTGGCAAGCATCATGCCGATCAGCACCAGAAGCCCGTCGCCCATAAACATGCCCGTCGCGATAACGGCGATAATTCCGCCCAGGATAGACGAGGTGAAGGGGACCAGCTCTAGAAGCGGCATCATCATCCCGAAGATAAGGCAAATCCCCTGTGGCAAACGTGCGAGCGGCGGCGTCACGAGACCGTGCAGCCGCCGCCTCGTGAATTTGTCGAGCCATCGTGCCGGTCGGGTCAGCCACTGCATCGCGCCACGCGCGTGGTCGGTGCTTATGGTCGCGCGGCGCATCCAGCGCGGCAACCACAGGCTCGGGCGTTCGAGGATCTGTTGCAGCGACACCGCCGCGATCAACAAACCGCAGACGCTGGAGAACCCGGGCACCCCGCTCAGCGGCGACGCCAGCGCCAGCGACGGCACCATCAGGAGGGGCGTGTAACTCGCCACGCCGAGCGCGTCGACCACTTCGCCGACACTTGAAACCTTGCCGTCGAGCGCGTTGCGCGCTTGTTTGACCACATCGCTTGCGGTGCGCGGATCGGTCCGGGAACGCACGTCATTCTCCAATCCAGTCGTGAACGTCTGGCAGGCCAACGCGGCAGCGGGCCACCGGGTTCCTTGCGGTCGAGATAAGGTGCCGGGCTGGCCGGTGTCTGTAGCGCGCCGGTGGCGGGAGCCGGGTGTGAGCAGGGCGGGATATGGATATTTTTTGCAAGATGAAGGCGGGCGGGTGTGCTCGGGGTCGGTGGGGGGATTTGAGTATTTTGGGAACGGTGAAAGGGGGAGGGCATGTTTGGTTGGGCGGGCCTGTGGTTCGTCGTAAGGGGTGCGATGGGTGCTTTCAGCCTGGGGTGGACCCAAGGCCCCAGAAGCGAATTCTCGATAGCTGACCTTCGCTGCATGGGTCGCGAACTGGTAAGATGCGGGGCAAAGTTGCTCTTGGTGAAAGCAGGGATCAAGGTCGGCCAATGGCCTTTAGCGGACATTGATTGAAGCACCTGCGCGAAACGCGGCCGAAGGCCGCCGCGCATCGCCGTGCCGCCCCCCGGCGCGGCGATTTGGCTGCAACCTGCTCTGCGCTCGTATGTTTTTCGGGCTTGGCTGGCATAAAGCACTGCCAAACTGACTTTGGATCGCCACACCGCGGCACGACGATGCGCGGCTTGCGGCAACGGCAGCTCCAGGCCAAGCCAAGCCGAGGTTCGTTTCTAATGCAATCGACAGTCTGGCCTCTCACCCGGATTTCGCCGCGCGCTACACCAACGTCCGCTGTTTGCAAACGGACCAAATTTTGCAAAGCACGAGCCCTAAGCATTGCGGCCATTCCCGCAAGCGGCAGCCACCCCCGCCCCCTATGCCGCCGAGCCGCCCACGGTCAGCCCGCCGATCAGCACGGTGGGCTGGCCCACGCCGACGGGCACCCATTGCCCGGCCTTGCCGCAATTGCCCATGCCGGGGTCGAGGGCCATGTCGTTGCCCAGGCCCCGGATCTGTTGCAGGGCGGTGGCGCCGTCGCCGATCAGGGTGGCGCCTTTGACGGGGGCACCGATCTGGCCGTTTTTGACGCGGTAGGCCTCGGTGCAGGAAAAGACGAATTTGCCGTTGGTGATGTCGACCTGCCCGCCGCCGAAGCCGACGGCGTAGATGCCGTCCTTCATCTCGGACACCAGATCGCCCGGGGTGGCGTCGCCGCCGAGCATGTAGGTGTTGGTCATGCGCGGCATGGGGGCGTGGGCGTAGCTTTCGCGGCGGCCGTTGCCGGTGGGGTTGACGCCCATCAGGCGGGCGTTCTGGCGGTCCTGCATGTAGCCC
This sequence comes from uncultured Roseovarius sp., assembly GCF_947259555.1. Lineage (GTDB taxonomy): Bacteria > Pseudomonadota > Alphaproteobacteria > Rhodobacterales > Rhodobacteraceae > Roseovarius. Next base: position 38,491 of record NZ_CAMYMD010000053.1, read on the forward strand.
ACAAGGATGCCGTCCTCGATCAGGACATTGCGGGCCGAGGGCGTGCCCTCGTCGTCGATGGTGATGCTGCCGCGCCGGTCGGGGAGGGTGCCGTCGTCGAGCACGGTGACGCCGGGGGCGGCGATACGCTGGCCCATGAGACCGGCGAAGGCGGAGCTGCCCTTGCGGTTGAAATCGCCCTCGAGCCCGTGGCCTATTGCTTCGTGCAGCAGGATGCCGGGCCAGCCGGGGCCGAGGACCACGTCCATCACGCCTGCGGGGGCGGCCTCGGCGGAAAGGTTCACCAGCGCGATGCGCAGCGCCTCGCGGGTCCTGGCCTGCCAGTCGGCGGGCACCAACATGCCGTCCAGCCCAATGCGCCCGCCGCCGCCCGCGCTGCCGTTCTCGCGGCGGCCGTCGGTTTCGACGATCACCGAGACGTTGACGCGAGTCATCGGGCGGATGTCACTGACCTCGGTGCCGTCGGGGCGCAGGATCACCACCTCTTGCAACGAGGCGGCGATGGAGGCGGTGACCTGCACGACGCGGGAGTCGAGATCGCGGGCGAAGGCGTCGATCTCGCGCAGGGTGTCGAGCTTGACAGGAAAGGAGGCCCCGGCAATCGGGTCGTCATCGGTATAAAGGTGGCGGTTGGTGCGGGCGGGCCCGGAGGCGAGGGTGCCGCCGCCGTCGCCCACGGCGAGGCGGGCGGTCTCGACCGCGCGCTTGAGGGCGGCCTCATTCACCTCGGAGGAATGCGCGTAGCCGGTGACCTCGCCGCGCACGGCGCGCAGGCCGAATCCTTCGGAGGCGTCATAGGAGGCGGTCTTGACGCGCCCGTCGTCAAACATCAGCCCTTCGGCGCGGCGGCGTTCCAGAAACAGCTCGCCATCATCCGCCCCGCGCGTGGCCTCTTGCAGATGCGCGAGTGCCTGCTGCCTGTCCAGGAGGCTCTCGAAAGGGCGAAACGGGGTGTCATTCATGGGCTGTGTTCCTATGTGTTGCCGTGTGCGGCGGCGGGTCGAATTGATCCAGATCAAAAAAAGCGTCCGTTTGCCGCAATGCTCTTTCTTGTCGTTTGAGGCAGAATATGGTTTTAGACAGCATCAAGACAACGGGATTCCGCCGCACATGGCGCGAGACCTGCCACAAAGACATGAACCGCTTCAACCGATCAGGGTGTAAAATGCGACTAACTTCCAGCCTTTTGGCGGCAATGACCGTCTTGTCCACCCTTCCTGCCATGGCGCAAGAAGGTCTTGAGATCGTAGGCAAGCCCGAGCAGGGAAAGACAGGCTTTCAGCCTGCGGCAACCGAACTTGCCCGCGATCTGCAATGGCTGGACGGGACGATCAACGTGATCATCATCGCCATCGTGCTGTTCGTAACGGCGCTGCTGGGGGTCGTGATCGTGCGCTATAATCGCAAGGTCAATGCCACGCCGGCCAAGTTCACCCACAATTCGCCGGTCGAGATCGCCTGGACGATCATCCCGATCGTGATCCTCGTGTTCATCGGGGCGTTCTCGCTGCCGATCCTGTTCAAGCAGCAGGAAATCCCCGAGGGCGATGTCAACATCAAGGTCACGGGCTATCAGTGGTATTGGGGCTACGAGTATACCGACCACGAGTTCGGCTTTGACAGCTACATGATCGGCGCGCCGGCCACCGGGGGGGACAACCGCCTGACGCCGGAGGTCGAGGAACAGCTGGTCGAGGCGGGCTATAGCAAGGACGAGTTCCTGCTTGCGACGGATACGTCGGTGGTCGTGCCGGTGGGCAAGACCGTGGTGATGACCGTGACCGGCGCGGATGTGATCCATAGCTGGACCATTCCCGCCTTTGGCGTGAAGCAGGATGCGGTGCCGGGGCGTCTGGCGCAGCTGTGGTTCACGGCGGAAAAAGAGGGTATCTATTTCGGCCAGTGCTCAGAACTGTGCGGGCAGGCGCATGCCTATATGCCGATCACCGTCAAGGTCGTGAGCCAGGAGGAGTATGACCAATGGCTCGATGGTGCGATCGAGGAATACGCGGGCACGCCGCGCAGCGTTGACGTGGCTTCGGCCGAGTGAACTGAGGGGCGTGCGGGATCGCGCGCCCTTTGATTGCCACGCAGGGTGCGCGCGAGCGCATCGCCATGGGAGACACCGATGAGCGACGCAAGCCTCAACAGTGCCAGCCAAGCCGCCTCTGCCCCGTCGGGCGAGGCCGGGTTCGGCGACTTCTTTGCGCTGCTCAAGCCGCGGGTGATGACGCTGGTGGTGTTCACCGCGCTGGTCGGGCTGCTGGCCGCGCCGATGGCGGTGCATCCGGTGGTCGGGCTGGCCGCGATCCTGTTCATTGCCGTGGGCGGCGGTGCGGCGGGGGCCCTCAACATGTGGTGGGAGTCGGACATCGACGCGGTGATGAAGCGCACCGCGAAACGTCCGATTCCGGCGGGCAAGGTGAGCCGCGACGAGGCGTTCGCCTTTGGCATCACGCTGGCGGTCTTCTCGGTGGTGATGCTGTGGCTGGCCACGAATGCGCTGGCCGCTGGGATTCTGGCGTTTACCATCTTTTTCTACGTGGTGATCTACACCATCGGGCTGAAGCGCTGGACGCCGCAGAATATCGTGATCGGGGGCGCTGCCGGGGCGTTTCCGCCGATGATCGGCTGGGCCGCCGCGACCGGCACGGTGAGCATCGAGTCGGTGCTGATGTTCGCGCTCATTTTCATGTGGACACCGCCGCATTTCTGGGCGCTCGCCCTCTTTATGCGCGGCGATTATGACACGGCGGGCGTGCCGATGCTGACGGTCACCCATGGCCGCAAGTCGACCCGGCTGCATATCCTGGTTTATACCGTCCTGCTGGCCGTGATGGCCGTGGGCGCGGCGTTCACCGGCATCGGCGGGCCGGTTTACCTTGCGGTGGCGCTGGTGTTCAACGCGCTCTTTCTGCGCGACGCGGTGGCGATCTGGCGGCGCGATGAGACCCGGGCAGAGGCCGACAATTACCGGGTCGAGAAACGCGCCTTCCGGCTGTCACTGTGGTATCTTTTCGCGCATTTCACCGCCATTCTGGCCGAGGCGGCACTGTCAGGCCTTGGCCTCGGGGGCTGGGCATGAGCTTTCGTGAGGAACATGAGCTGCACAAGCGCCGCTTTGGCCGCAATCTGGGGCTCGGGCTGGTGCTGGCGGGGTTCGTTGCATTGGTCTTTGGTTTGACCGTGGCCAAGGTGTCGAACGATGATTTCATGGTACCGACGCAGCAGCAGGAGGGGAAGTGATGGCGCTCGACCCAAAAACCAAGACATTGACCCAGACCGTGGGTGTCGTGGTGCTGATGGGCGGCCTCGCCTGGGCGTCGGTGCCGTTCTATGACTGGTTCTGCCGTGTCACCGGCTTTGGCGGTGTGACCGGCGTGTCGGAGAGGGCGAGCGACGAGGTTCTCGATCAGACCATCAAGGTCCGGTTCGATGCCAGCCGCGAGCGCGGCATGCCGTGGGAGTTCAAGCCGGTCGAGCGCGAGATGGAACTGCGCATCGGCGAGACCGGGCTGGCGTTTTACGAGGCCTACAATCCGACCGACCGCGTCGTGGCGGGGCGCGCCAATTACAACGTGACACCCTATGATGCGGGCGGCTTTTTCACCAAGATCGACTGCTTCTGCTTTACCGAGCAGGTCCTGCAACCGGGTGAGCGGGTACAGATGCCGGTCACCTTTTATGTCGATCCCGAGATTGTCGAGGATCGCGAAGGGCAGTATATCCACACGATCACCCTGTCCTACACGTTCCACGAGATCGACCTACCCGAGACCGACCAGCAGGCGGCACTTGAGCCTGCCAAGAAAACCGATAAAACCCTGAACTGAGCCTTCGACGAGGGATACACCAAGATGGCACACGCGAAAAACCACGATTACCACATTCTGCCCCCCTCCATCTGGCCGCTGTTGGGCGCGCTGGCGGGGTTTGTCATGCTCTTCGGGGCGGTTCTCTTTTTCCACGATCATGGCCCCTGGATGCTTTTGGCGGGTCTGGTCGGCGTGCTCTACGTGATGTTTGGCTGGTGGACTGACGTGGTCCACGAGGGTCAGACAGGCGATCACACGCCCGTCGTGCGGATCGGGCTGCGCTATGGCTTCATCATGTTCATCATGTCCGAGGTGATGTTTTTTGCCGCCTGGTTCTGGAGCTTTTTCAAGCACGCCATGTACCCGATGGGCGAAAACTCTCCGATGGTCGACGCGATCTGGCCGCCGGCGGGGATCGAGACGTTTGACCCCTGGCACCTGCCGCTGATCAACACGCTGATCCTGCTGTGCTCGGGCTGTGCCGCGACCTGGGCGCACCACGCGCTGGTGCATGAGGACAACCGCAACGACATCAAGTGGGGCCTGATCATCGCGATTGCGCTGGGCGCGATCTTTACCGTGTTCCAGGCCTATGAATACAGCCACGCCGCCTTTGGCTTTTCCGGCAATATCTACGGCGCCAACTTCTTCATGGCGACCGGCTTTCACGGCGCGCATGTGGTGATCGGCACGATCTTTCTGTTCGTCTGCCTGATCCGGGTGCTCAAGGGCCATTTCACGCCCGAGCAGCATGTCGGCTTTGAGGCGGCGGCATGGTACTGGCACTTTGTCGATGTGGTCTGGCTGTTCCTGTTCGCCGCGGTCTACGTCTGGGGCGGCTGACGGGGCATCGCGCGGCGCGCGCGGATATTTTTGGCAAGATGAAGATGCGGGGGGATTTGGCCCTCCCGCATTTTCCTTTTGAGAGTGGATCCATGCGAAAAAGCGTTCTGGTGCCGCTGATCTTTGGCATTGCCGGTGTGGCGGTGCTCTTGGCCCTGGGCAAATGGCAGGTCGAGCGGCTGGCCTGGAAAGAGGGCGTGCTGGCCGAGATCGAGGGCCGGATTTCCGCCGAGCCGGTGCCGTTGCCCGAGGTGGCGGGCGCGCAGGCCGACCGGTATCTGCCGGTTCAGGCCACGGGCAAGATCGGCGCGCGGGCGCTGCGGGTCTTGGTCAGTCAGAAGCAGGTGGGGGCGGGATACCGGGTGATTTCGGCCTTCGAGACCGAGGGGCGGCGGGTGCTGCTGGATCGTGGCTTTGTCAAGGTGGCGGGAGAGATCCCGGAGACCGGGGGCGCGGTGCGCGTTGTCGGCAACCTGCACTGGCCCGATGACCGGCTGAGTTCCACGCCCGAGAACGATGTGCCGGGCAACATGTGGTTCGCCCGCGACATCGCGCAGATGGCAGAGGTGCTGGAGACCGAGCCGCTGATGATCATCGCGCGCGAGGTGTCGCCGCCGGAACAGGGCGTGACGCCGCTGCCGGTAGGCACGGGGCACATTCCGAACGATCACCTGAGTTACGCGATCACGTGGTTTTCGCTGGCCGCAATATGGGCCGCGATGACCGGGTTTTTCATCTGGCGGATGCGCCAGCCAAGGGAAGGGCAGCAGCGGTGAACTACATCTCGACGAGGGGCCGTGCGCCAAGCTTGAGCTTTGAAGAGGCAATGCTGACCGGGTTGGCGCGCGATGGCGGGCTGTACTTGCCCGAGAGCATTCCGCAGATGAGCGCCGGGGATATCCGCGCGCTGGAGGGGGTGCCCTATGAGGAGGCCGCGTTCCGGGTGATGCGGCCGTTCATTGGCGATGCCTTTACCGACGACGAATTTCGCGGGATCATCGCGCGGGCCTATGCGGGGTTTGGCCATGCGGCGCGGGCGCCGTTGAAGCAGCTGGATAGCGGGCATTTCCTGTTGGAACTGTTCCACGGCCCGACGCTGGCGTTCAAGGATTTCGCCATGCAACTGATCGGGCAGATGTTTGAATTTTCCCTCAAGCGCTCGGGCAGCCGGGTGAGCATCGTCGGCGCGACCTCCGGCGATACCGGGTCGGCGGCGATTGAGGCGTTTCGGGGGCTGGATGCGGTGGATGTGTTTATCCTCTATCCGCATGGCCGCGTCAGCGAGGTGCAGCGGCGGCAGATGACGACGCCGGGTGAGAGCAATGTACATGCGCTGGCGATTGACGGGCATTTCGACGATGCGCAGGCGCGTGTGAAGGACATGTTCAACGATTTCGAGTTTCGTGACGGGGTGCGGCTGGCCGGGGTGAACAGCATCAACTGGGCGCGGGTGCTGGCGCAGGTGGTGTATTATTTCACCTCTGCCGTCAGCCTTGGCGCGCCGGACCGCAAGGTGTCGTTCACCGTGCCGACGGGGAATTTCGGGGATATCTTTGCGGGCTATATCGCCAAGCGCATGGGGCTGCCCATCGACAAGCTGGTGGTGGCGACCAATCAGAACGACATCCTGCATCGCTGTCTGAGCAGTGGGGATTATCGGCCCGACGGGGTGATCCCGTCGATCAGCCCGTCGATGGATATTCAGGTGAGTTCCAACTTCGAGCGTGCGCTGTATTATGCCTACGGGCAGGATGGCGGGGCCGTGGCGCAGGTGATGGACGAGTTGAAGGCCGGGGGATTTTCCGTCAGTCAGGGCGCGTTGCAGGCGTTGCGCGAGGCGTTTGCGAGCGGGCGCTGTGACGAGGACGCGACGCGCGCTGCGATCCGGGACACGTGGGACCGCACCGGCGAGTTGCTCTGTCCGCATAGCGCCGTGGGCGTGCATGTGGCCGAGGAACATCGCGTGCCCGGCGTGCCGATGATCACGCTGGCGACGGCGCATCCGGCGAAGTTTCCGGCCGCTGTCGAAGAGGCGAGCGGCATTCACCCCCCCTTGCCCGAGCGTATGGCGGACCTGTATGAGCGAGACGAGCGCGTGACGCGCATTGCCAATGACCTTGGCGCTATCGAAACATTGATCAAGGAACGGATCACGCATTGAGTGTAGAACTGACCACGCTGCCGAACGGATTTCGCATTGCCACGGAATACATGCCGGGGCTGGAATCGGCGGCTATCGGTGTCTGGGTCATGGCGGGCGCGCGCCATGAACGGGCCGAGCAGAACGGCATCGCGCATTTTCTCGAACACATGGCCTTCAAGGGCACCAAGCGGCGCAGTGCCTTGCAGATCGCCGAGGCGATCGAGGATGTGGGCGGCTATATCAACGCCTATACCAGCCGCGAGGTGACCGCCTATTATGCCCGCGTGTTGAAGGACGATGTGCCGCTGGCGATGGATGTGGTGGCCGATATCCTGCGCAACCCGGTGTTTGACGCGCGCGAGATCGAGGTGGAGCGGGGCGTGATCCTGCAGGAGATCGGGCAGGCGGCGGACACGCCCGACGACATCATCTTTGATTGGTTGCAGGAGCAGGCATACCCTGACCATCCGCTGGGCCGCACCATTCTGGGCGCCGAGGCGCGGGTGCGCGGCTTTGGCCGGCCTGATCTGGAGGGGTTTGTCGATCAGTATTACCGGCCCGGGCAGATGGTGCTGGCGGCGGCGGGCGCTGTGGATCACGACGCGCTGGTGAAGATGGCCGAGACGACCTATGGCGACATGATCCCGAGCGACACGATCGAGCCGCCCACCGCGCGGTTCGCGGGCGGGGAGACGCGGCATGTCAAGGATCTGGAGCAGGCGCATTTCGCGCTGGCTTTTGAGAGCCCCGAATACGGGCATCCCGATATCTATACCGCGCAGATCTATGCCTCGGCGCTGGGCGGGTCGATGTCGTCGCGGCTCTTTCAGGAGATCCGCGAGCGGCGCGGGCTGTGCTACACGATCTTTGCGCAGGCGGGGGCCTATGCCGATACCGGCATGCTGACGATCTATGCGGGCACGTCCGAGGATCAGATGGGCGATCTGGCGGGAATCACCGTGGACGAGATGAAGCGCGCCGCCGAGGATATGTCGGGCGCGGAGGTCGAGCGGGCGCGGGCGCAGATGAAGGCGGGGCTCTTGATGGGGCTGGAGAGCCCGAGCAACCGGGCCGAACGGCTGGCGCGGATGTTGCAAATCTGGGGCCGGGTGCCCGACCTGCCGGAAGTGGTGGAGCGCATCGACGCGGTGACGCTGGCCGATGTGCGGCGTCTGGCCGAGCAGACCGTGACGCACGCGCCCACGGCGCTGGCGCTCTATGGTCCGGTGTCGAAATCGCCGACGCTCGAGAGCCTCAATGCGAGGCGCGCGGCCTGATGTTGCTCTTGCCACGCCGGAAGCTCAGGATCGAGACCGAGCGTCTGACCCTGCGGCAACCGGTGATGAGCGATTTCAGGAACTGGAGCGGCCTGCGCGCGCAGAGCGCCGATTTTCTGACCCCGTGGGAGCCCGCCTGGGCCGCCGATCATCTGGCGCGCAAGGGATTTTCCAACCGGGTGTTCTGGGCGCAGCGCTCGATCGCGAGCGGCTCTGCAATGCCGCTGTTTCTGATCCGGCGCGAGGATGAGGCGCTGTTGGGGGCGATTACGCTCGATCACATCCGGCGCGGACCGGCGCAGGCGGGCACGCTTGGTTACTGGATCGGGCAGCCGCATGCGCGGCAGGGTTACATGCGTGAGGCCATCGCGGGCGTGGTGCATTACGCCTTTGACCGGCTGGACCTGAGCCGGATCGAGGCCGCCTGCCTGCCGGAAAACCACGCCTCGCGCGGGCTGCTGGAGAAATGCGGCTTCAAGTATGAGGGCGTGGCGCAGAGCTATTTGCAGATCAACGGGCGCTGGCGGACCCATGTGCTCTATGCCGCGCTGCGCCCCGACCGGCGCGGCCGGACGGATGTGGGGTAACGGAGCGCGTCTGGTTCCTGGCTGGAACGGGCCCGAGTGGACCCCGAGGAGCCTGGCGATGGGATTGGGCGATGGGATTGGGCGTGAAACGTGATAGAATTCTAGAGCCCTGGCAGTGTTGAAACCTCCGAAACACCTGGAGCGTGGCCAGTCACTGGCCGTGCGATTGTGCGGCACCTTCTGGCCAAAAGTCACACGGTGACCCAGGTGGACTGTTTGGAACACTGCACGGTCCTGTTATGCGGGCAGGGTATCGACGACATAGGGTGTGTCGAACCAGTGTTCCTCGAGGTTGGCGCCGTCACCGATCCGGTCAACGACGGCAAACAGGCCCGGTGACCCGATCGGCGCCAGGACACCATGCCAGACCCCGCGATGCAGATTTATCGCCTGGCCCGGTGCGGTCAGAAAGGCCGTGATCTTGCCGGGCCTGTCGCCCGCGTCCTGTGCGACGACGACGAGGAAGCGCACCGGCGTGAGCGGCATGAAGGCCTGGCTGCCCAAAGGGTGACGCTCGACCATGTCGACCATATAGGGCAACCCGCGCGCTTGTGCGTCGAACAGGCTGATACCTGCGCGCCCGTCTGCGAAATCGAGTTTTGCCAGATCGTCATGGCGACCGCACAAGCCCTGATTGATCATTTTCGTGGGCGCGCCGCGCGGCTCTATCACGTCGCCGTACGGGGCAAACGCCTCGGCCGTCAGGGACGCGACAGTGAGCGTGTTGGCGGTCATGTCAGCATGTCCCTGAGGCGCAGCTCGGCGATGCGTTCGACCTGACGACAGGCTTCGGCGAACTCGGTGTCGGTGTCATTGGCGGTGCGCCGCTCAAGCGCGGCGCTGATCGACGCCTTGTCATGGTCTCGCACGGCGATGATGAACGGGAAACCATGCTTGGCCATGTAATCAGTGTTGAGCCGTTGCAGGCGCGCACGTTCGTCGTCGGTCAGTAAATCGAGCCCTGCGCCCGCCTGCTCGGCGGTGCTCTCGGCCGTCAGCTGGCCCGCTGCGGCGAGCTTGCCCGCAAGGTCCGGGTGTGCCCGAAGCACGGCCTGGCGCGCGTCGTGATCCGCGCGGCGAAAGACCCGGCAGAGCGCGTTATGGACACCTGCCGCACCGTCATGGGCCGGGCCGAGCTCCAGATCATGGGCGCGCTCGGCAATCCAGGGCGAGTGTTCGAACACGCTGCCAAAGCGGGCCACGAAGGTCTGTCGATCCATCGCGCTCGGGCGCTCGGCAGATGAAGGCGGGTGCCTGCGCGCCCAATGCTCTGCGATGTCGATCCGGCGGGGGCACCAGACGCCCTCAAAGCCCTGGATGTACTCGATGAACCGGCGCAAGCCGGCGATCTTGCCGGGGCGCCCGATCAGGCGACAATGCAGCCCCACGGTCATCATGCGGGGGCTGCCCGCCACGCCTTCCTGATAGAGCGTGTCAAAGCTGTCGCGCAGGTAGCTTTCGAACTGCGCGCCGGTGATCCAGCCGGGGCTGGTGGCAAACCGCATGTCATTGCATTCGAGCGTGTAGGGAATAACCAGCTGATCGCGCCCGTCGATGTGCCGCCAATAGGGCAGATCGTCATCGTAGGTGTCTGAGATATAGTCGAACTGTGCCGTTTGCGCCGCCAGTCGCACGGTGTTCATGCTGCATCGCCCGGTATACCAGCCGCGGGGCGGCGCGCCTGTCACTTCCGTGTGCAGGCGAATGGCCTCGTGGATCGTCCGGCGTTCGTCGGCTTCGGGCATTTCGGCGTGCTCGACCCATTTCAAGCCGTGGCTGGCGATCTCCCAGTCGGCCTGTTGCATCGCCGCCACCTGCTCGGGGCTGCGGGCCAGAGCGGTGGCCACGCCGTAAATGGTCAGCGGAATATTCGCCCCGGTGAACAGCCGGTGAAGCCGCCAGAACCCGGCGCGCGCGCCGTATTCATAGATCGATTCCATGTTCCAGTGGCGGGCAGCGGGCCATGCGGCGGCACCGGGAATGTCCGACAGGAACGCCTCGGATGCGGGATCGCCATGCAGGACGCAGTTTTCACCGCCTTCCTCATAGTTCAGCACGAATTGAACGGCGATCTTCGCATTTCCCGGCCATTCCGGGTGTGGTGCCTGCGCGCCGTAGCCGCGCAAGTCTCGGGGGTAACGGTTCATGACGCTCCTCGTTCTGTGTGATCGGGACGGCTATGCGCCTGTCCCTGCTTTCCGGTTTCATTTGCTTATAAAAGAAAAGAATGCGGGTGACTTTATGAATTTCAAAGAAGGACCTCCTTGATTGCCGCGTCTGTCAACCTGTGGAAAAAAGAGGCATCACAGGGCGGATCACGACGATCGCCCCGCCATTGCCTGAAAGGATGCGACCCATGACCGGTTATCTGACCACGCATGTTCTGGACACCGCACGAGGATGCCCGGCCAAGGGCCTCAAGATCGAGCTCTTTCGGATCGACGGGGCGGAGCGGCACCACCTGCGCACGCTTGTGACCAATGATGACGGGCGGACCGATGCGCCGATCCTGCCGCAAGAGGAGTTTGAGATCGGTATCTACGAGTTGGTGTTTCATGCCGGGACCTATCTCGACGACACCGGTGTCGCGCCTGAGAGTCCACGGTTTCTGGATAGTGTCCCGCTGCGGTTCGGCATGTCCGAGGCCGCGCATTATCACGTGCCGCTGCTGTTGTCGCCGTTCGGTTATTCGACCTACCGGGGAAGCTGATTGGGGGCTTGCGCTCACGCTCAGATCCGGGATGCAAGCGCGGATTTGATTTGGTCGGTGACGAAATCCATGAGCAATCTTGCCTTTGGGTCTTGTCGGCGCTTGTGCGCATAAAGGCACGCCATTTGAATGGGGACCGGCGGCTCTGCCTCCAGCACCCGGACCAGCTGCCCGCTCTCCAGATGCTCCGCGACCTCGAAGAGGGGTTTGAGCACAATGCCATGTCCTTGCAACGCCCATTGCGTGAGCACATCGGCGTGATCGGATTCGAAGGGTCCGGACACGGTGATGCGCTTGATCCCGGACGGGGTGCGCAAGGGCCACTGGAACTCGGGCGCGCCGGCGTAACGCAAATTCAGGCAGTCATGCTCACCGGTTTTCAGGCTCTCGCTCGAGCCGGGCATGCCCTTGCGCGCGACATAGGCGGGTGAGGCGCACAAAACGCGCTCGCAATCGGCGATCTTGCGGATACGCAGGGAGGAATCCTCTGGCACGCCAAGAAAAAAGGCCGCATCCAGCCCCTCTGCGGCAAGGTCGAGCTTTCTGTCCGACAGGCGCAGCCGGATGTGGATCAAGGGATAATGCGCGTGAAATTCCGAGATGGCATCCGCGATCAGCCGCTGCCCCAGCCCCAGAGGCGCGGCGACATGCAGGCTACCGCGCGGCGTTTGCGTGACGTTGGAGACATCCGCCTCTGCCGCGTCCACCGCCTCCATGATGCGGCAGGCCCCGTCATAAAACAGGGTGCCTTGCTCGGTCGGGTTCAGCCTGCGGGTCGTGCGTTGAAAAAGGCGGACATTCAGGTGCTCTTCCAGCGCGGCGATCCGCGCCGAGGCCACCGCCGCCGAAATGCGCTGATCGCGCGCGGCGGCGGACATGTTGCCCAGCTCATAGACCCGGACAAAAGTCTTGATATTCTCCAGATAGGCCATGCGCGCAGATTATTAGCTTTTGATTGAAGCAGCTAGGTTTCTTTTCTCAATTCAAGACAATCACGGATCATGCGAGAAAGACAGGCGGATCATCGAAGGAGACGGACATGCACGACTTTGCAATCATTTGGGACTGGATGGGCTTTGCCGTGCGCTGGGTGCATGTGATCACCGCGATCGCGTGGATCGGCTCGTCGTTTTATTTTGTCGCGCTCGATCTTGGGCTGCGCAAGGCCGCGCATCTGCCGCCCGGTGCGCATGGCGAGGAATGGCAGGTGCACGGGGGCGGTTTCTATCATATTCAGAAATACCTTGTCGCGCCCGAGAACATGCCCGAGCACCTGACATGGTTCAAATGGGAGAGCTATGCCACGTGGCTCTCGGGCGCGGCGCTCTTGATGATCGTTTATTGGGTAGGGGGGGAGCTGTACCTCATCGACCGCAGCAAGGCCGATCTTGCGCTTTGGCAGGGTATCGCCATCTCTGCCGGGTCTTTGTCAATCGGCTGGCTGGTCTATGACCGGCTTTGCAAATCCGGGCTGGGGGAGAGGCCCACCGTTCTCATGCTGTTGCTGTTCGCGCTGCTCGTGGCCATGGGGTGGGGCTATAACCAGATCTTCACCGGGCGTGCGACCATGCTGCATCTGGGCGCGTTCACCGCCACGATCATGACGGCGAATGTATTTTTAGTCATCATGCCCAACCAGCGAATTGTTGTCGCGGACCTAAAGGCAGGACGCGCGCCGGACGCCAAATACGGCAAGATCGCCAAGCTGCGCTCGACGCATAACAACTACCTCACGCTTCCGGTCGTGTTTCTGATGCTGTCCAATCATTACCCGCTCGCCTTTGCGACGGAATACAACTGGGTGATTGCGGCATTGATCTTTCTCATGGGGGTCACGATCCGGCATTTTTTCAACACCATGCATGCGGGGGGCGGCATGAAGTGGTGGACATGGGCCGTGACCGCGCTTTTGTTTATTGGCGTGATGTGGCTCTCGACCGCACCGCTGATGCAAAGCAGCTATGAAGAGGCCGAGGCGCGCGCGTTCTCTGCGTCGGAACAGAGGTTTGCGAATGCTGATGGGTTCGAGGATGTCGCCAGCATCGTGCCGGGCCGGTGTGCGATGTGTCATGCACGCGAGCCGTTTTACGAGGGCATATGGCGCGCGCCGCGCCATGTCTTATTGGAAACCGAGGCCGATATCGCGCGGGCCGCGAAACAGATCTACCTGCAATCCGGGGTCACGCATGCGATGCCGCCGGGGAACGTCAGTTATATGGAAGAAGACGAGCGCGCCCTGATCGTGACGTGGTACCGCGACGCGACCCGCCGGTGAGCAGGGCCACAACCTCACCCGAGTTGCGTAAATTCCGGGCGATGTCACAAACGGAGCAGTTTGGCACGTCAGCGACGAATTTCATTTGAAATCAGAGGTCTGAGTGCTCAGACCCCGGCCGGTGGTCATCTCAGGGAGGAGATTCATTTGCTTCATCAAACAAACAAGCTTGACTGATTGTAAGTTGGGATTCCATGATGTGTGCGAAGGAACAGAGAGTCCAGCACTCGAAAGACAGGGAGAAAACGATGATGAAAACAGTTATGGCCAGCGTGGCGACTATCGGGCTTTTGGCGGGCGGTGCCCTCGCGGAAACCCAGTTCACGGCCAATTCATTCTATGCCGCAGAACATCCGCATTCCAAGGATGGCTATATTGCCTGGGCCGAGATCGTAAAGGATCTCTCGGACGGAGAATTGCAGCCGGATGTCTATACCGGCACCGTGCTACTGGCCCCGCGGGCGAATTTGCAGGGCATCCGTGACAATGTCGTGCAGGTGGCGCATCACGCGGCGGTCTACACGCCGTCGGAAATGCCGGTCGCCAATACGGTTCAGGAGCTTGGCTTCAATTATTCCGACCCGCTGGTGATGATCTTCGCATCGACCGATTTCAGCATGAACAATCCGACCCAGCTTGAGGAATGGGCGGACAAGGGTGTGGTCTATCTCGGGTCCTACGCGACGCCGCCCTATGTCCTGTTCTGCCGCGAGCCGGTGCGCACCCTCGAAGAGTTCAAGGGCAAGCGCATTCGCACCGCCGGGTCCAGCGTGTCGCAATGGGTCGAAAAAGCTGGTGGTATTCCGGTCAATGTACCGTCGAGCGAGATGTATACCGGGCTGGAACGCGGCACGCTCGATTGCGCCTCGAACGCGGCGAACGACCTGATCGACCGGTCGCTCTGGGAGGTGGCCGAGCACACCACGATGCTGTCCACCGGCATGTACTGGACCGGGCCGCAATGGGGCTACAACCCCGAGTTCTGGTCGGGGTTGACGACCGCGCAACGCGAGATCCTGATGCAGGCCACGGCACGCGCGATGTCGCAGATGATCGTGAACTATGTGGACAGCGCCGAATCCAAGCTCGAACAGGCCAAGCAGAAGGGCAACAATGTCTATGAGCCCGCCGAGGATCTGCTGGCCTCGGCTGAGGAATATCGCGCGAATTCGGTCGAAACGGCGTATCGGACTGCCGAGGAAACCTACGGTCTGAGCAACGGCAAGGCCGTGATCGACGACTTCATCGCCACGCACGAGAAGTGGGAAGAGCTGCTTGCGGATGTGGACCGCTCGGATATCGATGCGCTGACCGAGCTCGCGATGCGCGAAATCTACAGCAAAGTTGACGCATCCAGCTACGGCGTTCAGTAACTGCAACGATCAGGGTCCGCAGCTCTGCGGACCCTTTCTTGCAATTCTGAAACCGGATGAAAACATGTCGCAACGCAAGCGCCGCACGCAGGCCGAACGCAGCCTGGAAACCACGACGAGCATCCTTGAGGCGACGCTCTCCTGCATCAAGGACAAGGGCCTGATCAACACCTCCACGACCGAGGTGGCAACCCGCGCCGGTGTGTCGCGCGGCGCGCTGCTGCATCATTTCCAGACCAAGGAATTGCTGATGGCAGAGGCGCTGAGACTGCTCTTGCTCAGAGAAGCGGCTGATGCCGAGCGCATCGCGAATTCTGTGGTCGAGCACGAATTGACCGTGGATCAATTCATAGATTTCGTCTGGCAACGCTTTTCGGGTGATCTGTACATGGTGTCGATGGAGTTTGTGAACGCGGCGCGCACTGACCCAAAGATCAAGGCGGCGCTTGTGCCTGTCGCGCAGGAGTTCAACGATGCCTATGCGCTGATCTGGGAAAGAATCGCCGATGGCAGTGGCTGTGCGCCGGACAAGCGGCGTCAACAGGTCGAGATCACCGCGATCATGTGTCTCGCGCGCGGCATGGCCACGCAAACCATCTGGCGCGACGAGCCGGAGCTGTTCCGCGAAACGATAGATTACTGGAAAGAGCTCCTCAAACTCTCGCGCCAAAGCCGTGCCGGGGAAGGTGCTGCATGACCAAGACGCATATTCCGGCGGGCAGGGCCGCCGATGGCCTTGACCGTATCATCTCGGCCCTCAACAGGGGATTTGTCGTGCTTGCCTCGGTCGCGTTGCTCTTGATGATGCTGCACGTGACGGCGGAGGTGGCGGCGCGGGCGACCGGTGCCATGACCCTGATCGGTACGCTTGAGATCGTGTCCTACTATTACATGATCCTGCTGGTCATGCTGCCCATGGGGTTTGTGGAGCTTAAGAACGAGCATATCCGTGTCGATCTTTTCGTGCAGATGATGCCGCGCTCCGTGCAGCTTGTCCTCTATGTGCTCAGTTGTCTTCTGTGCCTCGTGTTCTTCGCGATCATGCTGCGGCAGAGCTTTCTGGATGCGTGGAATTCGACCCTGCGCAAGGAAACCATCATGTCGAACTTCATCTTCTACATCTGGCCGAGCCGGTGGGCCTTGCCGATCGGGTTTTTCGGACTGCTGATCGCTGTTCTTGCGAACATGCTCAAGGCGATCCGACTGGGAAAGGCGCTCTGACGTGGACAATACGACCATCGGGATCATCGCCATCGCCATCACGCTTTTCCTGATCGCCCTTCGGTTTCCGATCGGCGTGGTGCTGGGGATCGTGTCGATCGCGGGCATCGCGGAACTGACCAACATGCGGATTGCATGGGGGGTGGTGTCGGCGACGCCCTTCGATTTCATCGGGCAATGGGAACTGACCGCCGCGCCGATGTTTCTGTTCATGGGCTACCTTGCAACCGAGGGAAAACTCACAAGCGGGCTGTTTTCGGCGCTCAGGCTGTTTCTTGCGCGGCTTCCCGGGGGGCTTGCGATCTCCAGCGTGGGGGCCTGCACGTTCTTTGCCGCGGCGTCCGGGTCGAGCGTGGCCACGGCGGCGGCGATGTCACGGATCGCGGTGCCCGAGATGCTGCGCAACGGCTATGACAAGGGGTTGGCCACCGGCACCATCGCGGCCTCGGGCACGCTGGGCTCGCTTATCCCGCCGAGTGTGCTGCTGATCCTTTACGGGGTCTATGCGCAGGTTTCAGTCGGGCAATTGTTCATGGCCGGGTTTATCCCCGGTCTCGTCTCGGCCTTGCTCTATGCGTTGATGATCATGGTGCGGGTCAAGGCCAATCCGGGGCTTGCCGGCGAGGTGGTCGTCTCGGCGACGCGCGCCGAGAAGCTGTCGGCGCTCAAGGAAATATGGCCCTTGCCGACGCTGATCCTTCTGGTGCTCGGTGGGATCTTTTCGGGCTATTTTTCGCCGACCGAGGCCGGGGCGCTTGGGGCGTTTTTCGCCTTTTGCATTGCCATGTTGCGCCGCAGTCTCGATTTTGCCGGGTTCAAGGCGGCGGTGGTCAATACGCTTCAGAGCACGGCGGCGATCTTTCTCATCCTGATCGGATCGGTCCTGTTCACCAAGTTTCTCGCGATGTCGCGCCTGCCCACGGCGTTCTCGGAGATGATCCTGTCGGTCAGTGACAGTCAGTGGTGGATCCTCTTTGCAGTCGCGGTGATCTACCTCATCCTCGGCATGCTGATCGACTCCATCGGTCTGCTGTTGCTGACCCTGCCGCTTATCCTGCCGCTCGTGGATGCTGCCGGAATAGATGCCATCTGGTTTGGAATAATCGTGATCAAGCTGCTCGAAGTGGGGCTGGTGACGCCGCCGATCGGGCTGAATGTCTACGTTATAAAAGGGGCATTGGGGAGCCTTGTTACCTTGCCCGAGGTCTTTCGCGGGGTGAGTTGGTTCATTGCGATGGATTTCGTGGCGCTCCTGCTGATCGTCCTCATCCCCGCGATGTCGCTGTGGCTGCCGTCGCTTGTCTATAACTGAACCGTAAGGGAGGAACCGCCATGACAGATTTTGCCAATGCCGACTATGCCGAGCGGTCCTACGGGGAAATTCCGGTGGGCTACGGACAGCGCCCGGGACTCGTGGTCATCGACTTTCAGAAAGCCTTTACCGAGGAGCGCTATCCGCTTGGCGGGGCGCCCCTGATCATGCGTGGGCTGGAGAATACCGCGCGCCTGCTCAAGGTCGCGCGCCGCAACAACATCCCTGTCGCGAACTGTTATACCGCCTACAAGGATGAGGCAGATATGCCCTATTGGAAGATCTCGGCGGTGCGCGAGCAGTTTCGTCACGAGCACCCGGGGTCCGAACTCGACCCCTCGATCTATGATCCGGGCCATGACGTGAAGGTCTGCAAGACCGGGCCCTCGATCTTCTTTCAGACGCCGGTGGTGCCGTTTTTCATCCGACAGCGTGTCGACACGGTGATCGTGACCGGATGCACCACCAGCGGCTGCATTCGCGCGTCCAGCATCGACAGTTTTCAATACGGGTTTCGGACCATCGTGCCCGAGGATTGCGTGGGCGATCACGAGGAACAGCCACATCTGGACAACCTGCGCGACATCTCGCGCCGCTATGTCGATCAGACCACCTCGGACGAGGTGATGGACTACATCGAACGCGTGGGCCGCCTCAACGCGTGACCCCGCGACAAAACACAAAAAAGGAAAGACCATGAGCATGCAGATCATCCGCAACGCCCGTATCATCGACGGATCGCAGGACCGCCCCGCCGACCCGCAGGATATTGTCATCGAGAACGGCGTATTCCGCGAGGTCTCGGACAAGGCGACGGTCCGCAGTGACGACGAGATCGACGCCAGCGGGCATTTCGTGCTGCCCGGTCTGATTGATTGTCATGTCCATGTGATTGCGACGACGGCCGATCTGGGGGCGAATGCGGCGTTGCCCAACTCGCTGCTGGCCTATCGCGCCATGGGGCTGATGAAAAACATGATCATGCGCGGTTTCACCACCGTGCGCGATCTTGGCGGCGCCGATATCGGCATTGTCGATGCGATCGAGGAGCGGCTGATCGTGGCCCCGCGTCTGGTGATCTGCGGCAAGGCGCTGTCCCAGACTGGCGGGCACACCGATTACCGTGGCCCGTACAACCCGCGCAACGTCGATTTCTACCGGGATCAGATCGGGGCCATGGGCCGGATCATCGACGGTGTCGATGACCTGCGCCGCGCCTGCCGTGAAGAGGTCAAGGGAGGTGCGAAATTCATCAAGCTGATGGCCAATGGCGGTGTCTCGTCTCCGACCGATCCGATCGGGTTCATGGGGTTCTCGGTGGCCGAGCTTGAGGTGGCGGTCGAAGAGGCGGCGAATGCCGAAACCTATGTCGCGGGGCATCTCTATACCGACGAGGCGATCAACCGGGCGCTCGATGCGGGTATCCGCTCGATCGAACATGCCAACCTGATCAAGCGTGATACTGCGAAGCGCGTCGTTGCGCAGGATGCCGTCGTCGTGCCGACCAACATCACCTATGAGCTGTTGGGAACGCGCGGTGCCGATTTCGGCCTGCCGCCTGAATCCGTGGCCAAGGTCGCCGATGTGCGCGATGCCGGGTTGGAGGCGCTTGGGATTCTGCGTGAGGAAGGTGTGCTGATGGGCTATGGCTCGGACCTGTTGGGCGGCATGCAGCAGTATCAGTCGGGTGAATTTCCGTTGCGCGGCAGGTACCTACCGGCGCATGACGTAATCCGCTCCGCCACGCTCGATGCCGCCAGGGTGATGCGGATGGAGGGCCGTATCGGCGCGATCACGCCCGGCGCACATGCCGATCTGGTGATGCTCAAGGGCAACCCGCTTGACGATCTGTCGTTGCTCGACGGGCAGGGCGAGCATCTGGACGTGATCATGAAGGATGGCCATTTCATCAAGCGGGTCTGACGCGGGGCGACTGGTCATTTGCCGGCAAGGCCAGAACCGGACCCTTCCAATCGTGGCGGGGTAACCGGTGCATCCTGTTGATGCGGTGTGTCAGTGCAGCAATTCGGTCAATAGCGGGTTGGGAAAGCGCCGTTCCAGCGTGACCGCCAGAAATGTCTCGGTGATCCCGTCGAGGCGCGCGGCCTCGGTCAGGCGTCCGGTGTGCAACTCGTCGCGCACCACGATGGGCGGGATTACGGCGAGGCCCGCATCCTCGCGCACCAGCAGGCGCAGCATCGCCATGTCATCGGCCTCGGCGGCGATTTGCGGGCTGATCCCGAGCCGGGCGGTGAGCGCGTCAAAGCCTGCGCGCAGTGCCGTCTCGGGCGTTGGCAAGATGAGTGGCATGTCTGACAGCAGGGCGGGCAAGGGGCGTGGTGTTGGGCCAAGCCGGTCGGGCGTGCCGATCAGGCTGACCGGCTGTTCGTCGATCCGCTGGATCAGGTAGCGGCTGGCGGCATCGCGGGCGGGGGCGAGATTGGTCAGCACCACGTCGAGCGCCATCGATTCCAGCCCGCGCAGCAATTCGGGCTGAGAGCCGGAGCGCAGCACCACCTCGACATCGCGGCGCCCGATCAGCGGGCGCAGGAACTGCATCTGGAAATTGCGCGACAGCGTGGCGAGCGCGCCGACGCGCAGGGCCCGCCGCCCGCCGCCGCGC
>NZ_CAMYMD010000054.1 GCF_947259555.1 uncultured Roseovarius sp.
ATAGCCGCGCCGGGCGCGCCGAGGCCGTGGCGTGGCTCGATGCCGCCTATGGGCGCGCGAGCGACATCGCGGTGCGCGCGACCGGGCAGTGGTTCATGGCGCTGATGGCCGCCATCGTGGCGCTGGCCGCACCGCTCTCGCGTCTTCTGCCCGAGCGTGCGCCGCCGGTGCCGGGGGCGCTGTCATTGGGGCGCTTGGCGCTGGTCGTGGGCCTGCCCGCGCTGCTTGCGCCGCTGCTGGCCGTGCAGGTTGAGGCGCGGCTCCTGCCGGTGCTGGTGGCGGATTACCTGGCGCTGCATCTGGCGATTTATGGGCTCTGCCAACTGGCGCTGTTGTGGTGGCTGGGGCGTCGACCCGAGGCGCTGCGCCCCGTCGCGGTGCTGGCGCTGCTGGTCTGGGGGCTGGGCGTCTTCGGCTTTGCGCTCGACCGGTATGGCGCGAATTTCTGGCCGACGCCTGAGCGTCTGACCATCATTGCCGCCCTCTGCCTCGGCGCGCTGCCCTTCATGCTGGGGGATGCGCTGCTGGCGCGCGGGGCGGCGCTGTGGCAGCGGCTGGTGGCGCGCGCGGGCTTTCTCCTGTCGCTCGCGCTCGCCGTGCTGCTCGATCCCGAGCGGCTGTTCTTCCTCGCCATGATCGCGCCGGTGATCCTGCTCTTCTTCCTGGTCTTCGGGTTGATGGGCCGGTGGGTGACGGCGCGGGCGGGGACTGTTTCAACCGGCGTCGCACTCGGCCTGATCCTTGCCTGGGCGCTTGGCGTGAGCTTTCCACTTTTTGCACCCGGAGGGCAGGGATGATCCTTGGTATCGGCACCGATCTGGCGAATATCGAGCGGATCGCGGGCACGCTGGAGCGGTTCGGCGACCGGTTCCGCAACCGCGTCTTTACCGATATAGAACAGGCCAAGGCCGAGCGCCGCGCCGATGTGGTCGGCACCTACGCCAAGAGGTGGGCGGCGAAGGAGGCGTGCTCCAAGGCGCTTGGCACCGGGCTGCGCATGGGGATCGCCTGGAAGGACATGGCGGTCAGCAATCTCGGGACCGGGCAGCCGGTGATGCATGTCACCGGATGGGCCGCCGAGCGGCTGGCCGAGATGACACCCGAGGGGCATGAGGCGATCATCCACGTGACCCTGACCGACGATCACCCTTGGGCACAGGCCTTTGTGGTGATCGAGGCAAGGCCGAAGGGTGGGGTTGCGTAGAGGCGTGAATGGCCTGAACCCGACATGAGCACATCCCGAGGTCCGGCGATTTTATAGGAAATACAACGTGTTGAATGACGAATCACGTGGCTGGTATAAAGTGCCAACACCCCGCGTTGTACCGACAGCCCCCGGCCCTGCAAAGGCGTGGCCCACCGCAGCGCGCCCTACTTGCCCCATTTGCCCATCACCTTGCCCGCGACGAAGGTGGTCAGCGCGCGCGGTGTGAGGCGCGGGGAGACGGCGAAGAGCTTGTTCATCGCGCCGGTCACGCGGAGGCGGCGGCGCTGCATCATGGCCTGCCAGCCCGCGCGCGCAACCGCATCGGCGCGCGCCGGACGGCCCAGTTTCAACAGTCCGATGCCGCGCATGCCGGCGGCGTCGAAAAACGCGGTCTGCGTGGCACCGGGGCAGAGCGCCGTGACGCTGACCGGGCTGCCGCGCAACTCCTCGGCCACGGCCTCGGACAATGAGAGCACATAGGCCTTGGTCGCGTGATAGACCGACATGTTGGGGCCGGGCATAAAGGCGGCGGCAGAGGTCACGTTTAGAATGCGCCCGCCGCCCTGCGCCTGCATATGCGGAATGGCCATTTTCATCAGGTAGCTGAGCGCCGTCATGTTGACGCTGATCGTGCTCAGGTCACGGGCCCAGCCCTCGCCGCTGCCGAAGGCACCGTGACGGCCCAGCCCCGCGTTGTTCACCAACACGTCGATATGCCGGTCGCGGCTCGCCTCGTGCCAGAGTGTTTCGACCTGCGCCAGATCGCTGAGGTCGGCAGGCAGGACGAGGATTTCCCCGGCCTTGGCACGCAGCTCATCGGCCAGCGCCGCCAGCTTGTCCTCGGACCGGGCGGTGAGGATCAGATTGCGGGCCTCGGTGGCGGCGATGCGCGCAAATTCCGCGCCGAGCCCCTCGGAGGCCCCGGTGATGAGGGTCCAGGTCTTCATCACGCCAGCCTGCGCCTCGGCGGGGCCGGGCGTCAAGAGCGGCTTAGCCCTCGCCCTTGAGGGCCGCGACGCCGGGAAGGTCCTTGCCTTCCATCCATTCGAGGAACGCGCCGCCTGCGGTGGAGATATAGGTGAAATCTTCTGCCGCGCCTGCCTTGTTGAGCGCGGCGACGGTATCACCGCCGCCTGCAACCGAAATGAGCTGACCGGCGCGGCTGCGCTCGGCGGCATGGCGCGCGGCGGCATTGGTGGCGGTGTCGAACGGTGCGATCTCGAACGCGCCGAGCGGCCCGTTCCAGATCAGCGTTTTCGCGGCATCAATCGCAGCAATGATGCGCGCCACGGCCCTAGGCCCGGCATCGAGGATCATCGCATCGGACGGGCAGGCATGCGCGCCCGTCACCTCATTCGCGGCCCCTTCGGCAAACTCGCGCGCCACGACCACATCGGCGGGCAGCAGGATCTCGCAGCCCGCAGCGCCCGCCTTGAGCATGATCTTGCGGGCGGTCGGGGTCATGTCGTGCTCGCAGAGCGACTTGCCCACATCGAGCCCCATGGCGGCGAGGAATGTATTGGCCATACCGCCGCCGATCACGAGGCAGTCGACCTTTTCCACGAGATTGCCCAAGAGGTCGAGCTTGGTCGAGACCTTGGCCCCGCCGACCACCGCCATCACCGGGCGTTTGGGCGAGCCGAGGGCCGCCTCGAGCGCCTGCAATTCGGCCTGCATCAGGCGGCCCGCGCAGGCGGGCATCCGATGGGCGAGCGCGGTGGTCGAGGCATGCGCGCGATGCGCCGCCGAAAACGCGTCGTTGCAATAGACATCGCCAAGGGCGGCAAGCCGCTGCGCCAGTTCCGGGTCATTGGCCTCTTCGCCGGGATGAAAGCGGATGTTTTCCAACAGCAGCACATCGGCGGCGCGCGCCTCTTCGGTGAGGTTCTCGGCGCCCTCCAGCGTCTCGATGAGCCGGACCTTGCGCCCAAAGGCGTGTTCCAGCGCGGGCACCGTGACGCGCAGCGACATGTCGGGCACCACCTTGCCCTTGGGCCGCCCGTAATGGGCGATCAACATCGGCTTGCCGCCCTTGTCGAGGATATCGGTGATCGTGGGCACGATCCGCTCGATCCGAGTGGCATCGGTCACCACGCCCTTGTCCACCGGCACGTTGATATCGACGCGCACCAGCACACGCTTGCCCGCAAGATCCATGTCGTCGAGGGTTTTCCAGCTCATGGCGCGGCGGCCTCCGTGTTGATCGGTCTGTCGCGTCCCTATTGGCGCGGAGGGGCGCAGAGGTCAACCTGCGCGCTTGGCATTGGCGCGCGTTCGTCTTAGGTAACGCAGAGGTTTTTAACAAGGAGCGCCCGATGGCCGAGATCAAAGACCCCGAAAACACAATTCTGCTGGAGCTCAAGGACGGCACTGTCACGATCGAGCTGTTGCCCGATATCGCCCCCGATCATTGCGCCCGGATGAAAGAGCTGGCGCGCGCCGGGCATTATGACAACGTCGCCTTTCACCGCGTCATCGACGGCTTCATGGCGCAGACCGGCGACGTGCAGCACGCCAACATGGAAAAGGACTACAACCCGCGCATGGCCGGCACCGGCGGCAGCGATCTGCCCGATCTCAAGGCCGAGTTTTCCAAGATCCCGCACGATCGCGGCACATTGGGCGCGGCGCGCAGCCAGAACCCGAATTCGGCCAACAGCCAGTTTTTCATCAGCTTCAAGGACAATCATTTCCTCAACGGGCAATACACGGTCTATGGCCGGGTGATTTCCGGCATGGAGCATGTCGATGCGATCACCAAGGGCGAGCCGCCCGCGAACCCCGACCGGATGATCAGCGTCAAGGTGGCCGCCGATGCATAAGCTCGCGCTTGCTTTCACGCTGCTGGCCAGTCCCGCGCTTGCGACCGGCCTGCAGATCGAGGTTTCGGGCGAGGCCAACGGCACCGTCACCATCGACCTCTTTGAGGATATCGCGCCCAAACACGTGGAGCAGATTACTGCACTGGCCGAAGAGGGGGCCTATGACGGCGTCGTCTTTCACCGGGTGATCGAGGGCTTCATGGCGCAGACCGGCGATGTGCAGTTCGGCAAGCTGGATGGCGGCGACATGGGCCGCGCGGGCATGGGCGGCAGCGACCGGCCCGATCTGGCCGCCGAGTTCTCGGACGAGCGCTTTCTGCGCGGGGTCGTGGGCATGGCGCGCAGCCAGAATCCCGATTCGGCCAACAGCCAGTTCTTCATCATGTTCGACGCCGGTGAGTTTCTGAACGGGCAATATACCGTTGTCGGCAAGGTCACCGATGGCATGGACGTGGTCGACGCGATCAAGCGTGGGCGCGGCAATAACGGGGCTGTGGTCGGCCAACCGGACGTGATGCAATCGGTCACGGTGACAGAGTAACTCGTATGGCCGGGACCGGATACGAGCCGCTCGATACCCTCAAGCCCTGGGGGGACGGGATCTGGCTGATCGACGGCCCGGCCATCCGATTCTACGGGATGCCGTTTTCGACTCGCGCCACCGTGGTGCGGCTCAAGAACGGTAACCTCTGGGTGCATTCACCGACGCGGTTGACGGACGCCTTGCGGGCCGAATTGGACCTGCTGGGACCGGTGCGCCATCTGGTGGCACCCAACTGGTTGCATTTCGCGCATATGGCAGACTGGCAGGCAGCCTGGCCCAAGGCGAAAAGCTGGGCCGCGCCGGGCGTCGTCGACCGGGCCGCGAAGAACGGTCTGACGCTCCATTTTGACCGCGAGTTGCGTGAAGATGAGGCCGAAGGGCCTTGGGCGGGTCAGTTGGAGCAGCGGATCGTCGCAGGCAGCAAGCTGGTGTGCGAGGCGGTGTTTTTTCACAACGAGAGCCGCACGCTGATCCTCACGGATCTGATCGAGAATTTTGAGACCGCCAAGCTGCCGGTCTGGATGCGGCCGCTGATCTGGATTGCGGGTATTGATGACAGCGATGGCAAGATGCCACCCGACATGCGGTTCAGCTTTCGTGACAAGCGGGCACTTGTCGACAGTATAGAGGCGCTGATCGCCTGGACACCCGAGCGGATCATCCTCGCGCATGGCCGCTGTTATGAGACAAACGGCGTGGCGGAACTGGAGCGCGCCTTTCGCCGCATCTTGCGCGACCGGATGTGGGATCGCGAATTGACTCGGGCCAAGAAGAGAAAGGCAGGCAAAGGCTGACGTCGCCTCACAATCGCGTGGGGGTGGCTGGCCCGAATCTTGGGCAAGCGGCATGATCGCCGCAACGCGCAACCCTGCCAGAGGTGCCCCGCATGCCCCGCTTTCTTGGATTCCTGACATCGCTCCTGCTGATCGCCGGTCTGGCCCAGGCAAACCCAAGCCAATGGCGGCATGAATGGCCGGAGACGAATTTCCAGAAGACCAGTATAGACGACTGGTCCGAGATCATGTCGGGCGGGCCGCCCAAGGACGGTATCCCGGCGATCGATGACCCGAAATTCCTGCGCGCAGGCGATAAGCGGGGCATCGCGGGCAATGAGCCGGTGATCACCGTCGAGATCGGCGGCCAGACCCCGCGCGCCTATCCGATCCGCTATCTGACATGGCACGAGATCGTCAACGACCAGATCGGCGGCATCCCGGTGGCGGTGACCTTCTGCCCCTTGTGCAATTCCGGCGTCACCTTTGACCGGCGGGTGCGGGGCAAGGTGCTGAGCTTTGGCGTCTCGGGCAAGTTGCGCCATTCCGACATGGTGATGTATGACCGCGAAACCCAGAGCTGGTGGCAGCAGGCCATCGGCGAGGGGATCGTGGGGCAGATGACCGGGGTGGAGTTGCGGCAATTGCCAAGCTGGATGGAAAGCTGGGATCAGTTCCGCGCCCGCAATCCACAAGGGCTGGTGATGGCGGAGCCAGATTACAACCGCTCCTACGGGCGCAATCCCTATCAGGGCTATGACAGCTCGGCGCGGCCGTTTCTCTATAACGGCGAGACCCCGCCGCACGGTATTTCGCCGCTGGAGCGTGTGGTGCGCGTGGGCGACCGGGCCTGGCCGCTGACCCGCATTCGCGACGCGGGCGGCGTGCGAGAGGCGGGTGTTGCGATTTCATGGGAAAAGGGCCAGGCCTCGGCGCTCGATCACGGCATCATCGCCAAGGGGCGTGACGTGGGCACGGTGCGGGTGCGCGACGGGCAGGGGCGGAATGTGCCACATGACGTGATGTTCGCCTTCGCCTTTCACGCCCTCTGGCCGAATGGGACGTGGATGGTGCAGTAAAAGAGCGTCGTAATAGGCCATGACCGGCACCTTCGGTGCGGTTTGCGCAGGATGGGCTTGTGTTGGATCAAGGCCAAGCCGCGCCCTTGACCTGAAAACAACCATAGCCGGCCCCGCTCCCCGTTTGCCAAGCCAAGCGTCGTTGCGCCCGGCCCCTGTCGCTGCGTTCAGCCTCTCATAGACTGGCGATCACCATCCCTCGCGCCTTGACACTTTCGGCCCCGCCCCGCATGTAGCGCGAGACCCAAATCTGCCCTAGCCGGAGAGGCCCGATGGCATCTGACGCCAAAAAAGGAAATTCCATCGTCGAGACGCTCAAGACGGTGTTCTGGGCCCTCGTCATCGCGGGACTGTTTCGCACGATCTTCTTTCAGCCGTTCTGGATTCCGTCCGGGTCGATGAAAGATACGCTGCTGATCGGCGATTTCCTGTTCGTCAACAAGATGGCCTATGGCTATTCCTATGCGTCTTGCCCGTCGATCCGGCTTGGCTTCATCAATGTCGATGCCAAGGACATCTGTGGCTTTCTTGATGGCGACAATACCCGGATTCTGGGGTCCGAGCCCGAGCGCGGCGATATCATCGTATTTCGGCAACCCACCGACGGCACCGACTTTATCAAGAGGGTCATCGGCATGCCCGGTGACCGCGTGCAGATGAAGGATGGCGTGCTCAACATCAACGGTGAACCGGTCGAGTTGGAGCCTGCAGGCGATTTCGTCGAGGAATTCAAACGGCAGGGGCCGATGGGTATCCGGCCGCGCTGCGAGAACGGTGTTGTCGGTGAAGGGGCCGATTGCATCAAATCGCGCCAGATCGAGACCCTGCCCAATGGTCGCTCGCATTCAATCGTGAATATCGGGGATCAGCGGTCGGACAACACGGGTGTGTTCACTGTTCCCGAGGGTCATTATTTCTTCATGGGGGACAACCGTGACAATTCAACCGACTCGCGGTTCCCGCAGGCGGTTGGTGGGGTGGGCTTTGTCCCTTACGAGAACCTGATCGGACGGGCCAACCGGGTCATATTCTCGTCTGCGGGCAGTTCCATGCTGGCGTTCTGGACGTGGCGGGGGGATCGTTTCTTCGAGAGGCTGGATTGAAACTGTCGCGCGACATGAGCGCTTTTCAGGCGCGGCTCGGGCATGAGTTTTCCAATCCCGGGCTTTTGGTGCGGGCGGTCACGCATTCCTCGATGTCTTCGCCAAATCGGGACGACAACCAGCGCATGGAATTCCTCGGTGACCGGGTGCTTGGCCTCGTGATGGCCGAAGCCCTTCTGGAATATGACGGAAGCGCCACCGAAGGCCAGCTTGCGCCGCGCTTCAACGCATTGGTGCGCAAGGAAGCCTGCGCCGATGTGGCGCGCGAGATCGACCTCGGCTCGGTGCTGAAACTTGGCCGTTCCGAGATGCTCTCGGGCGGACGGCGCAAGCTCGCGCTTCTGGGCGACGCGATGGAGGCGGTGATTGCCGCCGTTTATCTCGATGCGGGTTACGAGGTGGCGCGGGCCATGGTCCTGCGTCTTTGGGGCGCGCGCATTGGCGCGGTCAAGGAAGATGCCCGCGACCCCAAGACGGCGCTTCAGGAATGGGCACAGGCGCGCAGACTGCCGCCGCCCGATTATGCCGAGATCGCCCGCTCCGGTCCGGATCACGCACCGGTTTTCACCATCGAGGCACGGCTTCAGAGCGGCGAGTGCGCCTCGGCCACCGCCGGATCGAAACGTCAGGCCGAACAGGCGGCGGCCCGCGCGCTGCTATCAGAACTGGAGGGTCGCACATGACCACACGCGCCGGGTTCATCGCCCTGATTGGAGAGCCCAACGCGGGCAAATCCACGCTGCTCAATCGCATGGTGGGCGCCAAGGTGAGCATCGTCACCCACAAGGTGCAGACCACCCGCGCGCGCATTCGCGGCGTTGCGATGGAGGGCGAGAGCCAGCTCGTTTTCGTGGACACGCCGGGCCTGTTTCAGCCGCGCCGCAGGCTGGACCGGGCGATGGTCGCCGCGGCCTGGGGCGGGGCGGCGGATGCCGATATCGTGGTGCTGCTGATCGAGGCGCATCGCGGCGCCACCGAAGGGGTGGAGCGTATCCTCGACGGCTTGCAGGACATCGCCAAGGGGCGCCGAATTGCGCTTGCGATCAACAAGATTGACCGGGTCGAGGCCCCCGTTCTGCTGGCGCTCACCCAAAAGATGAACGAGCGTCTCGCGTTCGAGCAGACCTTTCTGATTTCCGCCGAAAAGGGCCACGGCGTGGACGATCTGCGCCGCTGGCTGGCGGCGGAGGTGCCGGAAAGCCCGTGGCTCTACCCCGAGGATCAGATCGCCGATCTGCCGATGCGGATGATCGCCGCCGAGATGACCCGCGAAAAGCTGACCCTGCGGCTGCATCAGGAACTGCCTTATCAGCTGACCGTCGAGACCGAGAACTGGGAAGAGCGCAAGGACGGCTCGGCCCGCGTTGATCAGATCATCTACGTGCTGCGCGACGGTCACAAGGGCATCGTTCTGGGCAACAAGGGTGAGACGATCAAGGCCGTCTCCAAGGCCGCGCGCGAGGAGATGGAAGAGTTTCTCGGGCGGCGGATCCACTTGTTCTTGCAGGTGAAAGTACGGACCGGCTGGATGGACGAGTCTGAGCGTTATTCCGAGATGGGGCTCGACTTCAAGGACGGGAACTGAGGGTCGTGGCCCGGCTGACCGCACGGTTCTGGATCGACGCCTATCTCGCGCGGTTGCGGTTGTCGGATATCCCGGCCTTCGTGGTGGCGCATGGCGATGACACGGGCGGCGCGGTGTTGGTCAAGCTCAACACGCTCGACGGAAAAGCACAGTTGTTTCAACGCTCTATTGACCTGGCGACGGGGGAACGCGCGTGGTTTTCTCTGGCCGAGGGCGACGAGGCGGAGGTGGATGACGCGATCGCGCGGCAACGCGGGTTCGACCCGGATATCTGGGTGGTCGAGGTCGAGGACCGGGCCGGGCGGCATCTGCTCGACGCGGACGGGTTAAGCGGGTAGGGTTCGGCGATGGAATGGCGTGATCAGGGGATATTGCTGAGCAGTCGCCGCCACGGGGAAACCTCTGCGATCATTGAAGTTTTTACTGCTGAGCACGGGCGGCACGCGGGCGTTGTGCGCGGTGGCGCATCGCGCAGGATGGCGCCGGTGCTGCAACCGGGCGCGCAGCTCGATGTAGAATGGCGGGCGCGGCTCGAGGATCATCTGGGGACATTCCGGGTCGAGCCCTTGAAATCGAGGGCCTGGTCCATGGGGGACCGGATGGCGCTGGCCGGGCTCAATGCGGTGTGCGCGCTGCTGCTGTTCGCGCTGCCCGAGCGCGAGGCGCATGCTGGCATATATCGCAAGAGTCTGATTTTGCTGGACCTTCTGGAACACTCGGAGATCTGGCCGCTGGCCTATCTCAACTGGGAACTGGCGCTGCTGGAAGAGATGGGCTTTGGCCTTGACCTGCGGCGTTGCGCGGTGATGGGCGAAAAGGCCAATGACCTCAGTTATATATCGCCGAAAACCGGGCGCGCGGTGTCGCGCGCGGGGGCGGGCGAGTGGGCCCACAGGCTCTTGCCGCTGCCACCCTGCCTGCTGGGCGAAGGCCCGGCCCCGGATGCGCAAATATTGCAGGGATTTCACGTGACGGGCCATTTCCTTACGCACCATCTTGCACCGCAGATGGGCAACAAACCCCTGCCGGATGCCCGCGCCCGCTTTGTCGCGCGTTTTGCTGCGCAGGCTGGGGTGGGGTGATGGCGGGGATTTGACTGGGACGAGGTGCGGTTATGTTTGGCCTTGAGCGGACATTGATTGAAGCACCTGCGCGGAACAAGGCCGAAGGCCGCCGCGCATCGCCGTGCCGCCCCCCGGCGCGGCGATTTGGCTGCAACCTGTTCTGCGCTCTGATGTTTTTCGGGCTTGGCTGCCATAAAG
>NZ_CAMYMD010000055.1 GCF_947259555.1 uncultured Roseovarius sp.
ACCGGCTGCTCCACCGGGGTCGGCGGCGGGGACTCATCCGGTTGCGGCGGGACAACGGGCGGCTCCGGTTGTGGCTCCGGCTCGGGCCGGGGCGGCGTCGGGGTCTCCGGCTCCGGCTCGGGTTGCGGCTCGGGGCGGGGCGGGGTCTCCGGCTCGCCGCCGTCTTCGACAATGGCCTCCAGCCCCTCGTCCAGCCTGGACGAGGATTTGAAGAGCCGTTCCTTGAGTTTCGAGAAAAACGCCATGCGCCCTCCTATCCGCGTGTCACCCCTGACCTAATGCGGATCTGCGGGATATGGAAGACTGCGCCTGCCTCAGATTTCGTCGGCGAAGTGCTGCATCGTCAGGCGAATCGGGTTCGGCGCGGCCTGCCCCAGGCCGCAGATCGAGGCATCGGCCATCGCCGTGCACAGCTCTGCCAGCAGCGGCTGATCCCAGGTATCGGCCTGCATCAGCTTGACCGCCTTCTCACAGCCGACCCGGCAGGGCGTGCATTGGCCACAGCTTTCATCCTCGAAGAACCGCAGCATGTTGAGCGCCGCATCGCGGGCGCGGTCGTGATCCGACAGGACCACCACGGCGGCCGAGCCGATAAAGGTGCCATGCGGCTGCAATGTGTCGAAATCGAGCGGCACGTCATCCATCGACGCAGGCAAGAGGCCCGAGGACGGCCCGCCCGGCTGATACGCCTTCAGCGTATGACCGTCGAGCATGCCGCCCGCCGCTTCGATGATGTCGGTGATGGTGGACCCTGCGGGCAGCAGATGCACGCCAGGGTTTTTCACCCGCCCGGACACCGAATAAGAGCGCAGCCCCTTGCGCTCGTTCTTTTCGACGCCGGACAGGATCTCACCGCCCTCGCGCAGCACGCGCGTGACCCAATGAAGTGTCTCGACATTGTTGACCAGCGTGGGGCGGTTAAAGACCCCGACCTGTGCGACAAACGGCGGGCGATGGCGCGGCAGCCCGCGCTTGCCCTCGATCGATTCGATCATCGCCGATTCCTCGCCACAGATATAGGCCCCCGCGCCGCGGCGCAGTTCGATATATCCCTCGGCGACGATATCCGCATCCTCCAGCGCCTTGATCTCACGGCGCAGGATTTCCAGCACGGCGGGGTACTCGTCGCGCATGTAGATAAAGCAGCGCTCGGCCTCCACCGCCCATGCGGCAATCAGCATGCCCTCGAGAAAGACATGCGGCTCGCGCTCCAGATAGTAGCGGTCCTTGAACGTTCCCGGCTCGCCCTCGTCGCCGTTCACGGCCAGGTAGCGCGGCCCTTTCTCGGCGCGCACGAAGCCCCATTTCTTGCCCGACGGAAAGCCCGCCCCGCCTAGACCGCGCAGCCCCGAATCAAGCAGGGTCTGCTGCACCGTCTCGAAATCGCCATTCGCACGCAGTTCAGCGAGCTTGGTGTAGCCGCCGGATGCGGAATAGTCCCCGAATGCCTGATATTCCGGCACATGCGCGTGTGTCTCACCCGCCGCAATCGCCGCCTGCACCTTTTCCGGCGTAGCGTGGTCGATGTGGTGATGCCCCAGTTCCAGCACCGGCGCGGTATCGCAGCGGCCCATGCAGGGCGCGCGCAGCACGCGCACTTGCGATGGGTCCATGCCCTCTTCCAGCGCCGACTTGAGTTGCTGCGCGCCGGCCATTTCGCAGCTGAGCGAATCGCAGACCCGGATGGTCAGCGCGGGCGGCGGCGTCTCGCCTTCCTTGACCACGTCGAAATGCGCATAAAACGTCGCAACCTCATAGACCTCGGCCTGCGCGATGCGCAATTCCTCGGCCAGCGCGCGCAAATGCGCCGCCGAAAGATGGCCGAACCGGTCCTGGATGAGATGCAGGTATTCGATCAGCAGATCGTGTCGCCGAGGCCCGTCGCCAAGCAGATCGGTCACCTCTGACCAGGGTCCATCCTCAAGCTGACGTCCTTTCGGCGTCCGCCGACCCTTGCCTCCGCCGGATTTCCATACGCCCTTGCGATCATCCAATGCCATGCGACACTCCTCACTTCATGCTATGCCAGCCTTAACGGCCTCGCGCCGCGACTGTGGGACCAAAAACGACACAAGCTCAGTCGTTCGCGTTGATCCCATGGCGAATTCCGCGCAATTGCACTCTCCATCCCTGTGCAGCCTGCGCGCCTTCCTCTATTCTGCCGATAACAGAGCAAATGACAACCGGGGCCATGCCATGTCGCGCTTTATAATCGCCACCAGCCTGCCACTGTGTCTCACCGGTCTCGCGGCTGTGCAAGGCGGGATATGGGGTTGGCTGGCCGTGGGATATGTCACTGTGCTGGTTTTCACGCTCGACCGGCTCATTGCGCATCAGCCAGCCAATCCTGACCCGGACGCGGAATTTCCGGCGGCAGACGCCCTTCTCATCGGCCTCGGTCTCGGGCATCTCGCACTCCTGCCTCTGGCGGTCTGGGCGATCGCGGGTGCCAGCGCACTCGCTCCGGTCGAGCGTCTTCTGGTGGCCATCGCGGCGGGCCTTGTTATGGGCCAGATATCACACCCCGTGGCGCATGAGCTCATCCATCGCGGCGCGCGGTTCAAACGGCGACTGGGGCGGCTGATCTACACATCGCTGCTCTTCGGCCACCACGCGAGCGCGCATCTGCATGTGCACCATGTCCACGTCGCAAGCGCGCAGGACCCAAGCAGCGCGCGCGGAGGCGAAGGGTTTTATCGCTACACCGCCCGCGCATGGCCGGGTGGCTTTATGGCCGGACTGCGCGCCGAGAACCGCAGGCAGACGGGCCGCTCCGTACCGGAGCACCCGTATATCCTCTATCTCGGCGGTGCGGCAGGCGCTTTGCTGATCAGCGGCGCCACATTGGGCTGGCGCGGCGTGGCAGCGCTTGTTTTTATTGCCGGATATGCCCAGATCCAGATCCTGCTTTCCGACTATGTGCAGCATTATGGTCTGCGCCGCGCCGTACTGCCTGATGGCCGAGCAGAGCCCGTCGGACCGCAGCATTCATGGAACGCCCCGCATGTCGCCTCTGCGGCGATGACCCTGAACGCACCGCGCCATTCCGATCATCATGTCATCCCAAAGCGCCCCTATCCCGCGCTGCAACTGACACCACCCAGCATGCCAGTGCTGCCCTATGCCCTGCCCGTGATGGCGGTGCTGGCGCTCGTGCCGCCGCTGTGGCGGCGCATCATGGATCCGCACGCCGCGCGGTGGCGCAATTCCTCTGGCGGGGCCGGTCCCGATCTGGCAGGCTGACGACATGCGTGTCCTGACCCTTTCCGCAGCCCTTGCCGGGCTCGCCCTGCCCGCTCTCGCACAAATGTCCGGCGCCGAATTCGACGCTTATACGCGCGGCCACACGTTCTATTACGGGGCGGGCGGCGCGCCCTATGGCGGCGAGGAATACCTGCCAGACCGCCGCGTGCGCTGGTCGTTTCTGGATGGCCGCTGTCAGGACGGCCATTGGTACGAGGAAAACGGGCTGATCTGTTTTGTCTATGAAAACCGGCCCGATCCGCAATGCTGGAGCTTCGAGCGCGCGGAGGGCGGGCTCGTGGCCCGGTTCGCAGGAGACCGCACCATGTCCGAACTCTATGAGGTCGAACGCTCCGAGGCCCCCTTGATGTGCCTCGGGCCGGATCTCGGCGTCTAGCGTTACCAGCTGACGTGAGGCACCCGACGCAAGCAGGGTGGCGGCCCCTTGCCCAGGCGCCCTGAGCGAAACCGTCAGATGCCGGGCAGGAGCAGGTCTTGCGGATCAGGGGGTGGCAGGGGGATCGACAGGAATGGCCTGGAGCGGACGTTGATTGAAGCACCTGCGCGGAACAAGGCCGAAGGCCGCCGCGCATCGCCGTGCCGCCCCCCGGCGCGGCGATTTGGCTGCAACCTGTTCTGCGCTCTGATGTTTTTCGGGCTTGGCTGCCATAAAG
>NZ_CAMYMD010000056.1 GCF_947259555.1 uncultured Roseovarius sp.
CTCGGCCACGAGTGCGGCGGCCACGCTTGCCGCGCCGGTCGACGACTGGCTGCGCGAGCAACTGGCCGAATGACCGCGTTCAAAGGCACCCTACACCTGCCGGAAAAACTCGGCTATCACGCGCTAAACGATTCCGACCTTCATGAGGACCAAGCCCATGCACGACATCCGCGCGATCCGTGAAAACCCCGCCAGCTTCGACGCCATCATGGCGCGCCGGGGTCTGGACAACGCCTCGGCCGGGATCCTGAAAATCGACGAGGCGCGGCGCGCACGCATCCACGCCGCCGAGACCGCGCAGGCCGAGCAGAACCGCGCCAGCAAGGAGGTCGGCGCCGCCAAGGCGCGCGGCGACGAGGCCGAATTTGCCCGGCTGCGGGTGCTGGTCGGTGAGAAGAAAGCCGAGGTTGCCGCGATGCAGACCGAGGCCAAGGATCTTGACGCGCAGTTGACCGATCTTCTCATGGGGCTGCCCAACCTGCCGTTCGATGACGTGCCCGACGGTGCGGACGAGGCCGACAATGTGGAATTGCGCCGCTGGGGCACCCCCGCGGTGTTCGATTTCACGCCGAGCGAGCATTACGAGATCAAGGGCGTGCAGCCCGGCATGGATTTTGAGACGGCGGCCAAGCTGTCGGGTGCGCGGTTCGTGGTCCTGTCGGGCAGCATCGCCCGGCTGCACCGGGCGCTGGCGCAGTTCATGCTCGACACCCATATCGACGAAAACGGCCTGACCGAGACATGGACGCCCGTGCTGGTGCGCCCGGAAATGATGCTCGGGACCGGGCAATTGCCGAAGTTCGGCGAAGACAGCTATGAGACGACCAATGGCTGGTGGCTGGTGCCCACCGCCGAGGTGACGCTGACCAATCTGGTGCATGGCGACACCCTCGACGCCGCCACCCTGCCGCGTCGCCACGTCGCGCATACCCAGTGTTTCCGCTCCGAGGCGGGCAGCGCCGGGCGCGACACCGCCGGCATGCTGCGCCAGCACCAGTTCGAAAAGGTCGAGATGGTCTCGATCACCCATCCCGATCATAGCCGCGAGGAGCTCGACCGGATGACCGGCTGCGCCGAGGGAATCCTCGAGCGGCTCGGCCTGCCCTACCGCACCATCGTGCTGTGCACCGGCGACATGGGATTCGGCGCGCGGCGCACGCATGATATCGAGGTCTGGTTGCCCGGGCAGGACAACTATCGCGAGATTTCGTCGGTCTCGGTCTGTGGCGATTTTCAGGCCCGGCGGATGAATGCGCGGTTCAAGCCCGCCGGCGGTGGCAAGCCTGAGTTCGTGCACACGCTCAATGGATCCGGCCTTGCCGTCGGGCGCTGCCTGATCGCGGTGCTGGAAAACGGTCAGCAGGCTGACGGGTCGGTGCGTCTTCCCGAGGTGCTGCATCCCTATCTCGGCGGCAAGACCATCCTTCAGGCCGACGGCACCCTCGCCTGAGCGTGGCTTTCATCTGGCCCAAAATACCTTCCGGGGGAGTCGCCCGAACGGGCGGCGGGGGCGGAACGCCCCCTACCCGGCCGCAATCATCCGCGAGGCGCGCAATTCCGGGAACGGGACCATCCGCTTCGTCTCTTCATCCCAAAGCTTGAGGCGAAAGCTGCGTATCGCCTCTGGCCAGCGGATCACGTCATGTGGTTTCAGCGCATCCGGCACATCGTTCTGACAGCGCCGCAGATTGTAGGACGGGATCGCCGGATTGAAATGATGCAGATCGTGGTAGGCGATATTGCCGGTTCCCAGATCCCATAGCCATCCCAGATCGAGAGAGCTTGATCCGGTCAGTGTCGCCTTGCGAAAGTCGAGGTCGGGCTTTCGATCCCAATACGTCTCTTCGAAGTTGTGTTGCAGATACACGAGAAACACCCCGATCACGCCCGCAATCACCGCGCTCACGCCCCAGACCAATAGACCCGCGCCGCCAAGGGTGATCCAGATCAGCGCCAGATACAGCGCCAGCATCAGGTTATGCGCAAACACCCCCCATACGCCCACCAGCCGCGTGTTGCGCGGCCAGCGATAGGCGAAGAAATAGGTGACGATCCCCCCGAGCGACAGCATCACCACCGGATTGCGGTAGATCCGATACCACAGCCGCCGGGACCAATGCGCGGCCTGCCACTCGGCCAGCGTCATCGTATACACCTCCGTCGTCTCGCGGTGGTCGAGATTGCCGAGATAGGCATGATGCTGATTGTGGTTGTATTGCATGACGCGATAAGGCGTCAGGGAAAAGATCGACAGCAGGTAACCTGCGACGTCGTTCATCCAGCGGCTCGCAAAGAGGGCATAGTGCCCGCAATCGTGCTGGAGGACATACAGCCGGACCGTCGCGAACGCCAGGATGACGACCAGTATCAGAGCGATCCCCCATTGGCCCTGCGCCGCCGTCACCGCGCCGAGGCTCAATGCGCCCGTGTAAACGATCAGGGTGCCCGCCAAGGACAACGTCCCGCGCGCATCGCTCTTGGCGGTGTAGGGTTTGAGAAAAGCGCGCAGCGCCATGTGATCCGGCGTCTCGGTCATGTCAGCCTCCTTGCCACAGAGGGGTAACAGCGTTCACACTATCAACATTTGACCCTTACGCGATGGAATACAAGAGGGCGGCACGATTTATCGAACCGTCGCCCCT
Source organism: uncultured Roseovarius sp. (assembly GCF_947259555.1). Lineage (GTDB taxonomy): Bacteria > Pseudomonadota > Alphaproteobacteria > Rhodobacterales > Rhodobacteraceae > Roseovarius. The sequence continues at coordinate 2,643 of NZ_CAMYMD010000056.1, forward strand.
GTGTGTCTAGCCGCTTGATCTGCCGGACAAATGCTTGCGCAAGCTTGACGGGCCGGCCTTCTTCTTGGCCTTGTAGGGGTTCTTGTCCGACTGGCTGCGCAGGTAAAAACGGATCGGCGTGCCGGGCATGTCGAAATCTTCGCGCAGGCCATTGACCAGATAGCGCGAATAGCTCTCCGGCAGCTTGTCGGGATGGCTGCACATCGCCACAAAGCCCGGCGGACGGGTCTTGGCCTGTGTCATGTAGCGCAGCTTGATGCGACGGCCGCCCGGTGCCGGTGGCGGGTGTTGTTCCAGCATGCCCACCAGCCAGCGATTGAGTTGAGCGGTGCTGACACGACGATTCCAGACCTCATGCGCCTTGGCCACCGCGTCGCGCAGCCGGTCCAGACCTTTGCCTGTCTTGGCCGAAACCGTGACCAGCGGCGCCCCGCGCAGTTGCGGCAGCAGGCGTTCGAACGATTCGCGCAACTCGCGGATCTTGTGGCTTTTCTCGGGCTCCATATCCCATTTGTTCACGGCCACGACCACCGCGCGCCCCTCGCGCTCGGCCAGATCGGCGATCCGCAGGTCTTGTTGCTCAAAGGGAATCGCGGCGTCGAGCAGGACCACCACGACCTCGGCAAACTTGACCGCGCGCAGCCCGTCGGAGACCGAAAGCCTTTCCAGCTTTTCCTGTACCCGCGCCTTCTTGCGCATCCCGGCGGTGTCGAAAATCCGCACCGGCAGGCCGTCCCAGTCGATCTGAAGCGAAATCGCGTCACGGGTGATACCAGCCTCCGGCCCGGTCAGCAGCCGTTCCTCGCCAAGGATCTTGTTGATGAGCGTGGATTTTCCCGCGTTGGGGCGGCCGACGACCGCCACTTGCATCGGACGCGCTGTCGTGGGCTTGCGATAGCTCTGCTCTGCCGCCTCGTTGTCATCCTCGTCAAGGATGACATCTGTCTCCGGGGCCTCGGCCTCGGCGCGTTCGGCAAAGCCATCGGCCAGAGGCATCAGAAGCGTGTAGAGATCGTTGAGCCCCTCGCCATGCTCGGCCGAGAGGCGGATCGGCTCGCCCAGACCGAGGCCCCACGCCTCGATCACGCCAGCATCCGCGGCAGAGCCTTCGGCCTTGTTCGCGGCAAGGATCACGTGTTTGGACCGCTTGCGCAGAATTTCGGCCAGACTTTCATCGGTGGGTGTTACGCCGGTGCGTGCGTCGATGAGGAACAGGCACACATCCGCCATATCGACCGCGCGTTCGGTCAGCTTGCGCATCCGCCCTTGCAGGCTCTCATCCGTGGCATCCTCGAGGCCGGCCGTATCAATCACCGTGAACCGCAGGTCGGCGAGGCGCGCCGCGCCTTCGCGCAGATCGCGTGTCACACCCGGCTGGTCGTCGACCAGGGCAAGACGCTTGCCGACAAGGCGGTTGAACAGCGTCGATTTGCCAACATTGGGACGGCCCACGATGGCGAGGGAGAAGGACATGGTCTAGGCTCCGGTTCGGATCAAGTCGCCCTGATACAGGATCACGCGATCAACGGAAAGCCAGCAATTGACCCTTTTTCGACACGACATAGAGCGTATTTCCGGCAACAACCGGATTGGACGTCGCGCCACCCGGCAACTCGCGCGTGCCGGTCAACTGACCCGAGGCCGGATCGAAAAAGCGCAGCTGCCCGTCACCCGAGGCCAGAATCAGCTGGCCGCCCGCAATGATGGGGCCGAAATGGCCCACGATCTCGGCCTGACGCCTCGGCTTGCTGGCCGAAAACAGCGGCAGTTCCTGACCCCAGATACGGGTGCCATCCTCTGTCGACAGGCGCACCATCTCATTGCGGTCGGTGACCATGTAGATCGAGTCGCCCGCCGGCCAGACCGGGTTGAGCGGTCCTTCGGTCGTGGTCCAGATCCGCTTGCCGCTGCCGAGGCTCAGCGCGACGACACGGCCTGAATGGCTGCCGGTATAGATCCGGTCGCCAACCACAACGGGGTCGCCGGTAATGTCGTTGACCCGCGAGCTAGAGACACCCAGCCGTTCCCCCGCGATCTGGGCGTCCCACAGGCGCAGGCCGCCCTTGCGAAACGCGCCCTGCAACTCTCCGGCGCCGAATGCAAAGACCGCGTATTTTTCGGTGATCGCCGGGGCCGGGCCGCCGAGTACATTGTGGATGTCCGGTGTTCCGCTCAATTGCCAGGCGATGCGCCCGGTGTCGCTGTGCAGAGCCCAGGCCACATCGTCGCCCGCAACCACGTAAACCAAACCATCCAGCACCGCCGGCGTGCCGGTGCCGGGCGCGCCCAGCTCCTGCTGCCAGATCACGGCACCGGTGGCCGGGTCGAGCGCGCTCAACATCCCGAACCCGGACGAGACAAAGAGCTTGCCATCGCCATAGGCCAGCCCGCCGCCGCTCGCATTGCTAGACCTGTCATTCGGGGGGGTCAGATCAGACGTCCACAGCAGCTCTCCGGTCGGTGAAACAGCCGCCACCTGAGCCTGCGCGTCGAGCGTGAAGATACGGCCATCCGCCACCACCGGATCGGCGGTGATCCGCACGCGCCGGCCATCGCCGGCACCGATATTGACCGACCATGCAAGCTCTGGCGCGCGCCCGAGGGCGGGATGCGCGGCACGCGTTGCCGGTGTCCCGATCCGCTGACGCCATTCGGCATTGACCCGCGCGGCGGGAAGCTGTGCCGCCCTCACCTGATTTTCCGGGGTCACGTCGGCCTGCGCGCGGGCCGCCTCGCTCTGGAGCACCTCACGCACCCCTTCACGCTCGCCGCTCAGAATGTGCACCTTTTTGCTACAGGCCGCGAGGGCAAGAGCCGCAATCAGTCCCACGATCAATGCGTTCGGTTTCAATGCTTTAGCCCTCACTTGTCGCTTCCTGCCGCTCCTGCTCGGATTTGCTGGCGTCATTCCGAGACAGCCACACCACCCTGCACAGGCGCCGGAAGATCCGGCAATTCCTCGCCCAAGGCCACCATCACTTGTGTCACACGCCGGCGCAAGCCTGCCGTTGCCTCGGCATCGGTGGCAATGCGCGACAGCCGATCGACCGCTTCGGCCCTGTTGCCGGTCTCAAGATCAATCAAGGCCAGTTGCTCTTCGGCCAAGAGCCGCAGCACGCCCCCGGTCAGCGCGAGACCGTTGAGCCGCGTGCGCCGGGTCTCGGCATCGAGCCCGGTGTCTGGCAGCATGACCGCCTTGAGAGTCGCAATCTGGCGGTAAACCTGATCCACACCGTCGCGGTCTGCCAGTGCAAGCAGACGCTCTGCCGCGTCTGCCGGGTTTTCGCTGGCCCCCTCTGCGGCTGCCAGCAGGGTCACGACTGCATCGACCTGAGGACTGGGCGCGTCGATATCGCCAAGGGCCGCGGCGCGCGCGGCGCGGTCATCGCGCGCAAGCGCGGCCAAAATCTTGTCCCCAAGGGCTTCGGCGGCGTCGCGCTCCTGCGCCTTGCGCCATTCATTCCATGCCGCACCGCCGACGAGCAGGAGAATCACCAGAACCGCGATCCAGCCATATCGCCGCATCAGCGCGAACAACCGGTCGCGACGCACCTCTTCGGTGACTTCGTCGATGAAACTGTCGGTATCGCTCACACCGTGCCCCCTTTGACTTTTGCCCCTCTTAGCGCGAAGCCCGGTCCCTGCCAAGAGGCGGTCGTGCCCGGACAAAGAGACGCGCTTGCGGCGCGGCTCTGAAAAGTTTAATCTGAACCGGTTAGTTTAGCGTAATACTGGCATGTCATGTGCACGGGGCCGAGCCAATGCCATTTGCGCCGGGAATTTCGAGATTTCGCCATGGCCCGAGGTTGATAAATGCGGTTGCTTCCTGTTCTCATTGCGCTGGTGGTATCAGCCCTGGTCTACGCCTTCGTTTTTGAACGCGACCGGCTGACGGCGCTGTTGCCCGCCTCGGAGGCAAATCGCTCTGACGCAAGCGCCGCGCCCGCGCCTGACACGGCGCGCGACGAGGAAAAGACCGATGTGATGCGCGTCGTGGCGCAGCGGTCGAGCGCGCGGGTGATCGACAGTGCGGTCGTGCTGCGCGGTCGATCTGAGGCGGATCGCGTCGTCGAGCTGCGCGCCGAGACCTCCGGGCTGGTGATCTCCGAGCCGATGCGCAAGGGCGCGCATATCTCGCAAGGTGACATGCTCTGCCAACTCGATCCCGCCGCGCGCGAGGCGACGCTCGCCGAGGCGCGCGCGCGGC
>NZ_CAMYMD010000057.1 GCF_947259555.1 uncultured Roseovarius sp.
CAACGTTTCAAGCCATTGAAAACGCGGGAGTGTTTGGCTGGCATAAAGTGCGATCCACAGAGGTTGCTGCGCCCACCCGGCGGTCAGGCACCGCGCGGCTTGTTTCTGACCCCCCAATGTCCGCTCAAGGCCACAAATTCTCTCTATAAGCTAGCCTACCCCCGCTTCAGAAACCGGATCATGGTGTCGCCATAGCGCCGCTCTTCGATCAGGCGCAGGCCATCGGGCGGGGTGATCGGGGCGCTCTCTTCCCAGACGATCAGCGCCGCCTCAGACATCCAGCCCCCGGCCAATGCCGCCGCCAATGCCGCCTCGCCCAGCCCCTTGCCATAGGGCGGATCAAGAAACACCAGGTCATGCGGCACGCCGGGATTGGCCCCCGGCTTGCGTGCGTCGACCGCAAACACCCGGCACGCCGCCTCGGCCCGGCAAAGGCCGATATTTTGGCGCAGGAGCGACAGCGCCTTGCGCCCGCTCTCGACAAAGCTCACCCCCTCGGCCCCGCGTGACAGCGCCTCGAGCCCGAGCGCGCCAGTGCCCGCGAAGATATCGAGCACATGCGCGCCCGTGACCGGATCGCCATAGCCGCCCGCCAGCACGTTGAAGAGGCTCTCGCGCACCCGGTCGGAGGTGGGCCGCAAATGCGCCGCCGCATCGCCCTTGCCGACACTGGCGAGCGCCCGCCCGCGATGCGCGCCGCCAATGATCCTCACGGTTTCAAGAGCGGTTTGAGATCGGCCCCGGCATCGGCCACCAAGACCGGATCGGCGGATTTACCGGCGTCGATCAGCCGCTTGCCCACCATATAGGCGCGCGGGTCGTTCATCGCGTCCACGGCCAGCAACTGATCGCCCTTGTAATACCAGAACGACACCGCAGCCCCGCTGTCGCGGGTGACGATCCGGTCATACCCGGTGCTCAGCCCGGCGATCTGCAATTTCACATCGTATTGATCCGACCAGAACCACGGCTGCGGCACGTAGTCTTTTGCCTGGCCCATGATATTGCCCGCCACGCAGTCGCCCATGTCTATGGCATTGGGCACGCTTTCCAGCCGCAGCCGCCCGCCCTGATGCGGGAAGGACGCGCAATCGCCCACCGCCCAGATCGCCGGGTCCGAGGTGCGGCCCTGCGCATCGACGGCGATGCCGTTGTCGGTCTCCAGCCCGGCGGCCTCGGCAAGCGTTGTGTCGGGCACGATGCCGACGCCGACGATCACCATGTCCACGTCCAACTCCGTGCCATCGCTGAGCCGCGCGCCGCTGACATGGCCGTCGCCCAGGAGACGCTCCAGCCCGACGCCCTCACGAATATCCACGCCGTGGCGGGTATGCAGCGCGCGGAAATAATCCGAGGTTTCCTTGGCGGCGACCCGTTGCAGGATACGCTCTGCCATCTCGACCAGAACCACCTGCATGCCGCGCGAGGCCGCCACCGCCGCCGCCTCGAGCCCGATATAGCCGCCGCCGACGATCAGGACGCGCGCGCCAGGCCGAAACCCCGGGGCCATCGCGTCAACATCCGCGAGCGTACGTACCACATGCACGCCCCCCAGATCGCCACCGATTGCAGCAGGCAGACGGCGCGGCAGCGAGCCGGTGGCCAGCACGAGGTGCGCGTAGCCAAGCCGTTCCTCGCCCATCACAACCTCTTGCGCCGCCCGGTCTATGCCGGTCACGCGCAGGCTGGTGCGCAAGTCGATCCCGGCCTCGGCATAATAGCTTTCGGGCCGCAGATAGAGCCGCTCCAGCGCCATCTCGCCCAGCAGGTATTTCTTGGACAGGGGCGGGCGCTGATAGGGCGGCACCGGCTCTTCACCGATCAGGGTCACCGGGCCGTCATAGCCCTCGCTGCGCAGCTTCGCCACCAATGAGGCCCCCGCCTGCCCTGCCCCGATCACCACAACGCCTGCCATCTTGATCTCCCGAGTTTCCCGTGGTCACCTGCCTACCATCCGCCTATATCTACATCCACACGCAATCCACCGGAACGACAAGGAGCGACCATGACCCTTTCCACTGGCGACAAACTGCCCGAGGCCACTCTGCTGACATTGGGCGAGAACGGCCCCGAAGAGGTGGCGCTGAGCGCCAAGACCGCAGGCCGCAAGGTGGTGATCTTCGCCGTGCCCGGCGCTTATACGCCGACCTGTACCTCGGCGCATGTCCCCAGCTTCGTGCGCACCAAGGGCGATTTCGACGCCAAAGGCGTGGACGAGATCATCTGCGTCTCGGTCAACGACCCCTTCGTGATGAACGCCTGGGGCGAGGCCACCGGCGCGACCGAGGCGGGTATCACCCTGCTGGGCGACCCGCAAAGCGCCTTCACCAAGGCGATCGGGATGGAGTTCGACGCGCCGCCCGCAGGCCTTCTGGCGCGCTCCAAGCGCTATGCGATGTATGTCGAGGACGGCACCGTCAAGGTGCTGCATGTCGAGGACAGCCCCGGCACCTGCGAAGTGACAGCCGGCGAATCACTGCTGGCCGAAATCTGAGCGCACGACGAGGGGCCTGTCCGCAAAACCGATGGCACATCATCACCGTTCGGATGGTGCGCCGAGGTCGCGGTCAGGCCCCTTGCGGTGTCAGGATGTGGCGCAAGAGCGCCAGAGGATGCGCCCGCAGCGAAAGGCGCAGGGCGACATAATCCTCGACCACCTCCTCGCCAAGGCTCATCTTGGGGAGATGGGCGGCGGGCTCTTCAATGACCTCGCCGTCGATATCCCGCGCAAAGAGCGGCAAAGGCGTGTCAGACCGGAGTGCTTTGGCCTGCCATAACGCTGCGCGGCGGGTCAGCCCAAGCGCAGCAAACACATCCGCCTCGGCCAGACGCGACAGAAGTGCCGGGGCGGTCCCCGCACGCCGCCACACATCTTCGGGCCCGGTATAGCCATTGCCCCGCGCCGCCGCAATCCAGTCTGCCTCGTCCCGGGCGACACCCTTGATCTGACGAAACCCAAGACGCACTGCAAGACCGCCGGCCCCGTCCGGTTCTACCGCGTTGTCCCAGTAGGACGCGTTGATACAAACGGGCCGCACAGTCACCCCATGCTCACGCGCGTCCCGCACGATCTGCGCAGGGGCATAGAACCCCATGGGCTGTGAATTTAACAGCGCACAGGCAAAGATCGCCGGATGATGGTGCTTTATCCATGCGCTGGCATAGACCAGATGCGCAAAGCTGGCGGCGTGGCTTTCGGGAAAGCCGTAGCTGCCAAACCCCTCGATCTGGCTGAAACACCGCTCGGCGAAATCGCTGTCATAGCCATTGGCCCGCATGCCGCGCAGAAAGCGGTTGCGGAATTCGCTGACATTGCCGTGCTTCTTGAAAGTGGCGAGCGAGCGGCGCAGGCGATCAGCTTCCTCGGGGGTAAAGCCCGCGCCGATGATGGCAATCTGCATTGCCTGTTCCTGAAAGAGCGGCACGCCCAATGTCTTGCCCAGAACGCGCCCCAACTCGTCTGATGGAAAGCTGACCGGCTCTTCGCCGTTGCGGCGGCGGATGAAGGGATGCACCATGTCGCCCTGTATCGGCCCCGGGCGGATGATCGCCACCTGAATCACCAGATCGTAAAAGGTACGCGGCCGCATGCGTGGCAGGAAATTCATCTGCGCGCGGCTTTCCACCTGAAAGACCCCGAGACTATCGGCGCGGCACAGCATGGCATAGACCTTTGAGTCCTCGGGCGGCAGCGTGGCCAGCGTGTAGCGGGCACCGCGATACTGCGCGAGCAGGTCAAACGCCTTGCGGATGCAGGTCAGCATGCCAAGGGCCAGAACATCGACCTTGAGGATGCCAAGCGCGTCGATATCGTCCTTGTCCCAGCAAATGACCGTGCGGTCCTCCATGCTGGCATTTTCGATGGGCACCAGTTCGTCCAGCCGCCCCTCGGTGATGACAAACCCGCCGACATGCTGGCTGAGATGGCGGGGAAAGCCGGTGATTTCCGCGATCAGCTCCAGCGTCAGCGCAAGGCGGCGGTCGCGCGGATCGAGCCCGATCTCGTGCAGGCGCCCCGGATCAAGCGCGCCCTCGCCCCCGTGGCCCCAGATCTGCGAGGTCATGGCCCCCAGAACATCCTCCGACAGCCCCATGGCACGACCCACCTCGCGGATCGCGCGCTTGGTCCGGTAATGGATCACTGTGGCGCAGAGCCCGGCGCGATGCCGCCCGTAGCGTTCATAGATCCACTGGATCACCTCCTCGCGGCGCTCGTGTTCGAAATCCACGTCGATATCGGGCGGCTCGTCGCGCGCCTCGGATACGAACCGCTCGAACACCATGGTGCCGATCTCGGGGCTGACCGAGGTGACACCGAGACAATAACACACCACCGAATTGGCCGCTGATCCGCGCCCCTGACACAAAATCCCCCGTGACCGGGCAAAAGCGACCACGTCTCGCACCGTCAGGAAATAAGGCTCGTAACGCAGCTTGGCGATCAGGGTCAGCTCATGCTCCATCAGGTTGCGCACCCGCTCGGGCGCACCGCCGGGATAGCGCCACTCCATCCCCTCTTGCGCCAGACGGCGCAGTCTTTGGGTCGGGGTTTCATCCTCGGTCCCTTCGCTTGGATACTCATAGCGCAACTCATCAAGCGAAAAGGCAAGCCGTGCCGCCAATGCGGCGGCTCGGTCCACCGCGGCCTCATGACCCCGATACAGGCGGCGCATCTCGGCCTCCGAGCGCAGGCGCCGTTCGGCATTGGGCAATGCGTGGCGGCCGAGATGGTCCACCGTCACGCCCAGACGGATCGCGCTGAGCACATCGGCCAGGCGGCGGCGGTGCGCCCGATGCAGGATCGGACAAGCGGCGGCAATGGTGGGCAGGCCAAGCCGCGCCGCGCGCTCCGCCAAGTGATGGAAACGCGCAGCATCACGCCCGTCATAGCGCGGCCGCAGCAAAAGATGCACATGCTCCCCAAACCGCGCCAGCAAGTGTCTGGCCGGCACCTGCCAATCCGGCACACCTTCGGGATGCAACAGGAGGTGCAGCCCCTCCGCACCCGCCATCACATCCTCAAGCCCCAGATCACACTCGCCCTTGGGCGCGCGCTGCCGCCCGAGGCTGATCAACCGGCAAAGGCTGGCCCACCCCCGGCGATCATAGGGCAAAACGGTGATCTCGATCGCTTCGCGCAGCACCAGCTTTGACGCGGGGATGAGACGGGGCGTGGTGGTCCATTGCGGCTCGGTGGCCCATGGCGCGGGCGGCCCCACGGGCCCTTGCCGCGCCTCCAGCGATTGACGCTCGCCCACCTGTCGTGCGACCTCGCGCGCCGCAGTATGAGCCCGCACAATGCCCGCCACGGAATTGACGTCGGCAATCGCCACCGCCGAAAGGCCAAGTGCAGCCGCGCGCTCGATATACTCCTCGGGATGCGCCGCCCCGGTGAGAAAGGTGAAATTCGAGGTGGCGGAAAGCTCGGCAAAGGACATGGCAACCCTGATTCCCGGTCCCGCCCAGTATGTTCTATTTTTGTTCCATCTTCCAGCCCTGGCATGCACGGCAGATCAGGGGCGCTTCGCAGCGCAGGCCCCGCCCTGATAACAGCGCAACACACGCTGCAACATCTCGGGCGTCGGCTCTGGATGACTCATCCCGCCGCAGGGCTCGAGCGTCAGTACATAGCCGTCCTCGCGCCGCTCCAGAAAACCGAGATGATCGATACCCGGCACCGCCCCGGCACACCAAGGGCCGAAGCACTGCACATCAAGCGTGATCTCACGGTCAAAATCGAGATCAAAGCCGCTGCGGGTCAACGCCTGACCGGTTATCCGGGCAGGAATCAGAGTATGAGGCGGCTTCCTTTGATCCTGCATGTCCGTCTCTGGCAATCGCTCCGCATCAAAGAGCAGCCTGCCATGCACCACGATATAGGGTTCCTCCGCCTCGGACGCGCGAAGATAGGTCCGCGCCACATCATGTGGCAGACAACTCAGCGCCAGTGTCGGCCCGCATGTGGCACAAAAAACCGCGGCCAGAATCCATCGTTTCATAGGCGGCTCCCGAATTCATCCAGAACGCGCGCATAGACGTCGCGTTTGAACGGCACGATATTGGCTACGAGATCGGCAGGCGGAAGCCATCTCCACTCTGAGAACTCCGGATGATCGGTGGCGATGTTCACATCCGAGTCGTTGCCGATGAACCGCATGAGAACCCATTTCTGCTCCTGCCCCTTGTAGCGTCCCTTCCAGATACGCGGCACGATGTCATGCGGCAGATCGTAGGGAATCCAGCCTGTCGTCTCGGCTTCGATATGGACCTTGTCCGCTGTGACGCCGGTCTCCTCCCACAGCTCCCTCAGTGCCGCCTCTTGCGGCGTTTCGCCCGGATCAATGCCACCCTGCGGCATTTGCCAGGCTGGCGTGTCATTATCGATTCGCTGTCCGACAAAGACGTGACCCGCCACATTCACGAGCATCACGCCAACACACTGGCGATAGGGCAGTCCGGCAATCTCTTCAGGGGTCATCGTGCGCCTTTCCTTAGCGCGGAGAGACTGCGCTGTGTCGCCCGGCGCGTCAAGCTGTCCGATCCGCCAGTTTTACATTCAACGCCTACGCTACACCCTGCCCTGAGAGCCAACCGAAAAGGATCATATCTACTGTCAGAAAACCTACACTATACAGCTTCGACGGATCCGCCTACCTGCGCACCGTTCGCATGATACTGGCGGACTAGGGGCTGGACTACGATCAAGTCCCTGTAACCGTGTTGGAGGGCGAACCCGATCCTCCCGAATGCCTTGTCAACAAGCGGAACGGGATGCGCGTTGCGCCTGTTCGGGCCGTTTTCGTCTGTGGTCAAAGCTCGCGCGGTCCGACCATACCCATAATATCATAGGTCTGGCGCAAGATCGGGGCGGCAATGGCGCGGGCACGGTCTGCGCCATTCGCGAGAATGCGGTCGATCTCGGTCACGTCCTGCATCAGCCGTGACATCTCGGTCGAAATCGGCGCAATCTTGTCGACCGCCAGATCGGCGAGCATTGGCTTGAACTCGGAAAACGGCTTGCCGCCCGCCTCGGCCATGACCTGATCCACGCTCTTATCCGCAAGGGCCGCGTAGATATTGACCAGGTTGCGCGCCTCGGGCCGTTCCTCCAGCCCCTTGGCCTCGGAGGGCAGCGGCTCGGGGTCGGTCTTGGCCTTTCGGATCTTCTTGGCAATCGCGTCGGCATCGTCTGTCAGGTTGATCCGGCTCATGTCCGAGGGATCGGATTTCGACATCTTCTTGGCACCGTCGCGCAGGCTCATCACCCGCGTCGCCGCCCCCTCGATCACCGGCTCGGTTATGGGAAAGAAATCAACGCCGAAATCGTTGTTGAACTTGATCGCGATATCGCGGGTCAGCTCCAGATGCTGTTTCTGATCCTCGCCCACCGGCACATGCGTGGCATGATAGGCCAGAATATCCGCCGCCATCAACGCGGGATAGGCAAAGAGGCCAAGCGAGGCATTCTGCGCGTTCTTGCCCGCCTTGTCCTTGAATTGCGTCATGCGCTGCATCCAGCCCATGCGCGCCACGCAGTTGAACACCCATGCCAGTTGGGTGTGCTCGGCCACCTGAGACTGATTAAACAGGATCGACCGCGCCGGATCGAGGCCCGATGCGATGAACCCGGCGGCCAGTTCCCGCGTGGCATGGCGCAGGTCGGCCGGCTCTTGCCAGACGGTGATGGCGTGCAGGTCAACCATGCAATAGAGCGTCTGCACCCCTTGGTTCTGCGCCTCGGCAAAACGTTTCAGCGCGCCGAGGTAATTGCCGAGATGCAGGTTGCCCGAGGGCTGGATCCCCGAAAATACGCGGGGGGTAAAGGCCGCCTCGGTCATGGCTCAACTCCGTGGTGGATTTCTGTGCTCGCCTCGCTTACCCATGCGCCAATGCCCCGTCAAGGAGAGGTGCCATGTCAGACCACCAGCGGCCCGCCCCGGTCAATCCGCTGCCACCCTTCGTGATCGCGCTCTTTCTGGTGATCATCGGTGTCGAAGCGATGTTCACCCTCGGAGCACGCGGCCTCGTGGGCGGCCCCGAAGCAGTCGGCTGGCGATCCCTGGCGATCCAGGATTACGCGTTCAACGGCGATATCATGACGTGGATGCTGGAGAACCGCAGCTGGCCAATAGAACACCTGCGCCGCTTCGTCACCTATGCCTTCGTGCATGGCAGTTTTACCCATGCGCTCTTTGCAGGAGTTCTCTTGCTGGCCATGGGCAAATTCGTATCCGAGGTGTTCCGGCATTGGGCGGTTCTGGTCTTGTTTCTGATCAGCACAATCGTCGGCGCAGCGGTCTACGGTGTGATCGTCACGCAGCAACCTTGGCTGATCGGGGCGTTCCCCGGGGTCTACGGTCTGATTGGCGGCTTCACATACATCATGTGGCTCCGGCTTGGGCAGTTGGGCACCAATCAGGCCAGGGCATTCACCCTCATCGGTGTTTTGATGGGGCTGCAACTGGTCTTTGGCCTGCTGTTTGGCAGCAATGCCACATGGGTTGCGGATGTGAGCGGATTTGTCACCGGGTTCCTCGCCTCCTTCGTTCTGAGCCCCGGGGGCTGGTCGCGGTTGCGCGCCCGCCTGCGCCACGACTAGAAAAGCGGTTCCCGAACCTGGGATTTTAGCCTGTTGCCGCCGTTGAACCGCACCGCGTTTCGCGCGGGTACTGCAATCGGAAGTCCGCCAAAACCCACCCATGACGCCAAGACGCGCTTCGCCGCAAAAAAATCCTATCGGCGCAACCGGCCCCTGATCTCTTGCAGGTGAAACGCGCCGAGGATCTGCCCGCAGACGCCGTAAGTCAGTGCTCCTGCCGCAATCAAAACGAGCAGAGCAAGCCAACGCCAGCCACCGATTGCGAACAGCGGTCCCATCAGTGCCCCAACACCCCAAAGCGCGGCGCCCATCAAAGCTGAAGCGAGACAAATCCGCCAGACACGACGGTGGAATTGCACATCGAACCGGGCGACATCACCAAAGCCAAGCGCCCCGCGCGCGAGTTGAACCACCATGACCCAAGCTGCAACCGTCGTCGCAACCGCAGCCGCGATCCATCCGACAAGATAGGCCAGCCCCACCGCAAGGACGGCGTTGACCACCATTGCCAACAGCGCGTACCGAAACGGGCTGCGCGTGTCTTCCCGTGCAAAGAACAGCGGCTGCAAGATTTTCTGCATCACGAATGCAGGTAATCCAAGCCCGTAGATCGCGACGGCAAGCGCGGTTGCGGCACTGTCATCCGCGCCAAAGGCGCCCCGCTCGAACAGGACCGAGACCAGCTGGATCGGAACGACAATCAGCGCCACGGCGCAAGGGATCGTGAGCGCAAGCGCGACCTCGCCTGCACGCGATAGCGCCTGACGCGCGCCGGTGTCATCACCCGCCTTGAGACGTCGCGAAAGATCAGGAAGCAGCACGATACCCACGGCGATCCCAACGACACCAAGCGGTAACTGATAGAGACGGTCAGCCGAATAAAGCCAGCTCACGGCCTTGTCGTAATTGGACGCCACGAGTTGCCCCACGACCAGATTGACCTGCACAACCCCACCCGCGAGCGCCGCGGGGACCGCAATTCGGACCAATTGCGCCATCTCGGGCGTCCAGCGCGGCCGGACTGGCCTGAGACGCAGCCCCGCACGGCTCGCCGCGTGCCAAACCAGCGCCAATTGCGCGAGGCCGGCAACCGGGATAGTCCAGACCAGCGCCTGCGCGACCGCACCTCCGGTCAGCGCCGCGGTCGTCATGGTTGCGATCAGCATCACGTTCAAAAGCACTGGCGCAGCGGCAGCTGCGGCAAAACGGCCGGCCGCATTCAACATACCGGACAAAAGCGCCGCGAGGGAAATGAAGAGGACGTAAGGGAACACGATACGCCCAAAATCCACGGTTATGTCAAAGCGTTCGTCCCCGACAAAGCCCTCTGCCGTGGCCCAGACCAAAGCGGGCATGAACACCATGGCGAGCCCCGTCAGGGCCAACAGGACAAGGCTCAACCCCGAGAAGGCAAGGCCCGCGAATCCCAGTGGATCATCCCCCGCCTCAAGCCGCTTGGAGAACATGGGAACAAAGGCCGCGTTGAACGCACCCTCGGCAAAGAACCTGCGAAACATGTTTGGCAGACGAAAGGCCGCGACAAAGGCATCCATGAGCACACCGGGGCCGAGGTAGCTCGCGATCAGAACATCACGGACAAAGCCCAGAATACGGCTCAGGAGGGTCCAGCCGCCGACGGTCAGGATGCCGGACAACAGGCGGATGGGTTTCATGCGTTGGCCTTTCGCCGGGAATACCGAACCCGAGGATTAGCCCATCAGAAAAGCCGGGGGAAGGGGACAGACCCCGAAGCCGGGCCGCACGACAGGCGTTTGCTCTCTTGAGGTCGCGCCAAGAGGCCCCGAACGGGCCGAGAAGCCACCGTAGAACGTAAAAAAGGCCCGCGCTTTGGACACGGGCCCCTGTACTCAAGACGTTTGAGCGGTACTCACCCCGCGCTCGCGCCTTCTTTCTTCTTGCCCTTGGCGTCGGCGTAGATCACCAGCGGCGCGGCATCCGACGTCACCGCTTCCTCGTTGACCACGACTTCTTCGACATTCTCAAGGCTCGGCAGATCAAACATCGTGTCGAGCAGAATATCCTCAAGAATTGACCGCAGGCCACGCGCACCGGTCTTGCGCGCAATCGCCCGCTTGGCGATCGCAGTCAGCGCGTCGTCGGTAAAGCTAAGCTGCGCGTCTTCAAGCTCGAACAGCCGCTGATACTGTTTCACTAGCGCGTTCTTGGGCTGCGTCAGGATGGTGACCAATGCATCCTCGTCCAGATCCTCCAGCGTGGCCAGCACCGGCAGGCGCCCGACGAATTCCGGAATCAGCCCGAACTTGAGCAGGTCCTCCGGCTCCAGATCGGTGAAAATCTCGCCAACCCCACGCTCATCATCAGCGCGCACATCGGCACCAAAGCCCATGGCGCTGCCCTTGCCGCGCTGCGCAATGATCTTGTCGAGTCCGGCGAAGGCCCCGCCGCAAATGAACAGGATGTTCGTGGTGTCCACCTGCAAGAATTCCTGCTGAGGATGCTTGCGGCCGCCCTGCGGCGGCACGGCGGCAACCGTGCCCTCCATCAGCTTCAGAAGCGCCTGCTGCACGCCCTCGCCCGAGACGTCGCGGGTGATCGAGGGATTTTCGCTCTTGCGGGTGATCTTGTCGACCTCGTCGATATAAACGATGCCACGCTGCGCGCGCTCGACATTGTATTCGGAGGACTGCAACAGCTTGAGGATGATGTTCTCCACATCTTCGCCGACATAGCCCGCCTCGGTCAGCGTCGTCGCGTCAGCCATGGTGAAGGGCACATCGAGGATGCGGGCCAGAGTCTGCGCCAGCAACGTCTTGCCGCAACCGGTGGGGCCAATCAGCAGGATATTCGACTTCGAGAGCTCAATATCGCTCTTGCCGGAATTGTTCAGTCGCTTGTAGTGGTTGTGCACCGCCACCGACAAAACCCGCTTGGCCATCGCCTGCCCGATCACGTAATCGTCGAGCACCTGACAGATGTCGTGCGGCGTCGGCACGCCCTCGCTCGACTTGAGCCCCGCGCTCTTGGTTTCCTCGCGGATGATGTCCATGCAAAGCTCTACGCATTCATCGCAGATGAACACGGTCGGCCCGGCGATGAGCTTGCGCACCTCATGCTGGCTCTTGCCGCAAAAGCTGCAGTAAAGCGTATTCTTGCTGTCGCCGCCGGAATTCGTTGCCATCACGTACCTTTCAGACCCTGTGCCGCCATCGTTCATGCGGCCTGGTCAGGCCTTTGCTCTGTCTTTCATGTCTCCCGCCAGCTTAAGTCAGGCGGAAATACACCACAATCCGAAAATCGCGGCACCCCGGTTCAGCGTGCCGCGATCGCCTTATTTTTCTTCGTCATCGCCTTTGGCGCGGTTCTCGACGATCTCGTCAATCAGCCCCCAGTCCTTGGACTCTTGCGGCGACATGAAATTGTCGCGCTCCAGCGCGTCGACCACCTTCTTCATGGTCTGGCCGGTATGCTTGACGTAAATCTCGTTCAGCCGGTCCTTGAGCTTCTGAGTCTCCTTGGCGTGGATCATGATATCCGTCGCCTGTCCCTGATAGCCGCCCGAGGGCTGGTGCACCATGACGCGGCTGTTGGGCAGCGAGAAGCGCATGCCGGGTTCGCCGGCCGTCAGCAAGAGCGAGCCCATGCTCGCGGCTTGGCCCACGACCAGCGTGCTGACCTTGGGCTTGATGTACTGCATGGTGTCGTAGATCGACAGGCCGCTCGTCACCACCCCACCGGGGCTGTTGATATACATGCTGATTTCCTTGGACGGATTTTCCGCCTCAAGGTGCAAGAGCTGTGCCACGATCAGGCTCGACATGCCGTCATGCACCGGCCCGCTCAGAAAGATGATCCGCTCCTTGAGCAGGCGTGAGAAAATGTCGTAGGCCCGTTCGCCCCGGCTGGTCTGCTCGACGACCATCGGCACAAGGGTGTTCATGTAGATGTCCATAGGGTCTTTCATCGTGGCCCGCCTGCTTTTGTGCCCGACCGTTGCTGTCAGGCTTACTAAATAATGCCGTTTTTAACCGGCCAGTTCCTAAAGGAGTCTTAGTATTGCGCCCAAGGGGCTGCAAGGGCATCGCTCGAATTTGTGGCAGCATCCGTGGCACATGAGGATTTGCGCGACACAGCCGGTCACTTTTTTGCGCGAATCGTCCGGCAACTTTTGCACAGGGCTCGAAAACGCCTTACATAGCGTGAAACCGAACCAGGATTTTCATGATGCCGCTGCCCGTTTTAGATGACTCGCTTGATGCTGAGGAAATGGATCGCATGGTCGAGAACGCGACCACGGCCGCCAATTTCCTCAAGGCCATCAGCCACGAAGGGCGATTGATGATTCTCTGTCACTTGGTTTCCGGCGAAAAATCCGTGACCGAACTGGAAGAATTGCTATCAGCCCGACAGGCGGCGGTCTCGCAACAACTCTCTCGCTTGCGTCTCGAAGGGCTGGTGACAACCCGGCGCGAGGGCAAGGTTATCTATTACAGCCTTGCGGATGAGCGCCCCCGCAAAGTGCTCGAAGTGGTCTATGAGCTGTTTTGCGCCCCCGACGACACGGCCGGGGAACGCAAGAGCTGACCGACGCTCAGGCTGCCTTTACGGTCTTGTCCACCGCGAACGGGGCAAACGCCTCATCCACATCCGTGTGGTTCACATGATTGGCGTAGTTGCTGATCGTCTTGACGGCCATCGCCAGGATGATCTCCAATACGTGAATATCCGAATAGCCCGCAGCCTTGAACGCCTCGGCCTCGGCCCTTGTCGGCAGGCCGCGCGTCTCCCACATGTGGTGAGTAAAGCGGCGCAGCGCCTCCAGCTTTTCGTCGTCCAGCGACTTGCCATCGCGCAACGCCTGGGTGTGCGCCTCCGACAGCTTGGAGACATTGATCGCCAGCATCGAATGAGCAGCAGTGCAATAGTCGCAGCCATTGGCGAGCGAGATGGTCAGGAACACGACCTCCTGCTCCGGCGGGGTGAAATTGGCCTGCTCGCGGAAATGCGAATACCCGTGCAGATAAGTGCTCAGCAGGCCGGGATTGACGGCCATGCCGCGATACATGTTCGGCACGAAACCCAGCTTGGCGCGGGCACCGTCCAACAAGTCCTTGGCCAGACCTTCGGCCTCATCGTCACTCACAGGGGTTGCTTCAACTTTGTATTCAGCAGTCATTCCAGCCTCCTTTGATTGCGCTTGCCGCGCATGTAATCAGATGCTTCGAGGCATGTAACCGCTCCGGCGTTCACCTCGACGTGAGGTCGGTGCATTGGCGCATAGGCTCCTGTGCGGAGTTGAAAGAGCACCTGCCGTCTTCGGGGCTTCTGATCCCGCAGCAGGTCTATCGGGTCATTGCTCAAACGCGTTCCTGCGTATGCTTGCGCAGTTCCGCACGCGCCACTTGCCGCCGGTGCACGGCATCCGGCCCATCCGCAAGACGCAGCGTGCGCACATGGGTCCACATCGCGGCCAGCGGCACATCCTGCGAAATGCCCTGCGCGCCGAACATCTGCACCGCCTCGTCGATCACCCTGAGGGCCACGCGCGGCGCCACAACCTTGATCTGGCTGATCCACGGTGCGGCGGCGCGGGCATCGCCCTGATCCATCATCCACGCCGCCTTGAGGCACAACAGCCGCGCCTGCTCGATCTCCATGCGGCATTCGGCGATGATGTCGTAATTCGCCCCCAACTGCGCCAGCGGCTTGCCAAACGCCTCGCGCGTAAGGCTGCGCTTGCACATCATTTCGAGCGCGGCCTCGGCCTGCCCGATGGCACGCATGCAATGGTGGATGCGCCCCGGCCCGAGCCGTCCTTGCGCGATCTCGAAGCCGCGCCCCTCGCCCAAAAGCATGTTGTCGGCGGGCACGCGCACATTCTCGAACTTGAAATGCATGTGCCCGTGCGGCGCGTCGTCATGGCCATAAACCTCCATCGGGCGCAGCTTTTCAATTCCGGGCGTGTCGGCGGAGACCACGATCATCGAATGGCGCTGATGCTTGGGCAGGTCATCGCCGCCCGTACGAACCATCACGATATAGACCGCGCAGCGCGGATCGCCCGCGCCGGTGGCCCACCATTTCTGGCCGTTCAGCACGTAGTCATCGCCGTCGCGCACGCAAGACATTGCGATGTTGGTGGCATCCGAACTGGCAACCTCCGGCTCGGTCATCAGGTAGGCGCTGCGGATCTCCCCCTCCAGCAGCGGGGCGAGCCACTGCTCTTTCATCGCCTCGGTGCCGTAACGCTCGAATACCTCCATGTTGCCGGTATCGGGCGCGTTGCAGTTGAACACCTCCGCCCCCATCGGCGTACGCCCCATCTCCTCGGCGAAATAGGCATATTCCACCGTGGTCAGGCCAAAGCCCCGGGCGCTGTCGGTCAGCCAGAAATTCCACAGCCCCTCGGTCTTGGCGCGCGCCTTCAGCCCTTCGAGGATCTCAGCCTGCCGGGACGTGTAGGCCCAGCGGTCGCCCTTACCCACCTCGGCGTGATACTCGGCCTCCAGCGGCACGATCTCGTCGCGCACCATTGCCGCGACACGACCCAGCAGTGCGCGCGTCTCGGTCCGCATTCCCAAGTTCATGTCCATGCCACGGGCTCCTTTTACGTTTCCGCCCCAATTGACAGCATCGGGCAGTCCGCCACAAGCACAGTCAGGACGAACGGCTAGCGGCTTTTGCGATACTGCCCCGGCGCATGTCCAAAGCGCGCCCGAAATCCCTTGGTGAATACCAACGGCGAGGCAAAGCCGGATGCCATCGCGATTTCGGTCACGCTCAGGTCAGTCTCGCGCAGCAGGCTGTGCCCATGATCGAGGCGCAGATCCCGAAAGAAGCGATACGGGGTCTTGTCGAGATACTTCATGAACAGCCGTTCCATCTGTCGACGGGAACATCCTGCGGTCTCGGCCAATTCATCCATGGTCGGCGGCGTCTCGATGTTGGCCTGCATCGCCTTGATCGCACGCACCAGAAGTGGATTTCGGGTGTCGAGCGCACTGCTGACCGACGCGCGCTGCGGTCCGCGCTCGGCGCGGCGCTGGCTGTAAAGGCACATATCAGCCACCACATCGGCAAAGGCGCGGCCATAGTCGGTTTCAATCATCTCAAGCATCATGTCAGCGGCCCCGACACCACCACCGCAGGTGAATATTCCGGCATCGGCCTCGTAGGTATTGCCGGTCACTTCGATCTGGGGAAACTGTTCGCGAAACGCGGGTTGATTTTCCCAATGCAGGGTGGCGCGGCGCCCATCCAGCAATCCGGCCTGCGCGAGAGAGATCGCCCCGGTGCAGATCCCCCCGACGCGCCCGCCAAAGCGCGCATGCTGCCGCAAAAGGCCCAACAAGGCCGGGCACCCTGCCCCCTTGCGGACGGTTCCGCCACACACCACGAGGTCGGTCGCGCGCGCCACGGGCACGAGGGGCTGGTCGACATTGACCGACATGCCGCAAGAGCTCGTGACGGGCGCGCCATCCTGCGACGTCACCGTCCAGTGATACAGTGGGCGCTGCGCCAGCTGATTGGCGATTCGGAACGGATCGAGCGCAGCGCTGAACGCAAGAAGCGTGAAATCGGGCAACAGGTGAAACGCGAAGCGGCGCGCGGGTTTCTCCACCTCGATGGCAAAAAACGCCGCCCCCTTCGGTACGATATCCCGCGTGCTGGCTGGCGCATCATTCTGTTCGCTCGACATCGCTTTGTTTGATCCTCCGCTTGACCATCGAGGTGCACACCGGACACCAAGGCGCTCCGCCACACGCTCAGCCAAGCGGGTCAGGCGCGATGTTGCCGCCACAGATCAGCACCGCCACCCGCTCACCCGGCGCAGGGCGGTACGCCCCCGACAGAAGCGCAGCAAGCGCCGCAGCACCGGCCGGCTCGACCAACTGCCGGAATTCACGCCAAAGCACGGCTTGCGCCTCAGTAATGGCCGTGTCCGGCACGAGAACGCTGTCAAGAGCGTTGGACCGTGCCAACTCAAAGCAGATCTCACCGATGCGCCGCGCACCGAGGGCATTGGCGGCCACACCCGACACATCGACATCTACGGGCGCACCGGCCGTCAAGGCCGCATGCAGCGCGCAGGAGGTTTGCGGTTCCACCGCCACCACCTTGCGCTGCCCCTGAAACCATCCGAGCGCACCGGCGACCAGCCCGCCGCCGCCCACCGCAATCAGGACAGTGTCGGCCTCAAGCCCCTGTGCCTCCCATTCCGAAAAGACAGTGCCCTGCCCTGCCACGGTCGCCTCGGCATCATAGGGATGCACCTGAACGGCACCTGTCGCGGCCTGCCACTCGGCGGCGCGAGCCGCGGCCTCGGCATAGGCCCCCGGTACGACATGCAAATCAGCCCCCTGCGCGCGGATCAGCGCGATCTTGGCCGGCCCTGCGATCTCGGGCACATAGATCCGGGCACGATAGCCAAGGGCCGCCGCCGCGCAGGCCACCGCCGCGCCGTGATTGCCGCCCGACGCCGCCACGATCCCCGCCTCGGGCACATCGGTCTGCAAAAGGGTATTGAACGCGCCGCGCGCCTTGAAACTTCCGGTCAACTGCATCTGCTCGAACTTCAGCGAGACAACATGCCCCTCAATCCTCGCTGACATCACCGGCGTTTGCCGCACATGGCCCGTCATCCGGTCCTGCGCCTGTGAAATCCGATTTTTCCAGCCCATCGCCCACACCTCTATGACTTTTCTTGACAGGTCAAACCCTATACGCGTGAAATAAAAGACCCAAGCAAGGAACGACCGCGATGAAAGACGACCGCCTCAGCCAGTTCCGTGATGCAGACTCGGACCGCTCCACCGCAGAACAGGTACCCGAAACCGCGCAAACGCGCGCACCCGCATATCGTCTCGCCTTTGCCGATTCCGATTTCATGTGCCGGGACGAGCTGCGACCCGTACGCCTGCAACTGGAACTGCTGAAACCCGAGATGATCCTGAACGAGCGCGGCATCCAGAGCACCGTGGTGCTGTTCGGCGGTGCGCGCATTCCCGAGCCATCGCAGAAAGACACCGCGCGCACCAAGACACTTGCCGATCTCTCGCACTACTATGACGAAGCCCGCAAATTCGCGCGGCTGATGACCGAAAAGTCAATGGCCAGCTATGGCCGCGAGTTCGTCGTTGCCACGGGTGGCGGGCCCGGCGTGATGGAGGCAGGCAACCGGGGAGCCGCCGATGCCGGCGGCGCGTCCATCGGGCTGAATATCGTGCTGCCGCACGAGCAGGCACCGAACGAGTATGTGACACCGGGGCTCTGCTTCAATTTTCACTACTTCGCCATTCGCAAGATGCATTTCCTGATGCGCGCGCGCGCGATCTGCGTCTTTCCCGGCGGCTTTGGCACGCTGGACGAAACATTCGAGGCGCTCACCCTCATTCAGACGGACCGTATGAAGAAAGTTCCGTTCCTGCTCTTTGGTGAGACATTCTGGCGCTCGATCATAAATTGGGAGGCGCTTTCCGAGGCAGGTACCATCAGCGCTGAGGATCTTGACCTCTTTCGTTTTGTCGAAACGGCGGACGAGGCGATGGAGATCATAAGCGAGTGGCCAGAAACCTGACCACGCGGCTTTTGCCCTTGATGCAATGCGGCCATGCGATTATCCCACGCCGGCACTCGCGCAGCCAACCGGAATGCCGATGACCGCCCAGATTTTCGACCGCCTTTTGATGAGCCTGATCGCTGCCACCCTGCTGGCCAGCGTGGTGATCACTCTTTTCGCGCCGGAGTATTTTCACCTGACCTTCGCCGCAGAGGATCGGCTGGTCGAAAATGGCACCGCGCTCTTTCTACTGCTGGCCTGCCTTGTCCTGCTGCGCAACACCAGCGGCCTTGCCGGTCGCGGCCTTTATGTCGGGTCGGCGCTCACGGCATTCTATGCGCTCCTGTTCTTCTTTGCCTCAGGCGAGGAAATATCCTGGGGGCAGCGCATTTTCGGCTGGGAAACAACAGAGTTTTTCGCCGAGAACAACTACCAAGGCGAAACCAATCTGCACAACCTGATGGTCGGCGAGCACCGTCTCGCCCGCACGCTCTTTGGCAACGTCCTGACCACGGTGCTTCTGCTCTACCTCGTGGCATTGCCTCTGCTTTGGTCACGCGTGGCGCTTGTCCGCCGCCTGTCCGATGCGCTCTTCATACCGGTTCCCGGTCCGCGTCATGCGGCCGCCGCGCTGATCGGCAGTCTTGTCATCGCCGTCCTCGACGTGCCGCGCAAATGGGAAGTGTACGAGCTGGTCTTCGCAATCCTTGCCACCTCCATCTTCCTGCTGCCGCAAAACCGCGAGCGCATCCGCTAAGTCCAGACGCAAAGGCCTGCCCATGCTCCGCCTCAACGCCCCATCCAGCCTCAGCCGCGCCGACAGCCTGATCTTTGGCGCGGCATGGGCCACACTGATGTTCACCTTGATCTACTACGTCACCGGTCTGCACGAACCGTTTCGCATGGGCTTTGCCACCGAGGACGGACCGGTGGAGTGGGCGACGGCAATCTGCCTGCTTTTGTCGTCGCTGGTACTGATCCGCAATGCCCGCGCGTTGGCATCGCGCCGTGGGCGCATAGCGGTTCTGGCAACATGGGTCTACGCCCTCATGTTCTTCTTCGCGGCGGGCGAGGAAATCTCATGGGGCCAGCGCCTTGTCGGCTGGGAGCCGGCGGCGTTCTTCGCCGAAAACAATGCTCAGCAAGAGACCAATCTGCACAACCTCGTCATCGGCGATGTCAAGCTGGTCAAGACCGTGTTCGGCAGCGGACTGTCGATTGTGATCCTGCTCTACCTTCTGGTGCTCCCGCTGATCTACACGCGCATTGCTGTCCTGCACCGCATGGTCGACCGTTTGGCGATCCCTGTGGCTGACACCCGCCACATGATCGTCACTCTCGCGGCGACCGTTGTCATCCTGAGCGTGCAGATGATGACCAAATGGGAACCTTACGAGTTCATCTTTTCCCTGATGACCCTTTCGATATTCCTGCGCCCGCGCAATGCCGAGGACGTAACCTGAGCGCGCCCGCGCCGTGCCCTCAAGTCATTCCGAGATGAACCGGCTCTGCATCTCGACTTCTTGCCGCTGCATCAGGCTCCACGCGGTTTGCATGTGGTCCAACATGATCGAACGAGCCAGATCGGCGTTACCGGCGCGCAGCGCCGCAACGAGCTGCTGCTGATGGGTGCGCCCCTGCTGCCAGAGTTCGCGGTTGGGCGGGGAATAGAGGCGGCGATAAACCGTCAGGTCGGATAGAAGATTGACCATGAAGTCGATCGCGAACCCAAGGAGCGGGTTTTGCGCCTGCTCCGCCAGGATCGCATGAAATCTGAGCGAGGCCACATGTTGCGCGCGCTCTTCTTCCAGATCGGCGGCCGGTTCGGCATATTCGGCGATGTTGGCCTCCAACTTTTGCAGAACGACTTCGGGCAGCTGACCCGCCAGTGACGCGGCCAATTCGGGCTCCAGCAACAGTCGCAACTGATATATGTCGCCGATTGTGAGATTCTTGAAATAGAAATAATTTCCCAGAAGAGCCTTGGCCCGTTGGCGGCTGACCTCATGCACAAAGCTACCGCCCCCCGGACCGGTGCGTGTCTTGATCAGCCCCTGCGCCTCAAGGATGCGCATGGCTTCGCGGATTGTACCCTTGGCCATGCCGAACCGGCTGATCAACTCGGCCTCGCCGGGCAACCGATCCCCGGCGCACAAACCCTGCTTCACCACCCAATCCTTGATCGCCTCGGCGACCTGAACCGGCCTGCTGGGTCTTGGATCAGTCTTTGAGCGGGTGGTGGCAGGCTGCAAGTTGATCGTCTCCCGTTTCCTTCAGTATCGGCTCGTCTGTCCGGCAGAGCTCGGTCGCACGTGGGCACCGCCCGGCAAACGCGCATCCCGGCGGAGGGTTCAGCGGATCGGGCAGCTCGGTCCCCTTTTGCTCGGGCGCGGTGAGCGGACGCCCGACGACCGGGGCGCTTCCGGCCAGAAGCTGTGTATAGGGATGGCTCGGGTTTGCAAAGATATGCCGCGCCCTGCCGATCTCGACCACAGAGCCGAAGTAGAGGACCATCACCCGGTCGCTGACCGCCTCCACCACGGCCAGATCGTGCGTGATGAAGAGATAGGTCAAACCGAATTCGCGCCTGAGGTCGGATAGAAGATTGAGCACTTGCGCCTGTACCGAAACATCGAGCGCAGACACCGGCTCATCTAGAATGATAATCTCCGGAGCAGCGGCCAGAGCGCGGGCAATGCCGATGCGCTGCGCCTGACCGCCCGAAAATTCATGCGGATAGCGGTCAAGGAACTCTTCACGCAAATTGACCGAGGCAAAAATTTCACTGATCCGTGCCTCTCGTTCGCGTCTTGGCATGTAATACAGGCGTTTAAGCGGTGCCTCCATCACTTGTCGGATGGTTTTACGCGGGTTCAGGCTGCTTTGCGGGTCCTGAAAGACGTATTGGATCAATCTCCCGAACTTGGCCGGGTCGGCGGTGTCGAGAGCACGGCCATCAATCTCGATCGCACCTTCGGAGGGCTCCAATAGACCAACGAGCATGCGCGCAAGTGTCGATTTCCCGCAACCTGATTCACCCACCACGCCGAG
Organism: uncultured Roseovarius sp.; assembly: GCF_947259555.1. GTDB lineage: Bacteria > Pseudomonadota > Alphaproteobacteria > Rhodobacterales > Rhodobacteraceae > Roseovarius. Next base: position 21,189 of record NZ_CAMYMD010000057.1, read on the forward strand.
CGTTTCCCCCGGTTCCACGGCAAAGCTCAGCGGTTTGACAGCGTGCACACCGGGCATGGCGGCGCCGAACAGCGGCTTCTTTACCGAAAAGGTCTTGGCCAGACCCGTGACCTTGAGCGCAGGCATCAGATCACCTCTTCGGGATAGAGGCAGCGCACCGCACGTGGCCCGCTGCCTGCGAGGGTGATTTCTCCGTCCCGACAGCCTTGGCGAGCTTTGTCGCATCTCGGGGCAAAGACGCAGCCGGGTGGCAGATCATCCACGACAGGCGGCAAACCGGGGATCGCAGCGAGGGCACGCTGGCCTCCGCCCAGTTCGGGAACGCAGGCAATGAGGCGCTTGGTATAGGGGTGCGCCGGCGCGTCGAGCACGGCCCTCGTCGGACCTTGTTCAACAATCCGTCCGGCATACATCACGGCAATCCGGTCGCATAGCTGCGCCACTACGCCAAAATCATGGGTGATGAAGATGATCGCCAATCCCCTGTCGCGCCGCAGGTCATCCAGCAGCGCGAGGATTTGTGCCTGCACAGTTACATCGAGCGCCGTGGTCGGCTCATCCGCTATGATGACATCGGGCTCATTGGCGAGCGCCATGGCGATGCCGATCCGCTGGCGCATACCGCCAGACATTTCATGCGGATAATTGTCGATGCGCGCCTCGGGGTTGGGGATGCGCACATCCTTGAGCAAGGCAAGGGCGCGCGTCCGGGCCTCAGTGCGGGACAGCCGGTGATGCGCCTGAATCGCCTCGGCAAGCTGGGTGCCGACCCGGTAGAGAGGGTGGAGTGTCGAAAGCGGGTCCTGAAAGATATAGGCGACGCGGTCCCCCCGCATCCGGCGCAACCTTTCATAGCGCGCACCGATCAGGTCCTCGCCCTGAAAACGCACCGCACCGCCCGCGATGACGCCCGGAGGCGACGCGACCAGCCCCATCACGCTAAGCGCGGTCACTGATTTGCCAGAGCCACTCTCGCCCACGAGACCAAGACATTCTCCGGGTTGCACCGAGAGGCTGACACCGCCCACGGCGCGATAGATACGGCGACCGACATGGAATTGCGTATGCAGATCCTGAATGGCCAGCAGGTCGGTCGTGGCGGTCGGCACCGCCCCCTTGCGATCGACCAGCGTCATGGCGCGCGGACGCGAGAGCGCCCCGGAGCGCAGGCGCGGATCGAGCGCGTCGCGCACCCCGTCACCCAACAGGTTGATCGACATGACGATGAGAAAGATCATGATGCCCGGCACAATGGAGGTATGCGGATGCGAGATCAGCGCCGACCGCGCCTCGCCCAGCATCGAGCCGAGATCCGCCTGTGGCGGCTGCGAGCCCAAACCGAGAAAGCTGAGCCCGGCGGTCTCGAGGATCATCCAGCCCACGGTCGTGGACATGGCGATGATGATCACGGGCAGGACATTGGGTAAAAGCTCGGTCAGGATGATGCGCGCGTGCCCCATTCCGGCCAGTCGGGCCGCGTCGATGAATTCGCGCCCTGCCAGCCCGACGGTGACACCACGGATGTTGCGGGCAAAGAACGGCACGTTGACCGCGGCCACGGCAATGAGCGCGTTCATCAGACCGGGGCCGAGCGCCGCGACGATGGCCAGTGCAAGCAGGATATAAGGAAAGGCCATCAGCATATCGACGCCGCGCATGATGAGATTGTCGATACGTCCGCCAAAATACCCCGCAACGATCCCGACCGCAGACCCGATGGTCGCCGCGGCGACAGCCGCCAAAACGCCGACCCCGAGGGACAGGCGCGTGCCATGCAACAGGCGCGACAGCAGATCGCGCCCAAGATGATCCGTACCAAGCAGATGGCCTTCGGTGAATGGGCGCTGAAACCGGTCGGCAGTGGCGGTCGCATCCGGATCTTGGAGCGGCAGCAGCGGCGCGATCAGAACCGAAACAAGAATAATCGAGAACACCACGGCCCCGATCGCCGCGAGCCGGTTGCGAAACAGCAATCCCAGAAAAACGGTCACGTCCGTATCCTCGGGTCGAGCAAGCTCTGCGCCACATCAACCGCGATGTTGAACAACACATAACAGGCCGCGACGAATACCACCCCACCCTGCACCAAGAGCAGATCTCGCGTCAGGATCGCGTCCACCAGCATCCGCCCGACGCCGGGCCATTGAAAGACAATCTCGATATAGACCGCGCCCGAGAGAACAAACCCGGCCTGAATGCCAAGCACCGGAATGATCGACACCATCGCCGCCCGCAAAGCGTGCCCCATGATCACGCGCGTCTCTGATACACCCTTGGCGCGCGCCGTGCGAATGAAGTCCTGACGCAGCACCTCAAGCATGGCAGAGCGCGAGAGGCGTGCGATCACCCCGGTCGCCACTGCGGCCAGCGCAAGCGCGGGCATGATGAGGTGATTCAATAGATCGGGCAGATCACCACCGCCATAGATCGCGTACATGCCCGAGACCGGAAGCCATCGCAGATTCACCGCGAAGGTCAGAATCATCATCATCCCGAGAAAGAAGGAAGGCACGGAAATGCCGATCAGCACCACGAAAGTGATCACCTTGTCGGTTAATCCGTACTGGCGGGCGGCGGATGCAACACCGGCCAAAATGCCCAGAATGGAACACAAAACAAACGCCGTGCCTGCCAGGACGAGCGTCGCGTTGAACCGCTCCAGCACTTCGTCGATGACCGGGCGGTTCAGCGAATAGGATCGACCGAAATCACCGGTCAGTATATTGCCCAGCCAAATGAAGTACCGCATCACAAGAGGCTGATCGAGCCCGAGATCGCGGTTGAGTTTCTCGACGTTCTCAGGCGTGGCATAGGAGCCGAGGATCGCCGTTGCCGGATCGCCGGGGATAAGCGACATGATCAGAAAAACGATAATGCTGATCCCCAAAAGCACAGGAATGGCCGACACCAGACGTTTCAGAATATAGCCGCTCATCTTGACCCCTTCGGCGTGTTCGGGCCGGTGTCAAACGGCCCGAAACATGGATATCAGTTTTTCACGACATCCTTCAGATACAGCAGGAACGACGGCTCAAGGCCAAAGTTATCAACACGGTCGCTGGTCACCGCATTCTGCTTCCAGTTCGCCACAAAGACCCACGGCGCATCCTCTTGTACGATGGCCTGCATCTCCCGGTAGAGACGTGCACGCTCGTCCTGATCGGTCGCACGCCGCGCCGCTTCAAGCAGGGTATCGACCTGTTCATTGGCATAGTATCCTGAGTTGAATCCGCCGTTCTCCGGCCAGGCCTCACTGCGCAGAGCGAGATACGGCAGGGTGTCCGGGTCATTCGTCATCCACGCCATTTCTGCCATGTCGGCCTTGCCCTCCAACCCCGGGTTAACCTCACCGAGAAAGGTATTCCACTCGTAGGTTTCGATGGTGACATCAAAACCCACCGCTTCGAGATCGGCCTGAATGGCCGTTCCCATCGGCACGGGATCGAGCATGCCGGACCCGCCTTCGGTCACGTAAAAGGTGAGTGCAGCCCCCTCCGCGCCAGCGTCTGCGATCAGGGCACGCGCCTTGGCCGGGTCATACGGATACGGGTCGAGCGCCTCATTATAGGCCCAGGCAAAGGCGGGCGGCGTTGGTCCGGTGGCAACAGTGGCGGTGCCTTCGAGCACGTCATTGACGATTGCCTCCTTGTTGATCGCGTAATTCGCGGCCTGCCGCACGCGCTTGTCGGCAAATGGGCCCTCCTTCGCGTTCAGGATCAAGAACCAGACATGCGGACCGGCCTGTTCGGCGACATCGAATGCGTCCCCATCGAACTGCCCCAGGGACGTTGGCGGAACCTCGACCATCAGGTCGATCCCACCCGCCAGCATCTCGGCCACGCGGGTGTTGGCATCGGTGATCGGACGAAAGACGACAGCCTGCGTGCCTGCCGCCTCTCCCCAATAGCCCTCGTGACGCTCAACGACCACGGCCTCGTTCGACCGCCACTCGGCGAATACGAAAGGCCCTGTACCCACCGGATTTCGTCCGAACTCGGCACCATGGGTGCGTACTGCCTCGGGCGAAACGATAAGTCCTGTGGGATAGGCAAGGTTTGACAGGAATGGGGCATAAGGCGCGTCAAGCGTGAACTTCACGGTCAAATCATCGACCACCTCGGTCGATTCGACCGCGCCAAAAAAGAAGGACAGAGGAAATGGGCCGGTGTCGTGGTAGGGATGCGACTCGTCCAGCATCCGGTCGAAATTGAATTTCACGGCCTCTGCGTTGAAGGCCGTGCCGTCATGAAACCGCACGCCTTCGCGCAGGGTGAACGTGTACTCCGTGCCATCCTCACTGATTGTCCAATCTGTCGCGAGCGACGGCTCGACCTCGAGTGTGCCGGGCGCGTAGCGGGTCAACCCCTCGTAGAGATTCACCAGAATTCGGAAATCGTTCACGGCGGTGACAGCGGCCGGATCCAGCGACTTTGGCTCGGCAATCTGCCCAACGATCAACACCCCCGGCGGGGTCTGCGCGGCAGCGGGGCCCGGCAAACCGACCGAGGCGGCAATCACCCCGGCAGCAGCAAGCGCGAGGCCCTTGCGGACCCAGGACAATGGTTTCATTTCGCTTCTCCCTGTTGATTTATTCCCTAAAATTATCATGATAAATTGCCATCGTCAAATTATCATGATAATTTAAGGAAAAACTCAGGAAACCCATGACCTTCTCCATCCTTGCACGAGACCCCCAAACCGGCGCCATCGGCGGCGCGGCTGCGACCGGCAGTCTTTGCGTTGGAGGCTGGGTCCTGCGCGGCCATGTTCTGGCGGGCGTGTCCGCTAGTCAGGGGGCGGCACCTTCGACCTTCTGGGGCGAAGACGTCCTGTCACTCATGCAGGACGGCGAAGAGCCGCAGACCGCCGTGGATCGTGTCACCTCCTCCGACAAGGGCCACGCTCACAGGCAGGTGTCGGCCCTCGATCTGCACGGTGCGACGGGGGCCTATACCGGGGCCGCGAACGACGATTCAAAGGGGCATCTGTCATTCGCTCAGGGAATCGTCGCGGGCAACATGCTGAGCAACCAGACTGTCTTGCGCGCCATGGTCGACGGTTACGAGGCCGCTCAGGGCGATTTCAGCCGTCGGCTGCTCACAGCCCTCGACACCGCCCGGTCAGCCGGTGGAGACTATCGCGGCCTGCTTTCGGCCGCTCTGTTGGTGTTGCACCCCGACCACCCGCCATTGACGCTGCGCATAGACTATCACCCGGACGACCCGGTCAAAGCACTCGAAGACTTGCTGCGACGGGCCACAACCGGGCCATATTCGGACTGGGCACGCCAGGTGCCGGTTTCGTCCGACAGGGATCGCACCCTGGATTGATCCGCCACGACCCGGCGCACACCTATTCGAGATGGCGCAGCGTATCACGCGCCGCCGCAAGGTCCGCCTGCCGGTTGCCATGTAGCCGCGAAACCAAAACCCCACGCCCCGCCTCGTCGACCAGACCAAGAACGTCGAGCGCCTGTTCTATATTCTCGGCGTTCTGCGCCAGCTTTGGCCGGTTCGACACGTTATGCACCGAACCGCCCGGCAAATCCGCCACCGCGAAACCGCAGAACTCCGCCACCGCCGCAAGGGCGCCCGTGGCTTCGATATTCACCGCCATGAAGTCATCCCTACCGCGAAAATACTCAAGCACCCACGCGAAATAATCCGCTCTCCGATACGCCTCGTTGATGAAGTTCTGCACGCTGAACACCTTTTGATGATGCGTTGCGATGCTGTTTAGATAATGTCGCAGCGGGCGAAAATTCAGGATGAAGCGCGCATTGGGATAAGTCCGGTCATAGGCCGCCACAGGGCGGACCTGCCCGAAATCCGAGAACGCATCGTGTTTACCGGTCGGCCAGTCACGGGAATCATGAAAGCTGCTGATCCCATTGGCCTCGAACAGTTTATGCAGACTTGTCGTGCCATTCCGCGGATGGCCTATCACGAAATACTTGATAGCCCTTCTGTCGCCCTTGGGCGTCAAAGCGAAATGCAGCCGCATGCGCGCACGGATCACACCAAAAGCCAGATCGTTGATATCTATGGTCCGGCGCGCCGCCGCGCTCATATGATCTCGTCCTCGTCGTAGAGCGGAGCCGCGTCCAGATGCGCGCTGATACCCTCTGCCGCCGCCTCGGCGCGCGGTGTCTCGGCCACGTGAAACAGTGCGTCGCCCTCATAGACGACAGGCATGTTGGTCCGCCCGATGATGATGCCGCTCTCCTCGGCCTGAACCTCGCTTTCGATATCGCCAAAGGCATTGGCCACTGCCCCCATGACCGTTCCCGGTTGCACGGCATCGCCCACAGCCAGATAGCCGCGAAACAGCCCGCCGCGCGGCGCGCGATACCATGTTGAACGGGCGGCGCGCATCGGCACGGCGCGCGCCTTGGGCACGCCCTTGGCCCCGATCATGCCAAGATGGCGCATGACCCGCAGAATGCCGCTTGCCCCCGCGCGCGCTGCGAATTCGTCAAACCGGAGCCCCTCTCCGCCTTCATAGAGCAACACGTCGACACCCACCTCTTCCGCCGCCATGCGCAGAGAGCCCTCGCGCAGCTTCGATTCCATCATCACCGGCGCGCCAAAGGCCCGGCCCAGCTCTTCGAGCCGTGCATTGCCAGGCGTCAGCCGGATCTGCGGCAGATTGCTCCGATGAATGGCGGCCGAATGCAGGTCGATCCCGACATCCGACCGCGCGACAACCTGCTCCATGAAGATATGCGCAAGTTGCGAGGCCATCGAGCCTTCGGACAGGCCCGGAAACACCCGGTTGAGATCGCGCCGGTCAGGCAAATAGCGAGAATGGTTAAGAAACCCGAACGTATTCACGATCGGCACGGCCAGCAACGTTCCCGCAATCTTGTTCAACGAGGCCGCCCGCAGCAATCGGCGTACAATCTCGACGCCGATCACCTCGTCCCCGTGGATCGCCGCCGACACGAACATGACCGGCCCGGCGCGCCGCCCGTGCACCACTTCGACAGAGAGATTGACCGGCGTGTGATTGGACAACGTGCTGACAGGGATATCGACCCGCTCGCGCGTTCCAGGCTTCACCGATGTGTTGCCGATCTCGAAGGGTTTACGCCGCGCCATGCCATCCTCTCGCTTGGTTCCGCCATGAGGCTTAGGCAATTCAAGCAGGGCTGTCCATGCCAACGGCCCCACGGGGGCGCGACCTGCGCGGCATCTGGCCTTTTGCGAACGGTCATGCCACTGCTGCGCCATGTCTTTCACGACACCTGACACATGCCCGGTTTGCCGGGGACCGGATTGTTTGCCGTTCATGCATCTGGGCGGCAAAGACTATTGGCGTTGCGAGCAATGCGAGGCGCGTGGCCTCGTAGCCGCGCATTTGCCCGATGCCGCGACAGAGCGCGCCACATACCGGCTCCATCAGAACAGCATCCAAGACATCGGCTATCGGCGATTCCTGGCCAAGCTGTCGGACCCGCTGCTGGCAAGAGTGCCTGTGCCGGCCCGGGGTCTCGACTACGGCTGCGGACCCGGGCCGGCCCTCGCCGCGATGCTGCGCGAGGCCGGGCACGAGATGTCGCTCTACGATCCCATTTTCCAACCCGATCCCGCCGCTCTCTCCGAGCGGTACGATTTTGTCACCTGCACCGAGGTTGCCGAACACTTTCACCATCCCGCTGCCGAATTCGACCGCCTCGCGGGGCTGCTCCATCCCGGCGGGTGGCTTGCAGTGATGACCTGCTTTCAGACCGACGATGCGCGCTTTGAACATTGGCACTATCGTCAGGATCCGACGCATGTGGTGTTCTACCGGGCTCAGACCTTCGAGCATATCGCGCAATTGCGCGGCTGGTCCTGCACCATCCCGCACAAGGACGTAGCGCTGTTGCGGATGCCACTTGCATGACCACCGCACTGCACAAGGCCCGGTTAGAGACAGTCGTTCAAGCCGTGATCGACACCGGTGCGCGCACCGTGCTGGACCTCGGCTGTGGCGCAGGCGATCTGATCCTGAGCCTCGCCAACGTGCCGCAAATCTCCCGATTGACCGGGCTGGATATTGATCTTGAGGCGCTGCGCGACCTCAGAGCACGACTCCAAAGCTTGCCGCCCGAGGCGCAGGCCAAGATCCAGATCGCCCATGCATCGATGACCGTGGGGCACCCCAATCTGCGCCATTACGACTGCGCCTGTCTCGTCGAGACCATCGAACATCTGCCGCTGGCCGACATCAATCGGCTGGAACGCGCGATATTTCATGACATGCGGCCCCGACACGTTATCGTCACCACACCCAACGCCGATTACAATCCAGTCCTCGGCGTGCCTGCACACCGGTTTCGCCACCCCGGCCACCATTTCGAATGGGGGCGGGCGCGATTTTCTGCTTGGGCGGATGGCGTGGCGTCGCGCAGTGGCTACAACGTGAGCCGCCACGATATCGCGGGCGTGCATCCCGTGCTTGGCGGGGCCAGCCAGATGGCCGCATTCCAGCGTGCCTGATTTAATCAAACAGGAATCCGCGCGCATGTCCGGACAAGCCTGACCATCTGCACGCCCTAGACGTGCTGCGCGCCGTTGATCTCGATCTCGGTGCCGGAGATGTAGGTTGAGCCTTCGGTGCAGAGGAAATAGACCGTATCGGCCACCTCCTGCGGCTCGCCAAGGCGGCGCATCGGCAGGCGGTCGGCCAGATCCTCGGTGCCGGGCGACAGGATCGCGGTGCGGATCTCGCCCGGCGCAATAGCGTTGACGCGCACCCCCAGAGGCCCGAAATCATGCGCCATCTCGCGGGTCAGAGCGGCCAGCGCCGCCTTGGAGGTGGCATAGGCGGCACCCGCGAAGGGATGCACCCGGGCCCCCGCGATAGAGGTCACGTTCACGACTGCCCCTTTGGCCGCCGCCAACTCGTTCTTCAGGCTGCGCGCCAGCACGACGGGGGCAAAGAAATTGACGTGAAACACATGGCCCCATGTGCGCAGGTCGGTGCTGATCGTATCAAGCCGCTCGCCCTCGGGCCCTTTGGGTGAGATGCCCGCATTGTTGACCAGCGCATCAAGCCGTCCGTTCAGGCGCGCACGGATCTCCTCGACCTTCTCGATCACGTCCTTGGGATCGGCAAGGTCGATCTGGATATGGTTGTCTTCGCCACCACCCCAGGGGCATTCGGCGGGAAAGGGATGCCGCGAGCAGGTGATGACCCGCCAGCCCGCCGCGTTGAACCGCTGCACCGTGGCGTGACCGATCCCCCGGCTCGCCCCGGTCAGAAGTAATGTCCGCTGTTCCGTCATCCCGTGCCCTTTCCTGTGGCCTCGTACTGACCGTAGCGCAGCAGCGCGCGCATGCAACGGCCCTTGGCAGGACACGGGACAACGGCTAACAAGGCGATCATGCGCACGTCGGAGACAAGGATGAAGGCCAGAGACATGAATCGCGACTGGATCGCCACCGCCCGCACCCTCTCCGAGGCGCTGCCCTATCTGCAACGCTATACCGGCGCGATCGTCGTGATCAAGCTGGGCGGCCACGCCATGGGCAGCGACGAGGCGATGGAGACCTTTGCCCGCGACGTGGTGCTGATGCAGCAGGTGGGCGTCAACCCGGTGATCGTCCACGGCGGTGGTCCGATGATCAACGAGATGCTGGAAAAGCTGGCGATCAAGTCCAATTTCGTCAATGGCAAACGGGTCACGGATGCAGCGACGATGGATGTTGTCGAGATGGTCCTCTCGGGCCGCGTCAACAAACGTATCGTTCAGGCAATCAACGGTCAGGGCGGGCGCGCCGTGGGCCTGTCGGGCAAGGATGCGGGGCTCATCACATGCACGCCGTCCAGCCCCGATCTGGGCCTTGTGGGCGAGCCGTCCGAGATCAACCCGGCGATCCTGCACACGCTCTTTGACGCCGACACAATCCCGGTAATCGCGCCGCTCGGTGCCGGGCGCAATGGCGAGACCTTCAACATCAACGGTGACACTGCCGCAGGCGCCGTGGCCGCCGCGCTCAAGGCCGACCGGCTTCTCTTGCTGACGGATATCGACGGGGTCCGCGATGCCTCGGGTCAGGTGGTCACCGAACTCAGCGCCGATCAGATCCGCCAGATGACCCGCGACGGCATCATCGCGGGCGGCATGATCCCCAAGACAGAGACCGCGCTGGCCGCGATCGAGGGTGGCGTGCGGGCGGTGGTCATCCTCGACGGTCGCGCGCCCAACGCGACGCTGCTGGAGCTTTATACAGAGCACGGGGCGGGCTCGCTTATCCGAGCCACGTGACCTTGTGAGAGTGGCGGCACGCGTTAGGTTCAGAAGCACCGCTAGGATACCGACATGATCCCGACCCAAATCACCCGCCACGCCGCCCCGCATCACCTCGCGGTGATGGGCGCGCTGCATCTGGGGGCGGGCGAGGTGCCGGGGCATGCGACATTGGTGCTTTTGGGGCCGTCGGAGCCGGGCTTCTGGACGGCCTTCACGCAGACGCCCGAGTATCGCGACGGCACGCCCGACCCGATGGATCGCTGGTCAACCCGCATCATTACCGCGCTTGCCGAGGATCTCGGGGCGATGGCGCTCTTTCCCTTCGGCGGCCCGCCGTGGCAGCCCTTCACCGATTGGGCACGGCGCAGCGGGCAGGCCTGGCCCTCGCCGGTGGGGTTGCTGGTGCATGACGTGGCAGGGCTGATGGTGTCCTATCGCGGCGCACTTGCGCTGCCCGACCGGCTCGACCTGCCCGCCCCGGCCTCGCGCCCTTGCGAGACCTGCGCGACACAGCCCTGCCTGACCGCCTGCCCGGTGGATGCGCTGCGCCCGGGAGCCTATGACGTGCCCGCCTGCAAGGGCGATCTGGAGCGTGACGGCAATGACTGCCGCGCGCAAGGCTGCGCCGTGCGCCGCGCCTGTCCGGTCAGCCAGAGCTATGGCAGGGTGGAGGCGCAATCGGCCTTTCACATGAGGAGTTTTCACCCGTCATGACCCTGCGCCTGATCCTGATGCGCCATGCCAAGTCGAGCTGGGACAATCCGCGACAGGCGGATCATGACCGCCCGTTGAACAAACGCGGACGCAGATCCGCGGAAGCGCTGGGAGACTGGCTACGCGCACGAAACGTTATCCCGGGTCTGGCGTTGTCCTCAACCTCGGAACGGACCCGGGCGACGTTCGAGCGGCTGCGCTTGCCCTGCCCCGTCGAATATTTGCCGGGCCTGTACCATGCTGAGCCCCGGGAGATGATGGGCGCATTGCGCGGCGCGCGGCATGGAACGGTTCTGATGCTGGGACATAATCCGGGCATTGCGGAATTTGCCGCGCGGTTGGTATCCGTGCCGCCGGCGCATGGGCGGTTTCACGATTATCCCACCTGTGCGACTTTGATTGCAGAGTTTCCGCAATCTCAATGGTCGGATATTTGCTATTCTAGCGCCCATCCCGTTGATTTCACAATTCCCCGTGAATTGGTCCAGCATCCATGATATTTTTTGAATGTAAACGTATATATATGGAGATCAGCATTGAAACGGATCATGCTTCTTTCGGCCGTGGGCGTATTTGCCCTGGCCACAGCAGCAAGCGCTGGCGAAAGCCGTCATACACGCTCTGACGGAATGAAATTGCACATTAAATGCGTCTCTGCCGGATGTACCGTGCGCGGCAAAAACAAAGACGGTAAATGGGGCTTGGTCGAAAAAGGCCCCGGTGGTCGCAAGAATTACCTGAAACTGGTCACGAAATACGAAAAGCTTGGGTTCTATTGATCCACGACCAACGTATTTTTGCGTTTTTTGACCCGAAAGGGCCGGAGTTTTGGCTCCGGCCCTCTTTTTTGATCTGTTCGTATCTCTGGCTCAGTGCCCGAGGATCTGGCTGAGGAACAGCTTGGTCCGCTCGCTCTGCGGGTTGTTGAAGAACTCCTCGGGCTCGTTCTGCTCGACGATCTGGCCCTGGTCCATGAAGATCACCCGGTTCGCGACCTTGCGGGCAAACCCCATCTCGTGGGTGACGCAGAGCATGGTCATGCCTTCCTCGGCCAGCTCGATCATGGTGTCGAGCACCTCCGAGATCATCTCGGGGTCAAGCGCCGATGTCGGCTCGTCAAAGAGCATGATCCGAGGCTTCATGCACAGCGAGCGGGCAATCGCCACGCGCTGTTGCTGACCGCCCGAGAGCATTCCGGGATACTTGTCGGCCTGTTCGGGGATCTTGACCTTTTCGAGGAAATGCATGGCGATCTCCTCGGCCTCGCGCTTGGGCGTCTTGCGCACCCAGATCGGGGCCAAAGTACAGTTCTCCAGGATCGTCAGATGCGGAAAGAGATTGAAGTGCTGGAACACCATGCCAACCTCCGACCGAACCTTGTCGATATTCTTGACATCACTGGACAGCACCGTGCCATCCACCGAGATCGAGCCTTTCTGATGCTCTTCCAGCGCATTGATGCAGCGGATGAGCGTCGACTTGCCCGAGCCCGAAGGCCCGGCGATCACGATCCGTTCGCCCTGATAGACGGTCAAGTCGATATCGCGCAGCACGTGGAACGCGCCAAACCACTTGTTCATCTTGGTGATCTCGACGGCGACCTCGTCCGAGACCTTGAGCTGTGTTTCTGCGGCCATGATGATGACCCTCCTTACCGATGATCGGTCTGAAGCTGACGCTCCAGCCACTGGGAATATTGCGAAATGCCGTAGCAGGTGACGAAGAACAAAAGCGCCGCGAAGCCAAACAGCTCCCAGTAGACGCCGTTCCATTCCGCCGAGGCGAGGATCGGGCCTCGGATCATGCCGACGATGTCGAACATCGAGATCACCGACACCAGCGTGGTGTCCTTGAAGAGGCCCACGGCGACGTTGACGATGCCCGGGATCGAGATCTTGAGCGCCTGCGGCAGGATAATCAGCTGCATCGCCTGCGCATAGTCGAGGCCCAGACTGTCCGCCGCTTCATACTGTCCGCGCGGCAGGGCGGCGAGACCGCCCCGGATCACTTCGGCGATATAGGCCGAGGCGAACATTGTGATCATGATGATCACTCGCAGGATCAGGTCAAAGCTTGTGCCCGGCGGCAGGAAATACGCCAGCACCACATTGGCGACGAACAGCAGCGTGATCAGCGGCACGCCGCGAATGAACTCGATAAAGACCACGCAGATCCACTTGATGATCGGCATGCTCGATTGCCGCCCGAGCGCCAGCACGATACCGAAGGGCACCGAGAGCGACACACAGACCACACCCAGCATCAGGTTTATCATGAAGCCGCCCATGTCGCGGGAAGGAACTGCTTCGATGGCGAGGACATTCTCCATGGGTGCGGTGATGAAACCCGACAGGATCCAGAAGATCAGCGCCGCCACAAAGCCCGCAATCACCGCCATGCCCGCGCTGGCAGCCACCGTGCGCTTGTAGACATAGACGCCGAGCAGCACCCCCAGAAGGGCAAAGACCGGCACCAGGATCGACCCGCCCCAGATCAGCCAATAAGCAATGAAGGGGTAAAGCCCGGTGAAGATCAGCATCTTGCTCGGGAACAGCTTGTAGAACAGCAGCGGCGCGCCGGCCACGAAGAGCAGAATAAAGGCCAGCCCCGGCCGCCAATAGAGTTCAGAGGGGTATTTGAACCCGAAGAGAAGCTGGTTCCAGCGTTCCGTCAGCACTGCGAAGCAACCGCCCATGTTGCCGTCGAGAATGTCGCGGCAGGCGGTCAGGCTGGGGCTGTCCCAGACCCCGTTGAGAAACCATGGCGCCGCCGAGATCACGATTTGAATGACGACATAGAGCGATACGACCGTCAGCAGCGAGTTGGCCGCCGAAGAAAAGAGGTTTTCACGCAGCCATTTGATCGCGCCCCGTTCCGCCGCGGGGGGCGGCGCTTCGGGAAGCATATGGCTACGAACGAAAGCAAAGTGTTCCTGGGCCATGGCTCACCGCTCCTTCAGCTTGATGGCGTTGTTGTAAACGTTCATCACCGCCGAGATCGCGAGGCTGATCGCCAGATAGAACAGCATGAGCAGAAGGACGCATTCGATCGCACGTCCGGTCTGGTTGAGGGTGATACCGCCAAGCGTGCCGGTCACATCCATGTAGCCCACGGCAATGGCCAGCGACGAGTTCTTGGTGAGGTTGAGGTATTGCGAGATCAGCGGCGGGATGATCACCCGCAGCGCCTGCGGCAGGATCACAAGGTTCATGATCCGGCGCGGGCGCAGCCCGAGCGAGGCCGCGGCCTCGGTCTGGCCCTTGCTGACGGCCTGAATACCCGCCCGAACGTTCTCGGCGATGAAGGCCCCGGTGTAGATCGCCAGAGCAAACCAAAGCGCAATCAGAGAGCCGCGAATGTGAATCCCGCCCCCGAAGTTGAAGCCCTTCAACGCAGGATAATCAAGGCTGATCGGCTGGCCCATGATGAAATAGATCAGGATCGTCGGCACGAAGAAAATGACCAGCGAAGGCCACCCCATCGGCAGGAGCTTGCCCGTGTCGTATAGCAGCTTGGTGGCATAACGCCGATAATAGAAGACCCCGGCGATGGACGCGAGAAAGGTCAGAACGACTACAATTGATCCCCCGCCCCAGATCGGCGCCGGAATGTATATTCCGCGGTTGGTAAAGGCAAACGCCCCGAAGAGCATGCTTGAATCCGGGTTGTCGCCGCGAAAGGCACTCGGTGCCGGGAGGACCGCCGTCATGATGGTGAAGATGATCAGGATCCAGATCAGCACCGGCACGTTGCGGAACGCCTCGACATAGCCGGCCATCAGCTTGCGTACCAGCCAGTTGGGCGAGAGCCGCAGGATGCCCGCGGTGACGCCGAAGAGGGTCGCAGTCAGACATCCCAAGACGGCCACGATCAACGTATTCAGGACCCCGACAAACGAGGCGCGAAGATGGCTGGACTGGCTGTCGTATTCTATCGGGCGCTGGTTGATGTCATAGCCCGCCGGCTCTGCCAGAAAGCCAAAGGCGATGTTCTGCCCCTGCTCCGCGAGGTTCGTGACAAGGTTTGCGCCAAGATAGCCAATAAGCAGCATCAACAGCACAAGTGCAATGAACTGAAAGGTATAAGAGCGATACCGCGTGTCGTATATCAGCTGCGACAGCTGGAACGACGCCTTTGGAGGGTCGGTTGCCGTTGTCATCTGGGATTTCCCTGTTTTTCGACCCGGATTTTTATCGACAAACCTGCCGTGGGCCGATTTTTTCAGTGGTCGTCAGTTGAAAAAGGGCGCGGTGTATGCCGCGCCCTTTGTCAGTTCTGGTCTTAGCGGAAGGGCGGCGAGTAGAGGATGCCACCGTCGGTCCACTGCGCGTTCAGGCCGCGCGCGAGGCCGATCGGGGTTTTCTCACCGATGTTCTTCTCGAACAGTTCGCCATAGTTGCCACCCACTGCAATGGCGCGCTTGGCCCAGTCAGCGTCAAGGCCGATCATCTCGCCGAGGTTCCCCTCGGTGCCGAGCAGACGGTTGATCTCGGGGCTGTTGGTCGGCTCAGACGCCATTTCCTCGACATTGGCACTCGTGACGCCCAGCTCTTCCGACGCAATCAGAGCATTGAGCGTCCAGCGCACGATATCACCCCAGTCGTTGTCGCCATGCCGCACAAGCGGGCCAAGCGGCTCTTTGGAAATGATCTCGGGCAGGATCACGTGCTCGGTCGGGTTCTCGAACGCGGCACGTGTCGCCGCGAGGCCGGACGCGTCAGTGGTGTAGGCATCACACGCACCGGCCAGATACTGTTGCTGGCCTTCAGCGTTGGTCTCGACCGGAACCGGCTCGTAGCTGATGTTGTTCTTGCGGAAGAAATCCGCGAGGTTCAGCTCGGTCGTGGTACCGGTCTGGATGCAGACGGTCGCCCCGTCGAGTTCCTTGGCCGAGCTCACGCCAAGCGCCTTGGGCACCATGAAGCCCTGACCGTCGTAGTAGTTGACGCCGACGAATTCGAACTTGAGGTCGGTGTCACGCGAGAACGTCCATGTGGTGTTGCGCGCCAGCATGTCGATCTCACCCGAGGCAAGCGCGGTGAAGCGGGTCTTGCCGGTAGTCGGCACGAATTCAACGGCGTTCGCATCACCCAGAACGGCGGCGGCGACGGCGCGGCACACAGCCACGTCAAAGCCTTCCCAAACACCGTTCGCATCGGGAGCGGCAAAGCCCACGAGGCCGGTCGTCACGCCGCAGTTCAGCGTGCCGCGGGCCTTCACGTCATCCAACGTGGCCGCCGCAGATGCGCCAGCCGCAAGGCCGGCCACCGTCAGCGCGCCCAAAAATACGGTTTTGTTCATGTTAACCTCTTCCTGATTGTCCACCCTTCAGAGGGCGGTTCTGTCGGGCCTACGGACCCACTCTGATACTGGTTCAGGGGCGTTGACCCCTTTCAGTGTCAGCGAGTTTGGTTGGATTCATCACAAAACGTCAAGTCTTTGTTCACGAAATCCAATGCAAAACCGGGACTTGCCGCAGCGTTAGCCGCATCTGCATCATGCCGCACGAACACTGCGCGAAATATCGTGAAACCGTTTTGCGTGACGGAAGTCCGATGCCTTGCGGTCCGCCAACTCGGCAGCCTCGTCGTCCTTACCCCATTGCTCTTCCTGCCAGGTTTCATCAATCCGGGACAGGTGCCACAATGTCTCGACGGGGTGCAGATCATGTATCGCGGCAAAGCCAATCACGAGCGAGCCGCTAAGGCTCACGAGGTCATGAAAGGCGGTAAGCGCCCATATATCCAGCGTGTCCACGTGTGAACGAAGGCGGCGGAGCGCCTTTTCATCCTGCGGTATGTGCACGAGCCCTTCCACGGGATGCAACCTCGCAGACAGGACCGATTCGGCCCAGTCAAGCAAAGGATCCCAAGCCTCGGATTGCCGTGCGACCAATTCGACCGGGCTTAAGGCACGATAACAGACCAGGTCGGCATCGCCGTAATCCGCGATCATCCCGGCCACCTCGGTCCGTTGGCGCGAAACCTTGTCGATGGCTGCGTTTGCCGACCGGGTAAAGGGCATGCTGTTGGGATCTATACGACCTTCCTGCGCGTCCCATTCGGCGGCAATTTCCTCTGCCAGTGGTCGTGTCGGAACAACAAGGGCCGCCTTGGCCGGAGTACGCACCGACCGCCCGTCGAGCCGAACGCCATAACCGCCCGCGTCTTCGACGACAGTCGCCTCTGTCCAGAAGCGCTTTGCTTTCCATTCACTCATGGGCGTTCTCCCATATCCGCTCCAGCGCGTTGGGCAGCGCCCGGAAATCCTGCACGATCTCGCGCGCGGCGCTCAGCGCCTCGGGCCTGTGATACCCCCAGGACACACCGATACCCGCGATGCCCGCCGCCTGCGCCATCTCCATGTCAAAGCTCGTATCCCCCACCATCACCGCATTTGCAGGAGCGATGCCCGTTTCCGCCAAGGCCGCCCGCAGCATCGAAGGGTGCGGCTTGGAGGGATGATGGTCCGCGACCTGCCGGGTCACGAAATAAGATCTGAGATCATGCCCGTCCAGCAGCTTGTCGAGCCCGCGTGCCGATTTCCCGGTGGCCACGCCCAGCAATGTCTCGGGCACGGCATGAAGCGCGCGGAGCGTGTCGAGCGCATGCGGATAAAGCGGCGACGATTGCGCCACGCCCGAGTCCGCGCGCAAACCCATATACGCCTCTTTGTACCATCCGACGATGCGCCCGTGCATCTCGCCGGGCAGGTCCGGGGCGAGCCGGGCAACGGCCACATCGAGCGAAAGACCCACGATCCCCAAAATCGCCTCGCGCTCCGGCGCGGGCTCTCCCGCGCGGTCAAACCCGGCACGCATCGCCGCGAGGATATCGCCCTGACTGTCAACCAAAGTTCCGTCGACATCGAAGATCACCAAACGCAAGGGCCGGCTCATGCCATATCCTCGAGCGGGTCCTCCGGAGCCTCGGACGGCACCCATTGAAACAGATCCCAGGTGCGCGCCATGTGGTCTGGTAACGGAGCGGTGATATGCAAGATGGCGCGCGTCACCGGATGCTCGATCTTGAGCGAGCGGGCGTGCAGATGCAGCTTGCGGCTGACATCCCCACCAAGCTGCGCGCCCCAGCCGTCACCCAGATTCTCCTGACCGGAGCCACCGTATTTTCCGTCTCCCACGATGGGATGACCGATTTCGGCCATGTGTGCGCGCAGTTGGTGCGTGCGGCCAGTGACCGGAATGAGGGCCATCCAAGCCGTACGCCCGCCCGCAGCCTCGATCACCGCATAGTCGCTGGTCGCAGGCTTGGCACCCGGTGTCGCGTCCACCTCACGCGGATGCACGCAAAGCATCTTTTCGCCCTCACCCTTGGCCCCGTGTCCCGGCGCCTTGACCAGCCCGTATCGGATTGTGCCCATGCGCGGCGTGGGCACCCCGGCGACCGCGGCCCAGTAAATCTTGCGGGTGTTGCGATGCCGGAATGCGGCGGTCAGGCCCTTCGCTGCCTCCCGTGTCCGCGCGAGCAAAAGAACACCCGAGGTATCCTTGTCGAGCCGATGCACAAGCCTTGGCTTGTCCTCTGCTCCAAAGCGAAGCGCCTCGGCCAGCCCGTCCACATGCCGCGTCAGCTTGGAGCCGCCCTGCACCGGCAGACCCGGCGGCTTGTTGAGCGCAATGACATGATCGTCGCGGTAGATCACACAGGACTGGATCATCTTGGCATCGGCCGGTGTGATCCGCGCCGCCGCGCCGCTCGGCCGTTCATCCCGATCCGGCAGCGGCGGGATGCGCACGACCTGCCCCACGTCGAGACGGGTCGCGGGCTTGACCCGCCCGCCATCGACACGGACTTCGCCCTTGCGGCACATCTTTTCGATCTGCACTTGGCCGACATGGGGAAACAGGCGGCGCAACCACCGGTCAAGCCGTTGATCGCCATCATCTGGCCCTACGGTGCGGTTCTGCACACCACTCATGCCAAGGCCCCCCGCGCCAGCCAGACACCAAGGGTCAGCGCGGCGATGGACGCCACCACGGAAAGGCCCACATACGCCGCAGCCGCGCCGGCTTGTCCGTCATCCCAAAGGCTGAATGCCTCCAGCGAAAAGGCCGAGAACGTTGTAAAGCCCCCCAAGACCCCGGTCATCAGAAACGGGCCGAGATGCCCGAGCCCGCGCTGCATGAGTACCACGGCGGCCATCCCCATCAGGAACGACCCGAGGATGTTGACCCCGAGAACCCCCACAGGAAAACCCGACCCGCCCGCGCGCAGCGCGAGCAGCCCCACGCCATAGCGCAGACATGAGCCGATTGCGCCGCCTATAGCCACTTGTATGAAACCTGTCATCATGCCCGCGTCTGTCGCGCGCGCCCCGGCAATTGTCAAGCGCGGCGCGGGCTACGCGCGCGGCAGCGCCTGACGATCAAAGGCCGCCGCCTTGATCAGCGCCACCAATGTCTGACCGGGTTGCACATCGAGGTCCCGCAGCGCCGCACGGGTCACACGCGCACGCAAGTGCTGTTCGCCCAAGGCCAGCAAGACCTCGGCATAGGCAGTATTTTCCTCCACCTCCACACGAAGCACACGTGCCTCAAGCATGTTGCGGATGCTGATCCCCACGGGCCTCTCCCGCGCCAGTGCCACGTCGCGTGCCCGCACCCTCAGGCGCACAGGCTCACCGATGTTCAGGCGCACCTCGGGCACGTCCAGAGCCAGCCCGGACCCGAGATCTATCCGCGTTAGGTGCATCGCCTCATCCTGCGTCGCAACACGCCCCGCGAGGACCGCCCCCGCCTCGAACCGGCCTTGAACGCCAGCCAGATCAAGCCGCTCAAGCGTCTCGGCGACACCCCCTGCCGCCGCCACGGCTCCGGCCTCCAGCGCGACAATGCGGTCGGCCAGTTGCGTTACCTCTTCGAGGGCATGGGTCACGTAAATCACCGGCACCGCAAATGCCGCGGACAGACGCCCGATATAGGGCAGGATCTCGGCCTTGCGCCGCGTGTCGAGGGCGGCCAACGGCTCGTCCATGAGCAAAAGCCGCGGACGGGCCAGCAACGCCCGACCCATCGCAACCCTCTGCCGTTCACCACCAGACAGTGTTGCTGCATCACGCTCGAAGAGCGGACCGAGATCGAGCGCATCCGCGACATCGTCAAACGCGTATCGCGCGGGCAGATGCCGCGCGCGCCGATGCGCATAATCCAGATTGCCCTGCACCGTCAGATGCGGGAAAAGCCGGGTGTCCTGAAATACATATCCGACCCCGCGCTGGTGGGGCGCCACCGAACGACGCCCCCGCAGCCAAACTTCGCCACCAAATGACAGGTCTCCGCGAGCCCGCTTCTCGAACCCGGCGATGACACGCAGCAACGTGGATTTGCCACATCCCGAGGGGCCAAAGAGCGCGGTCAGTCCCTGCCCCTCGAAACGGTGCGCAACAGCCAGCGTAAAGCCGGGAAACTCCACCCGGATATCAACCGCAAGACCGGTCATCGCAGCCCCGCGTGGATCGGGAAGCGACGGTTGATCACATAGACCGCCAGCAGCACCAAAAACGAGAACACGAGCAGAATCGCCGATAGCGTATGCGCGGCGGCATAGTCGATGGTTTCAACGTGTTCGTAAATCTGTATCGAAATCATCCGCGTTCGGCCCGGAATATTCCCCCCGACCATCAACACGACGCCAAACTCTCCTACGGTGTGCGCGAAGGTCAGAACAACCGCAGTCAGGTAACCGCGCAACGCCATCGGCGAGGCCACACTGATGAACGCGTCGAAAGGCCCGGCGCGCAGGCTCGCTGCGGCCTCCATCGGACCGCGACCCACCGCCTCGAACGCGGCCTGCAAGGGCTGCACCATGAACGGCAGGGAATAAAGGACAGAGGCCAGGACCAGACCGGTGAAAGAAAATGTCAGGGTCGATCCGGTGATATCGAGCCAGAGACCGCCCAACGCTGCATCAGGGCTGAACAGCACCAGCAGATAAAAGCCAAGCACAGTGGGCGGCAGAACGAGGGGCAGAGCCGTCACCGCCTCGATCACCGGCTTGACGCGGGCCTGTGTCCACGCCAGCCACCACGCAAGCGGCGTGCCGACCAGCAACAGGATAATCGTCGCCACAGCCGCAAGCTGCGCGGTGAGCCATAATGGCCCCAGATCAGGAACCGTCATCGCCTGTCCCGTACCCATAGGCCGCAATCACCTCTGCCGCCGCCACACTGCGCAGATAGGCTAGAAACGCCGCCGCTGCGTCGTTCTGACGCCCTGCGGCCAATAAGACGGCATCCTGTCGGATCGGCGCATAGAGTGTCTGCGGCACATCCCAATGACTGCCCTCCTGCGGCACGCCCGGCTGCAACACAGCCGACATCGCGACCAAGCCGAGCTCTGCCGCACCGCTTGCCACCATCGCGTGGGTCTGCCCGATATTCTGCCCCATAACGATCTTTGGCTGCATCTCCTGCCAGAGATCCAGCCCCCTCAGCGCCTCTCGCGCCGCCTTGCCATACGGCGCAAGCTTGGGATTGGCGATCGCCAGATGTCTCAGCCCCGGATCGCGAAGGGCAGCGGCGCCGTCCCCTCCGACACGTCCCGGCGCAGCGCTCCAGAGCACAAGACGCCCGGTCGCGTATGCAAACCCACTGCCCTCGACCGCGAGCCCGCCTTCAATCAGCCGCGCCGGGGTGGCCGCGTCGGCAGATAACATGAGATCAAACGGTGCCCCCGCCGCGATCTGCGCATAGAGCTTGCCCGTGGAGCCGGTGGTCAGCGTCACGACATGACCTGTCTCAGCATTAAAGCGCGTGGCCAGCTCCTCCGCCGCCCCGGCAAAATTCGCGGCGATCGCGGCAAGCGCTTCCTCTGCTGGTGCAGCATGCGGCACCAGAGCGAGGATAGCCGCAGCCATACGCCTGAGCATCGAACAGTTCGCAAATGACAAAGACATGGTATCCTCCAAGCCTCGATATGTTCAATCGAACATATCGCAGAGGGCATATCACATGACAAGCGATATCTTCACTCGGACATATCCCTCAGATGAGCTGCCAGTTCCTTGACCTCGGCCGCCCCGGCCTCGGCTGTCGACCGTTCCAGAGCGCGATAGAGGCGCAACACCTCCGATCCGGTCCCGGTCAGCACGGCACCTCCGCCGCCCGGACCGCCGCGCGTGCTCTCGACAACGGGCGCCGAAAACATCGCGTTCATCGTTTCGATCAGCATCCAGGCGCGCTTGTAGCTCATGCCCATTTCGCGCCCGGCCGCCGCGATTGACCCACAATGCCCGATGCGTTCCAGCAACTCGGCTTTGCCGGGCCCCATCATCTGGCCCTCTCCAAAAACGACGCGCAAACGCAAGACCGGCGGTTCGACCTGATTATCCATGATACGACTGTCGCCCTTTACCAGACCGGGCTCAAGCCCGGACCGGATGAAATCTAGCGGCTCAGCCGCGAACCCGCCTTGCCCAACCCAGCTGCGCCTCGGTCTCGACGGCACACGGACGTATCTGTCGCAACCGCCTGAGCGCTTCTGCGGGGTTTTCCCCGGCCTCAATCATCAGCCGTAACGCCACCATGCCAGAGCGGCCACACCCGGCGCGACAGTGGATCAACACCCGCCCGCCGCCGGCCAATGCGCCGCGCGCCGTCATGCTGGCCTTCTCCCAGGCTTCGATCTGATCATAGGCCGGAACGTCCAGATCCTTGATCGGCAACGAGACCCAGCGCGTCCCCGCATCCTGAACATCAGCCGCCATGCTCCCTGCACCGGCGTCCAGCATTTCGGCAGGTGTCGTCAGCGAAATGACCATGGCAGGCTTCCAATCGCGGATATGCGCCATATCCCCGTCATAGTCTCCCCCCGCTCCGGGCAGCGGCGCAAGAGCAAGTGTGCCGCGCCCGACCGGCAGCGCGTATATGACAAAACCTTGCATTATCCTAAAATCTTGGCCTCGACCACTCTGACATCAAAAGTACGACGGTCGGACACCCTGTGCGCTCGACCATATCGCCCCTCTCCTCCGAGAAGACAGCTTTGGCACATCCTTCCGAAAAAGCAAGGTGGACGCTCCGATTGCACCGCCTTACTTTAGCGAGGCACGAATCCCTCAAAGGCCGCTTCATGACAGACACCGACCAAACCGGTTATCAGGTTCTTGCCCGCAAGTATCGGCCCGAGACCTTCGCCGATCTGGTCGGGCAGGATGCCATGGTCCGAACGCTCAAGAACGCGTTTCAGGCCGACCGCATCGCGCAGGCCTTCATCATGACCGGCATTCGCGGCACCGGCAAGACCACCACCGCGCGGATCATCGCCAAGGGCATGAACTGTGTGGGTCACGATGGCGCGGGCGGCCCGACGACCGACCCTTGCGGCGAATGCGAGCATTGCCGCGCGATCATGGAGGGCCGCCATGTCGATGTGATGGAAATGGACGCGGCCTCGCGCACCGGTGTGGGCGACATCCGCGAGATCATCGAAAGCGTCAATTATCGCGCCGCCTCGGCGCGGTACAAGATCTACATCATCGACGAAGTGCACATGCTTTCGGTCAACGCATTCAATGCGTTGCTCAAGACATTGGAAGAGCCCCCCGCGCATGTGAAATTCATCTTCGCGACAACAGAGATCCGCAAGGTGCCCGTGACGGTTCTGTCGCGCTGCCAGCGCTTCGATCTGCGCCGGATCGAGCCCGAAGTGATGATCGGCCTCCTGCGCCGCATATCGGACAAGGAAAGCGCTCAGATCACTGATGACGCGCTCGCGCTCATCACCCGCACTGCCGAAGGCTCGGCGCGCGATGCGACGTCTCTTCTGGATCAGGCGATCAGCCACGGCGCGGGCGAGACCAGCGCCGATCAGGTCCGTGCCATGCTGGGGCTGGCGGATCGGGGCCGTGTGCTCGATCTCTTCGACATGATCATGAAGGGTGACGCGGCGGGCGCTCTCGCCGAGTTGAGCGGACAATACGCCGAAGGCGCCGATCCGCTCGCAGTGCTGCGTGACCTGTCGGAGATCACCCACTGGATTTCCGTGGTCAAGATCACCCCGGACGCGGCCGACGATCCCACCATCGGCCCCGATGAACGCGCCCGCGGACTGAGCATGGCCGAGGCGCTGCCAATGCGTGTGCTCACGCGCATGTGGCAGATGCTCCTCAAGGCGCTCGACGAAGTTGCAGACGCGCCGAATTCCATGATGGCTGCCGAAATGGCGGTCATCCGCCTCACCCATGTCGCCGACCTGCCCACCCCCGAAGACCTTGTGCGTCGTCTTCAGGACAGCCCCCCGCCCGCGGGGCCGGGCGGTGGCGGCAGCGTCAGGGCCGCCCCCACACAAACCAGCAATGCGCAGGGGCACACGCCCATGCCCACACATTCCGGCTCCTCCGGCCCGGTCTCGCAGGGCGGACAGCATCCGGCCCTTGCCCAAGACCCCGACGAGGCGCTGGCACGCTATCCGACGTTTGAACACGTTCTGGAGCTGATCCGCAGCAATCGCGATGTCAAATTATTGCTCGAGGTCGAGGGTCATGTCAGGCTTGGCAATTACAGGCCCGGGCGGATCGAGTTCACGCCGACCGCCGATGCCCCCGCCGACCTGGCCCAACGGCTGGGCAGCGCGCTGCAACGCTGGACCGGCAATCGTTGGGCGGTCACCCTCATAAACTCGGCCACGGCTCCGACGATCCGCGAGGCAAGAGATTCCGAGCGCGACGCGCAAGAGCAAGAGGCCAGAGCCCACCCCTTGGTGAAGGCGGTTCTGGACGCGTTTCCCAAGGCGAAAATCAGTCAGATCAAGACCGCGCAGGATGCCGCAAGCCACGCCGAGGCTGACGCTCTGCCCGAAGTGGAAGACGAATGGGATCCGTTCGAAGAAGACTGAGCGGGGCGGGCGCTTGCCTGTCGCCTTTGTCATGCCAATATGCTTAAAGACAGCGAATTCAAACCGGCTCGCACGCCATGCGGGCCTCGATCCAGAGGAGATCACCGCATGTTCAAGGGTTTAGGCCAAATGGGCGACATGGCCAAGATGATGAAAACTGCGCAGGAAATGCAGCAAAAAATGGCTGACCTGCAAGAAGAGATGCATAATCTCATGGTCGAAGGCGAGAGCGGCGCCGGTCTCGTCAAGGCCACATGCTCCGCCAAGGGCGAATTGAAGGGTCTCGACATCGATCCGTCGATCTTCAACTCCGACGACAAGGAAGTGGTCGAGGACCTGATCCTCGCCGCGATCAAGGACGCACAATCCAAGGCATCAGATCGCGCGCAGGAAGAGATGAGCAAACTGACCGAAGGCATGGGCCTGCCCAAGGACATGAAACTGCCGTTCTGACGCGCCGGTTTCATCGTTCTCCAAATACTCATGCCAAACGCACACGCCCGCGAAACGGACCCGACAATTGAGCAGTACCCGAGATATCGACGCCCTCATTGACATGATGGCCCGCCTGCCCGGGCTTGGGCCGCGCTCGGCCCGGCGGGCGGTGCTGCACATGATCCGCAAACGCGCGCTACTGCTCTCGCCCCTTGCCGACCTGATGCAGACCGTCGCCGCCACCGCCCGCGAGTGTGAGACCTGCGGCAATGTCGGCACCACGGATATCTGCGACATCTGCGCCAGCGAGAAACGCGCCAACGGCCAGATCTGCGTGGTCGAGGATGTGGCCGATCTCTGGGCAATGGAACGCGGGCAGGCCTTTAAAGGACGCTATCACGTTCTTGGAGGCACGCTCTCGGCGCTCGATCAGGTTGGCCCCGAGACCCTGCGCATTCCTCAACTCGTGGCGCGCGTCGAAGCCGAGCGCGTCTCCGAGGTGATCCTTGCGCTCAACGCAACAGTTGATGGTCAGACCACGGCGCACTATATCGCCGATCAACTGGACGGCAAAGTTACGCTGACATCGCTTGCGCAGGGTGTTCCCATTGGTGGCGAGTTGGACTATCTGGACGACGGTACGATCAGCGCTGCGCTATCGGCGCGCAAGAGCCTCTGAACCCTCTCTCCTTTCCAGTCCTTTCAGGACCACGACGGATACAACTCGACTCCCATGCCCCCTATCGTCCTCGCCTTAATCTATCTTCTGACGCTGAATTTCATGACGTTCGGTCTGTTCTGGTGGGATAAACGCTGCGCCATAGAACGTCGCTGGCGTGTGCCTGAAAGCACGCTCTTGACGCTTTGTCTCGTCGGTGGATCGCTTGGGGCAAAAACCGGCCAAGGCATATTCCGCCACAAGACCCGCAAAGAGCCGTTTCGCACCTCGCTCAATGCAGTTGTGGTCCTGCATATCGGCTTTCTCGCAGCGCTCGTTCTGCCAGACTTCCGCGCCTCGGTCATAGCTCTGGTGGATCAGGTGGCCGGATACTTGGTCGGCTAGCACACTCAGGATACGCTCCAGCCAACGTCGCATTTTCCCATGGCAACAAGCCAACAAGGCACATCAGGCGGCCTGTGCCGCCTGTGCCTCCGTCACGATGGTATAGAGCGTCATCGGATCGGTGTTGGCCCGCAGCTTGGCGCAGAGCGAGGTGTCGCGCAGAGTGCGCGACACCAGAGCCAATGCCTTGAGATGCTCGACCCCGGCATCGATCGGGGCGAACAGGGCGAAGGCCAGATCGACAGGCTGACGGTCCACCGAATCGAAATCAATCGGCTTTTCCAATACGGTCAGCACGCCAACGACCTGGTCCAACCCAGCCAACCGCGCATGCGGCAACGCCACGCCGTGACCGACACCGGTCGGTCCCAGACCCTCTCGTTCAAGCAGAGCTTCGACTGCGGCGGAATGCGATACGCCATACGCAGATTCGGCAATGCCGCCCAACTCCTGCATCAGACGCTTCTTGCTTGTTGCACCTGACAATGCACGCACGGCCTCGGGTTTGAGGATCATCGGTATTTCCATAGACTATGCTGCTCAGACAAGCGAAGACACGCCTGTCACCCTCTCGTTATGGGTCAATCCAGCCAATATTGCCATCTTCCCGGCGATAAACGACATTGACTGAGTCCTTGCCTTCCTTGCGAAAAACCAAAACCGGAGCCCCCGCCAGTTCCATTTGCATGACCGCTTCACCGACCGAAAGTGATGGAATTCTTGTTTCCATCTCCGCCACTATGATCGGTTGCAGGCTCTCGGGTTCTGATTCCGTTTCCGCACTGTCTGAAGCGAGGATATAGGAGGAAGCCCCGAAGAGTTCAACCGGCTCTGCTCTTTCGCGATGATGATCCTTGAGGCGGCGCTTGTAACGGCGGAGTTGTTTTTCCATTTTTTCGCAACTGGCGTCGAACGCGGCATAAATTTCATGTGCCTTGGCACTGGCCTGCGCCGTCAGGCCGGTCGAAAGATGCACGATGGTCTCGCAGACATATTCGCTGGCGCTCTTGGAAAATACGACATGGGCGTCGGTCGGTCGCTCCGCGTATTTGGCGACCGCGCTGCCCAATTCGTCTTTCACATGCGTTTGCAGGGCCTCGCCAATGTCGATCTGCTTTCCACTGATTTGATAACGCATCTTCTCTCCTTCGGTTGACAAGCCGGTAACGAGCGCGGCGCGCCTACGCCACGATTTCGCCTAGTCCCGGATGCTGATAATCGACAGGTGTTGAGATTGTCCCAACACAGGCCCTTGTCGCGGGGGCCATTCAGGGAACAGCGCAAGATCAACACATGTCATGCCTCAATTGACGCGCTTTCAACGCGGCTTGTCAATCTCATTTGAAGGTTGAAGGCACGGATTTGCCGCCCGGGAAGGGCCGTCATGAAATCCGGAACGTGTCGCCCAGATAGACGCGGCGCACGTTCTCGTTTTCCACCACATCACGCGGACTGCCCGACATGAGAACCTTGCCATCGTGCAGAATATACGCCCGGTCGACGATTTCGAGGGTCTCGCGCACGTTGTGGTCGGTTATCAGCACGCCGATGCCGCGTTTCTTGAGATCCGCGACCAGATGCCGGATATCGCCCACCGAAATCGGATCGACCCCGGCAAACGGCTCGTCCAGCAAGAGATAGCGCGGATTGGCCGCCAGACACCGCGCGATCTCCACGCGCCGACGCTCCCCCCCGGAGAGGGCCATCGCCGGGGCGCGGCGCAGATGCTCGACCGAGAATTCCGAGAGCAACTGCTCCAGACGCTTGCGCCGCTTGTGCCGATTGCTCTCGGAAATGTCGAGAATGGCCATGATGTTATCCTCGACCGACAAGCCGCGGAAAATCGACATTTCCTGAGGCAAGTAGCCAATTCCAAGCTTGGCCCGGCGATACATCGGCAGATTCGTCACCTCGCGCCCGTCAATGCGAATATGGCCGCCCTCAAAAGAGATAAGCCCGGCAATCGCGTAGAATGTCGTGGTTTTGCCCGACCCGTTGGGACCAAGAAGGGCAACGACTTCTCCTTGCCTCAGCGAGAGCGACACATCGCTGATCACCACGCGTTTGCGATAACTCTTGCGCAGGTGCTCGACCTGTAGGCCGGTGCTCTCATGGGCGAGTGTCAGATCGGCGCGGCTCATTCGCCAGAACCCGGCTGCAGGATGGTCTTGACCCGGCCGCTCACTTGCGCGGTCCCGGCGGATGTATCAACCAACATGGTCTCTCCCGTGATGGCATTCGCGCCCTGAACAAGCAGGACGTCGCCCTGCAATTCGATCATGCCGGTCGAGATATTGTAATCGGCGCGGGTGGCCTCGGCGGCATCCTCGCCACTCACGAGCGTGACGCCGCCGCTGGCCTCAAGGCTCTCAATTCCGCTCTGATCCGCGAGATAGACGACCAGCACCCGCGGCGCGGCCAGTCTCATCGCGCCTTGGGCGATCACTACATTGCCGGTGAATACCGCCGTATTGTCGTTCTGATTCACATTCAGATTGTCCGACGTCACCTCGACCGGAAGATTGCGGTCTTGCTGCGTGTTGCCAAAGGCGACCTGTGCGCCTTGCGCGATAGCCACCATTGGCAGGCAGGTGATGAATAGCCCGGCGACGAACCGTTTGATTTTGCGCACTGGTCTCAGTCCTCCACATCCCTCGGCTGGTATAGCAGCTTCACCCCATCGGTGAAAATCAATTCCGGATGACCGCTCTCGGGCGCATTCCGCAGAACCATGCGCTGTGCCGAGAAGTCACCCAACGGGCCTGACGCCGTGACCGGGCCTGGCGTCCTTGCATGCAACTTGTCCAACTTCGTATCGAGCTGCTCGGTGTCGATCACGTAACCTGTTGATGTTTTGATATGTACATTACCGCTCAATTGCGCCGTCAATGCGCGCTGTTCAAACGCCGCCGAGCGCGCGGTTATATCGACGACCGTTCCGGCCGCAAGCCGCAGCTGCGCCGACACCTCGTCCGCGATCAGCCGCTCAGGGTTTTCACGCCCCGGGCGTGCCATATCCGCGGTAAAGCGGATCTCGTCACCCTCGGCAGTGACCCCCGCAAAGCTGGGGTTGGTGGCACCCATGTCCTGCGCGCGCTGTTCGAGGTCGATCTCCCCGACTGGCACTGTTTTGGATGGATCGACGGTGCGTGAGATCAGGAACATCGTCGATAACAGCCCCAGCGCGATCAGCGGCAGCAGGACCTTCATCCCCGCCACGACCCGCGAATAGGTGTTATCCGCGCGCGCCATGCTCAATGGGCGAAAATGTCGATTTCGGGCCAGCCGGCCAGATCGAGCCGCGCGCGCATCGGCAGGAACCCGAAACAGGCCTGCGCCATGTCTGTGCGTCCCTCGCGCGCCAGCCGCTTGTCCAGCTCCTCGCGCAGGCGGTGCAGATAGAGCACGTCCGAGGCGGCATATTCAAGCTGCGCCTCAGTCAGCGCCTCTGCCCCCCAGTCGGAGGTCTGCTGCTGCTTGGAGATATCGACGCCCAGAAGTTCCTGAAGCAGGTATTTCAGCCCGTGCCGGTCGGTATAGGTGCGGATGAGCTTCGAGGCGATCTTGGTGCAATAGACCGGTTCGGCCAGCGCACCGAAGGCATTATACATCGCCGCGATGTCGAACCGCCCGAAGTGAAAGAGCTTGAGCACCTGCCGGTCGCGCAGCAGCCGCTCCAGATTGGGCGCGCTGGTCTGCCCCTTGGCCACCTGCACCAGGTGCGCATTCCCATCGCCACCCGAGAGCTGCACGACACACAGCCGGTCGCGATGCGGGTTGAGGCCCATCGTCTCGCAGTCGATCGCCACGACGGGGCCGAGGTCCAGCCCGTCGGGCAGGTCGTTCTGATAAAGGTGGTTCGCCATTGGATATCCTTGTGTCGCACGTCCTTCGCGCGTCTGTCATGCGGGATCAAATTCCCGATTTTCTTAGGCGCTTTAACATCTCGCCTCAACCGCGATGTAAGCCGCAGTTGGGAGGAATTCCAGCCCAAGCCGCACCGGCGAGGGCAAAGCGGCTTGCGGTTGGCCCGGCGCTCGGCCACAAAGTGCCGCAAGAGGAGACAGACCCCATGCCCGTGACCAACCCCGATCAAACCGAAACCCGCGCCGCCGATTACCTTGCCCGCAGGCTCTATGAGGCGGGCTGTCGCCACGCATTCGGCATGCCGGGGGGCGAGGTACTGACGGTGATGGATGCGCTGGCGCGGGCCGGAATCGAGGTGACATTGGCGCGGCATGAGAATGCCGCCGCGTTCATGGCCGAGGGGGTCTGGCATCGCACCGGCGCGCCGGGCATCCTGATCGCCACGCTGGGGCCGGGGGTGTTGAACGGCGTCAATGCCATCGCCAACGCGCATCAGGACCGGGTGCCGCTGATCGTCATCTCGGGCTGCGTCGATGCCGATGAGGCGCTGACCTATTCCCACCAGATCCTCGATCACGAGGCGGTTCTGGCGCCGATCACCAAGGCGACGTTTCGCCTGACGGCGCAGGGGACCGATATCATCGCCGACAAGGCCGTGGGCATCGCCACCGAGGGCCGGCCCGGTCCGGTATTTATCGACGTGCCGATTTCCGTGGCCGACAGCCGCGTGACCCTGCCACGCCTGCGCCGCCGCCCCGACGCGGTGCCGATGGTGCCTGCCGCGCCGGAGAAGGCGCGCGATTGGCTGGCGGCGGCGGAGCGTCCGGTGATGATCGTGGGGCTCGATGCCGTCAACGAAGGTGCGGGGTCGGTGATTCTGGAGGTCGCGGAACGACTGAACATTCCGGTGATCACCAGCTACAAGGCCAAGGGGATCATCCCCGAGACGCATCCGCTGTGCCTTGGCGGTGCGGGGCTGTCGCCGCTGGCGGATGGGGTGCTGGTGCCGTTCGTGGAGCAGGCCGACCTGATCCTCTGCGTCGGCTACGACCCCATTGAGATGCGCCCCGGCTGGCGCGAGATCTGGGATCCGGCGCAGGTCAAAGTGATCGACATCGCCGCCGTGCCCAATGACCAATACATGCATCAGGCGACAATGAATGTGGTGGGCGCCTGCGGGCCGTCGCTGGCGGCCATTGCCGAGGGGACCGCACCCCGCACCACATGGCCCGGCGGCGAGGTGGCCGGGGCGCGCGCGGCGCTGG
>NZ_CAMYMD010000058.1 GCF_947259555.1 uncultured Roseovarius sp.
GCAACCCGGTAATGGTAGTCTTCGTCATGTGGCATATCCCTTTCTCTCCAGAGAATTGACGGCGTCTTGAACACCGCCATGATATGCCGCCCCTCAGGGGCCATCACCAACTTTCAGCTATATCTCTAATACAACGCGCCATTGCCAGTCTGGCGAGAATTTCAGCTTCTTACGGCGCAAGGGCCATAAAACACGATCAATCTCGCCATTCGACCATCTGCCGTAGCTGATAACCTTTTTCTCGCTGCGAATAACATCTTTGAGCTTCATCATCACACAGTGTTCCAAACAACTTAAGAATCTTCGTATGGTCGCAGCTTACGTTTTGTCAAACTCGCGTTCATCGCGCCCCCAAGATTTGACGTCCTCAAAACATGCCGCGAGTTAACGCTTACTGCACTCGATATCGGTGATGCCGCAACCGCGAAGGATTTTTTGACTGGTGCAGCGAATGGCTGAAATATCCGCAAAACGATCTTTGAGCGACCAACCTCAAGTCTCCCAAAGAAAACCGTCAGGCACCTCTCGCGGTCAGGCTCCTCCTGGGCCGTCGCGAGTGCGCCATCCCCGAACGATCCACCCCATGACGGGCAGACGCCGGGCCCTGCCCCACCATTTCTTTTTGGTCCAAATACTCATTCCCCGACCGGCCCCACACGCACCGCCGGAATACCGACGCGATACCGACGCAATACAGCCCCCGGTTTCACCCCCGCCTCAGAAGTCCGTCGGGGCCCCGCCCTCGGCCTTGCGGCGCTCCACGAAACCCGCCAGTTCCTCGCGGATGCCTGCGTCCATCGGCGGCGCCTCGAAGCCCGCGATGATGTCCTGAAACACCTGATGCGCCCGTGCGGGCGTCCATACGCCGCCCGCCGCCTCCCACGCCTCGTAGTTGCGCCAGTCGCTCAGGAAGGGCGCGTAGAAGGCCGTGGTATAGCGGTCCTGCGTGTGCTGGATGCCAAAGAAATGGCCCTGCCCGCCCACCTCGCGGATCGCGTCTACCGCGATCTCGTCAGGCCCGGTCGCCGTCAGCATCGGGTCCATATACCGCTGAATATGCTGCAAAATCTCGCAATCCATGATGAATTTCTCAGGGCTGGCAATCAGCCCGCCCTCCAGCCAGCCCGCCGCGTGATAGACCATGTTGGCCCCCGCCTGCACCGCCGACCACAGGCTGTTGGAGGTCTCCCACATCGCCTGCCCGTCGGGCACATTCGCGGCACAAACCCCGCTCGCCCGCATCGGCAGGCGGTAGAACCGCGCCAACTGCCCGGTCATCTGCGTCGCGCGCATATATTCCGGCGTCCCGAACGCGGGCGCGCCGGATTTCATGTCGACATTCGAGGTAAACGTGCCAATCGCACAGGGCGCGCCCGGCCGGATCACCTGCGCCAGCACCACCGCACAGAGCGCCTCCGCCAGTGACTGCGCCACCGCCCCCGCCATCGTCACCGGCGCCATCGCACCGGCCAGCGTGAAGGGCGTCACCACCAGCCCCTGCCCCCGCCGCGCCAGCCGCATCCAGCCGTCGAGCATCGGGTAGTCGTGCTTGAGCGGCGAGGTGGAGTTGATGTTGGTATACATATGCGGCGAGGCCTCGAATTCCTCGTGGCTGAGGCCGCCCGCGATGCGCACCATCTCCATCACATCTTCGACCCGCTCTTTCCCGAGGCAATAGGCATGCGCCACCTTGTCCGTGAGCGTCAGCTTGTCATAGAGCACGTCGAGATGCCGGACGCTGGCATGGATATCCTGCGGCTCCACCGGATAGCCGCCGACGAAATGGATGCAGTTGAAATACTGGCTCAGTTTCAACAGGTTCTGGCACATCTCGCGCGTGCCCGTCACCTTGCGCCCGATCTTCATGTCCCAGTAACTCGGCGGCGACGATACGTTGCCGAAATTCAGGTGATTGCCGCCGATGGTCAGTTGCCGATCCGGGTTACGCGGCGTGATGGTCCAGCTTTCCGGCGCTTTCCCGATCATCTCCATCACGAAATCGCGGCCCATGCGCACGTTCTCGCCATTGATCTCGCAGCCGCCCGAGGCGCGCAGGATCTCCACCGCCTCGGGGTTCAGGAATTCGATCCCGATCTCTTCGAGGATGCGCATCGCGCCGTCATGGACCGCCTGCACCCCCTCAGGGCGCAGTGGCTCCGTGGGCCGGTCGGTATTCACCGGCGGGTTCCACGGCATCTGTTCGATCACCGCCGTGCCACGCCGCGCGGCACTGCCCGCACGCCCGCCCGTCCGTTTCCTGCGCTTGAGATCCTCGGCCATGTCACGCCCTCCCGGTGCTCGTTTCACTCAACGAAACACCGCGCCGATGCGCGCTACATGCCGCTTTGCGACGTATCTTGTCGTTTTTGCCTTGGCCGCTTTCACCTTTGCAGCGCGAGCCGCCGCCGTCCGGTGTGCCAGAGGTAAATGGCGAGGCTGCCGACCACGATCACGCCGCCTACCAGCATCATCGGCGTCGGCCCCTCGCCTACGCCCAGCCAGACCCAGAGCGGCCCCAGCACCGTCTCCAGCAGCAACAAAAGGCTCACATTCGAGGCATGAGTATAGCGCGAGGCGAGCGACAGCGAGAAGAACGACACCGGCAGGATCACCAGACCGCAGACCACGATGGCCCAGACCGTGCCCTCGGCCATCTGCGCGGGGCCGGTGATGACGACCCCCGTCACCCCGGCGAGCGCCGCCCCCAGCCCAATCAACAACGGGATCGGCAGATCGGGACGCGCCCGCAGGATCACGAAGTTGAGCGCCAGCACCATTGCCACACCCAGCCCCGCAAGCGCCCCCAGGAGCGCGTCCGAGGTCAGCGTCACCGCCCCCTTGCCGCCAAAGACCGCGAGCGTGATGCCGAAGAGCACAACCCCGATCGTCACCCACGTGGCGCGGCGGGTCGGCTCTCCGATGATGATCCGGGCGAAGATCGCGGCAAAGACCGGCACCGTCGCCACTGCCAGCAGCATCACCGCCACTGGCGCATGCGCAATCCCGAGGCTGAAGAGCGTCGCGTTGACATACTGACAGACCACGATCGCAAGGCCAAAGCCGGTGCCCAACAGCGCCACGTCGCGGCCCCGGCGGCGCGACGTGAGCACCCATAGCGCCACCATCACGGCGCCCATCAACAGGCCGCGCCAGCCCACCATCTGATAACCGCCCATGCCCGAGAGCCGCATGAAGAGCGCGTCGGGCGTGAGCGTCAGCGCGCCGAACGTGGCGAGGAACAGGCCGAACAGCGGGTGTCGCGTCATGCCAGAAGCCAGTCCGGCAGATGTCCGATATCGGGCATGACCACATCGGCGAGCGGCGCAAGATCGGCCTCGACCGCCGTGCCGGTCAGCACGCCCACCGTCTGCATCCCCGCCGCGCGCCCCGCGATCAGGTCATGGGCGCTGTCACCCACCATGACCACGCGTGTGGGCTCCAGCCCCATGGCCCGGGCAAAGGCCAGAAGCGGGCCCGGCGCGGGCTTGGCCCCGTGCCCCGAGTCAAACCCCGCGACGAAATCGAAATGCCCCAGAACACCCGCCGAGGTCAGATGCGCCTTTGCCCCATATTCGGTGTCGTTGGTCATCACGCCAAGCCGCAATCCGCGCGCCGCCAGCCCGTCCAGGAAAGGCACAAGCGGCACGGCCGGGGCAAGCGGGGCCTCGGCGGCGCTCAGCATGAGATGGGTTTCGATCTCCTCGACCCGCCGTCCCGGCAGCGCGCGGCCCAGACATTCGGCGGCCTCGCGATTGGTGCCCGCGATGATCGGGCTCGTCGGCCGGAAACAGCGCACCGCCAGATCGTAATGCGCGACCTCGGCGATCCGCGCCATGACCTCGGCCTCGCCCCCCGCCAGATCTCGGATCACGTCATGCGCCCAGACACTCCAGGTCGCATGAAAATTAAAGAGCGTGCCGTCCTTGTCGAAGAGGACCCCGTCGGCGCGGCTCATGTCCAGCTTACCTGCGCGCCACCGGGCAAGGCCGCGCGCGCCATCATCGGCGTCTCATAGCTCAGACCCTGACTGTCGCAGAATTCCACGACCCAGGCGTCATCCATCATCAGGAAATCGAGCACCGAACCAAGGAATTCCGGTTCCGCCGCGCGCGAGCGCAAGTCGGCCTCGGACGCGCCGGTTGCCCCCAAAAACACCGGCAAAAGTTCATCATTTCCTGCCAGCCAGCCCAGGGCCTGCAAGGCGATCGTTTCGGCGGATTGCTGCTGCATCTTTATCCCGGTCTTTCACTGGAAAGGTTTTCTTAACCTCTGCCATGGATAGTGAATCAAACGTAAACGGCAAGAGCAAAGGCATCGCGTCAATGTCAGGTAAAATTCTGGTCGTCGACGATCTTGCCACAAACAGGATCGTGCTGAAGGTCAAGCTTTCCGCCTCTCACTACGACGTCGTCCAGGCGGCTTCGGACCATGAGGCCATCGTAATGGCCAGGCGTCACCGCCCTGATCTGATCCTTGCAAACGCCCGGCTCTCCAACGTTACACCTGCCGAGTTCGTGACCGCAGTGCGCCGCGAGCCAGCACTTGCCAACACACCTATCATGCTGCTCCAGCCGACCGATTGCCAAGCCGAGCGGCTGAGCGCGCTGCGCGCGGGTGTGAATGATATCCTCACAAAACCGGTCCATGACGCATTGCTGCTCGCACGCCTTCGAAATCTCCTGCGCCAGCAGATAGACACCCAGGACGACGCAGGTCAGGTCGACCCGGCGCAAACACTCGGGTTTGCCGAAACGCATTCAGACTTTGAACTGCCGGGACGCATCATCATAGCAGCCCCCAAAAGAACAGAGGCCCAAAACCTGAAAAGCTGGCTCTCGCGCGGAACACGTCATCTTTTCAGCGTAACTGATATGGATAACGCCATGACGCTTTCCGATGCGGAGCCGCCTGCGGATATCTACCTGCTGCGCATCACCGAAGCGGAGGCGGAGACCGGCCTCCGTCTTCTGGCACAGCTCAAGGCCGCACAACGGACACGCTCCAGCCCGGTCATAGTCCTCGTTGATGCCGAGGCGATACCGCTCGCCATTACATTGCTGGACATGGGAGCGGACGATGTGATCAACGGTCTGTCCGACCGGCCCGAATTGACACTGCGCCTCGTGAAGCAGCTTCATCGCAAGCGTAGCGCCGAGCGGCACCGCACCGCACTCCGGGACAGGCTTCGTGCGGCGATGATCGATCCGCTCACCGGTGCCCATAACCGCCGCTTTGCCATGCCGTTCGTTCAACGCCTGATCACGGCGAACCGTGAAAGCGGCGAGAGCTTTGCCGTGATGGTCGCCGATCTCGATTATTTCAAGCGGGTCAATGACAGCCACGGCCATGCCGCGGGCGACCGGGTGCTTTGTGAGGCAACTTGCCTTTTGCGGGCGCACCTGCGCGAGAGCGATATGCTCGCACGCATCGGCGGCGAGGAATTTCTGTTGGTGCTGCCCGACACCCCCCGCAGGCGCGCTCTCCGGATTGCCGAACGTCTCTGCCGCGGCGTGCGTGAAACACCGATCATCCTGCCCGGCAGCGGCACGTCTCTCACCGTCACGATCTCGATCGGCGTGACCATCGGGCGGCATCGGCCCGGCCTGCCCGCCCCCACCGTCGAGGGGCTGCTCAATGAGGCAGATCGCGCGCTCTACCTCGCCAAGGCACAGGGCCGCAATCAGGCCAGTTTCTGCGCCCGCTCGGCAGCGTGACCGCGTGCCGCACCGAACGCGCGGGGCAAGGTTCTGCGGTTGGCAAGTCCCTTCGGATTTGTCCGGGGTGGTGTGGGAGGACGTTGCGTCCGATGTGCGGGACGAAGCAGACTTTAGCTTTAGCTTCGTCTGCGACAAGGACCGCTATCGCTATGTGCCAAAAACGGTCGTTACTGCCGGTGACACAAACGTATGAGTTTTGGCAAAATTGACGATTCTAACCACGCCAGAGAGCGGGTGAAGAGCTCCCAAGTCATGCAATCTAGGGCTTGCGAATTGTGTATTTGCGGCTACGCGCATCTCTAGTGTAGCATCGGCGAACACGCAAAACAGGAGGCCGCTGTATGGAGGCGTTACAAAGCCTTATTCAAACCTTGCCGGATGTGGCCGGTAGTCCTTTGGCGCTTGTGGCCTACCTGGCGACCGTTTCTGCCGTGATTTTCTTTTGGTCCCGAAGTGCGAGGATCAAGCTCCTACTTTCCAAGTTAGAAAAGGTCCCAGAGTCGGATGTGGCCGATCTAATTAAGCATGAAATGGGAGCCATACTTCCAGAAAACATTTCTGCAGATGAATGGTTGAAATCAAGAAGGCAATCCTATTACTTCTATGCAACCCTCAGCATCTTATTCGTCGTAATTGTAGTGCTTGCGCTGGGGATATTCAGAATTTCGGCCTTGCCTGAATCTCAAGTGTCCTTACTCAGACCCTCAAATAGCAGTACGGTCTATGAGAAATTTGATGTCATTTGGGAACCGGCCGTTCCGGCAATTGTTCGCCTTCTGAGTGCTGGAGCTGTGGTTTACGAAACCGGAGAGTTTGTGTCAACGCCTCATTCTGTTAGTGGCGTTCCGAACAGCCTACCGAAAGCATGCGATGTCGACTTAAAGAAGGCCAGCTACAAGTTGGCGGTATCTCCACGATATGGTGACTCTATATTTGCCGAAATAGAAGTTCGCCAAGATCCTCGTCGAAAACCAATTGGAAACGTTCCCTGGATCGACCTTTCCGATGACGAGAGTGCCTTAGAGGTTAATCTCCAACTGCCCCTCGATTATTCGATCGATGCCTGCATAAGGATCGAAGCCGATGGATCCATAGTACAGCCAGTTTTTGGACGTGCCAGCCCTCTCGGGTGCAAGCCACCAAAGCGACCGGGGCACGAACAACTTTGCACTTTCTCTGTGCTGCATGAGAAACTTTCTAAAGGAACCGAGATAAACCTTAGTCTCAAAGGCTATGTTCTTTCCAGCGACGGCAATCAATCATTCATAGATGAGAGCACGCGGATGATTTTGGGGCGCGAAGACCTCTTCTACAGCATTCAAATTGCAATAGGGCAGACAGGTGTTGCCCAAGTCGAACCCGTCCCAGGATGAGACTAATGGGGATTGGTTGGTGAAGATCAAGGCGCAGCATCGTTTGCTCGGGGCTCTGAGTGGGATTTCGCCGCGCGATTCAGGTGCGGTGGTGGTCGGACATAAACCCCCTGACAGAACCAGCACGCCAAAAACGACCGTTTTCGGCAGCACCCGCCTGCTGAACGCCATCATTGGAAATTTTTGTGCCACAACCCCATGGCAGAACCGCCCTTGATTTTGTCACGTTTTTGACCCGGTGCCGAACAGCCGTCATTCGTGCGCAGCGCAGAATACGGGAACTTGACCCCAATCCAGCCCCTCTCCACAGCACAGCATCCACCCGAGCCGACCCTGACCGCCTCAGGACAATAGACTTGCGCGCCGCACCGGTAGCGTAGGGGGCCGCGCGGGCATTTTCTTTTGGGCCAAAGCCGCGTAATTCTATATGTGACAGTGACCAACAGGCAGGGATGGCAACACATGGCAATCACGATGATCGGGGTGATCGGCGGCTCGGGGCTTTACGAGATCGACGGGTTGCAGGACGCCACGTGGCAGGCGGTCGAGAGCCCGTGGGGCCCGCCCTCCGACGCGATCCTGACCGGCACGCTCGGTGGCGTGCCGATGGCCTTTCTGCCCCGCCACGGGCGCGACCACGTGCACACGCCCTCCTCGGTGCCCTACCGCGCCAATATCGACGCGCTGAAGCGCCTCGGCGTGACCGACGTGGTCTCGGTCTCCGCCTGCGGGTCCTTTCGCGAGGATATGGCGCCGGGCGATTTCGTCGTCCTCGACCAGTATATCGACCGCACCTTCGCCCGCGAGAAAAGCTTTTTCGGCCCCGGCTGCGTCGGCCATGTGAGCGTCGCACACCCCACCTGCCCGCGCCTGTCGGAGGCCTGCGAGACGGCGGCACGAGACGCGGGCATCACGGTGCACAAGGGAGGCACATATCTCGCCATGGAAGGCCCGCAATTCTCGACCATGGCAGAATCGAAACTCTATCGCGAGACCTTCGGCTGCGACGTGATCGGCATGACCGGAATGCCCGAGGCCAAGCTCGCCCGCGAGGCCGAGCTTTGCTATGCCTCCATCGCGATGATCACCGATTACGACAGCTGGCACCCGCGTCACGGCGAGGTCGACATCTCCGACATCATCGCCACGCTGTCGGGCAATGCCGACAAGGGCCGCAACATGGTCCGCCGCCTGCCCGCCCTGCTCGGACCCGACCGCGCGCCCTGCCCGCATGGCTGCGACCGCGCGCTCGAGTTTGCCATCCTGACGCCCCCCGACAAACGCGACCCGGCCCTCGTGGCCCGGCTCGATGCGGTGGCGGGGCGCGTGCTCGGCTGATCGCGCGCCGCTCAACTCTTCGCGCGCGGGCTGTCACACCTCTGGACGCCCGCGCGCGTGATGCCCATTAACAAGGGCATGACACGGATCATCGACACCCTCGCGGACCAGAACTGGCGCAACGGCATGGGCCGCCGCTTCGAGGCGATGACCGACGAGATTTTCCAGGTGATCCGATGGGGGCTGGTGGTGGGGCTGGCCAGCTATCTGGCGAAAACCCACGACGCACTGATCCTGAGCCTGACCTACTGGGTGCTCTCGGCCCTGCTCTTCGGCTACATCGCTTCGCGCTTTCTGCTGCGCCCCGAGATCCCGTTTCTCGGCAACCCGTCCGGGCGCATGGGCCGCCTGACCCAATCGGCGCTCAATTTCCTGCTCTGCATCGTGGTCTTCGGCCTGACCATATATGCCGTCAGCGCCCTGACCGAGGCCATCGCCGCCTATCGCGGCGCGCTCTGACCCCTTGCACGACCCGCGTCCCTGCGGCAGAAGCGGGACGCAACCGACCGGAGAGCCGCCATGCCGCCGCCCAAGACCGTCCAGGATTACATCCGCACCATCGTCGATTTCCCGCATGAGGGGATTCTCTTTCGCGACGTGACCACGCTCTTCGCCGATCCGCGCGGTTTTCGCATCGCCATCGACCAGATGCTGCACCCCTATGCCGGTCAGCCCATCGACAAGGTCGTGGGGCTGGAGGCGCGCGGCTTCATCCTCGGCGGGGCGATCGCGCATCAGCTTTCAGTCGGCTTCGTGCCGATCCGCAAGAAGGGCAAACTGCCCGGCGCGGTAATCTCGGAAGAGTATCAGCTCGAATATGGCGAGGCCGTGGTCGAACTGCATGACGACGCGATCAGCGCGGGCGAGCGGGTGCTCCTGGTCGATGACCTGCTGGCTACGGGCGGCACGGCGGCGGCGGGCATCCGGCTCGTCGAACGTCTGGGCGGCGAAATCGTGGGCTGCGCCTTCATCGTCGACCTCCCCGATCTGGGCGGCCATGCACGGCTGACCGAGATGGGCATGGAGGTGCACACGCTCTGCGCCTATGACGGGCTTTGACGGGCGCCACGACCGCAGAACACCCCCGCCACGGCGTTGAGAGAGGGTCTGGACATGCCGCTCAGGACCGGAGGTTCACGCTGCGGCCCCGCATGCGCCCTCTAGTTTAACTTTTCCCAAAAGATCGCCAGATGACGTTGCAGGATCTCACCATACCGCCCACTCTCGCGCAGCTTCGCCAATCCAGCATTCAAACGGTAGAGATGGGTGGTCCCGCGCCAATGGGTCTTGGAGATGACAGCGTACAGCGCCTCGCGCGACAGGGGTTTTTCAACCGGCACCACACGCCCGCGCAGACCCATGGCCACGATCTTGGCGGCCCCTTCGAAAACGTCGAGGCTGACAGCATCCACCTGTCCAGCCATCAATGCTGCAAAGCACTCCTCTGAGGTATCAGGCTGACTCAGGTCGACTTGGCCTTGCTCCAGCCAGCGCCGTCCGGAACGGTCCAGATCATGGGTAAACTTCCCCGCCGGCCGACAGAGCCGCTTGCCCAGCAGGTCGGCATCCTCGTCATAGACAAGATCGCCATCGGCGCGCTGAAACAACATCACCGGCAAATCCATCAACGGATCGGAAAAGTGAAAGCCCGTGCAAAGGGCGTCCTCTGCGGTCGTCGCACAATCGGGTTTGACCCAGGGAAAGCCCATGTCATAGCGCTTTTCTCCAAGCAACGGCGCAAGGTGCTGCGCGCGTTCCGGCTCCCAGACGATCTCATAAGGAACCGGCGCCGGGCTC
This sequence comes from uncultured Roseovarius sp., assembly GCF_947259555.1. Classification (GTDB taxonomy): domain Bacteria; phylum Pseudomonadota; class Alphaproteobacteria; order Rhodobacterales; family Rhodobacteraceae; genus Roseovarius. The sequence continues at coordinate 10,226 of NZ_CAMYMD010000058.1, forward strand.
AACTCGAGCGCGGCATTGATCAGTTCTGTGACCAGCCCGCCACCGGGCCAGTCCCGATCCGAGAACGGCGCGTTCGCACCGGCGGTCAGCAATGTCAATTCGGCGCCGGTCTGCAGCAGAGGCGTGGCATCCGGCACCGGGTTCTCCTCAGGGCATGGAATGAAGAGATCGCGCCCCGCCACCAACGTCTGGACTTGCCCCGCCAGCACCGCCTGATTGGCGTAATAAATCAGCGTCCACTGGTCCGCGTCATCGTAATGCGCGGCAGCCACCGAGGTCAGAGTGTCTCCCGGCTGCACCCGGTAGGTGACATCGCATAGCGCCCACGCGGGTCCGGGCCCTGCCAGTCCGAATGCAACACTCAATCCTGCAATCCATCCACGCATACCCTCAGAACCCCGCCCAGACACGGCTCATGTGCTCATCGATGATCTTCTGATAGCGACCATCCGCACGGATCTTCGCCAGCCCCTCCTCAAAGACCGCCAGCAATGCGGGACCGTCGGGATGGGACTTGTGCACCACCATGTGATTGCCATCCACCGAGATCGGCTGGCCCTGCGCCACCACGACCCGCTCCTCCAGACCCATCTCCTTGATCTTGCCACGCCCGAGGAATTCATTGAGCACAACGCCATCCACCTTGCCTTCGGTCAGCAAACGCAGGCAATCGCCAGGCGACGCGCCCGCTTCGAGCGTGATGACACCGTCCCTGAGCCAATTGCGCCCATGCTGGTCAAAGATGTAGGTGGAGTATCCCGCCGGCCGGCAGATGAGCCTGCCCTCCAGATCGGCGGCGCTGTTGAATGCGATGGGGCGTTCCTTGTCGACAAAGAGCAGCATCAGCACTTCGAACATCGACTCCGAAAAGAGCAGATTGGCGCAGCGGTAGGTCTCTGGGTCGCTCTCACAGTCGGGCTGGAACCACGGAAAACCAATATCGAGCAACGCGTTGGACAAGAGCGGCTCGTGATGCGAGGCCCAGTCATCCACCCAATGGATGGCAAACCCCTGCTCGGGGTCGGCCGCTTCCATAGCGGCCTGCACGACATCGGTCAGAACCCCGCCTTTCGGAAGGCTCTTGTCCGTGAACGGCCAGAAATCGCTCCCCGTCAGGATATTGATCTTGCGCCGGGTCGCGGCATTGCCCGGCGCCACCACCAGTGCGGTGGGTTCGGGTGCAGCGGCCTCTGTCTCTGTCACCGACTGCCCGCCTGGCAATCCCGTCGGCAAACCGTCGATACAGCGCAGCCGCAGCCGCATACCTACACGGATATTGTTCGGATTCTGCCCGATCGCGTCGAGGTTGCTGGAATGCACGACGGTCCACTTTCCGGCGTCCCGGTACTGACTGTCCGCGATCAGCGACAGGCTGTCACCGCGCTCGACCGTATAGACCCCGCCACAAGTCTGCGCCGCTGCCGGTCCGGCGGCTCCCAGCCCGGCCAGGGCAAGAACAGCCCCACAAATTGCGTTTCTCATATGACACACCCCCAGATAATGAGGTGTAATAACGCCAGTTCGCCGAACTCAGTCAAGCCCCAAGAGCGCAGAAACGTCCCGCCGCCACCACGACCGAGACCAAATGCTTGATCCCGCGTCGCATTTACGTGGGTGCCAATCTTGCGCTCAGCCGCAGCGCATGGCTCGCATCACGGCTGACAGAGGGCAGCACCGAATCATAGGCCGCTCGGATCAGGCCGCCAATCTCGGGGCGCAGCACCAGCTCGCCGCCGGGCAATGCCGCCAGCGGCGACCGGTCGGTAAAGGCACGGTCCGACCACAGCAGGATCGTCTGCACGATCTGGCTCAGCGCCAGCGTCTCGGCAGGCACCGCGCTCAGGTCCTCGTCCATCCGCAAAAACACGAAAGACGCCCGGATCGCCCCCGCCTCGTCAAACCGGAAGATGCGATACTGATTGGCCCCCGCAGCGATCAGACGATCCACCAGCGGTCCCAGATCGGGCAGCAGCCGGTCCAGATCCGGCACCTCGCGCAACTCTTCCCAGTCACGAAAGAAAAAGATCATCAGGTTCGCGCCCAGTTCCGGATCGGTCTCGGCCATCTTGTGATCGGCCAGTGCCACCACCGCCTCGATCGCGCCCTTGACGATGCCGAGCGTCCGGTCATCGACGCCAAAGACGATCGGCACGATCGGCCGCCCCCAGCGGGCGAACAGAAAGTCCCCGTCCGCCCGGGTGAACAGCGCCTCGATCTCATGCGCATTCAGGGTCTCGCTCATCGGTCCATCTCCCGCTGCGGCCCCCCTCTAGCAGGCCCCGCCCAATCCCGCAAATCCCGGTTTCTTTATGGCAAAAATACTCAAATCCGACACCTGTCAGGCGGGACCGTCACTTGCCGAAAAGATCGTTCTGCCCTTTCGGCCCCGGCGCGGGCAATCCCAGATGCGTCCAGCCGCCCTGCGCCAGCATGCGCCCGCGCGGCGTGCGCTGAATGAGGCCCTGCTGCAACAGGAACGGCTCGATCACCTCTTCCAGCGCGTCGCGGCTCTCGCTCAGCGCGGCACTCATGGTCTCGATCCCCACCGGGCCGCCCTGATAGGCCTCGGCGATCAGCCGCAGATAGCGCCGGTCGGCGCCATCCAGCCCCAGATGATCCACCCCCAGCCGGGTGAGCGAGGCATCGGCCAGCTCGCGGCTGATCTTGCCGCCGCCCTCGACCACCGCGAAATCCACCACCCGGCGCAGCAGACGCCCGGCGATGCGCGGCGTCCCGCGCGAGCGCCGCGCGATCTCGCGCGCGCCATCCGGGTCGGTGGGAATGTTCAGCAGCTTCGCATTGCGCCGCACGATCTCGTGCAACTCGTCGATCTCGTAGAATTGCAGGCGCGTCGGAATACCGAACCGGTCGCGCAGCGGCGTGGTGAGCAGCCCCAGCCGAGTCGTCGCCCCGACCAGCGTGAAGGGCTGCAACTCGATCCGCACGGTGCGCGCCGCCGGCCCCTCGCCGATCACCAGATCAAGCTCGAAATCCTCCATCGCGGGGTAAAGCACCTCTTCCACCGCCGCGTTGAGGCGATGAATCTCGTCGATGAACAGCACATCGTTGCGCTCCAGATTGGTCAGGATCGCCGCGAGGTCCCCGGCCTTGGCCAGCACCGGGCCGGAGGTCATGCGAAACCCCACCCCCAGTTCGCGCGCCATGATCTGCGCCAGCGTGGTCTTGCCCAGACCGGGGGGGCCGTGAAACAGCGTGTGATCCATCGCATCGCCACGCTGCCGCGCCGATTGGATGAACACCGCCAGATTGGCCCGCGCCTCGCGCTGCCCGATGAATTCCTTGAGCGCCTGCGGCCGCAGGCTGCGGTCCTGATCCTCGGGCAGTTCCTCGGCGCGCAATGTCGGGTCGGGATCGGTCATTTATTCAGCCCGTTACGAATTGTATCAAGACGCCTCATCCAGTTATGTTCTAGAGCAGTGACCTCATCAACCGACGCATCCGGGGAGACGCGCTCGAGAATGGAGAACTGAAACTTCTCCGGATTGCGTTGCGCTAGTTGACGCGTCACACCTTGATCATTGACGACATGCGTCTGCCACCTTCCCAACAGATTTTGTTCTCCATACGCCGAACCGACATATCTTGCCCCGTCAGCCTGATCGGTGATCAGGTAGATGCCGCGCCACTGCCGCAAGAGGTCCGCCCACGTTCTCGGAATTGAGCGCAAGAATCCGCCCGAAACAATGAAGTTACGCCAATTCGGTGTAGGCGCAGCCAATTGATGCGTCTCGGACATCTCAAGAATTTCCAATGGCGTATTAGCGGCAACCCTTACATAATTACGTCCTCCGGGTGACCGGACCACGACCCGCCCCCTCAACTCATCCATCTGCGCTTCCAGCCGAAGGTCGAAAACCTCTTGTGCATCGCGCCGCCGGATATTTCTTTCCGGGTCCGATGCCGGGTCTCCATAGGTATTTGCAATCTCGTGATACGCTGGATCGGCGTAGATTTTGCGGGTGGGCCTGAGTTCGCTACCTACGACGGAATAGAACCCCTCAAACAGGAAACGGCGATCTCCAAAAGGTATAAAGATCGCAACGTATCGTCTATTCCGCAGGGCCGCCCCTGCTTGATCCGAATGCATGCGCAGATAAGCCTCGAAAATATCGCGTCTCTCATGTGCCAACGAGGGCAGCATCTCGCGCAGCGGCTGAGCGGTTGTGTTGTGCAGCATCAGAGATACATCAATGATGTTGATCTGCGAGCAGGTTAATAAGTCATTGAAAGAAAACACGCGCTTAGCCTTTCGGTGCCAGCAGCCTCAGGGCCGCGCGGATCAGCGCGGGGGTCTCGGCGTCCGGGGTTTCGCCCGCGGCCTGCGCCACCGCGCCCGCCGCC
>NZ_CAMYMD010000059.1 GCF_947259555.1 uncultured Roseovarius sp.
AATGGCGCAAACTCGACGGCCAAAATCGCCTGCCCGAGATCATCCAAGGGGTTGAGTTCCGCGACGGGCTCCGCCACGTTCAAGCCGCCGCCTGATCAGGCGTCACCAACTTTTGCCCATATCTCCCGGCGATCGCAAGAATTCCACAGGCTGAGCGACCGAGTACAATGCGCGCTGCAGCAAGGCGATCGGGTAGGTTTCCGTAACGTAAATTTAAGCAGAAATCCACGCGTTCGCACAGGTGTGAAATGCACATCCTGAAAAATTCAGAGATTTGTTTTACGATAGTCCACTGAGTTAAATACCACCGCTAGTTTATAAGCGGGCTTTTGCCAGTAAGCTGCCAAGTGAATTCGGCAGCGCCTGAGTTATTGTCTAAAGAGAGGCTGTTATGGCCGAGAATAACAGTCGGAATGAATACGGGGCCGTGGTCTTTTTCGGTATTCCACCCCCAAGGTAAGCGCCACAGCCATTCCCTGTGCAACCGCCCTGCAAGTCGCAAATCAGTTCATTCGCGAAAACAAGGCTGGGACTGAACAGCTAATGCCGCGTGGAGAAAAACCCGCGCAGGTCAGGTATTCGCCATACGACGGATCACATGATCGGCCATCAGCCCGATGAAAGCCACGGCAAAGCCCAGCACCAGCCCCTTGCCGACATCGGTCGAACTGAGCGCGCGCTGCATTTCCTGCCCGAGATCCTGTGTGCCGATAAAGGCCGCGATGATGACCATGAAAAGTGAGAACATCAGTGACTGATTGAGACCGACCATGATCGTGGGAAAGGCCAGCGGCAACCGCACGTGACGCAGGCTCTGGCCCCTCGTGGCGCCTGACATGTCGGCGGCTTCGAGCATCGCCTCGGGCACGCCGCGCAGGCCCTCTATCGTGTAGCGGATGAGCGGCACGGCGGCAAAGAGGACCACCGCGCCCACCACCGCAACATCGTTGACGCCAAAGAGCATGATGACCGGGATGAGGTAGATAAAGCTTGGAAAGGTCTGCAACGTGTCACACAAAAGCAGGACCCGTCTGGCCCGGGCCGCGTGCCGTGCGGCCCATATCCCGAGGGGAAAGCCAAAGCTGGCCGCCACGATCACCGCGACAAGGACGGTGTAGACGGTTATCATCGCCCGGTCCCACCAGCCGGAGATGGCGATGTAGCCGAAGAACCCAAGACAGACCAGTGCCGAGCGCCAGCCGCCAACCGCGTATCCCAACGCGGCAAGTGCGACCAGAACGGCCGTGTAGGGGAACCAGAGCAAGGTGTCGCGCACCGGGATAAGAACCCATGTGATCAGGAACCAGCGCAGCCATTGCGTCACCGGATCAATTGTCACGATGATGAATGACATGACTGCATCAATCGGGTCGGCGACCGACAAAGACTGCCCGCGCGAGACCTCGGCGAAGAACGGTATCACGGCGGAGATGGCAAATCCGGCCACCATCAGCGCGGCCCAGATGAGCAGCACGCGGTGCCGCGTGGCCCAGCCGATACCGGGCTCGTGATGGGTCGGCTGGCGCTCGGCCCATGCCTTGGAGCAGCGGTCCAGCGCCACGGCGAGAAGAACAATCGTAATGCCAATCTCGATCGAGCGGCCGATCTTGAGGGCCTGAAGCAATTGCAAGAGCTTCTGGCCCAAACCGGGCATGCCGATAAAGCTGGCCAGAACCACCATCGCCAAGCATTGCATGATGACTTGATTGACCCCAACCAGAATATCCGTTCGAGCGGTGGGGATACGCACGCGGGTCATCAACTGCCAGCTTGTGCTGCCGCACATCTTGCCGCTCTCGATCACTTCGTGAGGCACTTTGCGGAGGCCCAGAAGGGTCATTCGGATCATCGGTGGCACCGAGAAGATGATCGTCACGATTGCGCCCGCCTTGGGCCCGACGCCGATGAACACCACCACCGGGATCATGTAGGCGAAATGGGGCATGGATTGCGCGATGTTCAGAACCGGGTTGAGCACGGTCTCAAATCCGCGCCAACGCCATGCGGCCACCGCGGTCACGAGCCCGAACAAGACCGAGAACGGCGCGGCGACCACGATCACTGACAGGGTTTCCATTGTCCACTTCCACTGTCCCATCAAGGCGATCCAGACAAATGTACCCCCCGCGAGCGCGGCGAGACGCGCACCGCCCAGCCAATAGCCCAGACAGGCTGCGGTCAGCGCCACAACCGACCATGGCAAAGGCCCGACACGGGGCCAGCGGTTCTTGCCGTAGAGGATATTGGCGGTCACGTTCAGCAGCCACTCTATGCCATCCGCGATGGCACGGGTCACGTGGATCAGCCCAAGATCGTCGCGCAGCCATGCAAACAACGCGTTGATCCAGTCCGCGAGCGGCAGGATGAGTATATCGGCCGGGCGCATCAACCCGTCGGGCAATATCGGCCGCGCCGCGATCAATAGCATGGCAAGCGCAAGAAGCGCCCACGTCGGGTTGAATGCCGGAGTTATGGGCGTCGGCGACCGGTCGGGCAGGGTGCTCTCGCTCATGCCTGGCCCCCGAGCAGTACGTTCAGCGCCTCCTGACGGTTGAGGCCGCCGGTGATCCGTCCGGTTTCGTCGGACACGGGCAAGACCTCTCGGCTGTCGTTGACCAGCATGCGTGCCAGTGCGCGAATTGTGCTCTTGCCCGCCACGGGCTGACCTTCGGGCACTGTTCCGTTGATCGGCCGTGCGAGGCCCGAGGCATGTACGACACGCGCCTTTTCGATCTCTTCGGTGAATTTGCGCACATAGTCGGTCGCGGGATTCAAGACGATCTGATCAGGGGTATCGCATTGCTCGACAGCCCCGTCCTTCATGATGGCGATGCGGTCCGCCAGCCGTAATGCCTCGTCGAAATCATGGGTGATGAACACGATGGTCTTGCCCAGCATTTCTTGCAGCCGCAGGAATTCGTCCTGCATTTCGCGTCGAATGAGCGGATCGAGCGCCGAGAATGGTTCGTCCAGAAACCAGATGTCCGGCTCGATGGCGAGTGAACGCGCAATACCCACCCGCTGTTGCTGCCCGCCCGACAGCTCTCGCGGAAAATAATCCTCGCGTCCGTCGAGACCTACCAGCTCTATCACCTCCAGAGCGCGTTTGCGCCGGGTTGCCCTGTCCTGTCCGCGCATTTCCAGTGGAAAGGCCACGTTTTCCAGAACCGTGCGATGCGGCAGAAGGCCAAAGCTCTGAAACACCATGCCCATCTTGCTGCGGCGCAGCCCGATCAGCTGTTTTTCCGAGAGCGCGCCGATGTCTTGCCCCTCGACCGTAACCGTGCCGCCGGTGATCTCGATAAGACGGGACAGGCACCGTACCAGCGTGGATTTGCCCGAGCCCGACAGGCCCATGATGACCAGCATCTCGCCGCGTCCGATGTCCAGCGATACATCCCGCACGGCAGAAATATAACCGGCCTGTCGGATCGCCTCGACGCCGGGATCGCCGTGCAACCCTTTCAGATAGCTTTCGGGCGAGGGACCGAAAAGTTTCCAGACATTGCGGCAAGAGATCACGGTTTCGGACAATGGCACGTGGCACCCCCTTTGACATGACAGAGACCTCACCCGCGGCGCACCACGGGTGAGACGGCGTTTTTGTCGGGGTCAGTTGGTCCAGACTTGCCAGACGTTACCGTTGCTTTCCAGCCAATGCGCCGCAGCCTCTTCCGGCTCCATCTCGTCGATGTCCACCAGCTTGGCCATTTCTGCGATCTGCGGATTGGTAAAGCTGATCTTGGTCAGCATTTCGTAGGCATCGGGCCATTTGTCCTTCATTCCGTCCCACGCCGCCTTTTTCAGATAGCCGTTGGCGGGGTTCCCGCAATCGTAGGTCTTGTCCGGATTTGGCCCGACCGACGGATCGGTGTCGCAGCCCTCGACCCATTCGGGAAACTCGACAAATTCGCCGGGCCAGACGGCCTCGGCAAAATTGGGCGTCCAGTTGAATAGGACGATCGGTTTTTTGGTCTTTTCCGCGGAGCCCAATTCGGCCCAGAGTGCCGCGGCAGAGCCGGCATTCACGACCTTGAATTCCATTCCAAGCCCGTCGACCCGCTCCTGATCATGCTTGAGCCAGTCCACCGGACCGCCAAGAAAGCGACCGGACTCCCCGGTCTCGGGTGTTGCGAAAACGGCAGAGCACTCGTTCAGTGCTTCCCAGTCGGGCAGGCCGGGGCAAGCCTCTTTGGTCCAGAGCGGGTACCACCAGTCCTCTCGCGTGACCGCGTTATGATCGCCTGCGTCATGCAAGCCGCCCTTTTCCAACGCGGCCCGGAAGGATGCGCCGAATGCGCCTTCCCAGACTTCCAACTCCAGCGCCACATCGCCGAGACGGACAGATTCGTAAACCGACTGGCTGTCGGTCGAGACATATTCGACGCTATTGCCCATGGACTCGAAGATCTGACCAACCACATGGCTCATGACGATCTGGCTGGACCAGTTATGTGTCGGGATGATGATCGGATCCTGCGAATCCGCCAAGGCCCCATTCGCCGCCATCGCCGCCGCCGCGACCCCGCCGAAAATACGCAAACGCATAGTCATTCTGTAAACTCCCTGTGTTGATTTATCCCGCCCGTTTTCGGGCTTTGGTGCGAGAAGTTTACGCATCGGATGTGAACACGTCAGACGATGGGCATGAACCAACTGGACTTATTTGTGAAAAATTATTAACAGGAAGAAACCATTCAGAGGTCGCTGCTATGGCAAAGACGGCCCATATCCTTATTATCGAAGACGAGCCGGTGACCCGCACCACGCTCGCGGACTATCTTACTGCGTATGGTTATATCGTCGCCGCTTTTGACAGTGCCGAAGCGGCAGAACCCAAGCTGGAGAGCGAGTGGGCGGACCTATTGCTGGTGGATATCACGCTTGATGGCAAGGACGGATTGCAGATCACGCGGGAAGAGCGCGCTCGCTCGGATATAGGGATTATCCTGACCACCAGCCTAAGTGATGACGTGGATCGCATCGTCGGTTTGGAACTGGGGGCGGATGACTATGTGTGCAAACCGTTCAACCGCCGCGAATTGCTGGCCCGCATCAAGAACCTTCTGCGGCGCACCGAGGGCCAGCGTCGTCTGTCTCGCCAGCATGCGCGCTTTCACGGGTTTACCTTTTCATTTGCCACCCGCCAATTGACCGCGCCTGATGGTGCGGCCATCCGCCTGACCCGTGCCGAATACGAACTTTTGACCGAGTTTCTGGGCCACCCCGGACAAGTGCTGAGCCGTGAGCGGCTGATGGCGGCGGTCACTCACCGGCAGGAAGATCCCGATCCGCGCACGGTCGATGTGATCATCCGCCGTCTGCGTACCAAACTGGAAGACGACCCGGCGGCGCCAAAGCTCATCACGACTGCCCACGGCGAGGGTTACATATTCACGGCGATCCTGGATTGAGGCATGTTTGCCAGTTCCTCGACCGCTTGGCTCAAAGTCTGACGCGCGGCCCGGATTTCGTCGAACAGTTGGAAAATTGTCTCGTCCGCCCGCACAAGATCGCCTGTGCGCGCGGCGTCTTCGATTTTCTGTAGACATATGCGGAGATCGGGCAGGTCAAAATTTCCTGCGGCCCCTTTCATCCGATGTGCGATGCTGGATAGGCGCGCCGTATCCTGCGCGGCGAGCGCGTTCTTCAAAAGCGCTTGCTCGTCTTCCAGCCCCGCGAGGTAGAGCCCGACCGCCTTGATTGTCTGCTCATGGCCCAGATCGGCGCGCATGTGGCCCAGCACGGTCTCGTCCGACCCTCCGGACCATGACGTAGACCGCGGCGACAAGAACACGCTGCGCCGCCCACCGCCCGAGACCTGATCAAGCGCGGCAAGCAGTCGCTCGGGCGAGATCGGCTTGGCGACAAAGCAATTCATCCCGGCATCGAGCTGCTCCTCGACCTCGTCATCCTGCACATGAGCGGAAATCCCGATGATTGGCAATGTGCGCCCCTCGGGCATTGCACGGATATGGCGTGTGGCCTCTGTTCCCGACAGACCCGGAAGGTTGACATCCATAAGCACGAGATCAAAGCTGTCGCACCGCAATCGCTCGAGCGCGTCCTCCGCGCTCCCGAGGCAGACCACATTGTGACCCATCCGCTCAAGATAGCTGCGCGCGACAAGCTGGTTGACCTCGTGATCCTCGACGACCAGCACGTGCAACGCCCGCGCGCCCCTGACGGGTGTCCACTCAGGGAGGTTTTCGGCCAGGGCGCCCGGATCGGCGAGGTCAAAATCGGCCATGAGCGTAAAGACCGAACCCACATGGAGTGTGCTCTCCACGCTCAGCGTCGCGCCGATCACCTCGGCGAATTTGCGACAGATCGCCAGCCCGAGCCCGGTGCCGCCATAGCGCCGTGCGGTGAGCCCGTCTTCTTGCTCGAAAGCTTTGAATATCCGCTGCCGTGCCTGTGCCGAAATGCCCTTACCCGTATCGCTCACCTCGAAGATCAGGGTCGCGCAGCCGGAATCGGCTGGGCGACAGCGCAATCGCAAAACGACCTCGCCTTCCTCGGTGAACTTGACGGCGTTTGACACGAGATTGAACAGGATCTGCCGAAGCTTGGCCATGTCGCCGTTGACAGCGGGAGGCGCATCCTCGGGCAGGTCCAGCCAAAGCTTGATGCCTTTTTCCCTCGCCCCCGGCTCCAGTAGCGTGACGATGACCTGCATTACCTCGGCAACTGAGAAGACTCCGCGCTCTTCCTGCGCGCCGCTCAGTTCGGTTTTGGAGTAATTCAGGATGTCATTGAGGATCGTGAGCAGGCTCTCGCCCGAGGCCCTCGCCGCGCGCAGCTGTTCGAGTTGTGGCTCTGACAGCCCGTCCATCGAGAGGTTGCGCAGCATCCCCAGAACACCATTCATCGGCGTGCGTATTTCGTGGCTCATCATGGCGAGAAACTCGGACTTGGCCCGGTCCGCCGTTTCTGCCTTTTGTCGGGCTTGTGCGTGGGCCTCGACTTCGCCGCGCAACTGCTCGGTCTTTTCGGCGACCAGATCTTGCAGCGCGGTGCGATGCCGATAGAGTTCTTCCTCGTTGCGGCGGCGCGCCTCCTCCAGACTGCGGTTGGCAATGGCCTGCCTGCGAAATACCTCGACTGCGCGTTCCATACCGGCGATTTCGTCTGTGCCACGCGGGGCCACGCGCGTGTCTAGCTGCCCCGCCGCCAACCGGGTCATCATGTCCGAAAGGTTGTCCAGCCGCCGCGAAATGTTGCCGCGCACGTAGAACCAGAGCACGCCGAGCGACAACAAGAGTGCCAGTGCTGCGGCGCCCGCACTGCGCAATCGGGTCGCGCGGATGACTTCCATAGACCGCGTGCCGGCGAAAAAGGCGTCTGCCTGCACGCGTTCCGCAAGATCCGTGACCGCTGCGTGCAATCGCTTGGCCGTGACACGCAGCGCGGCCTGCTGACTTTCGATCTCGCGATCCAAACGCAGGATGTTTCCGGTCAACCCGAGCAGTCCACCCGTGCCGGTGGCGTCGCTCAAAGGCAGGATGATGGCCAGCAGGCGCTCCGCCTGCGCTGCCCGGCCCGGATCGCGGATCGCGGCCACCCGGCGCGCGACGATCGCCGCTCTGTCCTCCAGTTGGGCTTGCACTACAGGCAGATCGTCTCCGGTTCGCATCGTGGCAATACGATTGAACAACAGGCCCATCTCGGCCGTGCGCGAGCGCAATTCAAACATCAGCCCAAGCTGGAACAGGTCGACCTCGATGAGCTTGTCGAGCGTCGCAAGCCGGGATGCGATGCCGGGGTCGCTGGTATCGAACTCATAGAGGTTCGAGATCACCGCTGCGGTGCCCATTTCGGCATTGGCCACCAGGGTGTCCGCCATATTCAGAAGTTCCGAGGTCGCGGCGAGGGCCCCGTCCAGACCCTCCTGGCGTGCTCTGATCAAGGCCAGGCGCTGTTTCACGAGTCGGTCAAGCTCTGCAATGCCCGCCTTCATCTGGGCCACCGCGCGGGTCAGGTCGTCCCCGGTGCCGCCGTGTTCGGTCTGAAATTGTACCAGATGATCCGAAAGCGCCGCAACGCGGGCGCTGAGATAGGCCGCACGGTCCCTACGCTTCGCCTCGTCGCCGACCGCAGCCAGTTCTGGTGCGACCGTGACAATCGACGCGCTTTCCTCGGTAAAGCGGCGCATGTCTGTCAGGACCGGGATCGACCGGTCATACAGGAGCTGCTGCGTGCGGGTGACATCGCGCAACTCGAACCAGCCGAAAAAGCCCGCAAGCGCAGGAAGGCCGGCGATCACGAGAAAGGCGGCCAGCAGGCGCGCACCCAATCCGGTTCTGATTCTCATCTTTTCAGGCCCCGAAACGCCAGTTTCTTGCACTCTGATCCCGCCAGCCTATAGTAATTTTCTGCACAGGAGTGAAATTTTCATGCAAAGAATAATCGCCTGTTTTCTCATGTTCGTCCCCCTGCCTCTGTGGGCTGATGGTTGGGCAATCGAAGCCCATGTGACACCTTTTGACTACAGCAGCGCGACGCGGTCACAGACTTATAACCCGCTTGGCAAGGCACGAGACAATTGGACCATCTGCGTCTCGTATCCACATCTCAAGGACGCCTATTGGCTCTCGGTCAATTACGGCATGGTCGAAGAGGCCGAGCGTCTGGGCGTGGGGTTTCGCCTTGTCGAGGCCGGAGGCTATCCCAACCTTGACCGGCAGATCGAGCAGATCAGGGATTGCGTGGCCAAGGGGGCCGACGCGCTTGTCGTTGGTACGGTCTCTTTCGACGGGCTGACACCGACCGTGCTCGATCTGTCGCGAACCGTTCCGGTGATCGCGGCTGTCAATGACATCGCCGATCCGGGTGTGTCCGCAAAGGCGGGCGTTTCATGGTACGAGATGGGCGCCATGGCGGGCCGCTTTATCGCGGCACGGCATCCGCCGGGCAGCCCTGCCGTACAACTCGCATGGTTTCCAGGACCCAAGGGGGCAGGGTGGGTCTCTTTCGTCGAGGCGGGCTTTCGTGAGGCGGTCGCGCAAAGCTCCGCCCGTATCGCCATAACAAAATACGGCGATACGGGGCGCGAAATTCAGGTGTCACTGGTAGAAGAGACGCTCGATAGTGGTATCGAGGTAGATTACCTCGTTGGCAGCGCACCCACGGCGGAGGTTGCCGTTTCAATTCTGCGCGCGCGTGGGCTGAGCGACCAGATAAGTATCGTGTCGGATTACATGAGCCACGCCGTCTTTCGCGGTATCAGGCGGGGTCGCATACTTGCGGCGCCAACCGATTTTCCCATCTTGCAGGGCAAGCTGGCCATCGAGATGGCAGTCCGTGCGATCGAAGGGTCGCTGGACATCCGCCACGCCGGGCCAAAGATCCGTCTGGTGGTCTCGGAGACCGTCAACGAGGACGATCTCGTCGGAACCCTGGCCCCAGCGAGCTTCATCCCGGTCTTCGAGGTGGAGTGATGCTGTGCCGCAAAGGCCGTTGCGCATCAGGGATGTTGCTTGGCGACCGGGGCGGCAATGCGGCGGGGTATAGCTGACAGTGTGCCGGAAAGGGGGCCACGTCCTTCACGTGCCGGGCGAAAGGCGAGCAGGCGAAGCGCGTTGAGCGTGACGATCACGGTTGCCCCCGTGTCCGCTAGGATCGCTATCCAGAGGCCGGTGATGCCCAGAAGCGTCGTTACTAGAAACACCGCCTTGAGCCCAAGGGCGATGGCAACATTCTGCCGTATATTGGCCATCGTCGCACGGGCAAGGCGGATTGTGGCGGGTACGTCGGCAACGCGGTTGCGCAGGATTGCGGCATGGGCTGTCTCGAGCGCCACGTCGGTGCCTGACCCCATGGCGACGCCGACATGCGCGGCGGCGAGGGCCGGCGCATCGTTGATCCCGTCGCCCACCACCATCACCCGCGCCTCGTGACCGAGATCGCGGATCTTTTGCACTTTGTCCGCCGGCAGCAGCGCCGCGACGTAGTCGATCCCGAGGACTTCGGAGATCGCGGCGGCCGTGCGCGCGTTGTCGCCGGTCAGCATCACCGGGGCTAGCCCCATTGTGTGGATCTGGCGCATGGCATCGACCGCATCGGCGCGCGGCTCGTCGCGCAGGGCGATCACCCCGAGCACGGTGCTCTTGCGCCAGACGAGCACGACGGTCTTGCCTTCCGCCTCGAGGCAAGCGGTCTGTTCCCGGTGCGCGCGGGTCAGAACGCCGGTCTCATCGGCGAGCCGGGGCGAGCCCACGGTGACCATCGCGCCTGCGATCTCGGCTTCGGCACCCTTTCCTGGAATGGCACGAGACGATTGCGACGCCGGGATATCGACGCCGTCCGCCTCGGCGCGGGCACGTATCGCCTGGCCGAGCGGGTGGCTGGCGCCGCTCTCCACCGCTGCGGCGAGGGCCAGCACGTCGGCCTCGGACCCGCTCAGCGGCAAAATGTCGGTGACGCGCGGTCGCCCGCAGGTCAGCGTTCCGGTCTTGTCAAAAGCGATATGGGTGATCCGGGCCATGGCCTCGACTACAGAGCCGCCCTTCATCAAAAGGCCATTGCGCGCGCCAGCCGACAGCGCTGACGCGATGGACGCAGGGACCGAGATAACGAGGGCGCAGGGGCAACCGATCAGCAGGAGCGCGAGCGCTCTGTAGATCCACTCTGACCAGACCTGCCCAAAAGCAAGAGGAGGGATGATGGCCACGAGCACTGCTGCACCAACGACAGCAGGCATGTAAACGCGGCTGAAGCGGTCGATGAAACGCTCGGTCGGCGCACGGGCGCTTTCAGCCTCTTCCACGAGACGTACTATGCGTGCGATGGTGTTGTCCTTGGCCGTCTTGTCGACCCGCACGCGCAACACGGCCTCGGTGTTGATCGAGCCCGCGAACACGGCGCTGCCCACTTCTTTAAGGCTTGGTACGCTCTCGCCCGTCACCGGGCTTTCGTCGACCCCTGATGTCCCGTCTATGACCTCTCCGTCGGCAGGCACCCGGTCACCGGGGCGTACCATCACGACCTGTCCGATCTCGAGACTGTTCGCCGGGACCTCTCGGGTCGCGCCATCGACCTCGAGCCGTGCGCTCGTGGGAACGAGGCGTGCCAGCGCGCGGATCCCGTTGCGCGCCTTGCCGGCAGCGAGGCCCTCGAGCGTTTCACCCACGGCAAACAGGAAAACCACAAGTGCCGCCTCCTCGGCCGCGCCGATCACCAGGGCCCCGCTTGCGGCGATGGTCATCAGCATCTCGATCGTAAAGGGCATGCCGGCCCGCGCCATGGCAAGAGCGCGCCGCGCCACGGGAAAAAGACCAAGCAGCGTGGCGAGAACAAAGGCCCATTGCGCGACCTGCTCGGACATGAGCCAATGCACCGCCCAAGCGGCCGCCAATAGGCCGCCTGTGCCGAGGACGAGCCGGCCCTTGGACGTGGCATACCAACCTTGCGTCGCCTCTTGATCGGGATCGGCCGACCCGGACGCCGAACCGCCGCCTTCCTCGGGCAAGACAAAACCGCCCTCGGGCTGTTCGGGAGCGGCATCTGGTGCCGAAATCCCGTATCCGACCGCGCGGACCGCCTTTTCGATCCGGTCGGGTGAGCTATGCTGCTGGTCCAGTGTCAGGCGCAGACGCTCTGCCATGGGGGCGACATCGACCTCCGTCACGCCGGGCAGACGTTCGACCGCGCCACGGACCTTGCTTGCACAGGCTCCGCAGTCCATGCCGGTCACCCGCCACTCCATCTGTCTCGTGTCTGCTGCCATTCTCGGGCTTCTCCCGGTCCGTGTGCGCCTGTTGAGTCGCTAAGATAGGACCTCTACCAACTGTAGGTTCAAGCCCTGCGGCAGCAGAATTCTCTTGCCCGTTTGCTTGCCCGGTCTGCGCTTGCATCCTACAGTTTCTGTAGGTGCAAAAGGATGAGCTCAATGCTGACGATAGGGACACTGGCGAAGCGAACAGGAACGAAAGTTCAGACGATCCGCTATTACGAGCAGATCAGTCTTATGCCCGAGCCCGAAAGAACCGAAGGCGGTCAACGCCGCTATCGCGTGGCAGATCTCGATCGTCTTGCCTTTATACGGCACGCCCGACAGCTTGGGTTTTCCCTGGAGGCGATCCGCGAATTGCTGGACTTGTCCGACAGCCCCGAAAGCTCTTGTGCTGACGTGGACGCGGTTGCTCAGCGGCAATTGCGCGAGGTGGAGGCGCGGATCGCCCGGCTCAACGCGCTTCGGGTCGAGCTGCGCCGGATGATAGCCGAGTGCAATAGCAACCGGGTTGCCGACTGTCGTATCCTTGAGGTTTTACGGGATCACAGCGAATGCCTTACCGACCACGATAGCGCCTGATGCCGACGGCGCAGGTTCGTCCGGGGCCGGAATGCGACGCGGTCTACCTTGCGTGCACCCTGGCCGTCGCCATCCCGCGAATGCGCGCGGCGAGGTTCGGGCGACATATCTGTCCAGGGCCTCCCAAGCGCCGCGTTCCTGCCCCAAAGGTTCACCGCGAAACATCCTCAAGCGATTGAGGAGAAGGGGAATAAATGGGGTTTGGTAGGCCTGGAGGGACTCGAACCCCCAACCAAAGCGTTATGAGCGCTCTGCTCTAACCAATTGAGCTACAGGCCCGACCTGATCCTCCTCGTAAGCCGCGGCCGGGGTGGGGTCAAGGCTTTGAGATTGCGCCGCGTCGCTCAATCGGCTAACCGGTGGCGCATTCACCTGACATGCACCAGACGGGGGCGGCCATGAGCGAGCAACGGAACGGGATCACTTATGCGGATGCGGGTGTCGATATCGACGCGGGCAACGCATTGGTCGAGCGGATCAAGCCTGCTGCAAAACGTACCCGGCGGTCCGGGGTCATGTCTGGACTGGGCGGCTTTGGCGGCCTGTTCGATCTCAAGGCGGCCGGTTTTTCCGATCCGGTTCTGGTCGCGGCAACCGATGGCGTGGGCACCAAGCTGCGCATCGCGATCGACACCGGCCATGTCGATGGCGTTGGCGTTGACCTGGTGGCCATGTGCGTCAATGATCTTATTTGCCAAGGTGCCGAGCCTTTGTTTTTCTTGGACTACTTCGCGACTGGCAAGCTGGAGCTAGATCAGGCGACGCGGATCATCGAAGGTATCGCGCGCGGCTGCGAAGGCTCCGGTTGTGCGCTCATCGGCGGTGAGACGGCAGAGATGCCGGGCATGTATCCGGCGGGTGATTTCGATCTGGCGGGTTTTGCCGTGGGCGCGATGGAGCGCGGTACCGAATTGCCCGCAGGCGTGGCCGAGGGCGATGTGCTGTTGGGCCTTGCCTCCGACGGGGTGCATTCCAACGGCTACAGCCTTGTGCGCCGCATCGTCGAGATGTCCGGTCTGACATGGGAGGATGCCTGCCCGTTTGCGGAGGGCAACCTTGGGGCCGCCCTGCTTGCGCCAACGCGCCTTTACGTTCGGCCGGTCCTGAATGCGCTCGGGTTGGGCGGCATTCACGGCCTTGCGCATATCACCGGCGGCGGATTGACCGAGAACCTGCCGCGTGTCTTGCCCGAAGGGTTGGGAGCCGAGATCGACCTTGGGGCATGGACGCTCCCCCCGGTGTTCCGCTGGTTGGCAGAAACCGGCGGGATGCAGGAAGCGGAATTGCTCAAGACGTTCAATGCGGGCATCGGAATGGTTGTTGTCGTCGCCCCAGATCGCGCCGACGCGGTGGCGGCGGCGTTGCAGGATGCAGGCGAAACCGTGTGTCGCTTGGGGCATGTGTCGGCCGGTGACGGTGTTGGGTATACAGGGCGCCTTCTGTGACAAAACAGGTCGCGATATTTCTGTCGGGGGGCGGGTCGAACATGCGTGCACTCGTGGCCAGCATGACGGATGACCACCCGGCGCGGCCAGCTCTTGTGTTATCGAACCGCGCCGATGCGGGTGGCATTCATTGGGCCGCAGGGCAAGGTATCGCGACCGAGGTGGTCGATCATCGGGTCTATGGCTCTGATCGCTCGCGGTTTGAGCATGAGATCGCAGAGCGGATGGTGCCATATGGCATCGACATCATTTGCCTGGCCGGTTTCATGCGGGTGATGACGGCGGGTTTTGTCATGTCCTGGGCGGGGCGGATGATCAATATCCATCCCTCGCTTTTGCCCAAGTATCGCGGGCTTGATACCCATGCCCGCGCACTTGCGGCAGGCGAGACCGAGGCGGGGTGCACCGTGCACGAGGTGACACCGGAGCTGGACGATGGTCCGATCCTCGGGCAGGCGCGGCTGCCGGTGCAGCCGGGGGAAACGCCTGAGACCCTTGCCACACGGGTTCTGGCGCAGGAACATGTGCTTTATCCAAAGGTGCTGCGCCGTTTCGCGGCAGGCGACCGCAGGCCGGTTTATCTGCCCTGAGCCCGGCATTTGCATTCTCTCCTATCTCGTCTATAGCTGGGCTCGGGGGACAGGATCGGCGAAGAAAGACAAGAGCGAAGAATACCCCTTATGAAAACCATCACCACGACCGAAGATCTGGCCGCATTTTGCGATATGGCGCGTTCTCACCCCTATGTGACCGTCGATACCGAGTTTTTGCGCGAGAGAACCTATTATTCCAAGCTCTGTCTGATCCAGTTGGCGGTGCCCGGAAAGGATGACGAAAATGCGGTTCTGGTGGATCCGCTGGCCGGGGACGGTCTGTCGCTGGAGCCGCTTTATGACCTTTTTCGCGACACCTCGGTGGTCAAGGTCTTTCACGCCGCGCGACAGGATCTCGAGATCTTTTTCGTCGATGCGGGGGTAATACCAGAGCCGATGTTCGACACGCAGGTGGCGGCGATGGTCTGTGGCTTCGGAGAGCAGGTGGGCTACGAGACGCTCGTCAAGCGGATCTCGAAACAGAGCCTCGACAAGACATCGCGCTTTACAGATTGGTCGCGCCGTCCGCTGACCGACGCGCAAAAAACATATGCGTTGGCCGATGTGACCCACCTGCGCGGGATATACGAGTTTCTCGCCAAGAAACTGGCGAGCACCGGGCGTGACAAGTGGGTCGCCGAAGAGCTGCGCGTCCTGACCGATCCGGCCACCTATCGCACTGATCCCGAGGAGGCGTGGCGCCGCATCAAGACGCGCAACACATCGCCCAAATTTCTCTCGCTCCTGCGCGAGTTGGCACGGTTCCGCGAAAGCTTTGCGCAAGCGCGCGACATCCCGCGCAGCCGCGTCTACAAGGACGATGCGCTGGTCGAGCTTGCCTCGACCAAACCCGCGACGCTTCAGGATCTGGGCCGCTCACGGCTGTTGCTGCGCGAGGCGCGCAAGGGGGACATTGCGGATGGTATCGTGGCCGCCGTGAAGGCAGGGCTGGATTGCCCCCCGGACCAGATGCCCCGTCCCGCACAAATTGACACCCGCGCACAGGTCAATCCCGCACTCGCAGACCTGTTGCGCGTGTTGCTCAAGGCCAAGAGCGAGAGTTACGGGGTCGCGGCGAAGCTGATTGCAAGTGCCGCCGACCTCGATCAACTGGCATCAGGCGGGCGCGATCTTGCGGCGCTGCGGGGCTGGCGGCTCGACGTGTTCGGGAGCGATGCGCTGCGGCTTTGCAATGGCGAGGTCGGGCTGGCGGTGAAAGGCAACGATGTAGAGACGGTTGATCTGTAAGCGGGCTCACGCGAGGCGCCCGGGACCATCGCGGGTATTTCAACGCGGGCCGACCGTCCGCGTGTCAGGTCAACGGCGGCTGACCTGTGCGTTTCGTGCCCCGACGACACGGACGACGTCCGCCCGGTCCAGCGTTTGCGAGGACACAAAGACCGCTGCCTGAACGGTCCGCGCACGTGCGGCGCCCTGTGGCTCGTCCACGGGCTGGATGGCCATCAGCTTGTATTCAAGCGTGCCATTGACCGGCTCGCCGCCAGTGTCAGAGACCAGCCGAACGTCATAGGCCCCTTGGCGCAGCGTTTGTCCGGAGACGCGGATGATTCCGCCGTCATTCGTGCGCTCCACGACCGTTTCGACGACCTGATCCACGAGCGTGCCCTCGTAAACTTTTTCGCGGTTGCGACGAAAGATGGAATCCTCACGTTCGGGAATCAGCGGATTGCTGTTGTCCGCCGGTGTTTGAGGCACGCGGCGGCGTGAGCGGCTGCGTCCGAACCAATTGCGCGGATTTGCGCGCGACTGACGAAATCCGCCACCGCAACCGGCCAGAACGGACATTGCCGCCATTGAAAGAAAAACCCGCCGCTGCATCTTATGTGTCCCCTCTCGCCGCGCTACCCGCCTACCTTATCCGCCCCGGCTTGAAAAGGTGCAAGCGAGGGGTGGACCTTTTTCAGGACGCACCCTACGTCTGCATCAAGAAATAAGGAGTGCAAGATGGCAACCCAAGCCTTTGAGGAGATTGTCGAGGATTTCGAGTTTCTTGACGATTGGGAAGATCGCTATCGCTATGTGATCGACCGTGGCCGCGCGATGGAGGCACTTGATGATGCGCTCAAGGTGCCGGCGACCAAGGTTGACGGGTGTGCGAGCCAGGTCTGGTTGCATCCGCGTATCGAAGCCGGCGTATTCTCGTTTGACGGCGATAGCGACGCGATGATCGTGCGGGGTCTCATCGCCGTGTTGCGCGCGCTCTACAACGAGGTGCCCGTGGCCGACGTGAGCCGCGTCGATGCCGGCGGCGAGTTGGCCCGCCTCGGACTTGACGAGCACCTTTCCGCGCAACGTTCAAACGGTGTGCGCGCAATGATCGAGCGGATCAGGCTCGTCGCCTCCGAGGCTGCATGACTGGCGCGCGCCGCCCGCGGTTGGGGGCCAGCCCCCAAACCCCCGAGGTATTTCAAGCCAGATGAAAGCCGGTCAGGATTTCAGCGCCTGTTTTTCGAGAGACGTCTTGAGATCCCCGTAGCCGGTAAAGCGATACTCGTAGTCCAGACCGAGCCGAGCGGCACAGTCTTTGGCCTTTGCGCGCAGGTCCGCGTTGTCAGTCTGGGCCTGATACACCAGCTTGGTATAATTGCCGAAGATCATGTCACGCAGTTCAGGGTGCCGGTCGAGGCCCATCGGTTTCCACACGAAGGCATCGAATTGCCGGACCAGAAAATCGGTGAGATAAAAGGCCGTGATCTCGTCGTCATGTGCGGCGAACTCGTCAACGCCTTCGAAGAATGCATAGCAATGCGGGCCCGCCACCATCTCGACGCCGAGGTCTGCGCATTTGGCCTGTAGCTGGCCGCCGGTGCCGCAATCGGCATAGACCACGAAGATGCGGTCATAGTCCGCGCGGTGTGCCGCCACGGCCTTTTCCACCTCTGCGGTGATCTGGTCGGGATAAAGGTGCAGCTTGGCGGGCAGGCATTGCAGGTCCATGTGGTCCCAGCCATTGAGCTGCTTGAGCGCGAGGATTTCATGGGCGAGCGCGCCGCAGGCGATGAGCAGGATGGAGCCGTGCCCCGCGGGGGCGAGCCCCTGCGTGGTCAGCGTGGCCGTGGCGGGCATGCTCTGGTCGTTATCAGTCACGTGCTTTGACCTTTTCGTGTCATGCTTGCAGCATTCATTGCGCATTCGGCGATGAGACGACACCTGCGCGTCACGATCACCGTTTAGCCTCAACCAAGGACATAGCCGAATGACCACGTCAACCGACCATACCCCCGCACTCGCCCCCGGATTTGCCCAGATCCTTGGTCTGATGTTCATCGCCGGCTTTTTCGCGACCGCCGCCTTCGATCTTTGGGGCCAGATTCTGAGCCCCGCGCTCGGTTTTGCCAACCTGTCGCCGCATGGCCTGGCCAAAAGCCTGCTGGGGACGTTCGGCCTGCCCAATGGCGATTTCGCCGGTTATTTCGTGCATTTCTATCTTGTCGGCCTGATCGGGTATCCGGTCGGCTGGCTGTTCATCTTTCGCCCGATCTGGACGCGGGTTCTTGGTCAATCGGCCGGCTGGTTCATCCCGTCGGCCGTCTACGGGTTTGGCCTCTGGGTCTTTGCGATCGGCGGTATCACGGCGATTGCCGGGCTGCCGTTCTTTCTGAATTTCAGCGGCATCACCTGGGTCGCGCTGGTTGGACATGTCCTTTACGGCATCGTCATGGTGGCGGTCATGCGTCTGGTTTCGGCGCGTTGATTGCACCTGCGCCTGAAACGAAAACGTGCTTGCCGAGCGGATCGGCAAGCACGTCGCGCCTCAGGCATGAGGGCAGATGGTCCGGGCTTACCCGGCGGCCAGCTTGTTGTGCTTGCGCGCCATGTAGTCCTTGGCGGTCTCCACCGCGACGGCGGCATCGCGGCAATAGGCGTCGGCACCGATGGCGCGGCCGAATTCCTCGTTCAGCGGTGCGCCGCCGACGAGAACGACGTAGTCATCGCGCTTGCCCTGTTCAATCAGCGTGTCGATCACGACCTTCATGTAGGGCATCGTTGTGGTCAGCAGGGCGGACATGCCGAGGATGTCGGGCTCTTCGGTTTCCAGCGCCTCGAGATAGTTCTCGACCGGGTTGTTGATCCCGAGATCGACCACTTCGAAGCCCGCGCCCTCCATCATCATCGACACGAGGTTCTTGCCGATGTCGTGGATGTCGCCCTTGACCGTGCCGATCACCATCTTGCCGACGCGCGGCGCGCCGGTCTCGGCCAAGAGCGGCTTGAGGATGGCCATGCCGCCCTTCATCGCGTTGGCCGCCAGCAGCACCTCGGGGACGAAAAGGATGCCGTCGCGGAAATCCTTGCCTACGATGGTCATGCCGCCCACCAGCGCCTCGGTCAGGATCTGGTAGGGCTGCCAGCCGCGCTCCAGCAGGATGTTGACGCCTTCCTCAATCTCTTCCTTGAGGCCGTCGTAAAGGTCGTCGAACATCTGCTGGACAAGTTCTTCGTCGTCCAGTTCCGAGAGGATGATGTCGTCTTCTTCGTCAGACATGGGAAAATCCTTGCTTGCTCTGCGCGCGCGCATCGTTGTTAAGTCTGGCGCAGCTTTCGTCAATTTGTCGCATCGCCACTTTCCGAATTGCGACGCTGGTCGCGCCGCAACCGACCTATAGTCGGGATTTGCGCGCGATTTGACTGAATTATCGGCATGACGATTATCGTGTTGTTGCATATGTTCCCTTTATGTTCCATATTTTGTGCATGACCCATGACCCGAGTCTGCCCCATGATCTGCGCCCGAGGGCGCGCGGTGCCGCGAGCAACACGGCGGGTCGCTTCGAGGCGCAGGGCGTGCGGTATGAAGCGGATGGCTGGGAGTGCGACGAGGGGGAGCGTGTGCTGCGCACGCATGTCTCCGAAGAGCGGCCGCGCCGGATCATCAGCTACAACCGCTCGCCCGATCTGCCGTTTGACCGGTCGATCAACCCCTATCGCGGCTGTGAACATGGCTGTGTCTACTGTTTCGCGCGGCCCAGCCATGCGTATCTGGGGCTGTCGCCGGGGCTTGATTTCGAGACCCGGCTGATCGCGCGGCCCGAGGCCCCTGCGCGGCTGGAGGCGGAGCTGCGCGCGCGCAGCTACCGGGTGGCGCCGATCGCCATCGGCACCAACACCGATCCCTATCAGCCGGTGGAGCGGGAGTTTGCGATCACCCGGCGCTGTCTGGAGGTGCTGTCACGGTTCAACCATCCGGTGGCGGTCGTGACCAAGGGCACGCTGATCGAGCGGGATCTGGATATCCTGTCGGATATGGCGGCGCGGGGGCTGGCGAAGGTGGGGATTTCGGTGACGACACTGGATGACCGGCTGGCGCGGCTATTAGAGCCGCGCGCGCCGTCGCCCACGCGGCGTCTGGCGGTGATCCGGCGGCTGAGCGCGGCCGGAGTGCCGGTGCGGGTGATGGTGTCGCCGGTCATTCCCGGGCTGAGCGATCACGAGATCGAGGCGATCTTGGAGGCCGCGAAAGACGCCGGGGCGGGGGCCGCAAGCTGGATCATGCTGCGCCTGCCGCGCGAGGTGTCGGGGCTGTTCCGGGAATGGCTCGCCATCCATTACCCGGACCGCGCGGGCCGGGTGATGAACCGGCTGCGCGAGATGCATGGCGGCAAGGACTATTCAGCCGACTGGCATCGGCGAATGCGCGGGGAGGGGGTGTTCGCGCGGATGATTGCCCGGCGTTTTGATCTGGCGGCGCGGCGCACGGGGCTCGATGTGGGGTCCGCGGATCTGCGGCGCGACCTCTTTCATGTTCCCTTCGAGACGGGTGATCAGCTGTCGCTGCTGTAATGCGATCAAGGTGCAGTTGGGAAAATAATTTAATTAAATCAAATCTCTGATCTCAGGTCAGCGAATTTTTTAGCCGGGCAACGAAACTCCTTCAGCTTTTGTCGCGTGACTGGTGTCGCGTAACACTAATTGGAGGAACTATAATGGCACATCTCGGAAACGACTTTTCATCATATGACGCCTTCCTGAATCTGGCCGACTCCGTCTTCAGCGTTGACTTGGCAACACTCAACAATTCGGGTGTGACAGGGGGTGCTCTGGTGGCGGTCGGCCCAACCGAGGAGAGTGGCGCGCGTTATGTGAACATCGCTATCTCGGTAGAGGGTATGGAGCCAAATCAACCCGTTCCACAGCACATCCACGGTTTGTTTGACATGGAGGGCAATCCGGCGGATTCGAAAACCCCCGATATCAGCGCGGATGCGGACCGTGACGGAGTGGTCGAGGTGCTCGAAGGATTGCCAAACTATGGCGACATTATTTTGACGCTCACCGACTCCGAGGGCAACGCGCCCATGACCGACGAGGATGGCAAGTTCACCTATGTGCAGAATTTCGACCTCAATGATGCGTCGAATTTCTTTAGCCCGGTCAGCATGACAGATTACGAGGGTGCGGACCTCTTGCCGCTCAACCTGCGTGAAATCGTCTTGCATGGTGTGTCGGTGCCCAGTGGGGTCGGGGCCGGAACCGAAGGCGAAGTCAATGGTGAGCAGGATGGTTTTGTCCCGATCCTGCCTGCTGCGGCGGGAGAGATCGAGCAAACCACGCTTGAGAACGCGCGTGACATTCTGGAAGACCTGAGCGCGCGCGCCGGTGAAACCGTGATGCTGGGCGATGGTGGCGAGACAGCCTTGGGCGGTATCGGATCGGATGCGATCCGGGGCGGCGCGGGCGATGACCGCCTCGACGGTGCCTCGGGCAACGACGTCCTGAACGGTGGTGATGGCAATGACGCCTTGCTTGGCCGCGTTGGCGACGACGTTATTTTCGGCGGGGCAGGGGATGACAATATCGCCGCCTCTGATGGGAATGACGAGGCATCGGGCGGTGCCGGGAACGACCAGATCGGTGGTGGCCTTGGCAATGACGTGCTGTCTGGTGACGGCGGCGACGACATGATGGGCGGCGGCGTTGGAGACGACACTCTTGACGGCGGGGCCGGAGACGATGTTGTCAACGGCGGCGATGGCGCCGATGACGTGCAGGGCGCCGCAGGTGCTGACACGATGGGCGGCGGCAACGGTGACGATGCGGTGCGCGGCGGTGCAGACGATGACAGTCTTGGCGGCGGCGGCGGTAACGACACTGTCGAAGGCGGCGCCGGGGATGACATGATCGGTGCCGGTGTCGGTGATGACCATGCGTCCGGTGGCGACGGTAACGATTTTGTCGCGGGCGGCGCGGGCGCCGACATGCTGCATGGCAATGATGGCGACGACCGTTTGAATGGCGGTAGCGGCGACGACGTGATGTCAGGCGGTCGCGGGACGGATGTCTTTGTCTTCAACGAGATCAATGACGGTGAGACCGATGTCATCACGGATTTCGTGGCAGGGGATGAAACGCTTGTCTTGCGTGGTGTGACCGGCGGGTTCGATGCGTTGCAGATTTCCGATGCCGGCTCGGATGGTGTGACGACGGCGCAAGTCGATGTCGATGGGCACACGATCCTGCTGGAAGGCGTGGCGTCAGAGAGCCTGACCGACGCCGATTTCATGTTCGCCTGATGGCGCGGCGAGGGCGGGCGCATGGCGTCCGCCCTCGCGACCGCACTTTAAAGCAATTTCAGAAAAAGTTGATAGACTTTTTCGGTTTGAAATTGCGCAAAAACAACGAATTACAGCGTTACGACTGTTTCAAGGAAAAGTCGAAACGCTGTAATCGGAAAAGGCCGCAGCGCATTTGGAGCAGCGGCCTTTTTTGTACCGATCTGTCGTGGATGACGTGCCGGAATGGCGCCGTTCACTCCGCGTACTTAGTTCGCGTCACGCTGAGAGGGTCATCATCACCTGTGTTGCCGTCCGGTGTCTGGGGCCGATCAGGCCCGTCTGCGGCGTGTTCTGCGCGGTGCCGGCGCATCGTCCCCGGTGCCGTCGACTGCGGAGGAAAACGCCCCCAAGGCATCGGTGATCTGATCGAGGCTCGGGCGCGGGCCCTTGGGCTGCTCCTCCAGTGCTGCGCGCATCTTGGAGAGGTGCTCGGGCATGGTGCCACAGCACCCGCCGATGATCGTGGCCCCTGCGTCGCGTGCGAGAACCGCGTATTCCGCCATCAGATCGGGCGTCCCGTCGTAGTGGATATGTCCGTCGTGATACTTGGGGATGCCCGCGTTGCCCTTGGCGATGATCGGCCGCTCCGTACCCTGCGCGACAAATCCAAGGACAGTGCGCAAGAGATCCGAGGCGCCCACGCCGCAATTGGCACCAAAGGCCAGCGGGGGATTGCCCAGCTTTTCCACCATCGTCGCCATGTCGGCGGAGGTGAGGCCCATCATCGTGCGGCCCGCCGTATCAAAGCTCATGGTGCCGCACCACGGCATGTCGGCCAGCTTGAATGCCTCGGCCGCGGCCTTGTATTCTTCTTGAGCGGAGATTGTCTCGAGCCAGAGCACGTCGGCCCCGCCTTCCTTGAGCCCCTCGGCCTGCTCGTGAAAGATCTCGACGGCCAGCTCATGTGTCAGCGCACCCATCGGGGCCATGATCTCGCCTGTCGGCCCAACAGATCCCGCAACGATCACCGGGCGGTCGTAGCGATCCGCCACCTCGCGACCGATTTCGGCGGAAATACGCGACAATTCGCGTGCGCGCTTTTGTGCACCATGCAATTTCAGACGTGCCGCGTTGCCACCAAAGGAATTGGTGAGAAACAGATCGCTGCCCGCATCCACCGCCTCGCGGTAGAGCCGTTCGATGCGCTCGGGGTGCTGCTCGTTCCACATCTCGGGCGCGTCCCCCGATTGCAGACCCATGTTGAACAAATTCGTGCCCGTAGCACCGTCGGCAAGGATCCAGTCACGCGAGGCCATGAGTTTGGTGAGGGCGTTGGTCATTGCTCTTTATTCCACATTTGTGAGCGCGCAGATGTCGCACCTGTTGCTGCGCTACGCAAACTCATAATTTTCATGCAAATGATGAGGCGCGTTTGTTTTGGCCGCGCGCTACGCGGAAAGGGCACGCAGCGGCGCGCCCAGTCGCCAGGGCCGAATCGGATCAGAGCTCTTTGACGAGCTGATCCTTGGCGATCTTGAGAAGTTCTGCCATCTTGGCGCGGATCGTGTCGGCGTCAGCGATGTCGCCAAGATCGCCCGCGACCTTGCGCACCACGTCCTCGTGACCGGCTTCTTCGAAATCGGCCTTAACGACCTCGCGGGCATAGGCATCGGCGTCCTCGCCTGCCTTGCCCATCAATTCGGCCGCCCAAAGGCCCAAAAGCTTGTTGCGCCGCGCCTCGGCACGGAACTTCATTTCCTCGTCATGGGCGAATTTGTTCTCGAATGCGCTCTCGCGGTCGTCAAAGGTGGTCATCGGCCGGTCCCCTTGCATGCGTTGCCGTTGCACCCGATATGCAATCTGTCGAACGAAAGGGCAAGGCCCAACGCCATCTTGCGACGTGTTGGCCCATGCACTATGAGAGCGCATCGGCATGGGCGGACCCACGCCCTCACCCTCAGCGACGGAGTTATCATGGCGCGGCGCAAGAAAATTTACGAAGGCAAGGCCAAGACGCTCTATGAAGGGCCCGAGCCGGGCACGATCATCCAGTATTTCAAGGATGACGCCACGGCATTCAATGCCGAGAAGAAGGCCACCATCGAGGGCAAGGGCGTGCTCAACAACATGCTCTCGGAATATTTCATGACCGGGCTCAACAATATCGGAGTGCCGACGCATTTCATCAAGCGGGTGAACATGCGCGAACAGCTGGTGCGCGCTTGTGAAATCGTGCCGCTCGAGGTGATCGTGCGCAACTATGCCGCCGGGTCCATGGCCAAGCGGCTCGGCATCGAGGAGGGCACGCAACTGCCACGCCCGATCGTCGAATACTGCCTCAAGGACGACAAGCTGGGTGATCCGCTCGTGACCGAAGAGCATATCGCCGCCTTCGGCTGGGCCAGCCAGCAGGACATGGACGACATTCTCAGCCTTGCGCTGCGGGTCAACGATTTCATGGCCGGTGTGATGTTCGGCGTGGGCATCAAGCTCGTCGATTTCAAGATCGAGGTGGGCCGTGTTTATGACGGTGATTTCCAACGCCTGATCGTGGCCGATGAGATCAGCCCCGACAGCTGCCGGTTGTGGGATATCGAAACCGGGCAGAAACTCGACAAGGACGTGTTTCGCCGTGACCTTGGGTCGCTTACGGATGCCTATACCGAGGTCGCGACCCGTCTGGGCGTCATGCCCAAGTCGAACACCCATGTCACCCGCCCGACGCTGATCAACTGAAAGGGACCAGACCGATGAAGGCACGCGTGCATGTCATGCTGAAAAACGGCGTTCTAGATCCTCAGGGCGAGGCGGTGCACCACGCGCTCGGATCGCTCGGGTTTTCAGGCGTAGAAGGGGTGCGGCAGGGCAAGGTGATCGAGCTTGAACTCGCGGAAACGGATGAGGCCAAGGCGGAGGCCGTCGTTACCGAAATGTGTGAGAAGCTGCTCGCCAATACCGTGATCGAGAGTTACACGGTGGAGCTGGCCTGAGAGGCGGTCGCAGGTCTTGCGGCTGGTGTCGCGACTGGCCTTGAGCTGCGTTGGCGGTTTCAGAGACAAGCCGCGCGGTGCCTGACCGCCGGGTGGGCGCAGAAACCTCGGTGGACCGCACTTTATGCCAGCCAAACACGTCCGTATTTTCAATGGCTTGAAACTTTGCAAAAGCGCCCGCCCGAGGGGGCGGTCGGGCGCTGCGCGGCGGTGCCTGCGGCACCTTGATTCCGCGCATTTGTGCTGAACTCTAACCTCCACCCCATGCCATTCGAAACGCGTGCCCCTCGCGTGATCTCCCTTGGAAAAGACGCGCCCGCAGGCCCGTGCGCCGCACCACGCATGGACAAGCCCGCGCCGCCGCGCTAGAGCATCGCCACAGCACCAAGAGAGGGTCCTTGCCATGCATGCCGCCGTCATCGTCTTCCCCGGCTCCAATTGCGACCGCGACCTTGCCGTGGCGTTCGAACGCGCGGGCGCGCGGGTCTCGATGGTCTGGCATAAGGACACATCGCTTCCCGACGACGTCGATATCATCGGCGTGCCGGGGGGCTTTTCCTATGGTGATTATCTGCGCTGCGGCGCGATCGCCGCCAATTCGCCGATCTGCCGGTCGGTCATGGCCCATGCCGACAAGGGCGGCTACGTCCTCGGGGTCTGCAACGGTTTTCAAATCCTGACCGAGACCGGCATCCTGCCCGGCGCGCTGTTGCGCAATGCGGGGCTGAAATATGTGTGCAAGCCGGTGGACCTGCATGTCACCACCAATCAGAGCGCGTTCACCCAAAGCTACAAGGACGGCAACACCATCACCGTGCCAGTGGCCCACCATGACGGTAATTACTTTGCCGACGAGGCCACGCTCGACCGTCTGGCAGGCGAGGATCGCATCGCCTTCACCTATGCTGCAAACCCCAATGGATCGGCCCGCGACATTGCCGGGATCCTCTCGGAGAACCGCCGCGTGCTCGGCATGATGCCGCATCCCGAACGCATGGCCGAGCCCTTGCATGGCGGCACCGACGGGGCGGCGATGTTCGAAGGGTTGGTGCAAGAGCTTGCCGACGCGTGAGGGCGGGGCACGCTGAAGGCTTGAGGGCTGGGGCCGGTCGGCCTAAACTCTGATAATGAGCCTGACCACGACACAGCCCAACGCCCCGCGCATGCGCACCATATCATGGCGTGCGAGGCTTTTGCTGGTCTTGCTCTTCATCATCGCGGTGGTCGTCGTTGTCACGACGCACCGCCTGCTGACAGACAGATTTACAGAAAATACCCGAAACCGGGCTGAATTGCGTCTCGTTTTATATTCCGGCAACCTGCTGTCGGAACTCAGGCAGAATGCCATCGTTCCCCAGCTCCTTGCGCGTGATCCGGCACTGATTTCGGCGCTCAACACGCAAGACTATGCGCAATCCACACAGCGGTTGATTTCGTTTGTCGAAGAGATCGGGGCGGCCGCGCTGACGCTGCTCGACAAGGATGGACGCGCGGTTGCGGCAACAGAGCGCGTGCGCCTCGGGGAGACCCATAAACAGGCGGCGTACTTTGTTGACGCACTGCGCTCGCGGGATACGGTATTCTCGGTTTTGCGGCAGGATACCGGGCAATTCAACTTTTACTACTCGCGACGGATCGAGACGCAGAACGGCGTGTTGGGGGTTATCCTGGTCGAGGTCGACCTGCGCAAATATGAAAGAGCCTGGGCAGGGATATCGGATGCCGTCATGGTCACCGATACCGAAGGGCGGATCATCCTCGCGACAGAGCCGCGCTGGCGTGGTCTGACCGAGACCGAGGCGCTGGCCCGTGAGCCCGCGAGCAGTGCCATTCAGCGCGCGCTACAGGCCACCTCGGACTGGACCGCGCTTCCGGCGGATGCCTATGTGCGCGGTGAGGCGGTGATGCGGGTCGAGGGCCGGGTGGCGTTCCGTGGCTGGCGTATTGCAAGCTTCACGACCTACACGGCGGTGCGCGACAAGGTAAACGGTTACCTTGCTCTGGAGATCATGGGATTCGCGATTCTTCTGGCGCTTGCGTTCTACTTCCTCAACCGCAAAGCGGCGCTGCGCATGGCGCTTTTCCAGCGTGAGTCGGCAGAGCTTCGCGCATTGAACGCCCGGTTGCAGCGGGAAATCGCCGAGCGCAGGCGAGTGCAGGAGAACCTCGCGCAGGCCGAACAGACCATTCAGCAAAGCTCCAAGCTGGCGGTTCTGGGCGAGATGTCGGCGGCTGTTTCCCACGAGTTGAATCAGCCGCTTGCGGCGATGAAAACCTATCTTGCGGGCGCGCGGCTTCTGCTGTCCCGCAACCGGCCTGACGAGGCGCTCTCGGCGTTTCAGCGGATCGACGATCTGATCGAGCGGATGGGCGCCATCACCAAGCAGCTCAAATCCTATGCGCGCCACTCGGGCGATACGTTTTCGCCTGTAAACATGGGCGATGCCGTCGCCTCGGCGTTGGCGATGATGGAGCCGCAATTGCGTCAGCGCAAAGTCACGATCACGCGCACGCTGCCAGCCGAGCCCGTCATGATCATGGGCGACCGGGTCCGCGTGGAGCAGGTGATCATCAATCTCCTGCGCAACGCCATCGACGCGACCGAGACAGTGGCGGATGCCAATATCGACATCCTTCTGGCGGCAGGCGAGACGGCGGTCCTGACGGTGCGCGACAACGGGCACGGTATTGGCGATTTCAAGAACCTGTTCGAGCCGTTCTACACCACCAAGCAACCCGGGGATGGCGTCGGTCTGGGGCTTGCCATTTCCTCGGGGATCGTGAACGACCTTGGCGGACGTCTCATGGCGCGCAATGCGCCCGATGGGGGGGCTGTATTCGAGATGCAGCTTCCCATATTGCCAGAAGAGACCCGTGCAGCGGAGTGATAACAAGATGCCATCAGCCATGAAAATCGCCATCGTCGACGATGAGAAAGACATGCGCCAGTCGATCAGCCAGTGGCTGGCACTGTCGGGCTATGAAACCGAGGCGTTTCCCTCGGCCGAGGATGCGCTAAAGGCCCTGGGCCAGGACTATCCCGGCATTGTCGTGACCGACATCAAGATGCCGGGCATGGATGGCATGCAGTTTCTCAAGAAACTGATGGGCGCTGATAGTTCGCTTCCCGTGATCATGATCACCGGGCATGGCGACGTTCCGATGGCGGTCGAGGCGATGCGCATTGGCGCATTCGACTTTCTGGAAAAGCCGTTCAATCCGGATCGCATGACCGAGCTGGCCAAAAAGGCGGCGCATGCGAGGCGCATGACGCTCGATGCGCGCGCGCTGCGCAAGGAGCTGTCCGATGGCGGCCAGCTGATGAAAAAGCTGATTGGCACCAGCCCGGCGATGGAGCGTCTGCGCGAGGACATTCTGGATCTCGGGCAGGCGGATGGCCATGTGCTGATCGAGGGCGAGACCGGTACCGGCAAGACGCTCGTGGCGCATGCGCTGCATGCGGCGGGCGCACGGGCCGGCAAGCGCTTTGTCTCGATTGCCTGCGAGGCCCATGATGAGGATGCTCTCATCAAGCGGCTGTTCGGTCCGATGCAGCCCGAGGACAGCCGTCTGCCGGCGGTCGAGGAGGCGCGCGGCGGCACGCTCGTGCTCGAAGATATCGAGGCGCTGAGCGAGGCGGCACAAGCCCGTCTGCTGACCTTCGTGAATTCCGAGGGAAGCCCGCCAGAGACCCGCATCGTTGCCATCTCCAATATGCAGAACGAGGGACATACCTGCGAGGATGCGCTACGCTCCGATCTGTTTTACCGGTTGGCCAGCCTGCGTATCACCGTGCCGCCGCTGCGTAGCCGTGGCGAGGATATCCTGACGCTGTTCACCAGGTTTACCGAGCAATTTGCGGATGACTACGGCTGTGACGCGCCCCCGGTCAGCGCACAGGAGGCGACGCAGTTGTTGCAGGCCCCTTGGCCGGGCAATGTGCGGCAGCTTTTCAACATGGCGGAGCGCGCGGTGCTTCAGGCCCGTCGTGGCTCAGGGACGATCACATCGCTTCTGATGTCCGATCATCAGGATATGCAGCCGGTCATGACCACCGAGGGCAAGCCGCTCAAGGAATACGTCGAGGCGTTCGAGCGGATGCTCATCGACAACACGATGCGTCGCCACAAGGGGTCCATTGCCGCTGTAATGGATGAACTGTGCCTGCCGCGTCGCACATTGAACGAGAAAATGGCCAAATATGCGCTTCAAAGGTCTGACTATCTTTGAGGCACATGGCGGCCAATTTCATTTTGACCATTGTCATTGGCGCGTCGGACGCTTTAGTGTGATCTCATGGAAAAGGGATGGAACCGTCCCGCACCAAAAGAGATTCGCTGTTTCAGACTTCGGTCAGGATGATATCCGACACGGCTGAACAGACCGATTGGACCCCGCTCAAAGGGGGCCGCATACAAGCCTGCGCCCTGTCAACCGACGCTCAGGCCCTGAATTGGTACCGCTTTCGCGGCACCGGAGAAGAAGAACCGCGATGAAGCGCGCGAGACAACACAACGTCAGAGCAGGGGCCGCAACCGGCACCCATTGCTGTGCGCCCGCCATCGCCCTTATCAGACATTTGCCGCAACGCGCCGCTCCCCCGGGGCCGGCTGCCGCGCCGCGATGCAATCGGAAAACATGGCTAAGAAAATGCTCATCGATGCCACCCACGCGGAAGAGACCCGCGTCGTGGTGGTTGACGGAAACAAGGTCGAGGAATTCGACTTCGAATCCGAGAACAAGCGCCAGCTCGCTGGCAACATCTACCTCGCCAAGGTAACGCGGGTCGAACCGTCTCTGCAGGCGGCATTTGTGGATTATGGCGGAAACCGCCACGGCTTCCTCGCCTTTTCGGAAATACACCCCGATTACTATCAGATCCCGGTCGCCGATCGCGAAGCGTTGATGGCCGAAGAAGAAGCTTTTGCCGAAGCGCAAAAGGACGAGGACGAAAAGCCCAAGCGCAAACCGTCTCGGTCTCGCTCGCGTTCGCGGTCCAAGACGCAGGCAGAAAAGACCAACTCTGATGATGCGGTGGCCAGCACTGACATTTCAGGGATGGAAACCATTGACCTCGATACGGACGACGATGAACGCTCCGATACCGATGTGACGCCTGACGAGGGGTCGTCGCCGATGGAGCGCGTTTCCGAAACACCTGTTGAGGAACCGGTCGAAGATACGGCCGAGCGTGCGGCCCCTGATGTGGGCGGTGACTCCGGGACGGCAGCCGAGGCAAGCCCTGCGGAGTCCGAGGAGGAAGATGCCGAGACCTCTACGCGCGACCATTCCACGCATGACGACAGCATCGAATCGGTCGCCGATGAGGACGATAGCGAAGATATTCGCCCGGTCCGCAAACCCCGCCCGCGCCGCTACAAGATCCAGGAAGTCATCAAAGTCCGACAGATCCTGTTGGTGCAGGTCGTCAAGGAAGAGCGCGGCAACAAGGGCGCGGCGCTCACCACGTATCTTTCTCTGGCGGGCCGGTATTGTGTTCTCATGCCCAACACGGCGCGTGGTGGTGGCATCAGCCGCAAGATCACCAACGCCGCCGACCGCAAGAAGCTCAAGGAAATCGCCAGCGAGATCGACGTGCCGCGCGGTGCCGGGCTTATTGTGCGCACGGCGGGGGCCAAGCGGACCAAGGCCGAGATCAAGCGCGATTACGAATATTTGCAGCGCCTGTGGGAGCAGATCCGCGAACTCACGCTGAAATCCATCGCGCCGGCAAAAATCTACGAAGAAGGTGATCTTATCAAACGTTCGATTCGTGACCTCTACAATCGCGAGATCGACGAGGTTCTGGTCGAGGGCGAGCGGGGGTATCGCATCGCCAAGGACTTCATGAAGATGATCATGCCGTCCCATGCCAAGAACGTGAAGCATTACGTCGATCAACAGCCGCTCTTCGCCCGCCATCAGGTCGAAAGTTACCTCAGTGGCATGTTCAATCCGACGGTACAGCTCAAATCCGGCGGTTATATCGTGATCGGCGTGACCGAAGCGCTTGTTGCCATCGACGTCAACTCCGGCCGTGCCACCAAGGAAGGTTCGATCGAGGAAACCGCGACCAAGACCAACCTCGAGGCCGCCGACGAGGTCGCCCGCCAGTTGCGCCTGCGCGACCTTGCCGGGCTGATCGTGATCGACTTTATCGACATGGACGAACGGCGCAATAATGCCGCTGTCGAAAAGCGGATGAAGGAGCGCCTCAAGACCGATCGCGCCCGCATCCAGGTGGGCCGCATATCGGGTTTTGGCCTGATGGAGATGTCGCGCCAACGCCTGCGCCCCGGTATGATCGAGGCGACGACGCAGCCATGCCCGGCGTGCCATGGCACCGGCCTGATCCGCTCGGATGACAACCTTGCGCTGTCGATCCTGCGCCAGATCGAAGAAGAAGGCGTGCGTCGCCGCTCGCGCGAAGTGCTTCTCAAATGTCCGGTTGGCATCGCCAACTACCTCATGAACCAAAAACGCGAGCACGTGGCCCAAATCGAGGCGCGCTATGGTCTTTCGGTTCGGATCGAAGGCGATCACACGCTGGTCAGCCCCGATTTCACGATGGAGAAATTCAAGACCGCGACCCGCAATGTCCCCGAGGCTCCGCCAGCGCAATTCGTATCGGCCAGTTCGACACTGATGAGCGATATCGACGACGAGAGCGACGCCGACAGCGAACAGGACGAGGCGTCGGAGGCCCCGGCCGCGTCGGAGACTGGCGGAGATGGGCAGGACAAGCCCAAGAAAAGCCGTCGCCGTCGCAGCCGTCGGCGCAAGCCCAAATCGGGCGGTAACGGGGCTGATGGAAACGGCTCTGAAGAGAATAATGGCGCTGAGGGCAACGGTGATGCGCAAGAGAATGCGCCCAAGACCGAAGTGAGCGCCGAGGCCGATTCGCCCGAGGCCAACGCTGTCACGGAAGAGCCGAAAGCCGAAGAACAGCCCAAGCCCAAGCCCAAGCGCACCCGTGCGCCGCGCAAGAAGAAAGAGCCGGAATTGGCCGAGGCCGAGCCCAAGGCGGAGGCCGACGAGGCCAAGGCCGAGGAGAAACCCAAGCCCAAGCGCACCCGCGCGCCGCGCAAGAAGAAAGAGCCGGACGCGGCTGAGGCCGCCCCCACCGAGGCCGCCCCCACCGAGGCCGCAGCCACAGAGGACACGACCACTGAGCCGGTCAAGGAGGAGACGGTCACCTCCGATCCGATGCCGGCCGAGCAGAGCGCGCCGCCCGCGACAGAAGAGCCCACGCCGTCTCGGGAGAGCGAGGACGCGACCGAACTTGCGCCCGCGCCGGTCGCCGAGACACCCCCGGAGTCGGCCCCGGCACCAACGCCGGAACCTGCTGCCGAGGCTCCCGAAAGTGAACCCGTGAGCAAGCCCAAGCGTCGTGGCTGGTGGTCTCTGGGGTAAGCGTCTCGCGCACGCGTCCTTCTGAGGCGCGTGACCACAAGACCCAGATCACCGCGTGCCGCAATCCGGCGCGCGGTGATTTCTTTTGGTGGTCTTATACGGTTCGGCGGATCACATAGGTTTGAATGCCGTTGGCCTCGGTCGCCGAGAGCAATTCCTGCCCCGCTTCAGCGCAGAAATGCGGCACGTCAATCACGGCTGCCGGATCATCGGCCTGAACCGTTATAGTCTCGCCAATACTCAACGACTTCAACCGCTTGCGCAGCTTGAGGACGGGGAGGGGGCACAGCAGGCCGCAGGCATCCAGAGTGTCATTCGGGGTCATGTTGCGTGAGATAGCGGCCTTGTGACCACCTGTCCACAGGGATGTGACGCATTGCCGGGTGACGAGGCCCGTCATCCGGGCTATGTCTGCGCAATGTTCGGAATCGAAATCATAGACGCCACACTGCTGCCCGCCATGTTTGTGGCTTTGGCAGCCGGGATCATCTCATTTCTCAGCCCCTGTGTGTTACCGATTGTGCCACCCTATCTGGCGTATATGAGCGGTGTCAGCCTGAATGATCTGTCCGATGATGCATCCAGCCGGGGGCGTGCGATCGTACCCGCCCTGTTTTTTGTTCTCGGCCTGTCGACGGTGTTTCTCTTTCTTGGCTTCACGGCATCGGCCATCGGCACGGTGTTCCTGCAATATCAAAGCTGGTTCAATACCATTGCGGGCGTTCTTGTGATGGCGTTCGGGGCGCATTTTGTCGGTGTCTACCGGATTGGCTTTCTGGATCGCGAAGCGCGTCTCGATGCCGGGGATCGGGGGGGGTCGTCTTTTGGTGCCTATATTCTCGGTCTCGCCTTTGCATTCGGCTGGACGCCCTGCATCGGCCCGCAACTGGGCGCTATCCTGTCGCTTGCGGCCTCCGAGGCGAATGTAACGCGTGGCACAACGCTTCTGGCGGTCTATGCAATCGGTCTTGGTGTTCCATTCCTCCTCGTCGCCGCCTTCTTGCCGCGTCTGACCGGGCTTATGGGCTGGATGAAACGCCATATGGAGCAGATCGAGCGGGTGATGGGCCTGCTTTTGTGGACCATTGGCTTGTTGATGCTGACCGGCGGGTTTTCGGCCTTTTCCTTCTGGCTGCTGGAGACGTTCCCGGCCCTCGCCGTGCTCGGATAACGCCTTACGCTCGCCCGATTTCCGCGCTAGGCTCTGGCCGACAAGAGGTTGGTCATGAGCAGCAACGCCCCAGTTAACGCCCCTGTGCGCCGCAGGCGCGTGTTTTACATTCCGGGCTACGATCCGATCCCGCCGCGCCGCTACCGCGAGCTTTATCGCAAGGAAAGCGCCGCGCAGGCGGATATTTCAGGATATGAAATCAGTCTCTTGCCGAGCAAGGCCAAGGCACGGTTCGGCTGGGGTGTGCGGGCATTCATGGATGGGGCCGAGGTGGATGCCCAAGTCGAGGTGCTGGTCTGGTCCGACATCGTCAAGCACAGCATGGACCAAGGCATTCTTGCGACATATGGCCAACTGATCCGCACCGCCGCCACCTATATCGGCACCGGCGCGCTGTTTCGGCTGATGCGGTTGCGCAAAGGTCCGGTGATTGCGGCGCTTTATCCGGTTGGGTTTCTGTTGGCGCAGCTTGGTCTGGCGCTGCTGGCGGCGTGGGTTTTGGGGCACGTCCTCGCCCTGCTGCATCCGCTGGCGGCCTGGGGCGGGCTGGTGGTGGTGCCGCTCATCCTCGAATGGTTCCGGCGGATGGATGGCCGGTTCTTTGCCTATTACCTGATGCATGACTACGCCTATTCCGCGCGGCATCTGGGGGGCAACCCGCCGGAGTTGGAGGCGCGGATGGCCGAGTTCACCGCCGAGATTGCGCAAGCGTTGCAAGGAGAATGCGACGAAGTCTTGGTCGTTGGGCATTCTTCGGGCGCGCATTTGGGTGTGTCGATCCTCGCCGATCTGATCCGCGCGGGCGGTGTGCCCGCGAACGGCCCCGCGCTGTCGTTTCTCAGTCTCGGGCAGGTGGTGCCGATGGTGTCTTTCCTGCCGCGCGCGCACCGGTTGCGCGCCGATCTGGCCTATCTGAGCACGCGCGAAGAGCTTTTCTGGCTCGACGTGACCGCGCCGGGCGATGGCTGTGCCTTCGCGCTCTGCGATCCGGTCAGCGTGAGTGGCGTCGCGCCCGAGGGCAAGCGCTGGCCGCTGGTGATCTCGGCGGCGTTCACCCAAAGCTTGAGTCCCGAGCGGTGGCGCGCCCTCCGCTGGCGGTTTTTTCGGCTGCATTTTCAATATCTTTGCGCCTTTGACCGGCCCAAGGATTACGACTATTTCCGGATCACCGCCGGGCCGCACACCCTCGCGCAGCGCTTCACCGGGCGGCCCCCGTCCAAAAGCCGGATCGAGCGGGCCACCTCGGGCTATACGAGCCTTGTGCCATGACACCGCCCAAGCCCCCCGCGCGGCCGGATCGGGTGTCATTGTGGCGCTACATGCGGCTCTTTCGGGCCGATCTTCTCTCGGCGCAGCCCGCGCGGCTCTACCGCGCGTGGATGGCCGAGTTTCGCACGCCGTTCTTTCGCTCCTATCTCTGCAATCAGCCCGACCTCGTCGATCTGGTGTTGCGCGCGCGGCCTGATGATTTTCCGAAATCCACGCGTGTGTCCGAAGGGTTGCGGCCGCTTCTGGGGCAGTCGGTGTTCGTCACCAATGGCGAGACATGGAAACGGCAGCGGCGCATCATCGACCCGGCCTTCGAGGGCGGGCGGCTGCGCGATACCTTTGCGGCGATGGTCATGGCCGGGCAGGGTGCGGTGGCGCGGCTTGCGCCCTTGGCCGATGGCACCCCGCGCGATATCGAGCCGCAGACCAGCCACGCCGCCGCCGACGTGATCTTTCGCACGCTGTTCTCGATCCCGATCGAGAACGCGACGGCAAGCGAGGTGTTCGAGCAGTTCAAGGCGCATCAGCGCACGCAGCCGGTGCTGAACCTTGCGGCCTTTGTGCCGCTGCCGCGCTGGTTTCCGCGCTTTCATCGCCGGAAAACGCGAGAGACCGCTCGCACCATCCGCGCGCTGATCACGCAGCTGACGGCGCAGCGCATGGGCGAGATCGAGGCCGGGACCGCGCCCGACGATCTGGCCACCAAGATCATGACCACCGCGGACCCGCAGACCGGCGCGCGGTTCGACACGCAGGAAATGGTAGATCAGGTGGCGATTTTTTTCCTTGCGGGGCATGAGACGAGTGCGTCGGCATTGGCCTGGGCGCTTTACCTTTTGGCGCTGTACCCGGACTGGCAGGAGCGGCTTGCCGAAGAGGCCGAGGCGGTGTTTGGCGACCGCGCGCCCGAGTTTTCCGACATGTCGCGCCTGCGCTTGGCGCGGGATGTGTTTCGTGAGACGCTGCGCCTTTATCCGCCGGTGCCGATGATGGTGCGCGAGAGCACATGTCCTGAACGGTTTCGCAATCGCGACGTGAAACCGGGCGCGCAGGTGGTGATCAGCCCCTGGCACCTGCACCGGCATGAACGGCTGTGGGACAATCCCGACGGCTTTGACCCGGCGCGCTATGGCACCGAGAACGGCAAGGCCTGCCTGCGTACCGCCTATATCCCGTTCTCCGCCGGGCAGCGGGTCTGCACCGGGGCGGGCTTCGCGATGATCGAGGGGCCGCTCCTCTTGGCGATGCTGGTGCGGGCCTATCGCTTTGACGCGGTGCCGGAGCGCCCGGCCATGCCGGTGGCACATCTGACGGTGCGCGGGCGTGACGGCATCTGGCTGTCGATTTCCCCGCGCTGACCCCTTTGCAAGCCCGGCCAAAGCCCCTATGTATGGGGTGTCCTCGGCAACGGGGACTATGGACATAAACGCGCTCGTAATAAGCGGATCGGACCCGGGGGCGGTACCCGGCGGCTCCACCAATCATCCTTCATTTGGGGATCATGGGGTCGAAACAGGATCGACGAACGTCTAAAGGGGTTATGCTTTGTCCCGGTGAGGTACCACCGTTATCGGTCCGAAACGTACAGTTGCAAATGACAACCGTGCTCCGGTCGCCGTTGCTGCGTAAGCGGTAACAAGACCGAAACTTAAGTCCTTGCCTCTAGCCAGGTAAGGCGGGGTTCGCAGGCACCTGGCAACAGAAGCCTGCATTTCCTCTTTTCAGACACTGTGCCGCGCGTCTTGGAACTATGACTTGCGCAAGCCGGGCGGGCGGGTGACAAACCGGCATGACCGCGCCGCCGCTCTCTGTCCTTGTCCGCAGCTTTCTGCGCATTGGCCTTCTGTCTTTTGGCGGGCCGGCGGCGCAGATCTCGATGATGCATGAAGAGCTGGTCGAGCGCCGGAAGTGGCTGGATGAGACGCAATTTCTTGGTGCGCTGTCATTCTGCATGCTGTTGCCGGGGCCGGAAGCGATGCAGCTGGCAACTTACGCCGGCTGGCGGCTGCGGGGCGTTTCGGGCGGACTGATCGCCGGACTCCTATTTGTGCTTCCCGGGGCTATGGTGATCATGATGCTCGGTTTGGGATATGCCACCTATGGGGGCGTTCCGCTGGTGCAGGCGCTTTTCGTTGGCATCAAGGCGGCTGTGGTGGCGATTGTCTTGCAGGCGCTCGTCAACCTCGCACGCCGCGCTCTCAAGGGAAGGGCGAGCTGGGTTTTGGCGGGTTTGGCCTTTGTCGCCATGTTCTTTCTGTCAGTGCCGTTTCCACTGATTATCGGCTTGGCGGCGTTGTGGGGATACGTTCAGGCGCGCGGTGAAACACCCGGAGCGCCGCTGATCGACGCTCATGTGCGGCCCTTGCATACGCTTGGAACAGCTGCCCTGTGGGGCGCGCTCTGGGCTGCGCCCGTGGTCTTCTCATGGGGTATGGGGGCCGTTTTTCTGACGGACCTTGCCCTGTTTTTCAGCAAACTGGCGGTGGTAACCTTCGGCGGCGCCTATGCGGTGCTTGCCTATATGACCGAAACGGTGGTGGCGACCAAGGGCTGGCTGAGCACGGCGCAGATGATCGACGCGCTTGGGTTGGCCGAGACGACGCCGGGGCCGCTGATCCTCGTGACCGAATTTGTCGGCCTGCTGGCAGGCTATGCGCAGGGCGGGATGAGCATGGCTATCCTTGCTGCCGCGCTCACCCTATGGGTGACGTTCACCCCTTGTTTTCTATGGATATTCACTGGCGCACCCTATATCGAGCGAATTCTGTCCAGGCCGCGTCTCAAAGGGGCGCTTGCGGGGATATCCGCGGCGGTGGTGGGGGTTATCCTCAACCTGTCAGTCTGGTTTGCGCTGCATGTCTTGTTCTCCAGCGTGACCATGACGGCATTCGGTCCGCGTCCTGATTTGAGCAGCTTTGCGGCGCTCAATGCCGGTTTCGTTATTCTCGCGGCTGTGCTTTTGCTGGTTTTCCGCATAGCCATGGTGCCGGTTCTTGCGCTGATGGCGGGCCTCGCGGGCGCGTGGCATGTTTTGATCTGAGGGCTTGCATTGCAGGTCTTTTGTTTTGCTTCGAATCCCCTATGCTGAACGATAGAAATCCCCGGGGTAAAGCATGTCTCGTTCAATCGACTACGGAAATCTTATGCATCGCGCCATGCGTGGCCTCATTCAGGAGGTGCTGAGCAAGGTGCAGATCGAAGGATTGCCCGGGTCTCATCATTTCTTCATCACCTTCGACACCACGCATCCCGAGGCGGTCCTTGCCGATTGGCTGCGCGAGCGATACCCGTCCGAGATGACTGTTGTCATGCAGCATTGGTATGACGATCTGGACGTGAACGATGAAGGGTTTACCGTGACGCTGAACTTCGGGGATGCGCCCGAGAGGCTTTATGTGCCGTATGACGCGATCCAGACATTCGTGGATCCATCTGTCGAATTCGGCCTGCGCTTCGAGACGCAGGACGTCGAAGAAGACGGCATCGAAGACGAGAGCACAGCGCCGGAAGACGAGGGGAACGGCGGTAATGCCGAAGTGGTCAGCCTCGACAGCTTCCGCAAGTGACGTCTTCCCGTTTGAAACTTTCGTAACACGCACCGATTGTAACGTGGCGGTTACACTTTTGTCATAGCGGTTTCCCGACCTTGGTTGCGGGAGAGACGACATGGCGAAGGATCTTGGCATGTTTTTCGGTGAGATGCTGCGTCATCCGGGTGAGGTGGTGGCGCTCGCGCCGTCGTCGGGCGCTGTGGCTCGCCGGATGACCGCCGGGTTGGACCGTGTCACTGGCCCGGTTGTCGAGATCGGCCCCGGAACGGGCAGCTTTACCCGCGCCATTCTGGCCCGCGGGGTGGCCCCGGAGCGTCTCACCTTGTTGGAGACCAATACACGGTTTTGTGAAGCGTTACGCGACAGGTTTCCTGGGGTGCGCGTGCTCAACCGCCCGGCGCAGGAGATTTCGGCGATCGGTCTGCGCGATATCGGCGCCGTGATTTCGGGCGTTCCGGTGTTGGCTCGTCCACGCATACAGCGAGAGGTGGTTGGGCGCGCCTTCGAGGTGATGGCCCGCGAGGGATGGTTTGCGCAGATCACCTACAGTCCGAATGCCCCCATCTCGTCAGAAATGCGGTGCGAATTGGGGCTGCGCGTCGAGAGAAGGGGCACGGTCTGGGCCAATTTGCCACCTGCCCGCATATTTGTATTCCATAGTATACAGCATTGATCTTTTACACATCTGCGGTATGAACAAGGCAAACGTCCTACGAAAGGCTTTGCTATGACCGCCACTCGCACCGAATCCGACAGTTTCGGACCTCTCGAAGTGCCCGCCGACAAGTATTGGGGCGCGCAGACGCAGCGCTCGATCCAGAATTTTCCCATCGGGTGGGAGAAACAGCCGGTGGCCATCGTGCGCGCCCTCGGCGTCATCAAGAAGGCCTGCGCGCAGGCCAACGAGGCGAGCGGCAAGCTCGATGCGCGGCTGGCCGATGCGGTCATTCAGGCGGCGGGCGAGGTGATCGAGGGCAAGTTCGACGACAATTTCCCGCTGGTGGTCTGGCAGACGGGGTCGGGCACGCAGTCCAACATGAATTCCAACGAGGTGATCGCCAACCGCGCCATCGAGATCCTCGGCGGCGAGATCGGCTCCAAGGACCCGGTGCATCCCAATGACCATTGCAACATGGGGCAGTCCTCGAACGATACCTTCCCCACGGCCATGCATATCGCCACCGCGATGAGCGTGCGCGACGTGCTGCTGCCCGGGCTGGACAAGCTGGCGGCG
Source organism: uncultured Roseovarius sp. (assembly GCF_947259555.1). Lineage (GTDB taxonomy): Bacteria > Pseudomonadota > Alphaproteobacteria > Rhodobacterales > Rhodobacteraceae > Roseovarius. The sequence goes on from NZ_CAMYMD010000059.1 coordinate 39,494, forward strand.
GGGCTCGAATCCAAGTCCGAAGAGTTCAAGGACATCATCAAGATCGGCCGCACCCATACGCAGGACGCCACTCCGCTCACACTGGGGCAGGAATTTTCGGGCTACGCGCATCAGGTCCGGCAGGGGATCGCGCGGGTGCAGGCCTGCATGCCCGGCATTTACGAGCTGGCGCAGGGCGGCACCGCCGTGGGCACCGGGCTCAACACCGCGCAGGGTTGGGGCGAAACGGTCGCGGCCAACATGGCCGAGATCACCGGGCTGCCTTTCGTGACCGCGCCCAACAAGTTCGAGGCGCTCGCGGCGCATGACGCGATGGTGTTCCTGTCGGGGGCGCTCGCGACGGTGGCGGGCTCCTGCTACAAGATCGCCAACGATATCCGGTTTCTGGGGAGCGGGCCGCGCTCCGGCTTGGGCGAGTTGATCCTGCCCGAGAACGAGCCGGGCAGCAGCATCATGCCCGGCAAGGTCAACCCGACGCAGGCCGAGGCGCTGACACAGGTCGCCGCCCATGTCATGGGCAATGACGCGGCGATCAAGTTCGCAGGCTCGCAGGGGCATTTCGAGCTCAACGTCTACAACCCGATGATGGCCTATAACCTGTTGCAGTCCATTCAGCTTCTGGGGGACGCGACCGACAGCTTCACCGAGCGGATGCTGATGGGCACCCGCGCCAATGAGCCGCGCATCGAAAAGCTGATGACAGAGTCGCTGATGCTGGTGACGGCGCTCGCGCCCACCATCGGCTATGACAACGCCACCAAGGTCGCCAAGACCGCGCACAAGAACGGCACCACGCTGCGCGAAGAGGCGATCGCACTTGGCTTCGTGGATGCGGAGACCTTTGACCGCGTCGTGCGGCCCGAAGACATGATCGGCCCGAAATGAGCGACACGCCGGTCAACTTGAACCGGGTGCGCAAGCAAAAGGCGCGGGCTGCGCAAAAGGCCCGCGCCGACGAGAACGCCACGCGCTTTGGACGGACCAAGGCGCAGAGAAAGCTCGAAGAGTCCGAGGTCGACAGGGCCCGCCGCAGGCTCGATCTGCATCGCCGGGACGAGGAATGACCCCCCATTCATCTGGCATGAAATACCTCGGGGGAGTCCCGGACCGCGTCCGGGACGGGGGCAGCGCCCCCGAGGCCCGCGTGCCATGAATGCACGACCGGTCAAACGGTCCCTCACTCTCAGGGGCCATCGCACCAGCGTTTCGCTTGAGGATGAGTTCTGGCAGGCGTTCCGTGAGATCGCCGAAGAGACGGGCATTCCGCTCAATGCGCTAGCGGCGGAAATAGATGCGGCGCGCGGCGTCGAGATGGGGCTGGCGACAGCCATTCGGTTGCATGTCTTGCGCCATTATCGGGAAAGATACTCACAAACAGACTGACGCCGCGCAAGCGAGGCGCGGCGTCAGAGTTTGGCAGGGTCAGCGATGCGGCTTATTCTGCCGGTTGGCCTTCGATCACAGCGCCCTTGTCCCGCAGGTTGTCGCGATAGAGCGCCTTGGCCAGAGCGACGACCATCAGCATCATCACCACGGTAAATGGAAGTGCCCCGATGATCATGGCGTTCTTGAGCGCCTCGAACGGATCTGCCGCCGCCCCCGAATTGCCCGCGATGATCAGCGCCCCGATGACCAGCGTCAGGATGATACCCCAGATGATACGGTGCTTGATCCCGGTTTCGGCCTGACCGCCCGACATGATGGTGTTCATCACCAGGATACCCGAGTCCGCCGATGTCACGAGGAAGGTCATGATCAGCACCACGCACATGATTGTGATGCCGGTCAACAGCCCGCCGTCGATCATAAAGCTCAACGTGGCAAACAGCTTGTTGGTGTTGGACGCGCCGATGATCGCGCCCTCGGCGACGCCGCTCAGTTCCAGATCGATCGCCGTGGCTCCGAGGATGGTCATCCAGGCAAAGCAAACCAGCGCCGGTGCGATCACACAGCCAAGGATGAATTCACGCACCGTGCGCCCCTTGGAAATCCGCGCGAGAAACAGACCGACAAAGGGGGAGAACGCGATCCACCATGCCCAGTAGAACGTGGTCCAACCCGCTTGCCAGCCGAACAGACGCCCCTCGGTGCCCGCCTCGTAGGCTGCCAGCTTGGCGTCGTCGGACAACTCGGCCGCAGCCCCCGTCAGGCCGCCGGCAAAGCCGTCGTAGCTGCCCCAGGCATTGGTCGCCCCGCCAAAGAGGTCCCCGGCCAGTGGTGCCGCCTCCGCAGGCAGCGCCGCGGCAAAGGCATCTGCCGACAACGGGCCATAGGCGTTGAACGACAACGAAACGAAATGCAGGATGTAATCGACAAACGCGCTTGCATAGGTCGTCATCGCGAAGGCGAAAGAGCCGAACACGACGAAAACCATCAACAGGATCATCGACAGGACCAGATTGAGGTTCGAGAGATACTTGATCCCGCGGCCCACGCCTGACACGGCGGACAGGATCGACAGGCCCATGATGGCCAGAAGCGCCGCGATCAGACCCACGGTCGAGGGTTTGGGCGTATCGCCTGTTGCGTTCATCAGCCATTCCATACCGGTCACCGCATACACGCCGTCGACAAATTGCGAGACGCCAAAGCCGATGGTCACCGACACACCGAGAATGGTCGCCACGACGCCGAGAATATCAACGACATCACCCAGAATCCCGTTGGCCGCACGTCCCAGAAGGGGTGTCAGCGCAGAACGGATGGTCAGCGGCATGTCGCGGGTATAAGCGTAATAGGCAAGGCTCAGACCGGTCACGACATAGATTGCCCATGCGTGAAAGCCGTAATGCGCAAAGGTATAGCGATAGGCGGGCGTCACGGCCTCGGCGGTATTGCCGCTCACGATCCCGGCGACGGTTTCAGGGTTCGAGCCCCACAGGCCCAACGGTTCAGCCGTGGCAAAGACCATAAGCCCGACGCCAAGACCGGCGCCGAACATCATGGAGAACCAGGAGAAATTCGAGAATTCCGGCTTTTCGTCGCCCCGGCCCATCAAGCGTCGTCCGGTGGCCGGGACAAGCGCCACGATGAAGAGGAAAAAGGCAAAGATGCCGGTTGCGATGATGTAGAAGGTGTTGAAGCCTTCCAGCAGAGACCAGTTCAGGCTGGAAAGCGTGGCATTGGCGTTGAGCGGCCAGACCAACGCCCAGATCACCAAAAGCGACATGGCGGTCTTGGAGATCAAGGCAATCGGAAGGCTGTAGCCTTCGTAAAAGCCTTTTGGAGCTGTTTTGATCTCCAGATCTGTAAATGGGGGTTTTATACTCATGTTGTGGCGTTCCCTGTTGTAGTGGTTTGCGGGGGCTTGCCGCGCGGTGTCCGCTTTGGCGGCGGATCTCCAACCGTCGATTTTGCGCCCATCGCGGCAGTCTCACACGTGTGCTGCCCATAGCCGGGCCGAGAATACGGCGTTCAAGACGCGGTTTACGACGCTTCTGACGGACGCATGTCGATTTCAAGCTGCGCGCTTCAACCCGGTTGATGGCCGACACAGCAGAATTGAAGTGAAGGATGGGCGCGCCTCTAAAGGTCGATTCCCTCTTCATCTGCCAAATGCGACGGCTGGAAATGTCGTTTTATGCTGAAAAGATACGCGATCCGGTTGCGCCTTAGGCCACGAGCTTGTTAAGCTTACGTCGTGGAGCGGGTGCGTTTGGGGGTCTGTTTTGCGCGCGAGCAACGTCTGTGCGGTCGCCCCCCGGCCCAAAATGAAGCAAAAGCCGACGCAGATTGCGCGGCACGCATGCGGGCAGAGTACGTGCTCCTGCGGGTCATGACATGCGCGTCTCAAACGGCAATCAGTGAGAAGAGGGGGCCTAAATGGCCGATGAAACGGCAAATCAGGGGATACCCGAGCCTGAAGGGCATTCGGATATCATCGAGACCGATTACGAGGTCGGTCAGGACAATGTCCAGCCAAGGCTTGGCCCGTTCGGGCTTGATATCCACAATCCGGTGTTCTTCATTTCCGGGCTGGCGGTGGTCATTTTCGTTTTCTACTCACTGGCGCTGCCGGAGCAGGCGGCATCGGTGTTCGAGTCCGCCAAGAGCTACGTCATCAACACGTTCGATTTCTTCTTTCTTGGCGCCGCTAATATTTTCGTCATCTTCTGTCTTCTGCTGATCGTGACGCCCTATGGCTCTGTGCGGCTGGGCGGCACAGATGCGCGGCCCGACTACAGCTATATCGGCTGGTTCGCCATGTTGTTCGCGGCTGGTATGGGGATCGGGCTGCTGTTCTTCGGCGTGTCAGAACCGATGAGCCATTTTTCCACATCACTTGGCGGTACTGCGGTCGGTGAGGACGGTGTGCGCACGGACTGGGCGCCGATCGGAGCTGCCGGAGGCGATGCAGCCGCGGCGCAGCGTCTTGGCATGGCGGCAACGATCTTTCACTGGGGTCTGCATCCTTGGGCAATCTATGCCGTGGTGGCCCTCGCGCTGGCGTTGTTTTCCTACAACAAGGGCCTGCCGCTGACGCTGCGCTCGGCGTTCTACCCGCTTCTGGGCGAGCGTGTCTGGGGCTGGTGGGGTCACATCATCGACACTCTGGCGGTGTTTGCCACGCTCTTCGGTCTGGCCACATCGCTCGGCTTTGGTGCGGAACAGACGGCCTCGGGTCTGACCTTTCTCTTTGGCTCAGGTGACGCTGCAGAGGGCACACGCGCCTTCATGGGTATCACCTATGGCAACAGTGACGAGTCGGGCGTGACCAACAACCCGCTTCTGCTGGTGATCCTGATTTCCGTGATCACGAGTATTGCGCTTGTTTCGGTCGTGCGTGGCCTTGACGGCGGCGTCAAGGTGCTGTCCGAGATCAACATGGGGCTGGCCGCGATCCTGCTCTTGTTCGTGTTCCTGGTGGGCGGGCCGATCTTTCTGATCACGCTGTTCTTCGACAGTATCTGGGCCTACCTCCAGAACCTGTTTGCTCTCAGCAATCCGTTCGGACGTGAAGATGTGAACTTCAGCCAGGGCTGGACGTCGTTCTACTGGGCGTGGTGGATTTCCTGGTCACCCTTCGTGGGCATGTTCATCGCTCGCGTTAGCCGGGGCCGGACTGTGCGCGAATTCATCATTTGCGTGCTGATCATCCCGACCACGGTCTGCATCCTTTGGATGACCGTCTTTGGCGGCACCGCGCTCAACCAGGTGGTGGCTGACGGCTATACCGGCGCGCAGGATGCGGCGCTTGAACTCAAGTTGTTCAAGATGCTTGCGGAACTGCCATTGGCGACGATCACCTCGGTGATCGGGATCATTCTTGTGATCGTGTTCTTCGTTACCTCGTCGGACTCCGGCAGCCTCGTGATCGACACGATTACGGCAGGTGGCAAGGTCGACGCACCGGTGTCGCAGCGCGTGTTCTGGTGCGTCTTCGAGGGGGCCGTGGCGATTGTGCTGTTGATCGGCGGCGGCCTTGCGTCGTTGCAGGCTGCGGTTATCTCGACCGGCTTGCCGTTCACAGTGGTTCTGCTCGTCATGTGCTATGCCATCTGGCGCGGCCTCGCGAACGAAAAGCGCTGACCGGACGCGTCGACGGCCGGACCAACCAGAGCCCCCCGGGTGTTGCACCCCGGGGGGCTTTGCTGTTTTGTGCGGAAAAATGGATCAGGGGACAGCAGATGACACTCGACATTGATTTCGTGCGCGCGCAATTTCCGGCTTTCTCGGAGGCCTCCCTGGCGGGGCAGGCGTTCTTTGAGAATGCGGGCGGGTCTTATACCTGCGCGCCGGTGATCGCCCGGCTGGAGCGGTATTACCGGCAGCGCAAGGTGCAGCCCTATGCGCCCTACGAGGCCAGTCAGTTGGCGGGTGCCGAGATGGACGAGGCGCGCGAGCGGCTGGCGGCGATGATGGGGGTGGCCACTGACGAGGTCAGCTTTGGCCCCTCGACCACGCAGAACACCTATGTTCTGGCGCAGGCGTTCCGGCAATGGATGGAACCCGGCGATGCGATCATCGTGACCAATCAGGATCACGAGGCCAATTCCGGGCCGTGGCGGCGCCTGGCCGATGAAGGGTTCGAGCTGCGCGAGTGGCGGATCGACCCCGAGACCGGTCTGCTCGATCCCGCCGACCTCGAAAGCCTGCTGGATGAGCGTGTGCGGCTGGTCTGTTTCCCGCATTGCTCCAACGTGGTCGGCGCGGTTAATCCGGTGGTCGAGATCACGGCCCTTGCCCACGCGGCGGGGGCGTTTGTCTGCGTTGACGGCGTGAGCTACGCGCCTCACGGTCTGCCCGATGTGGGCGGCATGGGCCCTGATATTTACCTTTTCTCGGCCTACAAGACCTACGGGCCGCATCAGGGCATCATGGTGATGCGCCGTGAGTTGGGCAACCTGCTGCCCAATCAGGCGCATTACTTCAACGCCGATACGCTCTACAAGCGCTTTACCCCCGCCGGACCCGATCACGCGCAGGTCGCGGCAAGTGCCGGCATGGCCGATTACATCGACGCGCTCGCCGCGCATCACGGGGTGACGGGCGATGCTGCAACTCGCGCGGCGGCGGTTCACGACCTGATGCGCCGCCACGAAACCGACCTTTTACAGCCTGTCCTGGATTTTCTCACAGACCGCAATTCGGCCCGTCTTCTCGGCCCGGTCATGGCGGAGCAAAAGGCCCCCACGGTCGCGGTAGTGCTCAACCGGCCCGGCGCCGAGGCGGCGGCGGATCTTGCAGCGCATGGCATCATGGCGGGGGGCGGTGATTTCTACGCGGTGCGTCCGCTGCAGGCCATGGGTGTGGATACGGACAAGGGGGTGCTGCGCCTCAGCTTCGTGCATTACACGTCGCGCGCTGAGGTGGACAAGCTTTTGACCGCGCTAGACGATATTCTTTGATCCGACCCTGGCGGCCTTGCGTAAGACCCTGAAAGACCGGGGCAGGGCATGACCGACATAACACCGAGTATCGTATGGCTCCGCCGTGATCTGCGGCTGAGCGACAACCCCGCCTTGACGGCGGCCTGCGCGCGTGGCGGGCCTGTGCTTGTGGTGTTCATTCACGACGACAGCGTTGCACGGCTCGGCGCGGCGGCGAAATGGCGGCTTGGCCTATCGCTCGAGTGTCTGGCGAAATCGCTGGCCGCGCAGGGTAATGGCCTGATCCTGCGCACAGGCGATGCCCGCGTTGCCCTCCTCAATCTGATCGAAGAGACGGGGGCAGAGGCGGTGCATTGGTCCCGGCTTTACGACCCCGAGGCGATTGGGCGTGACAGCGCCATCAAGTCTGCGCTCAATGAGCGTGGTGTCGAAGCGACAAGCCATAACGGGCATCTGCTGTTCGAGCCCTGGACGGTCGAGACGCAGCAGGGCGGGTTCTACAAGGTCTACACCCCGATGTGGCGCGCGGTGAAGGACCGCGACGTGCCCGCGCCCGAGAGCACCCCCGCGCGCATTCCCTCGCCCGAGACATGGCCCGAAAGCGAGCGTCTGGAAGACTGGAGGCTTGGGGCCGCCATGCAGCGCGGGGCCGAGGTTTGCCTGCCGCATCAATGCGTGGGCGAGGCGGCGGCGCAGGGGCGGTTTGGGGCCTTCGTCGGCGGGGCCATCGCCGATTACAGCACCGCTCGCGATCTGCCCGCCAAGCCCGGCACCTCGGGCCTGTCCGAGAACCTGACCTATGGCGAAATATCCGCGCGCCAGTGCTGGCATGCCGGGTTGCGCGCGCTGCACGAGGGGGCGGCGGGTGCCGAGACATGGCTCAAGGAGTTGGTCTGGCGTGAGTTTGCCTATCACCTGATCTATCACACGCCGCGCATCGCAAGCGGCAACTGGCGCGAGGATTGGGATGCCTTTCCTTGGAACGAGGACCCGGATCGCCCCGAGGTGATCGCCTGGAAACAGGGCCGCACGGGCGTGCCCTTTGTCGATGCCGCGATGCGCGAAATGTATGTGACCGGCACCATGCACAACCGCGCCCGGATGATCGTGGCGTCATACCTCACCAAGCACCTGATGACCCATTGGAAGATCGGCCTTGAGTGGTTCGCCGATTGCCTGACCGATTGGGATCCGGCTTCGAACGCCATGGGCTGGCAATGGGCGGCGGGCTGCGGGCCGGATGCGGCGCCCTATTTCCGCGTGTTCAACCCCGAGACGCAGTTGCACAAGTTCGACCCCGAAGGCGCCTATATCCGCCGCTGGATCGCCGAGGAGGCGCGCAGCCCGAGCGATACGGCGCTGTCCTATTTCGACGCCATCCCGCGTGCGTGGGGTCTCTCGCCGCAGGATTGCTACCCGGCCCCGGTCGTGGGTCTGAAAGAGGGGCGCGAACGGGCGCTGGCCGCATACCAAGCGCGGGGGGTCTGAATGGGCATCGCCACAGTTGAAAAATCTTGCTCGCCCGGGGTCGAAGCCTCTAGCCTTGACGATGAAACACGAGGAAACGACCGCATGATCCTGACCGACACGACCGGCCAGACCGACCTGCCACGCTATTTCGCCCGCACTTTCGCCGTGGCCCGCCAGATCAGCGCCGGGCGGCTCGATATCGTGCTGCCCGATGGCCGTACCTTTCGCGCGCAAGGGCCGCGCCCCGGCCCGGTGGCGGTACTGGAGATCCACGACCCGGAGGTCTTTGCCCGGCTGGTGCGCGAGGGCTATCTGGGGTTCTGCGAGGCCTATCTCGACGGTGACTGGTCGACGCCCGATCTGCAATCCTTCATGGATCTGCTGAACGATGATGACGGGATCTACAACGGCTATCCCGGCCAGCCCATCGCACAGCTTTACGAGCGCATCCGCTTTTGGTTCAAGCGCAATTCCAAGGCACAGGCGCGGCGCAACATCAGCTATCACTACGATCTGGGCAATGAGTTCTACCGGCTGTGGCTGGATGACACGATGACCTATTCCAGCGCCATTTTCGACGAGGGGCGCAACAGCCTGGAACAGGCACAGATCGCAAAGTATGCCAGCATGGTCGATCAGATGGGCGTAAAACCCGGCGATCATGTTCTGGAGATCGGCTGTGGCTGGGGCGGTTTTGCCGAGTATGCGGCTGGCCAAAGGGGCCTCCGCGTGACTGGCCTCACAATCAGCGAGGAACAACTGAAATATGCCCGCGAGCGCATCGCCCGGGCCGGGCTGTCGGACAGGGTGACGCTCAAATTGCAGGATTACCGCGATGAGCGCGGCACCTATGACGGTATCGCCAGCATCGAAATGTTCGAGGCCGTGGGCGAGCGCTACTGGCCGGTGTTTTTCGAGACGCTGCGCGACCGGCTCAGCCCCGGGGCGCAGGCGACGTTGCAGATCATCACGGTTGAGGACAGCCGTTGGGATGGCTACCGTAACGATGTTGATTTCATTCAGAAATACATCTTTCCGGGGGGCATGCTGCCCAGCCCGACGGTCCTGCGCCAGCAGATCGAGCGCGCCGGGCTGACCGTCGCGGGCTCTATCGAATTCGGGGAAAGCTATAGCCAGACGCTGCGCCGCTGGCATCAGTGCTTCAACGAAAGATGGGGCGAGATTGCTGATATGGGCTTTGACGAGCGGTTCCGCCGGATGTGGAATTTCTATCTGACCTCTTGCGCGGGCGCCTTCAAAGGGGGTAGTTGCGATGTGACACAGATCACCATCGCAAGGCCCGGATAGATGCCCGTTACAGATCACATGCCAACTGCCGGGAGGCTTGTCGCGGCGGTTGGTCTTGGTGTCGTGGGGTGGTTCGGCTCGGAATTGTTTCGCCCTCTCATGCCCGATGACACTAATTTTGGCTGGTTCAACGTGGTCAATGTCGTGCTCGGTATGATTTGCGGCTGGCGTGTCACAGGCAAGCGCCTGGGCTTTGGCTATGCCGAAGGTTTCAGCGCAGGTCTGACCGGGATCGGCGCACTGGTATTCTGGGCCCTCTTCGTGCAGAGCCTGAACGAAATGCTGAAGCGTGCGCTGGATAACCGGTATGATGGTGTGATCGAAGGCTTGACCTCGATGTTTGAGCTGATCGTCGATTTCGGCACGGTGATGATAAATGGCCCACTGATCGGGTTTCTCGTAACCGGTGGCATCGTGGTGGGGCTCGTCTCGGAATGGGTGTCTCATCGGTGGCCGTGACGTGCCCGCTTTTTGTTTACGGGCCCTTGGCTTGGTCGCCATTGCTCGATCGCGTGGCTGGCGACACGGGCAGGCCTCCGGCGCGGGTGCACAACGCCTTTGTTTCAGAACGTGCGGACGCCTTGCCATTTGCCGGGCTCTCGCAAGGCGAGGGCATAGCCGAGGGTGTCCTGATTAGTGATATGCAGGCAATTGAACGTGTTAGTTTCTTGGCGGACAGTCTGGGGCTCGGGCCTGCCGCTCCGATCGTCGTGAATACCAAGGGTGCACAGATCGACGCGCAGTATTTCCCGGGCCAGCCCGGATCACGAATTTGGCGCGGCGATGACTGGGCCGAGCGTTTTGGTCCCGTGCTTTTAGAGGCCGCAGAGGAGATCATGGCCATGATTGGCCTTGCGCGCGCGGATGATCTGGCTGCGCGGAACTCTATGATCCTGTCGCGGGCGGGGGCTCGGGTCGCGGCACAGGTCCATGCCCCGACCGATCTGCGCAGCGCGACGTCGTCTGAGTCAGTGGAGGACATTTCTTGCGAGATCACCCATGCCGGTTTTTTTCTCTCGCGTGCCTATACGATACGCCATCCACGCTTTGACGGGACGTACAGCGCGGTCTTGCGGCGTGAGGTTTTCGTCGCGACCGATGCCGCCCTTGTCCTGCCCTATGACCCGAAGAGGGATCGCGTGCTTTTGGTTGAGCAGTTTCGCATGGGTCCCTACGGGCGCGGTGATCCACGGCCTTGGATGCTCGAACCGGTGGCGGGCCGTATCGACGGCGGAGAATCTCCGGAAGACGCCGCGCGCCGTGAATGCCTGGAAGAGGCGGGCCTGACTTTGACAGGGTTGGAAAAGATCTCGGCGCACTACTGCACGCCCGGGTATTCGACCGAGCTGTTCCACATCTTTGTGGGTTTGTGTGATTTGCCCGATATGCAAATGGGGCAGGGCGGGCTGGCCACGGAGCACGAAGATATACGCAGCCATGTCGTTGATTTTGCCCGCGCGATGGCCTTGGTTGGAAGTGGAGAGGCCAATAACGGTCCGTTGGTTCTGAGTCTTTTGTGGCTTGAGCGTGAACGCGCACGACTGCGCGCATCGGCTTGAGTTCCATGGGCTGAACGCCTAAACCGAGCGGACATTCTGAGCACAGGAGCACGAGAGATGCGCATCGCAAATGATTTGGCCGCAGCGGTCGGCAACACGCCCCTCCTTCGGTTGCGCCGTGCGAGTGAGGAAACCGGCTGCGAAATCCTCGGAAAATGCGAGTTTCTCAATCCCGGGCAATCGGTCAAGGATCGTGCTGCCCTGTACATCATTCGTGATGCGGTGGCCCGCGGCGAGTTGGAACCGGGCGGGACCATCGTCGAGGGGACAGCGGGCAATACCGGCATCGGCCTTGCGCTGGTAGGGGCATCTCTCGGTTTCAAGACCGTGATCGTGATTCCCGAGACGCAGAGCCAGGAAAAGAAGGATATGCTGCGCCTCGCCGGGGCGGATCTTGTGCAAGTGCCTGCTGCGCCCTATTCAAATCCCAACAACTTTGTGCGGTATTCAGAGCGTTTGGCGAAAGAACTTGCCAAATCCGAACCTCACGGGGCGATTTGGGCCAATCAGTTCGACAATGTTGCGAACCGGCAGGCGCATGTCGAGACCACGGGCCCGGAGATATGGGAGCAGACCGGCGGCAGGGTCGATGGCTTTGTCTGCGCCGTGGGATCGGGTGGTACGCTGGCAGGCGTCGGCATGGCGCTTCAGCCAAAGGGCGTGAAGGTCGGCATCGCTGATCCCATGGGGGCCAAGCTATATTCCTGGTATACGACCGGCGAGTTGGAGAGCGAGGGATCGTCTATCGCCGAGGGCATCGGTCAGGCTCGCATCACCGAGAATCTCGACGGTTTCACCCCCGATTTCGCCTGTCAGGTCCCGGACGCCGAGGCGCTGCCCATCGTCTTTGATCTGTTGGAGTACGAAGGCCTCTGCATGGGGGCCTCGACCGGGATCAATGTCGCGGGGGCGATGCGGATGGCGCGAGAGATGGGGCCGGGACATACCCTCGTCACCATCCTTTGCGACTACGGCACGCGCTACCAGTCCAAGCTGTTCAATCCGGATTTCCTGCGCGAAAAGGGTCTGCCGACCCCCCGCTGGCTTGATCAGGCACCCCGTTCGATACCGGGAGTGTTCGAGGAGTGAGACACCTGCTTCGCGTTCTATGCCTCATTCTGGCCGTGACGATTGGCGGCGGCGGGATGGTGCCCTTTGCGCCGATGGCGCAGGCGCAGCAATCGTTGAACGAGGTGGATTACGAGGCTTGGGAATCTCTTGCGACGCGGGTGGAGGACGCGCTGGAAAGCGGCGAAGTCGATACGCAGATCCTCGAGGATCTGCGCCGTCTCGTCGCTGACTTCCGACAGAAGTTCTTGGACGCGCAAGGCACCAATTCCACAACGATCAAAACCGTTCGTGACCAGCTTGATGCCCTTGGTGCGGTGCCCGAAGACGGCAACGAACCAGAGGAGGTTGCCGCACAACGCGAGGAACTCAACCGAAGGCTGACACGCCTTGAGGCGCCGGTGCGCACAGCCGAGTTGGCCAAGAGTCGCGCCGACGGGCTCATCCAGGGCATCGATCAGGTCATTCGTGATCGTCAAACCGCCGAGTTGCTGCGTCTTGGGCCGATGCCGGTCAACCCTCTTCATTGGCCTGAGGCCCTGCGCGCGACCTATGGTCTGGCCGAGTCCGTTCGCTCCGAGGTGGCGCTCGAATGGAGGAGCCCGGTTGGGCGCGCGGTGCTCAACGACAGTCTGCCGGCGGTTGTGGCGTGGCTGCTTCTGGGGCTCATCCTGCTGCTGCGCGGACGTCGCTGGTCGACCCGCCTGATGCGGCAACTGAGCCAGGACGAGCCGAGCGCCGGGCGCTGGATCACCACGTTTCTGATTTCGCTGGGCGAGTGGTTCTTGCCCTATGCCGGGGTCTATGCCCTGGTGCGTTCAATTCAGGCCACTGGACTGACCGGATCACATACGGATCTGTTGCTCTCCAATTTTCTGCCTGCCGCCTTCATTTTTCTTCTGGCACGCTGGCTCGCGCAGCGTATCTTTCCGCGTCACGAACCGCGTGGCCCGGTGCTCAATCTCGACGACCGCTGTCGCTACTCAGGTCGTCTTTACGGGGCGTTGATGGGGTGGGTTGTCGCTGCGTTTTATTTCATCCAGTCGGTCGCCGAGGGCGCAGGCTGGAGCGAGGCGGCCACCAACGTCGTGGTTTTCCCGGTTCTGGCGCTCACTGGGCTTTTGCTCTGGCGTCTGGCCAATCTGCTGAACCTGCACAGCCGTGCGAGCGAGAGCGCTCCTGACTCGGAAACCGGTTTTCGTGATCGCATCGCTCGGTTGTTGTCACGGTTGCTGACGGCGCTTGCACTTCTGGCTCCGGTTCTGGCGGCGATTGGTTATGTCAAGGCAGCGCAGGCGATGATGCTGCCGGCGGCGCTTTCGCTCATGCTGCTGGCCGCGCTCTTGGTCTTGCAACGTCTGCTGACAGAGCTATACGTGATGGTCACGGGCAATCGGGACGGTGCGCAGGAATCTCTTCTGCCTGTGCTCGCAGGCTTTGTGCTGGTATTGCTGTCACTGCCGGTTTTTGCACTCATCTGGGGCGCGCGTCCGGCACAACTGCTGGAATTCTGGACGCGCTTCACAGAGGGTGTCAGTCTCGGTGGCACGCAAATATCGCCCGCGATCTTTCTGACATTCGCATTGGTCTTCACCCTTGGCTATTTGGCAACGCGGCTCCTTCAGGGGGCGCTTAGAAATACGATCCTGCCCAAGACCAGGCTAGATACCGGCGGGCGCAACGCGATCGTCTCGGGTACGGGCTATGTGGGCATATTCCTTGCAGCTCTTATTGCGATTACCAGCGCGGGCATCGACCTCAGCTCGCTTGCCATCGTCGCTGGTGCGCTCTCGGTCGGGATCGGTTTCGGGCTTCAGAACATCGTGTCAAACTTCGTCTCGGGCATTATCCTGCTGATTGAGCGGCCGATTTCCGAAGGTGACTGGATCGAGGTTGGCGGCCAGCATGGCTATGTAAAATCGATCTCAGTACGCTCTACCCGGATCGAGACCTTTGATCGGACTGACGTGATCGTGCCCAATGCCGATTTCGTCAGCGGCACGGTCACCAACTATACGCGCGGCAACACGGTGGGGCGGGTGATCGTACCGGTGGGCGTGGCCTATGGCTCTGATACCCGCAAGGTCGAGACGATCTTGCGCGAGGTCGCCGAGGCGCATCCGATGGTGTTGATGAACCCGCCGCCCAATATTGTCTTTCGGGGCTTCGGGGCCAACTCGCTCGATTTCGAAATCCGCGCCATTCTGCGCGATGTGAACTGGGTGATGAACGTGCATTCCGACATGAATCACGAGATTGCGCGGCTGTTTATCGAGGGCGGTATCGAGATTCCCTTTCCGCAGCAGGATGTCTGGTTTCGGAATGCGATTCCGGAGGCTGCGGGCGGTCAACCCGACGGCCGTGAAGGTGCACCTGATCCGTCCCCCGCAACGCCAAGCCGTGAGCCTATGGCAAAGTCCGAGGCCGATTTCGATGGTGATGTTGCAGGCGGAGAGGGCGACGGACGATGAGCGAGCCGCTCTTTCGCACCGCCCCCTATCTCGCCGAGGCCGAGGCGCGCGTGATGGCGCACACGCCCGAGGGCGGTGTGGTTCTCGATCAGACGGTGTTTTATCCGATCGGAGGCGGTCAGCCGGGTGATAGTGGACGTCTCAGGTGGGGAGATCAGAGCCTGAGCATTGCGACGGCGGTCAAGGGGGAGGGTGAGGACATAGCCCTCGTTCCCTCAGAGCCCGCCCCGCTGCCCCCGTTGGGTGCGGTGCTGCGTCAGCAGATCGACTGGCCGCGGCGCCATCGGCTCATGCGCATGCATACCGCGCTGCACCTACTGTCGGTGGTCATTCCGTTGCCGGTCTCCGGCGGTGGCATCGGTGAGGAGCGCAGCCGACTCGACTTTGACATGCCGGAGGCCCCGACAGACCGCGAGACGCTTCAGGAGCATCTCAACATGCTGGTGGATCGGGATCTGCTTGTGAGCGAAGAATGGATCACCGAAGGCGCGCTGCGCGCCAATCCGGGGCTGGTCAAGACCATGTCAGTGACGCCGCCCGTCGGTATCGGGCCAGTTCGGCTGGTCCGGATTGGTGGCGGCTCGGATCAGGTCGATTTGCAGCCCTGCGGCGGAACACATGTGGCGCGCACCGGCGAAATAGGACGCCTTCGACTTGGCAAGATCGAGAAGAAGGGCCGCCAGAACCGCCGCGTTTACGTGCATCTGGATGCGTGATGTTTTTTGCCAGGTTTCAGGCGCCGCGCCAGATCCAGCCGCCGCCCAGCACGCGGCTGCCCTGCGACTCGTAGAACACACAGGCCTGTCCTGGAGACACGCCCTCTTCGGGGGTTAGCAATTCGACTTCGGCCTCGGTCTCTGAGATCGGGCGCAGCACGGCCTCGCGCGGTGGGCGGGTGGATCGGACCTTTACCAAAACAGACCATTCGCTGCGCGAGGTCAGAGCTGCGTCGCCCAGCCAATTGATTTCGCGCAGTGGCACGGTCCGGGTCGATAGCATCTCTTTCGGACCGACAATGACGCGTTTGGTATCCACGTCGAGGCGAACCACATAAAGCGGCTCATCCAATCCGCCGATGCCAAGGCCACGCCGCTGACCGATGGTGTAGTGGATCACGCCCTCATGCGTCCCCAGAATACGTCCGTCGGCATGCACGATCTCGCCCGGCTCAGCGGCGCCGGGACGCAGTTTCTCGATAACGCCCGCATAGTTGCCATCCGGCACGAAACAGATGTCTTGACTGTCCGGCTTGTCGGCCACTTGCAGGCCATATTTAGCGGCAAGCTCACGTGTCGCCTGTTTTGACGGCAGATGCCCCAAGGGAAAGCGCAGGTAATCCAGCTGCTCCGCCGTGGTCGAGAACAGGAAATAGGATTGATCGCGGGCCGAATCAGTCGCGCTGTGTAACTCAGGGCCGTTTTCTCCCATCTTGCGCTGGATATAGTGGCCTGTGGCCATGCAATCTGCGTCCAGATCCCGTGCGGTTTCCAGCAGGTCCTTGAACTTGACGCGCTCGTTGCAGCGAATACACGGCACCGGAGTGGCCCCTGCGAGATAGCTGTCGGCAAACTCGTCAATCACTGCATCGCGAAAGATGTTCTCGTAATCCAGAACGTAATGCGGAAACCCAAGGTCTTCCGCCACGCGGCGCGCATCATGAATGTCGACACCGGCGCAACAGGCCCCCTTTTTGGCGAGTGCTGCGCCATGATCGTAGAGTTGTAGCGTCACGCCCACCACGTCATAGCCCTGTGTGGCAAGATGCGCGGCAACGACCGAGCTGTCGACACCACCTGACATCGCCACCACGACTCGGGTATCCGCCGGCGACTTGGGAAAGCCTAGGGAATTCAAGGATGTGTCGCTGTCCAATGCCATGTCGGTCTCCGCTCGGGTCTGTCAGAATATAGGAAAATCCTAAGCACTCTCAAGCCCCGGTTTCACTGCTCATTAAGCCTGCAAAGCGCATTCTGGCTGCAGTGAAAGAAGGGTGAGTGCCATGTATCTGAAGAAAGTCGAAGGGCCAAGAGCCGTGACCCTGCCGGATGGAACGGTCTTGAGCCTGGCGGACCTGCCGCCACAGGACACTAAGCGTTGGGTGGCGTCACGCAAGCTCGCGGTGGTACGCGGGGTGGCCTATGGGCTGATCTCCCGTGGTGACGCACTCCGGGAATACAGTCTGAGCGAAGAAGAGTTTGATAGCTGGATCATGGCCGTGGCCGAGCATGGAGAAGGCGCTTTGAAGGCGACCACCTTGAAGGCGTATAGACAACCATGACGAGAGTTGTCAGGATGTTCTTTGAACGGTAACGCGTGATTAACCAATTTTGGCCAGTGTACGTGTGATGAAAATTAAATCTGGAGAACCCTTATGCGTGTATTGTTGGTCGAGGATGATCCGACAACCTCGAAGAGTATCGAGCTGATGCTCACCCATGCTAATCTCAATGTTTACACAACAGATCTGGGAGAGGAGAGCATCGATCTGGCCAAGCTTTATGACTACGATCTTATTTTGCTCGACCTGGGACTGCCTGACATGAATGGGCACGAGGTGCTGCGTCAGTTGCGCCTGGCGCGGATCGCGACGCCGATCCTCATCCTTACCGGCGCGGACGATACGGAGAACAAGATCCGGAGCTTTGGCTATGGCGCGGATGATTACCTGACCAAACCGTTTCACCGCGACGAGCTTGTGGCGCGCATCCACGCGATCATCCGCCGGTCCAAGGGGCATTCGCAATCCGTGATCCGCACCGGCAAGATCAACGTCAACCTCGATGCCAAGACCGTCGATGTGGCCGGGAAATCTGTCCACCTGACGGGCAAAGAATACCAGATGCTTGAGCTTTTGTCGCTGCGAAAGGGCACGACGCTGACCAAGGAGATGTTTCTCAACCATCTTTATGGCGGCATGGACGAGCCGGAACTGAAGATCATCGACGTGTTCATCTGCAAGCTGCGCAAGAAACTCACCGAGGCCACCGAGGGCGAGAATTACATCGAGACGGTTTGGGGGCGGGGCTATGTGCTGCGCGATCCCGAGACGGGCATGATGGATGGTGCACCCTTGGCCATCGGCGCCTGAACCGATGACGGCCTCGGCGTAGGTGATCTCTGGACCTCTGATCCCGGTAGCCCTATCACTCTGAGCAAGGTCAGGGCGCGCAAGATGTGCGGCACCCGGACGGTCAGGACGATGAGGGGCCGATGAGCGACAAGACTTGGGTCGATGATCTTGAGATCAAGGATCTGACCGAGGCGCAGGCGCGCGCCGAACTGGCGCGGCTGGCGCGGGTTCTGCGCGAGGCCAACACCGCCTATCACACCCATGACTCGCCCGAGATCAGCGATGCCGACTATGACGCGCTCAAGGCGCGCAATGCCGATATAGAGGCGCGGTTTCCGGCGCTCAAGCGCGCCGACAGCCCGTCGGATCAGGTGGGCGCGGCCCCGGCAGAGGGCTTTGCCAAGGTCCGGCACAGCATCCGCATGCTCAGCCTCGGCAATGCGTTCGAGGACGCGGACATCACCGAATTCGATGCGCGCATCCGGCGCTATCTGGGGTTGGCTGAGGAGGCGGCTCTTGCCTACACCTCCGAGCCCAAGATCGACGGGCTGAGCCTGAGCCTGCGCTATGAGGGCGGCCAACTGGTACAGGCCGCGACGCGCGGCGATGGTGAGGTGGGCGAGAACGTGACCGCCAATGCCCGCACCATCGCGGACATTCCTGAGCGGCTGGAGGGTGCGCCCGAGGTGCTTGAGGTGCGCGGCGAGGTCTATATGAGCCACGCAGACTTTGAATCGCTGAACACGCGGCAGGCCGAGCGCGGGGCCAAGACCTTTGCCAATCCACGCAATGCCGCCGCCGGGTCGCTGCGGCAGCTGGATTCCAGCATCACCGCCGCGCGCCCGCTGCGGTTTTTCGCCTATGGCTGGGGAGAGGTGTCGGCACCGCTCTCCGACACGCAGTTGGGCGCGATCGAGCGGCTGGCAGGTCTGGGGTTTTCCACCAATCCGCTGACCACGCTCTGCGACGGCCCCGCCGCGCTGCTCGCCCATTATGCCGAGATCGAGCAGGCGCGCGCCACGCTGGGCTATGACATCGACGGGGTGGTCTACAAGGTCGACGATCTGGCGCTGCAGGCGCGGCTCGGCTTCCGCTCGACCACGCCGCGTTGGGCGATTGCGCATAAATTCCCCGCCGAACTGGCCTGGACACGGCTGGAGGCAATCGACATTCAGGTCGGGCGCACCGGCGCGCTGTCGCCCGTGGCGCGCCTCACGCCGGTGACGGTGGGCGGCGTGGTGGTCAGCAACGCGACGCTGCACAATGAGGATTACATCGCCGGGCGCTCGGCCACGGGCGAGGTGATCCGGGGCGGCAAGGATATCCGCGTGGGCGACTGGGTGCAGGTCTACCGCGCGGGTGACGTGATCCCGAAAGTCGCCGATGTGGACCTGTCGAAACGGCCCGAGGGGGCGGAGCCTTATGTCTTTCCGACCTCCTGCCCGGACTGCGGAAGCGACGCGGTGCGAGAAGAAGGCGACGCCGTGCGCCGCTGCATGGGCGGGCTGGTCTGCCCCGCGCAGGCGGTGGAAAAGCTCAAGCATTTCGTTTCCCGCGCGGCCTTTGACATCGAGGGTCTGGGAGCGAAACAGGTCGAGCAGTTCTACCGCGATGGCTGGATCGCGGAACCCGCCGATATCTTCACCCTGCAAGAGCGCTATGGCCGTGGCCTGCAGCAGTTGAAGAACCGCGAGGGCTGGGGCGAGAAGAGTGCGACCAACCTCTTTGAGGCCATTGAAGAGAAAAGGAAAATTCCTTTCGGGCGGCTCTTGTTCGCGCTCGGTATCCGGCATGTGGGCGAACAGGCCAGCAACCTCATCGCGCGCAATTATGGCCGGTGGGAAGAGTTCACGGCAGCGATGGATGGCGCAGCGGGTTTTGACGGGCCCGAGTGGGAGCGCCTGCTGGGCATCGACGGCGTGGGTGAGGTGCTGGCGCGCAGCCTTGTCGGGGCCTTTGCCGAAGACAACGAGCGCGCGAGCATCGACCGGCTGGTCAAGCATCTCGAGGTCGAGGAGGCTGCCCGCCCCGACTCCTCGGGCAGCCCGGTGGCGGGCAAGACGGTGGTCTTTACCGGCAGCCTCGAGAAGATGACCCGCGCCGAGGCCAAGGCGCGGGCCGAGGCATTGGGCGCGAAGGTCTCGGGCAGCGTCAGCGCGCGCACCGATCTGCTGGTCGCGGGGCCGGGCGCCGGATCGAAGGCCAAGAAGGCCGCGGATCTGGGCATCGAGACGATGGACGAGGACGAGTGGCTCGCCCTCATCGGGGACGTATGAGCGGGCGGCCCGAGATTCTGTTTCCGCTCTTCGCAGGGCTCGACACGTTGGAGGGGGTAGGGCCGAAGACGGCGCAGAATCTGGCCGCGCTGGAGATCACCCGCCCGCGCGACCTGATCTTTACCCTGCCACATTCTGGCGTCGACCGGTCGCGCCGCGCGACCGTGCAGGGCGCCGAGATACCGGGCGTCGTGACGGTCGAGGTGACGGTGGGCCAGCACCGGGCCAACACGCGCAAGGGTGGTCCCTATCGTGTCGTGGTCGAGGATGCCGCCACCAGCTTTCAACTGGTGTTCTTCCACGCGCGCGGCGATTACCTGCAACGGCTGTTGCCCACCGGCGCGCGGCGCGTGGTCTCGGGCAAGGTGGAGCTGTTCGACGGGGTCGCGCAGATGGTGCATCCCGACCATGTGCTGGCAGTGGACGAGGCCGGTGAGATCCCGGCGTTTGAGCCGGTCTATCCGCTGACTGCCGGTGTCACGCAGCGGATGATGGCCAAGGCGGCGCAGGCGGCGCTGACCCGGGTGCCGGACCTCAAGGAATGGATCGACCCGGTGCAGAAGGCACAGGCGGGCTGGCCCGATTGGGCGGCGGCGGTGCGCGCCGCGCATGCGCCGGAGCGGGTGCAGGATCTGTCGCCATCGCACCCGGCGCGTGAGCGGTTGGCCTATGACGAGTTGATGGCGCATCAGCTCACATTGGCGCTGGCGCGGGCCAAGCTGCGCCGGGCCAAGGGGCGCGCGACGGTGGGCACGGGCGCGTTGCAGGCGCGCGTGCTCGACGCGTTGCCCTATACCCTCACCGGCGCACAGACCCGCGCAATTGCCGAAATCGCGGGCGATATGGCTTCGGAGATGCGGATGAACCGATTGCTTCAGGGCGATGTCGGCGCGGGCAAGACGCTGGTGGCGTTCAAGGCGCTGCTGATCGCGGTCGAGGCGGGCGGGCAGGGGGTGATGATGGCCCCCACCGAGATCCTCGCGCGGCAGCATTTGCAGGGTTTGCGGCCCTTGGCCGAGAGCGCGGGCGTGGTGCTTGAGATCCTGACAGGCCGCGACAAGGGGGCAGAGCGGCGCGCCAAGCTGGCGGCGCTGGAGCGGGGCGATATCCAGATTCTGGTCGGCACCCATGCGGTCTTTCAAAAGGACGTGGAGTTTGCCGACCTGCGGCTGGCCATCGTCGATGAGCAGCACCGCTTCGGCGTGCGGCAGCGACTGGAACTGGGCAAGAAGGGCGCGCAGGCGGATGTGCTGGTGATGACGGCGACGCCGATCCCGCGCAGCCTCGCTCTGGCGCAATATGGCGACATGGATGTAAGCGTGCTCGATGAAAAGCCGCCCGGGCGCAAGCCGATCAAGACCGCGCTGGTCAATATGGGGCGCATCGACGAGGTGGTCGATCACCTGCGCCACGCCATTGCCGAGGGGCGGCAAGCTTATTGGGTCTGCCCGTTGGTCGACGAGAGCGAGGTGGTGGATCTCAGCAGCGCCGAGGAGCGGTTTCGCCGCTTGCGCGCGGGGTTTGGCGAAGGGGTGGTCGGGCTGGTACATGGCCAGATGCCGCCCGAGGACAAGGACGCCGCCATGGCTGCCTTTCAGCGCGGCGAGACCAGTGTGCTGGTCTCGACCACGGTGATCGAGGTCGGGGTGGATGTGCCGAATGCCTCGATCATGGTGATCGAGCGGGCCGAGAGTTTTGGCCTTGCGCAGCTGCACCAGTTGCGGGGTCGCGTCGGGCGGGGCGAGGCGGCCTCGACCTGTCTGTTGATGTATCAGGCCCCGCTGAGTGAGGGCGGTGCGCGGCGGTTGGAGACGATGCGCGACACCGAGGACGGGTTTCGCATTGCCGAGGTCGATCTGGAGATGCGCGGCGCGGGCGATCTGATC
The DNA here is from genome assembly GCF_947259555.1 of uncultured Roseovarius sp. Lineage (GTDB taxonomy): Bacteria > Pseudomonadota > Alphaproteobacteria > Rhodobacterales > Rhodobacteraceae > Roseovarius. The sequence continues at coordinate 61,432 of NZ_CAMYMD010000059.1, forward strand.
GGCACGGCGCAATCGGGGCTGCCAAAGTTTCGTGTGGCGGACCTTGAGGCGCAGGCGGCGCTGATGGCGGTGGCCCAATCGGATGCGCGCAAGCTGTTGCATGACGATCCGGACCTGGAGGGCGCGCGCGGGCAGGCGGCGCGTGTTCTCTTGTGGCTGATGGAGCAGGATCAGGCGATCCGTTTGATTTCAGTCGGTTAGGCGGAATGTTCCAGATAGTTCACAAATGTTCTTATAAAGTTCTTTACAGCACGCCGAAAAAATGAGAACAAAAGAGCAACAGAACGGAGTTCAGGAGGAACCACCCATGTTGCACCAGATCAAGACCGCCGCGGTTCGCGCGCAGGATACGATTGTCGGCGATGCCATCGGGGCCGCCGCACTGATGGTGGCGCTCATCGCTGCGCTCTACCTGCCCGGGATGTTCTGACGGAGTTTTACCAGGTTTCTGCCTGGCGGGTCCGCCCTCTGGCCTTCGTGCGCCGCCCCACTGTCCCAAATCGGGGAAGCGTCACGCATTGCCTGTCCCAACCGGTTTTCGGGGTTTGCCTCATTTCCCCCGAATGTCGCCAGAGGATGAGGACCCGCCACACCTTGTCGCCGCCACCCCTACCGGGTGAGCGGCGATTTTTTTATCTGAGAGCGACGAGTGTGGCATGGCCTGTTGCCGGAGTGCGTGACATCGTCGCTTCTGCGGTCTCTGGGCGTGTTTCAAGGCGCAAGGCGCGTGTTACTCTGGGCTGTCCGCCGGGCGAATGCGCTGCACCAGCATGCTGCCGGTCTCGACGATGCCTTCCATGCGTTCCTCCAGCCGGATCATCTCGGCCATGGCGCGCTTGAGCTTTTCGCTTTCGTCGCCCAACTCTCCGAGATCGGCAAACACGCGCTCGCTGGTTTCGATCTGCGCCTCGGCATTGGTGACCACGGCGCGCAGGTCCTCGACGATGCTGCCGATATCCTCTTCGCGCGGGTCGGCGCGGCGGGTTTCAAGGTCGGCCACCGCGCGGCGGGCCGCATCGAACCAGGCCTGCGACAGGCGCGGCTCGGCCTTGGCGCTGAGCATGGCAGAGCGTTCCAGACGCCTTATGCGCCCGGTCAGGCTGTCGATCCGGTCGCGCAGGTCGCTCTGAATCTTGACGATATCGGCATTGACCGAAACGACGCGCGCCAGCACCTCGTCAAGCTCCTCCATCAACCGGCAGACCCGATCGAGAAACAGGTTGAGATCGCGCGCCAGCACGCCGAATTCATCCGCGGTGCGGATCTCGGCCCGGTGGGTGAGCCCGCCATAGGCGCGGGCGAGGTTGCTGACCACGGCGCGCAGGCCCAGAAGCGGCTCCAGCCGGGCGCGCAGGATGAGGAACAGCAGAAAGGAATGCAGCACGATCTTGCCGAGCGAGAGCAGGCCGGTCAGGCGCATGTCCTCGGCCCATTGGGTGAAATCGGTGGCGAGGTCGCGGCGCACTATGACCTCGCCCAGCACGTCGCCGACATCGGCTGCAGTATGACAGGCAAGGCAAAACGGCTCTGCGGTGATGGGCACATGACCGAGATTGTGGGTGGCGTCGGGCCAGTCGCCCTGCGGGATGCCCTCGGGTGCGAAGCCGAATCCCGCGTCGATGGATCGGATGGTGACGGGGGTGGGGGTAATGGCGATGCGATAGCCCAGATCGGACCAATTTCGCTTGAGGATCGGATAGACTGTACGTGCGGCCACCGGCCCGCCCTCGTTGCGCATGATCGACCGGACATTATCGGCGATATCCTCGGCGACCTGCTGCGTGCGTTCGGGACCGGAGACGCGGAAACTGTAATAGACCAACCCGGCCTTGAGGGTGAATTCCAACACCGTGACCGCGATCAGGATCACGAAGAAATCGCGGATCATGTGGATGAGAAAGGACTGATCGAAGCGTCCGATCAGGGGGCTATTCTGGTCGAGTTTCTTGCGTGCCACGAGCGCTGTCCCTGCGGTTCATGCACGAAAGGTAGGGCGTTCTGTCGCGATGGATAGGGGGCGGGGTCTCACGATGCGTCGCGTTGCCGCGACGGGGCTGTCACTGTCAGGCGCAGGAGGTCTGTGCCTGCACCTCTTCAAGCGCCTCGACCAACGCCTCGAGCGTCAGCAGGATCGAGGCGTGACGGTTCTTGTAGTCGCGCGCCGGGCGCAGCACCTCGAGCCCGTCGAAGGGCGCGGGCGGCGTCGGGCCGTCGGATTTGAGCATGTCCTTGAGCGCGTCGCGCGCCGTGCGGACCTCTGCCAGATCGCAGCCGATGATATTGGCGCCCACCACGCTGGCCGCTGCCTGACCGAGCGCGCAGGCTTTGACCTCGGCGGCATAGTCGGAAATCCGGCCCCCGTCGCAGGTGATATCGACGTTCACGGTCGAGCCGCAGAGCGGCGCGCGGCGCTTGACGCTGGCCTGAGGCGCGTCGAGCCGCCCATGATGCGGAATGTCGGCGGCGAGTTCGAGGATGCGCGCAGAATAGAGCTTGATCAGGTCGGTCTCGCCGGACATGGCTTTCCCTTTCGTGTCGTTCCCCCTAAATAGGCCCGCATGCGCCAGATGCAAAAGGAAATCCGTCATGGAATTCGATCCGAACCGACTAAAGTATGATGCCAACGGGTTGATCCCGGCGATCGCGCAGGAGGCGGAGAGTGGCGAGGTGCTGATGATGGCCTGGATGAACGCCGAGGCCGTTGCGCGCACGCTTGAGACCTGTCGCGTGACCTATTGGAGCCGTTCGCGGAAGGCGTTCTGGGTCAAGGGCGAAACCTCGGGCCATGTGCAGGACCTGGTCGAGATGCGCATCGATTGCGACAGCGATTGCCTGCTGCTTCTGATACGCCAGACCGGGCCGGCCTGTCACACCAACCGGCGCTCGTGTTTCTACACGGCGTTGCGCGGGGGAGAAGAGATCGAGATCATGGCGCCGATGGCGGCGTCGGATTGAGTATTTCTGGAACGATGAAACGGCTATAGCCCGATCAGCTTGCGGATGTCTCGCGGGCTGACCCCGTCGGCGCGGTAGGTGGCGATGGCGCGGGCGTCGTCACGTTTGGCGAGGCGCTTGCCGTGGCCGTCACGGATCAGGCGGTGATGGTGATATTCCGGCGTCGGCAGGCCTAGAAGGCGTTGCAGCAGGACGTGGATCTGCGTGGCATCCTCTAGATCCTGCCCCCGGATCACATGGGTGATGCCCTGATCGGCGTCGTCGAGCACCACCGACAGATGATAGGAGGCTCCCATGTCGCGGCGGGCAAGAACCACATCGCCGACCGTGGCAGGCAGGTGTTGTGGCCTGACGGATTCTCCCTTTTCCTGGTATTCCAGAGGCTTGTCGAGCATTTTGCAAGCGCGCGCCATGTCGAGGCGCAGGGCGGTGTCCTGGGGCATCGGGCCCTTGGGCAGCGTCGCGGGGCGGCAAGTGCCGGGGTAGATCACCCCGTCGGGACCATGCAGTGGCGCGCCCTCCTGCGGGGCGGAGGCGGCGGCGCGAATATCGCTGCGGCTGCATGAACATGGGTAGAGAAGGCCCTGATCCCAAAGGAATTTCAGGGCGGCTTGGTACCGAGGCAGGCGGGTGGATTGATGCAGGACAGGCACAGGCCAGGACAGACCGAGCCAAGTCAGATCGTCATAAATCTGTGTCTCCCATTCGGTTCGGCTGCGGCTCTGGTCAAGATCGTCGATGCGCAGAAGGAACGTGCCGTTCGCGGCCCGCGCCATGTCATGCGCCAGCATCGCCGAGAAGGCATGCCCCAGATGCAGCGGGCCGGTCGGCGAAGGGGCAAAGCGCGTTATAAACATGGATACGATGAGTTACGAGGCGCAGCTCATGTCTTGAGTGGCAAGCCAGCCGGACCATGCCGCCTTGGCGCGGTCGGTATAGGCCTTGTAACGATGCACGCGCCCGCGCCGTCCGCCCTTGAGCCCCTCGACCGGGCGAAAGAGGCCGAAATTGACGTTCATCGGCTGAAAGGTCTTCGCCTCGGCCCCACCGGTGATGTGATGGATGAGCGCGCCCATGGCGCTGTCTTGGGGAACAGGTGGCAGGGTGTCTCCCATGATTTCGGCGGCGGCGAGACGGCCTGCGAGCAGACCCATGGCCGCCGATTCGACATAGCCTTCGACACCCGTAATCTGCCCGGCGAAGCGGATATGCGGGCGCGAGCGCAGGCGCATCTGATCGTCGAGCAATGTGGGCGAGTTGAGGAACGTGTTGCGGTGGATGCCGCCGAGGCGCGCGAACTGTGCGTTCTCCAATCCGGGAATCGTCCGAAAAACAGCAGCTTGCGCGCCGTATTTCATCTTGGTCTGAAAGCCGACCATATTGTAGAGGGTGCCAAGCGCGTTGTCACGGCGCAGTTGAACGACCGCATGCGCCTTGACGTCGGGCTGATGCGGGTTGGTGAGGCCGACCGGCTTCATCGGGCCGTGGCGCAGGGTCTCGCGGCCGCGTTCGGCCATCACTTCGATGGGCAGGCAGCCGTCGAAATAATTGGCGGTTTCGCCCTCGTGGAACTCGGTCTTGTCAGCGGCAAGCAGCGCGTCGATGAAGGCCTCGTATTGGTCGCGATCCATCGGGCAATTGAGATAGGCGGTGCGTTCTGCCTCGGTCTCGCCCTTGTCGTAGCGCGATTGCATCCAGGCCTTGGACATGTCGATGCTGTCGTAATAGACGATGGGGGCGATGGCGTCGAAAAAGGCAAGCGCGTCGCGGCCGGTTTCCTGCGCGATGGTCTGGCCCAGCCCCTCGGAGGTCAGCGGCCCGGTCGCGACGATCCAGTGGCCATCCACGGGAAGCTCTTTGATTTCATCATGTTGCACGGTGATCTTCGGGTGATCCATGAGGTGCTGCGTGACCGATTGCGCGAACGGGTCACGGTCCACGGCAAGCGCGCCGCCGGCGGGCAGGCGGTGACGGTCGGCCATCGCCATGATCAGGCCGTTTGCTGCGCGCATTTCCCAATGCAGCAGGCCCACGGCGTTTTGTTCGTCGTCATCCGAACGGAAAGAGTTGGAACAGACCATTTCGCCGAGATCGCCGGTGCGATGCGCAAATGTTTTCACCTTGGGGCGCATTTCGTGGATGACCACGTCAATCCCGAGATTGGCGGCCTGCCACGCGGCCTCGGACCCGGCCATGCCGCCGCCGATGATATGTAATGTCTGCTGTGTCATGGGCTGCGATCTAGGGGATTGCGCGGGGTTTGGAAAGGGGTGTCACTGTTGCCAGTCCGGCGGGCGCTTGGCGAGAAAGGCGTTGATGCCCTCGTCGGTGTCGCGGTCGAGCATGTTCTCGACCATCACCGCGCCGGTATGGGCGTAAGCCGCGTCAATGCCCAGTTCGAGTTGCTCGTAGAAGGCGCGCTTGCCGATGCGCACCGCCGATCCGAGCTTCGCCGCCACGGTTTCGGCGAGAGCCATGGTCTCGGCCTCCAGATCCTCCATCGGCACGGCGCGGTTGATCAGGCCCAGCTCCTGCGCGCGGTCGGTCTCGATGAATTGCCCGGTGGTCAGCATTTCGAAGGCCTGTTTGCGCGGGATGTTGCGGCTGAGTGCCACCATGGGGGTGGAGCAGAAGAGCCCGATATTGACGCCGTTGACGCCAAAGCGGGTGCCATGGGCGGCGACGGCCATGTCGCAACTGGCCACAAGCTGGCAGCCCGCAGCGGTGGCGATGCCATGCGGCGCGGCGATCACCGGTTGGGGCAGATCGCGGATTGAGGTCATCACTTCTGTGCAGCGCGAAAAGAGATCGGCGAAATAGGCGCGGCCATTGTCGGGCGATTGGCGGGCGGCCTGCATTTCCTTGAGATCGTGGCCTGCGCAGAATGCCTTGCCTGTCCCTGCCAGCGTGACCACGCGAATGCGGCGGTCGTCGCTGAGTCGCGCGAATTCGGATTTGAGGGTGGCCAGCATCGCATCCGACAGCGCGTTGAGATTGCCTGGCGAATTGAGCGTCAGGCGCGCGATCGCGCCATCATCTGTGCGGTCGAGAATTGCCATCTTGTAACCCCTTTTGCGTTATGGCCATTCTGGCACGGAAGAGGGCAGGGAGGGAAGCATGAGCCTGAAGATGAGTGCCGATGAATTGATGGAGTTTCTCGAACGGGAATTTCCGCAGGTCATGGGCGAGTTTGCTATCGAGGAGGTGGGCGAGATGCGCATCCGCACGCGGCTCTTGGTCGGCGAGCGGCATTTGCGGCCCGGTGGCACCGTGTCGGGCCCGTCGATCTTTGCGCTGGCGGACGTTTCGGTCTATCTCGCCGTGCTGGCGATGATCGGGCCGCAGGGGCTGGCGGTGACCACCAATTGCAGCATCGATTTCATGCGCAAACCGGCGGCGCGGACCGATCTGATCGCGGAGTGCCGGTTGTTGAAGCTGGGGCGGGTGCTGGCCGTGGGCGAAGTTCTGGTGTTTTCCGACGGCATGACGCAGCCGGTGGCGCGGGCGAGCCTGACCTATTCGATCCCGCCAGCGTGAGACACGGGGGGCTGTCTGCCCCCCGGACCCCCCGAGAGTATTTGTCGAACGATGAAGTTCAGGGCAGGAGTTTGGCGACGTAGCCGGGCAGGGCGAAGGCCGCCTGATGGACCTGCGGGGTGTAATACCCCGGCGTGATACCGGCGGCGTCGAACCGGCCTTGCAGCACATCCAGAGGCGTGCTGCGCGCCGGGCCGTCGGTGCCCCAGCCAAAGGCCATCGGCCCGCCCGCATAGGTGGGGATGGTGGCCAGATAGCAGGTGGCATCAACGAAAAGGGCACGGAAGGCGCGCATGGTGTTGTGCAGCTCCTGGCCTTGCAGGAAGGGCACGCCGTTTTGCGTGACCAGAATGCCGTCTTCGGCCAGGGCCCGCTTGGCATGGCCGTAGAACGTGTCGGAAAAGAGCACCTCGCCCGGGCCGATGGGGTCGGTCGAATCGACGATGATGACGTCATAGCCGCCCGTGGTTTGCCGGATGAACTCGGCCCCGTCGGCGATCACGAGATCGAGGCGCGGGTCATCGAAGGCGCCGGCGCTCAGCATCGGCAGGTAGTCTTTCGAGAACTCCACCACGCCGGCGTCGATCTCGACCATGGTGACATGCTCGACCGTGTTGTGGCGCAGCACCTCGCGGGCCATGCCGCCATCTCCGCCGCCGATGATCAGCACGCGCTTGGCCGCACCGTGCGCCAGGATCGGCACATGAGTGAGCATCTCGTGATAGATGAAATTGTCGCCCTCGGTGGTCTGCACCACGTCGTCGAGCGTCAGCACCCGACCGAAGGTGCCGTTCTGGAACACCTTCAGCCGCTGATGATCGGTCTTGCTGTCATAGAGCATCTCGTCCACGCGCAGGGCTTGCGCGTAGTCGGGATGCAGGTTCTCGCGGATCCAGTCGGTCATGCCGCGATCCCGGCCTCGGTCACGACATCCTCGCCGCGCAACAGCTCCTTGACGCGGACATCGGCGGTGCCGAACGCGGATTTGAGCACATCGACGGCCAGCCATGGGCGGGCCTCGCCGCACATGAACACATCGAACGCGCCGTAGCCGATCTCGGGCCACGTGTGGACCGAGATGTGGCTTTCGGCCAGCACGGCCACGCCCGACACGCCCTGCGGCGAGAATTTGTGGGTGTGGATGTGCAGCAGCGTCGCGCCACAGGTGTCGACGCAGTCGCGAAACGCCTGTTGGATGCGGGCCTCGTCATCAAGTCCGTGGCCGTTGACCACCTCGATGATCAGATGCGTACCTGCAAACACAGCCCCATCGCGCCGGATGAAGTGATCGTCGCGATCTTCATCCAGAACGTCTCTGGCCAGCATGTCACAGGGCAAAATAGTATCGGTATTCGCGGCGGTAAAGCCGCGGTTCTTATCTTCCTCTTGGGCGCCTGTCTCCAGACCGATCCCCAGTTGGAAGAGGTTGGCGTCTTTCATGGCGCTCCCCTTCGTTCCAGCAGATTGAATCCAGTCGGTCCCTTAGCGCCCCTCCAGAAAGATATCCGAAGTTGGGATCGGTTCCGATCAAGTGAGGGGCACATAGGGGCAGGGCCTGAGTCGCGCAAGGGGTTTAATGACGTAAGGGCAAGAATTCCGTCATCGCGGTCGTGGCGCGGTTGAGCCAGGCCAGGGCGGGGATGCCCCGGCCCGCTCCGCCGGGTTCAGCGCCAGAACAGGCGGGCGGCCTCTGCGTGCGCCGCATGACGGTCGACGCCGATGTCACGCAGAAGATGCGCGTCAAGCCTGGCGAGCTGTCTGCGAGTTCGGCGGTTCATGTCCCATTTGATGACGAGCACGGCAAAGGCAATGGCCAGGCGTGCGACGAGGGGGGTCGGATACGCTGCGGCGAAGAGCGGATTTGGGGCCATTTCTTGCTGTGAGTGTGTCATTGGAACCTCATATTGTATTGACACAATAGTAAATATTGATAGGAATATTGATACAAATAGAAGTTTGAGCCGTCCACAGAAAGATTGTAATGGATACAATATTCTCTCCCAACTTGGCGAATGCCGGGCGATCGAAGTACAAGGCCCTGGCCGACGCGCTGCGCAAGGCAGTCGCGGATGGCGCCCTGACGGAAGGGGACAGGCTGCCGCCGGTGCGCGAGCTGGCCTATCGTTGCGGTGTGACCCCCGGCACGGTCGCGCGGGCCTATTCGCTTTTGATCGACGAGGGGTTGTTGGAGGCGGGCGTCGGGCGCGGAACCTTCGTTGCCGGGGCTGTATCGGCGTCCAGACCGCCACGATGGCCTGAAGCCGTGTCGTTGCGCACACCGGTGCTGCCCGATGGTGGCCAGGGTGCGTTGCTGCGCGATGCGTTGCGCCGGATCGCCGAAGGCGGCGATATGGACGCCTTGCTGGATTATCCCGGGCGCGACAATGACGGGGCGCTGCGCAAGGCGCTGCACGCGGCGATGGCAGGCCTCCCGATCGGGAATTTCGATGCCGGGGATATCGTGCTGGCGCATGGCGGGCAGAGCGCGATGCTCGCGGTGTTGCAGACCGTGTTGAAGGGCTCCGACCCGGTGGTTCTGATCGAGGCGGAGGCCTATCCGGGATTTCGCCGGGCTGCCAGCCTGTGCCGGGCGCGGGTGATCAGCATCGCCTGCGACGGGGAAGGGCCGCTGGTGAGCGAGATCGAGGCGGCGGCGCGAGACGAGGGCGCGCAGATATTCTTGACATCGGCAGAGGTAAACAACCCGACGCTCCGCTGTACGAGCGGGGAACGCCGACGCGAGATCGCCGCAGTGGCGCGACGGTATGGACTGCATGTGCTGGACGACGATTGCTACCGGTTGAACAGGCCCGGTGCCGAAAGCTATCGTGCGCTGCTGCCCGATTTGGGCTGGTACGTGTCGTCCATGTCGAAATCTTTCGGGCCGGGCCTGCGGGTCGGCTGGGCGATCGGCCCCGAGGGCCGCGCGCCGGATCTGGTGCGGTCGGTTGCCTATGGGTGTTTCGGCGTGGCGCGGCCGCTGACAGAACTGGCGTATCATGTGCTGACAGACAGCCGATACGGGGCCGTTCTGGCCGCCGCGCGTCGAACCATGGGGCAACGTGTGCGGCAGGCGGTGAACCACCTGGGCGGCCATGATGTCACCTGGCACGAGGATATCCCGCTCCTTTGGATTTCACTGCCCCTTGGCTGGCGGGCCAGCCGGTTCGTGCGGGCGGCACAGGCGCAGGGCGTGCTGTTGAAGTCCTCCGAGGAGTTCGTGGCCCGAGAGGCGCGCGCACCGCATTGTGTGCGCCTTGCGGTGGACGGGCGGATCGCCGAGGGCTGTTTCGAGCGCGCGGTCGACAAGGTGCGCAATCTGCTGGACAATCCGCAGGAGGAACTGACGGTCTGAATGTGGGGTAATATGATACCGTAAGTATAACGTATTGAATTCAAACATTTAAATTGCATCAATATCTGTTGACCTGTTTTGAAAAGGCTTTATAACCCCTGCATCGAAGCTGGGGCGGCGCATGTGTCGTTCCAAAACAGTCAAATGATAGGGTTTCCCTGCAATGAAAACATTCTCTGCAACGCCTGCAGATATCGACAAGAAATGGATCCTGATCGACGCCGAGGGCGTTGTTCTGGGCCGTCTTGCCTCGATCATCGCAATGCGCCTGCGCGGCAAGCACAAGGCGAGCTTTACGCCCCATATGGACACTGGTGACAACGTGATCGTCATCAATGCCGACAAGGTGCAGCTCACCGGCAACAAACGCAACAAGCCGAACTACTGGCACACCGGCCATCCGGGCGGCATCAAGAGCCGCACCACCGGCGAGATCCTCGAGGGCAAGTACCCCGAGCGCGTCGTGATGCAAGCCGTCAAGCGCATGCTGCCGGGCAACCGCCTGAGCCGCACGTTGATGACCAACCTGCGCGTCTATGCCGGCGGCGAACATCCCCACGAGGCCCAGAGCCCCGAGGTGCTGGACGTCAAATCCATGAACTCCAAGAATACGCGGGTGGCTTACTGATGGCTGAAGAAATCAAATCCCTCGAAGGTCTGGAAGCCGTCGCAGGTGACGTTAGCGTCACCCCCGAAGCGATGGAAGACCCGCGCGAGCCAGTCCGTGACTCGCTTGGCCGCTCTTATGCCACCGGCAAGCGTAAGGACGCGGTCGCCCGTGTCTGGATCAAACCCGGTTCGGGAAAGATGCTGGTGCGCGATGCCAAGGGCAACTATATCGACTACACCAAGTATTTCGCGCGGCCCGTGTTGCAGATGATCCTGCGCCAGCCGTTCGAGGTGGCTGGTGTCACCGAGCAATTTGACGTCATGGCGACGGTCAAGGGCGGTGGTCTTTCGGGCCAGGCCGGTGCGGTCAAGCACGGTATCTCGAAGGCGCTCCAGCTTTATGATCCGTCCCTGCGCGGCGCGCTCAAGGCGGCGGGCTTCCTGACCCGTGACAGCCGCGTGGTGGAACGCAAGAAGTACGGCAAGCGCAAGGCGCGCCGGAGCTTCCAGTTCTCCAAGCGCTGATTCGGTTTGCGCCAGTACTGCGAGGGGCCGCCCGTTGGGGCGGCCCTTTTGCGTTCGGCCAAGTCTTATCCTGTGGTCTGATCCGTCGCGGGCGTGCGCCGCTCCTGCATGAACTGATCGAATTCCGCCTTGTCGCGGGCGTCACGCAGGCGTTGCAGGAAGGTGTCGAACTGTTCCTGTTCTTCCTCCAGACGGCGCAGCGTGTCGGCCTTGTAGGCGTCAAAGGCGCTGTTGCCCGAGGGGCTGTGGCGGGTGAGGCGGGCGGATGTGCGGCTGCAGGACATGCGATTACTCCAGATCATGTAGCCCAGGAGGGCGAGGCCGATGGGCCAGAAGACGATGAAGCCCAGAACCATGGCGATGATCCAGGCGGGTTTGCCCTGCCGGTCGAGCCAGGTTTCGGCCCGTGCGGGCCATGCGGCGATGGTGGACATGGGTACTCCTCTTGCGGTGTGAATGTTGCTTACATTTACATAGATGGGGATGGCAGGTCGTCGTGCAAGAGGGGCACGCGGAAATTTTCAGCTGTCGGGCGGGATGAGGCCGAGGCCGCGCAGGTAGACCGCGATGCCGGATTCCAGCAGGTCCTCGGGCGGGAAGGGCGCGCGCGCGCCGGGATTCCCGCGCGCGAAAAGCTCGACCACGCCGTGGCTCATCGCCCAGACATGGGCCGCGAACATCGCCGCAGGCGGGCGGCGGTCGGGTGGCAGGTGGGCCGAGAGCGCCTCGGCAGCGCGGATGAGAATGGCCTGCGCGCGCCCAGCGGCATTGGCGAGTTCCGGGCTGCAATTGACCGAGAGGCCGGATTCGAACATCGCCACGTAATGCCCGGCATTGCTGCGGGCAAACTCCAGATAGGCGCGGCCCGTCGCCATGAAGGCCGCCAGCGGATTGGGTTGGCCCTCGTCAAAGGCCGCCTCCATGCGGGTGACAAAGATCTCGTAGCCCTGGCGCGCGGCCTCGGCGATCAGCGCCTCGCGCCCCGAGAAATGGCGATAGGGGGCGGCGGGCGAGACGCCGGCCAGCTTGGCGGCCTCGGCCATGGTAAAGCCTTGCGGCCCGCGCTCGGCAATCAGATCAAGCGTCGCCTCGACCAGTGCCTGCCGCAGGTTGCCATGGTGATACCCCTGTTTAGCCATTCCAGATGTCGGGCCCGCCCGCAATGGTGGTGTCGCAGGTGCCGACGGCGCGGGGCTGCTTGCGGCTATAATCGAGGTGGCTGAGCACATGACGGATGGCGGCGAGGCGGGCGCGGCGCTTGTCATCGCTGCGGATCACGGTCCAGGGGGTGCGGGGGCTGTGGCTGCGGGCCAGCGTTTCCTCGATGGCGGCGCTGTAGGCGTCCCATTTGTGCAGACCGTCGACGTCGATCCGGCTGAGTTTCCATTGCTTGAGCGGGCTTTGCTCGCGCTTGAGGAAGCGGCGTAGCTGTTCGGCGCGGCCGACGTTGAGCCAGAACTTGAACAGGTGTATGCCCTCATCGACCAGCATGCGCTCGAAATCGGGCACCTGGCCGAAGAACGACTCGCGCTCGGCCTGGGTGCAGAAGCCGAAGACATGTTCGATCACGCCGCGATTGTACCAACTGCGGTCATAGAACACGATCTGGCCGCCTGCGGGCAGATGGTCGATATAGCGCTGGAAATACCATTGCGTGGCCTCGGTATCGGAGGGTTTGGGCAGCGCCACAACCCGCGCGCCGCGCGGGTTCAGGTTTTCGCGGAACCGCTTGATGGTGCCGCCCTTGCCGGCGGCGTCGCGCCCCTCGAAGACGATGGCCACGCGCGCGCCGGTCTCGCGCGCCCAGTGCTGCAACTTCACGAGTTCGATCTGGAGGTGCTCAAGCTCTTTCTCATAGGTCTTCTTGGCCATGCGCTCGGAATAGGGAAAGCCGGGATCAAGTACATCGTCCTTGTCGGCGCGACGGATGGCGTCGCGCACCTCGCGGGGGGCGTCGTTCTCGAAAAAGGCGCTGATCGCGCCGTCAAAGGGGAGCTCCATGCCGGGCCTCTTTATTGTGGTGCCCCAGTATGGCGGCTCACTCCGGCGGGCGCAATCCGGCGCGGGTCGCGGCGCGATGGATCGCGGCGATGACCGCATCGGTAGCGGCATGGTGGGGCATGTGGCCGATGCCGTCGAGAGCGGTGAGGCTGGCACCGTCGACCTGCTCGGCGAGGGGCTGAGAATGGATCGAAAGGCCGACCGTGGTGTCGGCGGTACCATGGACGATTTCCACCGGGAGTGCGAGTTCGTCGTAGCGGGTGTGCAGCGCCTCAATCTCCGAGAGCAGGTTGGCGCGTTGCAGGGCGTTGGCGCGCAAGCTGTGCCGCCGCAGGGTCAGCCCCGCGCCGATATGATCAAGATAGCCCTCGGGGGGCGCTTGCGGGGTGAAAATCTCTGACACGGCCTGTTCGACGCGGTTATCATCGACATATGCGGTGATGAACGGGATCACGAGAGGCCCGAGGACGGGATGCGACAGCACGCGGTAATAGGTCGAGAGGCCGCTCTCCCACGGCTTGGCCGCACCTGCCAGATCGACGAGGGCGGCGATATGGTCGGGCTGCGTGACCGCCCAGGCCAGCGCCACCGCGCCGCCGTAGCTGTGGCCCAGCACGATGGGCCGCTCTGCCCCTAACTGCGCGGCGGCCTTGTGCAGCAGCGCGGCCTGTTGGGCGATCGTGGCCCCGGTCCGGTTGATCCGCTCGGTATAGCCGAGGCCCGGACGGTCGAGCACGATGACACGGTAGTCAGCCGCAAGGCGCGGGGCCAGATCAAAGGTCATGTCGCGGGTATTGCCGGAGGCCCCGTGAATGAGCACCAGATCCGGCACCGAGCCGTCATCGGGGCCCATCACCACGCCGTGCACGCGGGTGCCATCCACCTCGATGATCTGGCCCTCGGGCGGGAAGGCGGTCTCGGCCCTCGCCTCGTGGAGGCGCGCACGATGTTGCGTCCAGCCCCAAAGGGCGGCCATGACAACCGCGAAGACTATCAGGGACTTAACGGCCAATGTTCATTTGCTCGAACGGGGTGGTCTGGTAGATCTGGTTGATCCAGTTGCCATAGAGCAGATGCGCGTGACTGCGCCAGCGATTCGAGGGCGGGCAGGCGGGATCGTCGCCGGGATAGTAGTTGCACGGCACGTTGATCGGGGTGCTGCTCGCGACGTCGCGGTCATATTCCTGTTTCAGCGTGTCGCTGTCATATTCGAAATGGTTGAAGATATAGAGCGCGCGGTGCCCGGTATCCTCGACCAGACAAGGGCCGACCTCGTCACTGTCGAGAAGGATCGACAGGCCCGGCACCGCCTCGATCTCGGCGCGCTTCATCTCGGTCCAGCGGCTGACGGGAATGACGCAATCATCCGAAAACCCGCGCAGATAGGGCGAGGCCCGGTCCATGTTGCGATGCCGGAAGCAGCCGAAGGCCTTGTGGCCCAGCATATGCTTTTTGACGCCGTGGAAATGGTTGATCATCGCCATCCCGCCCCAGCAGACGCCGAAGGTGGAATGCACATGGGTCTGGGTCCACTCAAAAACGCGCGCCAACTCGTCCCAATAGGTGACGGCATCGAATTCCAGATGTTCGATCGGCGCGCCGGTGATGATCAGCCCGTCATATTTGTCGCCCGATGCCGCCACCTCCTCGAAGGGGCGATAAAAGCTTTCCATATGCTCGGCGGCGGTGTTCCTGGTCTGGTGCTCGCTCATCCGGATGAGATCAAGCTCGATCTGCAAAGGCGTCGCCCCGATCAGGCGAGCGAACTGGTTCTCGGTCTGAATCTTCTTGGGCATAAGGTTCAAGAGACCGATGCGCAGGGGGCGGATATCCTGCCGCGACGCCTGATCCGGGTCCATCACCATCACCCCCTCGCGCGTGAGCACGGCATAGGCAGGCAGATCGGCGGGCATCTTGATGGGCATGGGGTACAGTCCTGAATTTCCAGCGTTCGGGAGAGATAGGGGGATTTTGCGCAAAGTTCCAGTGCGCGGCTTCGGAAGTGTTCGCAGATCCTCCCATCGGAGATTTTTCTTCGGGATTACACCAAAAGAGTGTATTTTGAAGAAAATATGGGAGAAATGAATTGAAACAGATAGGGAATTACCTTGGCTTGGCATTTCTTGCGTTGGCGGCATGCGGTGCAAGAGATGTTCAACCGGAAATGAAGGTGTTTGCAGACAGTTATAACGCCGTCCAATCCGGCATGGAGAAGAAGATCAAGCCACAATTGGCGCTTGCACGGCAACAAGACCAGAAACATGCCGCGAAACACCGGCACGCATGGGCACTGAGCGTTGGATGTGGAAACGCATCGGCATTTGCCAATCTTGGGAAGGATGCAGATTGCAAGATTGATCGTGTCGTCCCAAAGACAGCCCCGAAGCTTCCGATACATCCCGCCGAGGCGGTTCAGCGGAAAATGCGCGCGCTTGATAACTACATCTCGTCTTTGCAGCTGATTGTAGGATCGACACTTGAAGATGAGCTGTCGGCAGCGTTCAAGGCTGCGTCAGACGCCAGCAAAGATCTCGACAAAGCACTTGATGAAAATAACATTCAATCTCCGGTAGCCAAGGTTCCTGATGGGATTGCTAAGATTCAACCTGCAGCAAGCTTTTTGGTCAGAAACGCGCGGCATCGAAAACTTAGGCAGACTGTTACTGGATCGCAGCAGAATGTTGAAGACCTGATCGAAGAAATCATGCTGTTGGTGATTGGGATGAACCTCGATCCCCAATTTGTAAAGCTCTCCGATGATTTGGCAGCAGCAGGGAAAGCAGCGGGAGACGCCAAGCTCGACGGCAGCGATACGCAGTATGAACGAGCGCTTGAACAACTAGAGAACGCGCATTCGAAATTCGTGTCGTATGAAAGGAAGTCGATCCTGGGTAAGCTGCGTCGGATTGCTATCACGCATAACAGTTTGGCCAAAGCGCTTCAGGCCAACGCAACCGCAGATGAAGTGAACTCGTTCTTGGGTGATCTTGTAGAACTAAAAGAAGCCGTGGAGGGTTGAGCCATGACAAACATTACGCCGAAATCACGCGGCGCTGTGCGCAGGATTGACAACGACATCGAGAAGTTGATGTTGAAAAATAGGGTCCTTTGGCGAAAAGCGGTTGAAAATGGAGACGCCGCTTCTGAAAGGGAACTCACAAAAAATTATCAAGACCTTTGGTCCCTGCGAGAAAAGGTGTTTGAAGCGCGGGTCAAGTTCGAAATGTCCAACTTGGGCGAAAGCCAAGCTGAAAAGGCTTTGACCGATGCAGCCAAAGATGTTCGGAGCTTCGCGGATCGGGTTAGAACATTGACCGACATCGTGAACGCAACAGCCCAGATGTTCAGCATTGCCGCAAGAATAGTTACTTTACTCTGACGGTAATGACTCGGCAATCAACGTTTCAAAGCTTTCCTGATCGCAGACATCTGCCACCTCTTGAGCGCTAAGCGTAATACCCCATTTCGCCATCGCCTCGTAGCGCGGCTGTCGGTGTGCGAGGGCGCGGGCAAAGGTCCAGCGGATGAAGCTGTCGGGATCAACGTCACCTGCCTGGCACCTGTTTTCTTTAAGATATTCGTCCCATGCGGCATCGAGGAACTCGGGCTGGTAGGCCATCGGTTTGGGCGCGCGGTCAAAGCGGCGGATAAGCTCGGCGGTATGCGCCTCGGACCCTTCGATATAGATCAGCAGGCAGTGGCGGGCGAGCTCCGAAAGCAGCGGATCGTTCGGATCGTCGCCATCCACCCATTCGCAGATCGACCCGCCGGTATCGCAGATGAAATTCGGATAGCCGTAGAGCCGCTCGGCGCGCTCGATGAAATGGCCGGTATCCATCAGCGCGTTGATCTCGGCCTGACGAAACTGTTCCTGCCGACGGCGGTAGTCCTCAATCGGCATGCCGCCCTTCTCGGGGTCGCCCGGCTTGCCGAGGTAGGTCGAGACCGGGGCGAGATTGTCAAAAGTGATGTTGGAGCCGATATAGATCGAGTCCGACAAGAGCAGGTCGCGCAGGAACGGCACCTGCATGGCATGCGCCTTGGCGTTGTCGACAATGAGTTCGCCCATGTAGCGGGTGCCGATGCGATAGTCGATGGAGTAGTGAAACCATCCGCCCTGATCGCGCAGCAGGTTGGAGACATGGGTCTTGCCCAGGCCCGACATGCCGTAGAACAGCACCCGTTTATGCGTCGCCTCACGCCAGTCCTGCGCGGTCTGATAGATCATCGCCTGTCCCCTTTGGTCATGGTGCTACAAAGAGCGCGCGGGGGCGTCAAATGGCAAAACATGTTTACCCATGAAAAAGCCCGCCCCCGGGTCTGGGGACGGGTTCATATCTGACTGATCCAGGGTTTCAGAAATGGACGCCAAGCTTGAGTCCGACGCTGATTGCGTCGTTGTTCTTAAAATTGCCACGCACCGTGTCGGGCGTACCAGTCTCGGGGCGTGCATCGCCAAGCACCGTGTAGCGAATACCTGCCGAGATATCGATCGCATCGCTTACCTTGTACTTGGCACCAAGAGAAATCGCCTGGCTGCCATCAGTGGGAGCGAGGGGCGATACGATGTTGTCGCTGCCGCCGGTCTCGTGCGTGTAGCTCAGGCTGGCGGAAAGCTTTTCGGTAAAGCGGCGACCGACACCGATTTGATAGGTGATCGAGTCGTCAAGCTGTGCGAGATTCGGAACGGCGCTTGGCGGGTCGAGGCTGAACGCTTCCCATTCCGACCAGCGGACCGAGCCAAACACAAGCGTGTCCTTCGCCACACCGGATTGCACCGCGAGCTTGACCGATTGCGGCAATTCAACCTGCGTGTCGCCTGTAACGACCGGAAAGCCGGGCCCACCTGCGGCGACCGGGATATTCTCGAAACTGGACATGCTCAGATCAATCGACGAATGCCATGTCAGCGAGGCCCGGAAGGCGATTTCGGGGATCTCGTATGCGGCGCCGAGCACAGCACCCACACCATTGTCGGAGCGGAACTTGACATTGTAGCCGCTGAGCGGGCCATAGGCGAGGCCGCCGAGAGTGATCTCACCTTTGGCACTGGCCACGCGGGGACCACCGTAAACCGAAATCCGATCCGTGGGACGATACTTCAACAAGGCGGTGATGCCGAAACTCTCTGCATCCGCACTAGTGGTGCCGAGCAGGGTTGTCGCGGGGTTGCCACCGTATTCGACGTCCGAACCATAGGGTTCATCCGCGATCAGGGCAAACGACAGACGCTCGCCGAAATCCAACTTCAGGGCGCCACCAAAAACAGTAAAGTCACCGCCCACGTTGCTGATGGAATTCCCGAGAAGATCGCTACCTGTGAGGTCTGGCGTCACAAAGCCAAGAGACAGCTCCGCATAGTTCCCCTGCTCGAAAATGATGTCGATTGGCGTGCCGCTGCGATCAAGGCCGCCTGCGTGAGCCGTGCCTGCCGTTACGGCGAACGCCGTTGCGGCCAGTGCGAGTCTTTTCATGATGTCCCTCTCCTCCAGAGTAATGCACGCCACATTACTGTTACGTGCAGGCCGGTCAATTGGCGACGCCGCGTCACAAGGATACGGCCTGGGGGGGGTGGCGCGGCGGACACACTTTTTAAGGGAAACCCTGCAAAATCAGTAACGTTTCCGTGTCTCGAACCAGAGATTGAGGTAATTGGCCCCGAAAATCACGGCTGCGCCGATCAGGGTGAGGGCATCTATCGCCTCGCCATAGACCATGAGGCCGATCACCGCGATCAGCGGCAGGCGCAGGAAATCGACGGGTGTTATCACGGTGGCGGGCGCGATGGAGAGCGCGGTGGTCAGGCACACATGCGCCATCAGCCCGGCGCAGCCGATCACGATCAGCCACGGGGCCGAGGCGGGCGAGGGCAGGGCGATATCGCCGTCAATTCCGGCGCACACCAAGCCGAATACGATTTGTGTGCCGGTCATCCAGAAGAGGATGCAGGTCAGCGTCTCGGTGCGGGTCAACCGTTTGGTCGCGAGAATGGAGCCTGCAAAGCCGATGGCGGCGGCGGCGGCGGCGAGTGTGCCTGCGTTGATCGTGTCCGGGCTGGGGCGGGCGACGATCAGGATGCCGGTAAAGCCTATGATAGCGGCCAGCGCGCGCACCTTTGTCATCCGTTCGCCCAAGATGAGTGGTGACAGCACCAGCACCCAGAGCGGCGAGGTAAATTCGAGTGCGAAGACCTGTGCCAGCGGGATCATTGTGATGGCGTAGAACCACAGGTTCTGGCCGGTGAAATGGCTGATATTGCGGATGAGATGCAGACCCGGCGAGCGGGTGGTGATACTGCGCGAATGGCCGGTGAGACGAGCCACGGTCAGCACGAGGACAAAGCCGACGATGCTGCGATACATCATGATCTCGAATGTATCGAGCTCGAAGCTGACGGCGCGGCCCGCCACCGCCATCGAGGAAAAGGACACCACAGCGCCCAGCATCCAGAGGCCCGCGCGCAGTACACTGCGTGGATCGGTGCTTGGTGGGGCCGGCGCGAGGGTCATTCCGTGGACCGCCTGAAGTCGCGAGTCATGTGTCCGGTGATTTTCCACCAGTCAGAGGAAGGGGTACGGTCTTGATGGATCTCGAAGGCGCTGGCATCGGCAAAAAGTTCGCGGACAGTGAAGACGCCCGGCGCGGTCTCGGATATCTCAAAGGCGATACAGCCAGGTTCTGCCCGCGTCAGGCGGATGTGCTCTGGCAGGGCGCTGCGCACCGCCTCGGCCTCGTCCGGTGCGCAGCGCATGGTGCCGGTGAGCCGGATCATGTGCGCCACCACATCTCTGGCATGATGAGCTCGGGGTTGGCGGGCACGTTCCTGTGATCATCCGGGTGGGGCAGGGTGATGGGTCCGCTGGCCACCATAGCGGCCAAGCGGTCTCGGCGCAGATACGTGGCTTCAAAAACTCTTGGAATGGCCGCATCACGGTACTGCGCGATGCCGCAACAATTGTTGGGATGCAGGTGCACCAGCGCGAAGTCTCGATGCAATTTGGCGAACATGGCACGGATCAGGGGCAGGCTGTAACGCTCAAAAACACGTTCCATGCCATGGAACTCGATCACCATGATCCGAAATCGCCGCAACAGCGCCGAGTCACTCTCGATCAGCACATCGAATTCCGCGCCCTCGATATCCATCTGCAAGAGCAGATCGTCGTCGCGCGTCTCTTCAAGCTTGTCCAAAACCCATGCAGAGAGCGTCGTAAATGTGGCGTCACAATGGGTACCAAGAAACTTGCGATCAAATTCGAACATCGGATTTTGCAGAGGGGCTGTTTCGACGCTGGCATCGGCCAGATAAGATCGGATGCCGTAATCGCGCGCGATCTGATCCTCGAAATCGGCAGTCGTGGACACGCCCGGCGAAAAACAATGTCGGATACCCGACAGGTCGTCAGGCAGCAGGTACCCACCATCCCCCTTGCCCCCGATACGGATCAGGGGCACGTGGGCGATACTGTTCCGCATCTCGGCTGCAAAAGCGTGAACTGCGTCGCGCGAGGCCGCGCCGCGCATCAGTCTTGCGCGCGCGAGGTGCGCGGACTTGGCCCCGCGTTCGAGGTATTTGAGGCCGTCTCGCAGGCCCATCAACGGCCCCTCATGCTCTCGATCACTCCCATTCGATGGTGCCGGGTGGCTTCGAGGTGATGTCGTAGGTCACGCGGTTGATGCCCTTGACCTCGTTGATGATGCGGGTCGCAGTCTCTCCGAGGAAATCGTGGTTGAACGGGTAGTAATCCGCCGTCATGCCGTCGACGCTCGTCACTGCGCGCAGGGCGCAGGCGAAATCATAGGTGCGCCCGTCGCCCATCACGCCGACGGTGCGCACCGGCAGGATGGCGACGAAGGCCTGCCAGATCTCGTCATAGAGGCCGTGCTTGCGAATCTGGTCGATATAGACCGCGTCGGCCTTGCGCAGGATGTCGAGTTTCTCGCGGGTGATCTCGCCGGGGCAGCGGATGGCGAGGCCGGGGCCGGGGAAGGGGTGACGTCCGATGAAGCTGTCGGGCAGGCCCAACTCGCGGCCCAGGGCGCGGACCTCGTCCTTGAAGAGTTCGCGCAATGGTTCGACGAGTTTCAGGCCCATCTTCTCGGGCAGGCCGCCGACATTGTGATGCGACTTGATCGTGACCGAGGGACCGCCCGAGAAGCTGACGCTTTCGATCACGTCGGGGTAGAGCGTGCCCTGCGCGAGGAATTCCGCGCCCTCGATCTCGTTGGCGTGTTTCTGGAACACGTCGATGAACAGACGTCCGATGATCTTTCTCTTGGTTTCCGGGTCACTTACGCCGTCAAGCTCACCCAAAAACAGCTCTGATTCATCTGCATGGATCAACGGGATATTGTAGTGGTCGCGGAACATCGAGACCACTTCGACCGCCTCGTTCTGGCGCAGCAGGCCGTGATCGACGAACACGCAGGTGAGCTGATCGCCGATCGCCTCGTGCAGCAGGACCGCCGCGACCGAGGAATCGACGCCACCGGAGAGGCCGCAAATGACCGGGCTGTCGCCGACCTGCGCGCGGATCTTGGCAATCGCCTCTTCGCGATAGGCGCCCATGGTCCAGTCGCCCTTGAACCCCGCGAGTTTCACGAAATTCTCGTAGAGCCGTTTGCCGTCGGGGGTGTGGTGGACCTCGGGGTGGAACTGCACCGCGTAGTAGCGCCGCGCGCGGTCGGCGGTCATCGCGAAAGGCGCGCCCGGCGAGGTGCCCAGAACCTCGAATCCCGGTGCGATTTCAGAGACATGGTCGCCGTGGCTCATCCAGACCTGCGCGCGGCCCGCGTCATCCGCGAACCAGCCTTCGATCAATTCGCTTTCGAGCCCGGTGGGTGCCACATAGGCGCGGCCGAATTCGGCGGTGGCGTGTTCGCCTGCCTCGACCTTGCCGCCCAGATCCTGCATCATGACCTGCTGGCCATAGCAGATGCCCAAGATCGGCACGCCGAGGTCATAGGCGGCCTGCGGCGGGCGCGGGCTGCCGTCGCGGGTCACGCTGTCTGGACCACCCGAGAAGATGATCGCGCGGGGCGCGATCTCTTGCAAGAGCGCGTCGGTCACGTTCTGATAGGGGTGGATTTCGCAATAGACGTTCAACTCGCGCAGGCGGCGCGCGATCAGCTGCGTTACCTGGCTGCCGAAGTCGATGATCAGGAGGCGGTCATGGGATATCTGGCTCATGCGCTGCCTAGTAGAACGCGCGCCGCATCTGCGCAAGAGAAAGCGGCGCGCGGGCGGTGTCACCAGCGATAGCTGAGCCCGGTCGCGATCTCGTGCTGCTTCATGCGGATGCGCACATCTTGCGGGGCCCCGGTCAGCGCCGGGTTGTTGCCCGAGACGCTGTTGGAGAAGGCATGCGTGTAGGAAAAGGTAAAGGCCCAGCGGTCATTGATCCGGTAGGTGCCGCCCGCCGAGAGGTGCCATTGCGGGGTTGCGGGGGCGATGGTGTTGATCACCACGTCGCCGGAATTGCCGATGAACTCGGTCGAGTAGCTGACGCCGCTGCGCAGGGTCAGTTGGTCGGAGGTGCGCCAGATCGCGGCGAGCCGCCAGACATCGACATCCTGCCAGCCGAAGCCGACGCCGTTCGCGCCACCCAGAGGGCCGCCCGGAGGGGCGCTGGAATTGGCGATGGCATCGACCCCGCCGTAAAAGATGCGCTGGTATTCGGCGGTGATGGTCCAGTCGGGGGCTGCGCGGGGGGTGTAGGCCGCGCCGAGGGTGAGCATCGCGGGAATGTCGAATTCGCCGCCATCGGCGAAGAGGCCCTTGTAGCGGCTGAATTCGGACATCTGGATCTTGTTGCGATAGGCCGCGCCGAGCGTCCATTCGTCGCTGGCCTCAAAGAGCAGGCCGAGGTTGAGGCCGAGGCCGGTCGACCAGTCATGGCCGCGATTGGTGACATCGCCGGGGGCGACCGAGAGGCCGGAAAAGGCCTGCAAACCTTGTGCCTTGAAGCGTTGCACGGCGAGGATGGGCGAGATCCCGAACGTGAGCCGGTCGCTGACCTGCCGTGCGTAGTTGACGGTGATGAAGGCCTGTTCGAGGTTGACGCCCACGGGCGACGAACCGGCCCCGAGACCGGCAAAGAAATTGGTGTTGAACTCGGTGTTCATGCCGCCATTGGCGAAGACGAACACTCCGAGCGACGAGCGGTCATCCAGCGCCCAGTTGGCGCCGCCGCAGGGGATGAAGAAGACGTCGTTTTCGCTGGAATGGGTGCCGGGGGTCAGGGGGCCGCCGGGTTGAATGCGCACGTCGCGATTGGGCGCGAAGGTGGTCAGGCAGAACCCGGCGCTGTTGCCGACCTTGACGCCGGTGGCGGGGTTCTGCGCCATGCCCAGAACGCCGGTCGGCACCGCGACGCCCGCGCCCGCCATGCCCTTGGACTTGCCGCCATAGCCGTTGGCGAAATAGCCGTTGGTGGCCTGTGCCGGTGCGGCGAGCAAAGCCCCGCCGACCAGAACGCTGGCCAACCAACGCAATTTGCTTGTCGATCTCATCATGTTGTCCCTTCATCGCACCGTGCGGCGTTCGCCGCGTCTTTCAAGTTTTATCGGGCTTTGCCAGAACCACATGGATCAACCGGGAAAACCGAACATCGCGAGAGTCATATTGCATTCCGGGAATGTGATTTGCCGTACACTTTTTCGTGTTCGGCCGGTCAGGGCCTCTGCGTCGCATCGACTGGCCATTCGTGTCGCTTTTCCCCCGCAATCGCCGGAATCCTTGCCTGTCAAGCTCAGTCAAACAGGTATGACGTGAAAATACCTGCCATTTGGCGGGAGCAAGGGCTATCGCAATTGACCACATAAAAGGGTGCAACCATGTCAGAAGCAGCAGCGCGCAGCAGACGAACCCGGGGCGGCGGCGGGGCCGCGCGACGTGCCGAGCGCACTGCCGTCAGCGTCGAGACCGCGCGCTATATCGAACGCAACATTCCCAATTTCGAGGTTCTGAGCGAAGAGGCACTTGATATCATCGAGGCGAATGCCGAGACGATCCTCGAAGAGGTTGGCGTGAATTTCGTACAGAATCCGGCGGCGTTGCAGCGTTGGCGCGATGCGGGTGCGGATGTTACCGGAGAGCGGGTGCGCATTCCGCGCGGCCTTGCACGGCAGCTGTGTTCGACCGCGCCATCGCGCATCACGCAGCACGCCCGCAACCCCGAGCGCACGGTAGAGATCGGCGGCAACACGCTGGTCTGCGCCCCGGTCTATGGCCCGCCCTTCGTGCGCGATATCGAGGGTGGCCGCCGTTACGCGACGATGGACGACTTCCGCAAGTTCGTGAAGCTGGGCTATATGTCCAAATGGCTGCATCATTCCGGGGGAACCGTCTGCGAGCCAACGGATATCCCGGTCAACAAGCGCCACCTCGATATGCTGCTTGCGCACATGACACTGTCGGACAAGCCGTTCATGGGCTCGGTGACAGAGCCCAGCCGCGCGCAGGACAGCGTGGAGATGTGCAACATCCTCTTCGGGTCGGAGTTCGTGCAGGACAACACGGTGATGACCTCGTTGATCAACGTCAACTCGCCGATGACTTTTGATGATGTCATGATGGGTGCGCTTGAGGTTTATGCCGCCAACAATCAGGCCTGCATTATCTCACCGTTCATCGTGGGCGGTGCGATGGCACCCGTCTCGGTCGCGGGCACACTCACGCAGGTGCTTGCCGAAGTGCTCGCTGGCATCGCTTACAGCCAGTTGGTGCGCCCCGGCGCCCCGGTCATTTTCGGCACCTTCGTCACGTCGATCGACATGAACTCGGGCGCGCCCACCTTCGGCACACCAGAGGCCGCGCATATCACTTATGGTGCGGGGCAATTGGCACGTCGTCTGGGGCTGCCATTTCGGTCGTCCGGCTCGTTCAACGGCTCCAAGCTGCCCGATGCCCAAGCCGGATACGAGACCGCCAACAGCCTCAATGTCGGGCTGCTCGCCGGGGTCAACTTCATGCTGCATTCCTGCGGCTGGCTCGAAGGTGGCCTCGTGTCGTCCTTCGAGAAATTCGTGATGGACGCCGATCAGTTGGGCACATTGCATCACCTTGCCCGGGGTGTTCAGGTCGACGAGGAGGCGCAGGCGATGGACGCCATCCGCGAGGTGGGTCCGGGCGGCCATTATCTGGGCTGTGCGCATACCCAGGCGAATTTCAAGAACGCGTTCTGGCGTTCGAACCTGTTTGACTACAAGCCGTTCGAGACATGGTCTGAAGAAGGTGAACGCGACACCATGATGCTGGCCAATGCACGGGTCAAGAAACTGCTGGGTGACTACCAGCAGCCTGCACTTGATCCCGGTATTGCCGAGGCTCTCGAGGCCTATGTCGCCAAGCGCAAGGCAGAGATGCCGGACGCGTTCAGCTAAGCCATTGTCGAAACCAGACGCGCGCCGGGATACGTTCGCGGCGCGCGTTGGCTTTTTCAGTCTCTCGAAAGGGCCGGAGCGATAGTGAGCTGCCGGGCCTCTCCCATCATGACAATCAATACGTCCACGTGCTGGGCCGGAGAGTAGGTGCTTGCCTGCTCAAGCCGATCACGTTCGAGCATCGCCTCCGTCTCGATCAGGCTCATCAGTGCCACCGCGCTGCGGGGCAGGGTGCCGTCGCCGATATGGCGGCGCAGATGTATGTCGCGTCGATAGTCATCGAGTCCGATGCGTGCCGCGCGGATCAAGAGCGGCGGGCGGTGCAGCGCTCTGAGTGTGCCAAGGATATCATGCATTATGGGCTCCCGTGTTTGTGCGGATCTTGGTCGCACGGTTTCGGGGCCTGTTGCGTGGTTGTCGCAAAGGGCGCGCGCAGTGCTTTGAGTTTGTTTACTACTTGTCAACAAAGGTTGCTTTACTGGAAACAATTAACGAACCGGTAATATTTGCACGTTTAAGTTGTGGATAACTCTGTGGATAAGGTGCCGTATCGCAATCCGGTACTGTATGTTCGTAACTTGGGGGACTGACGATGCGCGAGGGGTATGCGATCAAATCCGATTGGCAAGAGGTCCCATCTTGGGTGCCTGAGGCGGCCCTGCATTATCTTGCCCATACCGAGACAGGCACGCCCATTCGGGCACTTGCGAGGCGGGCAGGGCGGCATGCCTCCACTGTGATGCGTCAGATTCGCGCCTTCGAGACCCGGCGCGATGACCTTTTGGTTGACGAGGCGCTTCGGCGTCTCGGTCAGCGCGTTATCCATGACACGGCACCCGGTTCTCCTGCCAAGGAGCCCCCGATGACGTCCCAGACAAACCTTTCAGACCCACAGGATGGAACCCTTACCGAAAACCGTCTCAAATCCGAGGCACGGCGGGTCTTGCGCCGGTTGTGCGAGACCGGTTCGGTCTTGGCCGTTTCCGCCGCGATGGACAAAGCGATCGTCGTGCGGGGTACGACGTCCGACCAACCGTCGCGCACCGCCGTTGTCGAGCGCGAAGTGGCAGAGGCCCTGGCGCTCAAGGGGTGGATCGCCTGCGATCACCCTGGGCGGATTTCGCGCTATCACATCACGGGCGCCGGGCGTAACGCCTTGGGGCTCATGCTGGCCGAGGCGGAAAATAATGCCAGCGGTCTCGGCGATGCACAAATCGTGATGTCCGGACGTGACGACCCGCGTG
Organism: uncultured Roseovarius sp.; assembly: GCF_947259555.1. Taxonomy (GTDB): domain Bacteria; phylum Pseudomonadota; class Alphaproteobacteria; order Rhodobacterales; family Rhodobacteraceae; genus Roseovarius. The sequence goes on from NZ_CAMYMD010000059.1 coordinate 88,042, forward strand.
AGCATGGCGTGAGCCGCGTGCGCTACGGGTTGGCAGAGTCACCTTTGATCGCCTTGGCCCGGCGTCGCGACAAGGATGGAAGCCGCTTTCTCTCGTCTGATCTGGTGCGTGCGGGAGAGCGGCTTCGCGAAGATTTCGAACTCGCTCACATGGCACCGCGTGTCACTCAGAACTGGGATCATTTCCTGACGCATGTCGACCAACCGGGCGGCGCGGGCCGTGCTACGGGCTTTGGGGCCGAAGCGGCGCGCGCGCGCGTCACCGGTGCGCTGCGTGATCTCGGACCGGGGCTTGGCGATGTCGTGCTGCGGTGCTGCTGTTATCTTGAGGGGCTGGAGCGGGCGGAAAAGAAAATGGGCTGGTCCGCGCGGTCTGGCAAAATCGTGTTGCGCATCGCCTTGCAGCGGCTCAAGCGCCACTACGAAGGCCTTGGTGACGCGGGCGGAATGATGGGTTAGGCCCCAACAACCACGCCCACCGTGAATGCGACAACGGCGCAAACCGTGCCGACAAGCACGGTTTCGCCCAGACTGCGCCAGAGTTGATGACCGGTCGCACTCCACCGCAAGAGCCCCAGCAGGATCAGCGCCAAAAGGGTGGCGACGATGGACATGCGTGTCGTCTCCTCTGTCGCATCGAACAGCATGTAGGGGATCAGCGGCACCACACCGAAGCATACGAAGGCGCCAAAGGTGAACAGGCCATTGCGCAACGGGCTCTCGGTTTCGGGCGCTGTGAGGCCGGTCGCGTGGCTCAGGATCGTCTCGCTCATCAAATCAGGATGGCGCAGAAACGTGGTGGCGGTGGTCCTTGCCTCTTTGGCGCCGAGGCCGCGCGCCTGCAACAGGTTCGCCAGATGGGTGGCCTGTATGTCGGGAGTTTCGTGAATGGCGCGCAGTTCGTGGGCTTTTCTGGCCCTGTAAAGATCGTGCTGCGCACGCAGTGACAGGAATTCTCCGAGGCCCATGCTGACCGCATCCGCCAGCAAATTCGCCAGCCCAAAGAGCAGCACCGCCAGGCCGCCCACCTGTGCTACGCCCTCGGCCTGCGCACCGGCAAAGCCCGCAACGATGGCGAAGGTTGTTACGATCCCGTCCGTGCCACCAAAGACGATTTGCTTGAGAAACTCCTGTTTGTGACCCAGCCTGCTTTGGGTGAGCCCTTGGGCCTGCCTGTCCATTTGCGTATTCCGGTTCCCGTCTTATGTATCCAGCGGAGCATAAGGCGGCATATCGCACGCTGCAAAGCGGCTTTCTATAATTCTATCTTGCGACTTTTGGCGAACGGGATAACTTTAGGGTATGAGCGTTACCTTCAGGCAGCTTCACTATTTCAAGGCGCTCGCGGAACAGCGCAATTTCGGGCGTGCGGCAGAGATGGTCAACATTTCGCAACCCGCCCTTTCGGTGCAGATCAAGGAGCTTGAAACGCTTTTGGGCGACAAGTTGGTCGAGCGACGGGCGCGGGATGTGGTGCTCACCCCGTTCGGGCGGCTGATACTTGAGCACGCGACGCGTGTGCTACAGGACGTGCAGGCCCTGACCGAGGCCGCGCGATGGCAGGGCGGGCTGGCCGGGCGGCTCTCGCTCGGGATCATTCCAACCATTGCGCCCTATATCCTTCCGGGAGTTCTGGAAGCGTTGCGCAGTCGCGACATTTCGCTTGATGTGCAAGTGCGTGAGGCAAAGACCGATCAGCTCATTGCAGATATCCAGAACGGTCAGTTGGACGCGGCGATCATGGCGCACCCCGTGGCGGCGGAGGGGCTCAGTGAGCGGTTGCTGTTCGAGGACCGGTTCTTGCTCGCGGGTACGGTCGCCCGCCTCGCGGCCCTCGGGCAGGGGGCAGAGGCGCTGCGACCGACCAGTCTGGCACAGACGCCGCTGCTATTGCTGGAAGACGGGCATTGCCTGACAGAGCAAGCGCTTGAGGTTTGCGGGCGCGGGCGCGGACATGCGCAGATTGACATGGGCGCATCTTCGCTTGGTACCTTGTCGCGATTGGTTGCTGCGGGCTTTGGCCTGACCCTCATGCCCGAGATTGCGGCGACGACCGAGTTGCGCGCGGCATCCGGTATTAAATTGAGGCGCTTTGCCCCGCCCGAACCCGCGCGGCAGATTGTCCTGGCGCGCCGCAAGAGCACGCATGACGAGGTGTGGTTCGAAAAGCTCGCCGAGATTCTGAAAGCGGTGGGCCAGGACATGATCGACGAGGCGCGCCACACGCAGCCAGGGATGCGGCCTGCGCCACAGACAGCGCAGGCCACCACTCAAAAGGACACTCGCTAAATGCGATGGCCACTCGTTACGCTTTATGCACTGGCCGGGATGCGGCGTTGCGCAACTGGTACTTTCCATCGCTATGACTTATAATAGGTAAGAGTTATCAAACCATTCGCGGGGAAAAATTCGTGCGCGATCTCAAACTGCCGGACCAACGTCATCCCGAAAAGGCGCATCGCGCCACCACGTCCCAACCGCGCAAGCCCGATTGGATCCGGGTCAAGGCGCCAACGAGCAAGGCGTATTTCGAAACGCACCGCATCATGCGTGAAAACAAGCTTGTGACAGTGTGCGAAGAGGCGGGATGCCCCAATGCCGGCGAATGTTGGAGCCAGGGCCACGCGACCATGATGATCATGGGGGAGATATGTACGCGCGGTTGCACCTTTTGCAACGTTGCCACAGGCAAGCCGCAAACGCTTGACGTGTTCGAACCGGGCCGGGTGGCGGATGCCGTGGCAAAGCTGGGTCTGAATCACGTCGTTGTCACGAGCGTCGACCGCGATGATCTCGAAGATGGCGGCGCCGAGCATTTCGCGCAGACGATCCGGGCGATCCGTCATCGTGCTCCGGGCACGACCATCGAGATCCTGACGCCTGATTTCCTGCATTGCGGCGAGAGCGTTCTTGAAACCGTGGTCGCGGCCAAGCCGGACGTTTTCAACCACAATCTGGAAACCGTGCCGGGGCTTTATCCATCGGTGCGGCCGGGTGCGCGCTATTTCCATTCGCTGCGCTTGTTGCAGCGGGTCAAGGAAATGGACCCCGGCATGTTCACCAAATCCGGTATCATGGTCGGCCTCGGAGAAGACCGGCAGTCCGTGCATCAGGTGATGGATGACATGCGAGCCGCCGATATTGATTTTTTGACCATTGGGCAATATCTGCAACCAACCCCAAAGCATCACGCCTTGGACCGGTTTGTTCATCCCGATGAGTTCGCGGCCTATGAACGCGCCGCCTATGGCAAAGGGTTTTTGATGGTCTCCGCGTCGCCGCTCACCCGTTCAAGCTATCACGCGGGAGATGATTTTGCGCGGCTTAGGGCCGCGCGTGATGCGAAACTGGCCTGATGGCCAGTTTCGCATTTGCGAGCGGGAAAGTGTCAGAGTGATATAAAAAAGAGCGGGCCGGTAAGACCGGCCCGCTCTTTTTCGGTTTGCTAGGTTAGCTTTGCTAGGGTGGTCGCTCAGCGCCCCCAGGTGCGTACCGGTCCACAATCCATGTGAACAAAGTTGCTGCCCGAATAGCGTCCAACTCCGCCGCCACCGCAAGCGACCCCGGCGCGGTAAATCTGGCTGACGGACCGGCTTCCGAGCCGCAGATCCGCCGCTTCACCGACCATGTGACGCGAGTTCTTGGCCACGCCACGCGACCGGCTGCGCAACATCGCATTTGTCTGCGGGCTGCGATACCCGCTGAGCAATGTGTAAGGCTCGGACGCATCAAGCAAGTTATGACTTGCGGCCATGATGTCGATCGTGCGCAGATCAATGTTACGCACCTGATTTGTACGCCAGTCCCGCATGAAGAGCGAAATTTCACGAACGGCGTCCTTGAGGTAGTCGCCTTCGATCCAGTAGATCGTATCAAGCCGTTCACCCGTGCGCGGGGACACCATGCGGACCCGCCTTATGTCACCTGCTCCGCGCAGGAACCCCGCAGCGTTGGAAAACGTCGGAGCGGCAGAGATCGCGGTGGCCGCAAAAATTTGGAGGACCCCACGGCGTGAGATACCAGTCGTGCTGAATTTTGTCATCATTTCAAGCGCCTGTCCCGTCGCCTACCTGTGGCCGCTGTCCCGCGACCTTTTGCATTTCATCCCCAGATGCACCGTTTGTATGCCATAACAAGAATCAACGTCCAAGTGCTCTTTTGATATGCCGCGCCAGCATCAAGGGTTTTCGGCGGGATCTCGCGCATTAATTCACCACTGTGACTTAGAAGTGCGCGCCCCGCTGCATTTTCGCCGCACTCACGCGGTTGTTCTCTAACGTGACACGGATTCGTTAGCAAATATTTGAGGGCGGAGATCTTTATTGGCACTATCAAGAGAATCGATAGGTTTTGAAGTGAGGTTTTGAGATGAAGAGTCTGCTGCGGGTCCCGCGTCTGAGACACACGCTGATGATCGCATCACTTGCGCTGATGTCCGCCGTGGTTGCCGCGCCGGCGATGGCTCAGGTCACAGCGTTTCGCCAAGCTGTCGCCGAGGCGGCGGCCGACGACCGTGAGTTGGCCGCGTTCTACCGGTCCAATGATTACCGGCCGGTCTGGACCGGCGAGGCTGATATGGACCGCGCGCGGCGTCAGGCGCTCGTCCAGGCTCTGGCGCGCGCGGATTTGCACGGTCTGCCTGCGGTTCGCTACGACCTGCCGGGGCTCATGGCGCGCATGGAGGCGGCGCGCTCCATGCGGGATCTCGGGCTGATCGAGGTTGAACTCAGCCGCACGTATTTGCGGTACGCGCGCGATGTGCAATCTGGCGTACTTGTGCCGTCCGGTGTGGACACTGATATCAAACGCGAGGTCACGGACCGCGAGGTGTCGGCCTATATGCACGACATTGTCACGCGCGCCCCGCACAAGGCCATGCGTGCCTTGCCGCCCCAGAGCAACGAATACGCGCGCCTGCTCAAGGAAAAGCTGCGCCTTGAACGGTTGATGACACAAGGAGGTTGGGGGCCTGCGGTGCCCGCGCAGACCTTGCGCCCCGGCGATAGCGGGCAAGCCGTGGTGGCGCTGCGCAACCGGCTCATCGCCATGGGCTACATGACGCGCAGTTCTGCGCATAGCTATGATGCACGCCTGCAAGAGGCCGTTCAGACCTTTCAGGCCGAGCATGGGCTGGAGGCAGACGGCGTGGCCGGTGCAAGCACCATGACCGCGCTCAACATCCCCGTCGCGGAGCGTCTCAAATCCGTGATCGTCGCGATGGAACGCGAACGCTGGCTGAGCGAGGACCGTGGTCAAAGGCATATCCTCGTCAATCTCACGGATTTCAGCGCCCGTATCCTGGACAATGACCAGGTGACCTTTCAGACTCGCGCCGTGATCGGCAAGAATGTCGGCGATCGTCGCAGCCCCGAATTCTCGGATGAGATGGAGCACATGGTCGTCAATCCGACATGGCATGTGCCGCGTTCGATCACCGTCAAGGAATACCTGCCCCAGATGAAGCGTAATCGAAACGCGGCATCGCATCTGAAGCTCTATAACCGCAATGGTCGCGAGGTCAGCCGCGGTGCGATCAATTTCGCGGCCTACAATGCGCGGAACTTTCCCTTCGCGATCAAGCAGCCACCCTCGCCGCGCAACGCGCTTGGGCTGGTCAAGTTCATGTTCCCCAACAAGTACAACATTTATCTCCATGACACGCCGCAAAAGGCACTCTTCGACCGTGAGAAACGGGATTTCAGCCATGGGTGTATCCGTTTGCACCAACCGTTCGATTTCGCCTATGCGCTCCTTGCAAAACAGGAGACCAATCCACAGGGGTACTTCCACTCGGTTCTGGACACGCGCCGCGAAACCTATGTGGAACTGAAACAGCATGTGCCGGTCCATATCATCTACCGGACGGCCTTCACGCAGGCGCAGGGACGCACGCAGTATCGTGGCGATGTCTACGGGCGGGACGCGCGGATATGGGATGCGCTGGACAAGGCAGGGGTTTCGTTGGGCGCGGTTCAGGGCTAAATACCGCTTCGGTAGAAGGGGTGTTGCATGTCCTACAGCATAGATCAGGTCGCAGCAGCGCTCGGGGCGCAGGCTCTCGGGGCATCGGATATCATGATCGACGGCGTGGCCGAGCCGGCCGATGCCGGCCCCGACGATCTCGCACTCGCGATGTCACCCCGCTATGCCGAAGGACTTCTGCGCGGCAAGGCGCGTGCGGCGGTGGTTTGGGACGGGGCCGACTGGCAAGGCCTCGGTCTAAAAGCCGCAATAATCGCGCCACGCCCCCGCTATGTGATGCCGGGGCTGACACGCCTGCTTGACCCGGGGCAGGGGTGGGAGGCCGGACGACACCCCTCCGCCGTCATTCACGCCGAAGCTCAGCTCGCGCCGGATGTGAGCGTCGGCCCGCTTGCGGTGATCGGCAAAGGCGCCCGTATCGGGGCTGGCACGGTCATAGGACCGCAATGTTTCATTGGAACAGATACCCGGATCGGCGATGGTGCCGTGTTACGCGAGGGGGTTCGCATTGGGGCACGTGTCACTATTGGCGAGCGTTTCATTGCACAGCCCGGTGCGGTGATCGGGGGGGACGGGTTTTCTTTTGTCACCCCGGAGACATCCGCGGTTGAGCAGGGCCGGGCCACATTGGGCAATATCGGTGACGCCGCCGCGCAAAGTTGGACCCGTATACACAGCCTTGGGTCGGTCACCATCGGCGACGATGTCGAGGTTGGCGCCAATTGCACGATCGACCGAGGCACGATCCGCGACACGCAGATTGGCCACGGCACCAAGATCGACAATCTCGTCATGATTGGCCACAATGTCATTATCGGGCGTGATTGTCTGCTCTGCGGACTTGTGGGGATAGCCGGGTCGACCCGGATCGGCAACAATGTCGTGCTCGGCGGCAAGACAGGCGTGAGCGACAATATCTTTATCGGCGACAACGTGATCACCGGCGGCGGCACCATAGTCTTGTCAAATATTCCAGCGGGTCGGATGATGCTGGGATATCCGGCGATGCAAATGGGAACCACAGTTGACGTGTTCAAGGGCCTTCGCCGTCTGAAAAGATTGTATGCCGAGGTCGCCGATCTTAAAAAAACCGTTACAAAGCTGACGCAGAACAGCTGACAACCGCCCGTCCCCGAGCGAAAGAACGAAAGATTTTGCAATGAGCAGCATTCAGGACCGTGTCATCGCCATCATCGCAGAACAGGCCGTGCTGGAGCCTTCGGATGTGAGCCTCGACAGCACGCCAGAGGATCTGGGCATCGACAGCCTCGGTCTCGTCGAGAGCATATTCGCGATTGAGGAGGCGTTCGATATCTCGGTCCCGTTCAACGCCAATGATCCGTCGGAAAGCGATTTCGACATCTCGTCGGTGCGTTCGATCATTGCCGGTATTGAAAAGCTGATCGCGGAACAATCGTGAAGCGCGTCGTCATTACAGGCGCAGGCACGATCAACGCCCTTGGTGCCGATGTTCCAACGACGCTCGAAGCGATGCGTGAGGGGCGCTGCGGCATTTCCGAGCTCGAGTTTCAGGATGTCGAGCGGCTCTCGATCAGGATCGGGGCGCAAGTCAAGAATTACGACCCCGAGGCGCAGTTCAACCGGCAACAGCTTGCCCTGTATGACCGCTTCACCCAATTCACGCTCATCGCGGCGCGAGAGGCGATCGCGCAGGCAGGTCTTGAATTCACGGGCGAGCTGGCGGCGCGCGCCGGTGTCATTCTGGGCAACTCAGGCGGCGGCATGACCACGCTGGATGAAAATTATCGCTCGGTCTACGAGGATGGCAAGAACCGCGTTCATCCCTTTGTCGTCCCCAAGCTGATGAACAATGCAGCCGCGTCGCACCTGTCGATGAAGTTCAATCTCAAGGGGCCCACCTTTACCGTCTCGACGGCCTGCGCGTCGTCAAATCATGCCATGGCGCAAGCGTTTCAGATGGTGCATGGCGGCATCACACCCGCGATGATCACCGGCGGCTCTGAATCGATGCTCTGCTTCGGCGGGGTCAAGGCATGGGAGGGGCTGCGCGTGATGTCGCGTGATGCCTGCCGCCCGTTTTCCGCCAATCGTAATGGGATGGTACAGGGGGAAGGCGCAGCGATCTTCGTGTTCGAGGAATACGAGCACGCGCGCAAGCGTGGTGCCGAGATACTGGCAGAGGTCGTGGGCTTTGCAATGACGTCGGATGCCTCCGACATCGTCATGCCGTCCAAGCAGGGCGCGGCCCGCGCGATCACGGGCGCGTTGCACGATGCCCGCGTCAATCCGGACGAGGTTGGCTATATCAACGCACACGGCACCGGCACGGCTGCGAATGACAAGACCGAGAGCGCGGCAGTCGCGGATGTGTTTGGTCATCATGCCGATACGTTGATGATCTCGTCGACCAAGTCGATGCATGCCCACCTGATCGGAGGCACCGGCGCGGTGGAGCTTTTGGCCTGCATCATGGCGCTGCGTGACGGAATCATCGCCCCGACGATCGGCTATGAAGAGCCAGATCCCGAATGCGCGCTCGACGTGGTGCCGAATGTCGCGCGCGAAGCCTCTGTCGAGGTGGCGCTCAGCAACGCCTTTGCCTTTGGCGGGCTGAATGCGGTGCTGGCCCTCAAGCGGTTTAGCTGAGGCTGGAAACGCAAAGCGCCGCCTCGGGTAGAGGCGGCGCCGAGCAACGTAGCTTCGCTGCGATCAGTTTTGCAGGATGGATGCCTCGTCAAAGGCCGCCGTAAAGCCGCTGAGCGATGCGTCGATGCGCACTTTTTGATCCGGAGCCTGTGCCGGCACGATCTCTATCGTCGCTTTCACACCGCGCTTCATCGCGTCGATATCCGCTTCGGTCAGGCCGATCCGGGCAAAACAACCGCCCATCGTGCAGAACGAATAGGCGTAGCTCTTCGCTTTGCCGCCATCGACCGACAGCTTGATTTCCTCGGTCAGCAATGTCCCGAGCGGTGCGGCGATGGTCGCACCGGCAACGACGGGCGATCCCTCCGGCAGCCGGTAGATGCTGAACTCGGCCACGGGGTTTCCACCGCTTTCAGTCAGAAGCTGATACATCTGGCACAGCTCTTCCTGACCCTCGGCTTCTGGCCGAAAGCATTTCAGTTGCCAATCCTCATGCGTCGCCTTGATATAGGACGGGTCCTCGTTGACTTCGCGTCCCGTATCCAGCCCGCCGATACCGGCCGCGCCATCGCTGCTCTCCGCTTCGGCTTCGGCTTCGGCTTCGGGTGTCGGGGCGGGTTCTGCTGCCTCTTGCGCGCTCAGCACTGTGCCAAGGCTTAGAAATGCGGCAATCGACAAGCTCGTAAGAAATTTAGGCATCGTTTCCCCATGTCCTATTCTGCTGTTTCCCGCGATTTAGCATGGCGCGGCTGTACTGTCAGGACCAAATCGGTGCGAATGATGGGCTGGGCGGTGCGTTTCCGCCGAAATCGCCGCTTTTGCGGTGCTGCAACACAGGGCACGCATTGTCTCAAAAAGAAAGAGGCCTCACGGCCTCTTTCTGTTTTCTCCCCGTCGGACTGGCCGACTTAGTTATTGACCGGAACGCTAGGGCAGAACTTTGCAACCGTCAACAGTGGAACGGGAAAATCCATCAAAAAAGGCCGCACCCGGTGGGCGCGGCCAGTCTGACAGGGAGGAAGTCACCCAAGACCAGAGGACATCGGTCAGGGGCATGAATTCAGACTGGCATGGAAGGGTTAAATAAGTATGGTCGAGCCGTGACCATTTTTTGACCGGGGGACGTGAGCGTGCAGAGTTCGATTTTCGTAGGGGGAGGCGGGTCGGACTATGCCCAGAAACAGAATCTGCTGCTGAAATACGGCAACCGGCATGGTCTGATCGCCGGGGCAACCGGTACCGGCAAGACCGTGACTTTGCAAATTCTGGCCGAAGGTTTCTCTGACGCGGGGGTGCCCGTCATCCTGTCTGACGTCAAGGGTGACGTGTCGGGCATGGCCATTGCGGGCAGCCCCGCGCACAAACTGCATGCTCCGTTCAGCGAGCGCGCGGCGAAAATCGGCTTTGACGCCTTCCGCTACGATGCATTCCCGGTGGTGTTCTGGGACCTGTTCGGAGAGCAGGGGCATCCGATCCGAACCACGGTGGCCGAAATGGGACCCCTGTTGCTGTCGCGTCTGATGGGCCTGTCGGATGCGCAGGAGGGCGTGCTCAACATCGCCTTTCGGGTGTCCGATGAAGAGGGATTGCCGCTGCTCGATCTCAAGGACCTTCAGGCCTTGCTCACGTGGGTCGGACAGAATGCCGCCGACTTGTCATTGCGGTATGGCAATGTCGGCACATCTTCGGTTGGCGCCATTCAGCGTGCGCTGCTGGTTCTCGAAAATCAGGGCGGCGCGCATTTCTTTGGCGAGCCGGCCCTGGCGCTCGAGGACCTGATGCGCGTGACGCCCGAGGGGCGTGGCCATGTCAATATTCTTGCCGCCGATCGCTTGATCCACTCGCCCCGCCTCTATGCGACGTTTCTTTTGTGGCTCTTGAGCGAACTCTTTGAGACCTTACCCGAGGTTGGGGATGTCGAAAGGCCGAAGTTGGTGTTTTTCTTCGATGAGGCGCATCTGCTCTTTGATGACGCGCCAAAGGCATTGGTCGACAAGGTCGAGCAGGTGGCGCGGCTGATCCGGTCCAAAGGCGTGGGGGTCTATTTCATCACCCAAAACCCAGATGATGTTCCAGAGGATATTCTCGGCCAGCTTGGCAACCGGTTTCAGCACGCATTGCGCGCGTTCACCGCACGCGATCAAAAGGCGCTCAGCCGTGCGGCCGAGACGTACCGTCCCAACCCGCGCTTTGATACGGTGGATGCGATCCGGGATGTGGGTGTGGGCGAGGCCGTGACATCTATGCTCGAGGACAAGGGTGTTCCCGGGGTGGTCGAGCGCACGCTGATTCGCCCGCCTGCCACGCAGCTTGGCCCATGCGATGCGGCAAGCCGCCGCGCGATCATCTCGACATCGCCTGTCGCTGGCAAATACGAGACGGCGATTGACCGGGAATCGGCGCATGAAATTCTGGCCGCGCGGGCTGAGGCAGCAGCCAAGGAGGCTGAGGATGCCGAGGCCGCTGCGGTAGAGGCCGAAACAGAGGCCGCGCGCGAATTCAAGGCGGCACGGCGATATTCCGGCGGGGCCAGCTCTGGCCGGGCGCGCCGGATGTCAGAGCCTGAAAGTTTGAGTGGGGCTCTGGCCTCGGTCGTTCTCAAGGAACTCAAGGGGACTACGGGCAGACGAATCGTACGAGGTATTCTCGGTGGCCTCTTCAAGGGGCGCTAAGCGCGGTCACGCCCCGGTCAACCGCCATTCCTGTGCGTCATGATCGTAGCGCACGAGGCGCGGTGCGGATTTGCCCGGTCGGGTGCGTTTGACATATTGCCGGTAGATCAGGGCGGCGGCCCTTTCCCATAGTGCGGGACGGCGGCGCAACGCGCGGAGTTCGCGGCGATAGCCCCCCGGAACCTGCTTCGACAACTGGTCAGGTTCCACGGTGAAAGAACCGATATGCGTGTCAATGACGTATAGCGGCTCGTGCCGCGCGAAACTGTGCCACAAAAAGAAATCGCCGGCGAGTTTGCAACCCGCCAATTGGTTCAGATCGATATGCGCGTTGAGCGCGCTGCGCCATAGTGTACTTTCCTGCTGAAGCACGGTCAGTCGTGTTCCATACATCCCGCAGTCGAAAAACTGCCTGTGGAATGGATGCGGCAGGCGGCAATTGACGATCTGCCCTTTTTCGTTGCGCGTGACTTCCTGACCGGTGATCCAGCGGATCTGCGAGTATCGGTTCAGCACCTCGGCAGTCACGGCAAAGGCATGCGGGTCCAGCAATTCGCCCGCGGGCAGATAGCCGGTCACGTCGCCATCTACCAGACCGAGCCCCTTGGCAAGCGCGTCATACATGCCGCGATCCGGCTCGGAGCAGACCTCGATGCGCGCATCTTTCATGGCCTCTGCGCGAGCCACGGTGTCATCCGTGGAGGCTCCATCCATGACGATACAACGTAGCCTTGCCGTGCCATCCTTCAGCGCGGTCTGCGCAAGCAGGCTGGCGATGGTGCGCTCGATCTTCGGCCCCGCATTGTAGACCGGTATGATGATGCAAAAATCCATGTGCCCTCGATCTCGGGTAACGCGTGGTACACATTCCGATCAGCCATGCGGTGCCGGCGTGGTCCACTGGCCCAAAAGGCCGACGTGTCGTTTACTGCGCAAAGCCCGCCATAAGGCCAAGCAACCGTCGTGCTGCCCGATTGAGGGGAAACCGCATGAGGCTATCGCAGAAACACGTCTCTGGTTCAAGTTCGTGACACGCGTCTCAGGGCGCGGCGCGTTGCAGCATCCCGAACAGGTCGCGCGGATCGTCCGGGTCAGCCAGAAGGTCGAGATCCATGTAGTAATCGGTGCCGCCGATATGGTCGCGGATGTAACGCAGGGCGCTGAAATCCTCGATGGCGAAGCCGACGCTGTCGAAGAGCGTGATCTGTTCGGCCGAGGTGCGCCCCGGCGCCTCGCCCGACAGGACCTGCCACATCTCGGTCACCGGGTGGTCGGCATCAAGCTGCTGGATCTCGCCCTCGATGCGGGTCTGCTCGGGATATTCGACAAAGATGGTTGAGCGGTTAAGAACCCCCGCCGCCAGTTCCGTCTTGCCCGGGCAGTCGCCGCCGATGGCGTTGATATGCACGCCGCTGCCGACCATGTTGTCGCTCAGGATCGTGGCATATTGTTTATCGGCGGTGCAGGTGGTGATGATCTGCGCGCCATCCATCGCGGCTTCGGGGCTGCGGCAGGCGAGCACCTCCAGCCCCATGCCGGTGAGGTTGCGCGCGGCTTTTGCGGTCGCTGCGGGGTCGGTGTCATAGAGGCGCACGGATTTCAGACCCACCAGCGCCTTCATCGCGAGGCTCTGGAATTCTGACTGCGCGCCCGCGCCGATCATCGCCATGGTGTCGGCCCCCTTGGGTGCCAGATGCTTTGCCACCATCGCCGAGGTGGCCGCCGTGCGCAGCGCGGTGAGCACGGTCATTTCCGACAGAAGCACCGGGTAGCCATTGCCGACATTGGCCAAAAGCCCGAAGGCGGTGACGGTCTGCAATCCGGCCTTGGTGTTCTTGGGGTGGCCGTTGACGTATTTGAAACCGTAGACCTCACCATCGGAGGTGGGCATCAGCTCGATCACGCCCTCGTCGGAATGCGAGGCGATGCGGGGGGTCTTGTCGAACAGGTTCCAGCGGCGGAAATCGGCCTCGATATAGTCGGCCAGACCGCGCAACATCGGCTCGATCCCGATGTGATGGACCAGTTTCATCATGTTGTCGACAGACACGAAAGGCACGAGCGCCTTGTCGGAGGGGGCGAGTGTCATGGGCGTATCCTCAGCTATAGGCCAATGTGGGGCGGTCAAAGACGCGGCGGCCAAGCGCCGAGGCCGCAAGATCGACCATCACCTGCGCGGTGCGACCGCGATCATCGAGAAAGGGGTTCAATTCCACGAGGTCGAGCGAGGTCATGAGGCCACTGTCGCAGATCATTTCCATCACCAGATGCGCCTCGCGGATGGTGGCCCCGCCCGGCACGGTGGTGCCGACAGCGGGGGCGAAGGAGGGATCGAGGAAATCCACGTCGAGCGAGACATGCAACGCGCCACCCTGAGCGGCGACGCGATCGAGAAAGGCTCCGAGCGGGCGTGAGATGCCCTGCTCGTCGATCACCCGCATGTCGTGAGTGCGGATCTGCGTGGCTTGCAGCGCCTCGCGCTCGGCGGCATCGACCGAGCGCAGGCCGAGAATGCAGATGTTCTCCTCGGGCACCGGATGGGCGACGGGCGGAAAGCCGTGAAAGCCCGCGCGCCCGGTGACATAGCCCAAGGGTGTGCCGTGCAGGTTGCCCGAGGCGGTGGTCTGCGGCGTGTGAAAATCGCTATGCGCGTCGAGCCAGAGAACAAACTGCGGGCGGTTCTCTCTGGCGGCGTGATTGGCCGCGCCTGCGACAGAGCCGAGCGATAGGCTGTGATCGCCACCGAGGAAGACAGGTAACCCGGTGTCGAGGGCATGTTCTGCGGCCTCGGCAAGGGTCGCGGTCCAGCCGGCGGTCTGCTCGGGCGCGTAAACATGCGGCGGCAGGGCCGGGTCCGGGGTGGCGGGCTGCGGTGTCAAGTTGCCGGTGTCCGAGATGCGGTGGCCGAGATCCATCAGCGCCTCGGCGAGACCGGCGGTGCGATAGGCGTCGGGGCCCATCAGGCAACCTCGCCGATCCTTGCCGCTATCTACCGGGGCACCGATCAGGATGATGTCTTGCGGTGTCATGAAAACCTCTGGTGATGTGCGTGTCGCGGTGAGGGTGCTGCCGAAACGGGTTGATTTGAAGCGGCTGTTTTGCACTAATCGGGGGATATCTGTGCGAAACGAAATCAAGGACCTGCAAAATGGACGATACCGACCGGCGGCTTATCTCGATGCTACGCCACGATGCGCGGGCCTCGCTGTCGGATCTGGCGATTGGGCTGGGGGTGTCGCGCACCACGGTGCGGGCGCGGATCGAGCGGCTGCGCACGAGTGGCGAGATCGTGGGGTTCACGGTGGTGCTGCGCGGTGATACGGCGCGCGATCCGGTGCGCGGATTGATGATGCTGGGGATCGAGGGGCGCGGCACCGAACGGGTGATCCGTCAGCTCAACGGGCTGAGTGCCGTGCGCGCCACGCATACGACCAATGGCCGGTGGGACGTGATCGTCGAGATCGGCACCGAGACGCTGGAAGAGCTTGACCGGGTGCTGGCGCAGATCCGGCGCTTCGACGGGATCGCGAGTTCGGAGACGAGCCTGCTGCTGAATACCTGGAAATCGGGGGGGTAGGGGCAAGGCCTTTGCAAAGGCCTTGAACGCGCCTTTCAAGGCGCGTGGAAAGCGGCTTGCAAGCCGCTTTGGAAGCCGTTAGCAAACGGCTTCCCTCAATACGTCAGCGCGCGCGCAGTGCCATCAGCCAGAGCGCCGCGAGGCCGAGCGATACCAGCATGTTCCAGCTGGCCATCGACAGGCCAAGCATCTCCCAAGGAACCTCGTCGCAGCGCACCAGCGGGGCGGCCATGATCTGGTTGAAGAGATCATCCGTGCTCAGCCCCGCCGCCCCTGTCGAAGAGCATTCCGAAGGCCCCTCCCACCAGCCGCGCTCGACCCCGGTGTGATAGCCTCCGAGCGCCGCCGTGGCGAGCGCGGCGAGCAACCCGCCGAATGCCATCAGGCGGGGCAGGGCGACGAGTGCGGCCGCCCCGAGCGCAATCGCGATGACATGCGGCCAGCGTTGCCACAGGCACAGCTTGCACGGGGCCATGCCACCGATATGCTGAAAGGCGAGCGCGCCCAGCATCAGCGCGGCAGAGCCCGAGGCCGCGATCAGGATCAATTGGCGTTGACTGAGGGGCATCATAGGAACCTTGTCGCATAAAAGCCGCCGAACAGCAGCAGCACGAAGAGAATGGTCATCAGCCCGAGACGGCGTTCGATGAAGTCGCGCACCGGGGTGCCGAATTTCCACAAGAGGGCGGCCACCAGAAAGAAGCGGATGCCGCGCGCCAGGATCGAGGTGGCGATGAAGGTGCCGAGCGGCATCGCCGTCCAGCCTGACATGATGGTGATCACCTTGTAGGGGAACGGCGTTACCCCCGCCGTCAGCACCGCCCAGAAGCCAAAATCGTTGAACCTCGTGCTGAACGCTTCCATCGCGTCGCCCTTGCCCAATGCGGCCAGAATGGGCTGGCCTATCTCCTGATAGGCGTAGGCCCCGATGGCATAACCCAGCATCCCGCCCAGCACCGACGAGACGAGTGCCACGCCGGCGATCAGCCAGGCCCGTGAGGGCCGGGCGAGGATCATCGGGATCATCAGCACATCGGGCGGGATCGGGAAAACCGAGCTTTCGACGAATGAGACGAGAGCAAGCGCCCATATCGCATTGCGATGCTCGGCCATTCGGATCGTCCAGTCGTAGAGGGCGCGGATCATCGGAGGCTCTTTTTGTTGGTTCAGGCAGAGACAGCACGCCCGCGCGCCGGGGTCAAGGCACAGGGATTTGTCCCGCGAGATTGTCGCCAAAAAACACGTTTGGCCACTGGACGTGGCGCGCATGCTTCGCTACAGAGCGTGGCGTGCCCAAGTGGCGGAATGGTAGACGCAGGGGATTCAAAATCCCCCGCTGGCAACAGCGTGCGAGTTCGAGTCTCGCCTTGGGCACCATCACAAGTCTATGACTTTGCAAGAAAAAGCCGCCGATCCGTTGATCGGCGGCTTTTCCGGTTTTTGCGTGACTCCCACTGCTGACTCCCACTTCACTCTTTGAACCGCCGCATCTGCGCTGTTCGAGACATCGCCTTCTGGTTCGCCTCTTTTCGGTACTTTGCGACCGTTTCAAGGCTCTGGCCCGTCACGGCCTGGATTTCTGCATCCGTGCAACCGGCTTCGGCAAGTTCAACGCACGCGCGCTTCCGGAGGCCGTGGAGACTGTAGCGTTTTGCGTCATCGTCGTGTTCTTCGGCGATTTCTGCAAGAGTGTCGCGCCACGCTCGAAATGACTTTTCTACAACGTCATAGGAACGCGGCGCTTTCTCCGATTTTGCAAGCACATGCCTCGGGCCTTTCTCCAGGTTCTCGACCAACGTTCTCAGACGGCAAGGGCAATAGATGTCGAATGTCTCATTACCCTTTTCATCTGTGACGGTAACCCATTCGCCCTTGAATGCGCTTTTGAGCATTTTGATCGACGCAGCAGGCCTCTGTCCGGTCCCACGAATCAATTCCCCTGCGATCCGCACGTCGTCGGGCGCGCTGGCGAGCGCCTCGAGCATCCAATCTGGCCAGGTCAAAAACACTCGCTGCGAGCCGTATTTGTCGACACCATGGGCCGGATTGTCTCCAAGCGGCCACTCCAGCTTGTCTTTTGCATGGTTCCAAAGAATGGAAACGGCCTGCAACATCCAGTCGGCTGCCCTCGGCGTCGCTGACATAGCGTTGTGTTTTTTCCGGATGGCTTTCTTGGTGGTCGAAGACATCGGCTTGTCGGCGTTCTTTTCGAGAATCTTTTCGAATTCGCGATTGTACGACTTCTTGGTGCCAGCCGAGAGCTTCTTCTGGATGAGGGCATCACTACGCCACTCGCGGATGCATTCAGCCCAAGTGTGCTTGGATGGTTTCCGTTGTGCCGGGTGTCGACCCGCCTCTGCCGCCCAGTATTCATCATCAAGCTTTCGAGGATCACCCTGCCAATCGAGCTTGATGCTACGTTCTTTTCTCTTGCCGGAACTATCTGTCCAGGTGACCCGGTGATACGGCTCCCATTCAGACCCGTTCCGGGGCCAGACCCATTTCAAACGCTCGCGCTGGATCCGTGGCTTTTTTGGTTTGCTTTTATTCGAAATCGTCATCACCGTCTGGCTTTCGTTTGGTTCCAATGAGGATTGCTTCGAGATCGGCGACACGCCAACGGACCGCTTCCCCAATCTGACACGGCGGCGGCAGGGCGCCGCGCCCCACCAGTCGCCGGAATTCTGCCTGTGACATGTCGAGCATGGCAGCAGCCGTATTTTCCTTGACGGCAATGGGTTGTGCGCGAAGAGACATCCGGAAGCTCCGATCTTAGGAGTTCGGGAAGTCGGTTCATCCTGATTGCCCCGGAAATGAACCGAACTCGAGTAGTGGCAGATATCCGATATCTCCCGCGTAAGATACTGTTATATAATTGTTTTATTTGGTCCAAAAAAGTTAGTTCGGGGATCCTAAGCATGGCTTTCGTCTCCTCAACCCGTGCGCGTCGGTGCCTTTGCAGCGAATGTTCACCGCGACTCAGAAGAGAAGATTGGCCGGGCCGGTTTGAGGCGAAGAAAAAAAAAGGCTGGAGATTTTGGGCTTCAGTGACAAAGACCCGAGCGCGTACGGAACCGCGTGGCGCTGTAGCAGCAGATCATCGTCTTCTCGTGCCGCCAATTGGCTTTCGCCGGCCTCGGCGGTGACCCTCCCGCGATCAGAACGGAGGATGCGGCATGAATCAGATCGAGGGTTCAAGGCCGATTGATTGGACTGAAGACCGATACGTGCTGAACATCCTCGAGGACGCTGCCGTCAGGAAATTGCTCGGCGAAAAAGAGGTCGGCACGCCCCATTCGGCTAAAGGTGCATCAATCATCAGATCAACCATCACTGGAACAACATTGCGAAGGATAGCCGCGCCCTCTGGTAACTGGCCGCGATGGGTTCCAGAGTTCCACGGGGCTCCACCGCATCAGTTCAGTTCTGCCCTGCGCGTTCACGGTGCCCGGCACCGCCGCGAGGTTCGGGTAAAGCTCGCGCAGGATGGCATAGACCCCGGGCGAGGGGGCCGCCGTTCGGCCGCCCCCCACTTTTGAGGTCGCTTACCTATCGGGGATCGTGCGCCTTGCTGCGGCTTCATTTCACGCGGCGGCGTACTGCAGGCTGCGCAGCGTTTGGAGCGCCTTAGCGATCCTGTCGCGATCTTTGCAGCAGTTCGCGCCTATCCACTCGTGCACGTGACGCAGTTCCTCATCGCCGTAGAGTGTCGTTAATTTGCCGCGCAACTGGCGCAGGCGATCCATGAGCGCTACCGGCAGACTGCCACTGATCGGACTGTATTTCTGCGTGACGAAGCGGGCGTCGTGCCGCGATACGCGGATCCGGCGCGCCAGAACGAAGCGCGTCGGCTTGGTTAACCCGCAAACCGCCCGATCGTCATTGACGAAAATCTCGTAGCCCACATTTGCATTGGTCTTCTTGGACGTTCCGTAGGCGACGACCAATGGTCGCGGCTGCAGGCCAATGACAGCCTCGAATGCCGGAACTGCTATTCGGAAACGGCCATGGATCTCAGTTGCCAGTCGCCGCGCGCGGCGGAGATCCATACCGAGTACTTGCTGTCGGACGAGCGCACCTGCATCGACTGCCACAAGGGCATCGCCCATGAGCTGCCCGACATGACCGGGGGCGAGCCGGGCTGGACGGTGCCCGAAGACCTTCAGGGCGAAACCCAGCCGGGCCTGACCGGGAGCGAGGAGATCAAGAGCTATCTGATGGAGGCGCCTTCGGAAGGCTGAGAGATTTCAGATTCACACGCGCGATTTTGCCGATTGCCGTAGACAGCAGCGGTCATTTGGGAAATGACGAAAAGAACCGGTAGCTCTTGATTTCTGCGCCACCACTCCCGCCCGGATTGATCGCTCCTGTCAATGTCCCAGTTGCGCGAATGTTATCCTTTCGGTCATCAAGAAAGCCTCTTACCAGTCTGGTACAATGCGCAACAAGTTGTGCAGCTCGCTTGGCCGCCAATGCTCCGTCTTTTTCATTCCGAGGATAAGCTGCGCGTTTCAACAGTGCAGAATGGGCTTGTCTCGAACCAATCCAGATACCATGAGCTTCTGCTATGGTGTTCTCTGTTGAAACCGCTTTCATAAGCGCAAACAACGCCGAGCGCGTTTTGATTGACTCACGCATTTTCACCGATCCTATCAGTCGTTCATGGTCTATTTGAGCCGAAAGGCGACCGCCGCATCCCGCAGAAGCAACAAGCAGATCCTCGGATGCCGCGACTGAATTGACGGGAAACGCCCCGAGTAGGAAACACGTCAGGATCAATGGCTTGACTTGTGTCACCGTTGAGGAAGAACTCCAGAATTTCCACCTAACGCTCTTCGCATTCCCATGAATGGGTGGAATGAATTCCTCTTCCAGTTGGAGCTTTCCAGTAGCGTCCATTATGCTCTTCACCGATCCGGACCGCATCGTGATAACTTCCTCGGTGATCAGTTCCGGAGACTCGCGTACCATGCCCAACATGCCGTAGCCGCCCGCGTTGGCCACGGCGGCGGCCAGTTCCCGGCGGGAAACGCCGCCCATGCCGGCAAGCAGGACAGGCACTTCGCATCCACGATATCTGACTCTGCGGATAACATGGAACCTCGGGGATTTGAGCTTGTGTTTCATGCTACATTGGATAAATAGGCATTGTAAATACCAATTTAGAGATCGACTGTGAACCACATCTCTCTGCCGTGCACCCTTGGCCGCGAAACGGCGCGCCGGCTCTTCCTGTTCATCAAACCCTCGGCCATGCCCGCCCGTCTGTGCCGGAGCACAGGCCTCGGTGTCGACAACCCAGCGATATACGCGGATACGGACAATACGATCCTCTGCGATACCACGTGCAGCCTTGCACCTACCGTCCGGCGCTTGCCCATGGGCCGCCGATGATGGTCCGTATCTGCGTCCTGACCAACGCGAAGAGCGGCCACAATCGCAAGGGGCTTGCTCGGCTTGCCGCCCGGCTCTCGGCCTATGGTGCAGTCACCCATTATGTCACCCGCTCGCCCGAAGAGGCGCGCGCGCTGATGCCCGTGCTGTACGACGCGGCCCCGGACGTGGTGATTATCAACGGTGGCGACGGGACAATCTCGGCCACGCTCGGCCTGATGCTCGAACATTGGCGCGCCGAGACGTTGCCCCTTGTCATGCTGCTACCCGGTGGCACGTCCAACATGACGGCAGGCGATATTGGGCTGGCCTCCTCGCCCGCCCGCGCACTCGACCGGGTGTGCCGCTGGCTCGATGCCGGCGCGCCGCTGGAAGGTGGGGATATCCGCAGCCGCCATATAATGCGCGTGACAGGAGCGGCCGATGGTGCTGTGCGGTATGGCATGTTCCTTGGCACCGGCGCGATCATGCAGGCCACGCGATTTGCCCATGACAAGGTTCATTCACGGGGCCTGCGCGGAGAGTGGAGCCTTGGACTCACTCTTATCCGCACGCTCTGGGGGCTTGTCCGGCAAGATAGGCGCTTCTACCAGCCCACCCCGGTCGGCCTTGCACTGCACCGTCCGGAGACCCCACCCGTTTGCCGCGCAGAGGCACCCATGATCATCCTGGTGGCGAGCACGCTTGATCGGCTGTTCTTGGGAATGCGCCCTTTTTGGGCGCAGGAGAGCGGGAGCATCGGCCTCACCGCCATCCGGGGTGGTGCCGAGAGATTCGGCCGCACGATCCTTTCGGTGCTGCGGGGGCGACTCAATCGACACACGACACCCGGGAACGGCTACGAAAGCTTCCGCACCGAACGTATCGAGATGTACCTTGACGGCGAATTGAATCTCGACGGCGAGCTTTTCATGACAGGCGGCGGCCAGACCCCACTTGTCGTGAGCGTCGAAGGTCCGATCCGGTTCCTGCGTCCGCCGCAATGACGCTTGCAGGACATTTCGACCTTCTTTTGCCATGGGAGCGTGGGATTGTCCGATAACTTCGTGTGCTGTGTTGCCCGGTTTCGAAAGCATCCCGAGGTCTAACATCTGGGCCAGCCAGGGGCCGGTGCCAGTGAGACCGGTAAGAATGTTACATCTCCGTGCGCCGGGGCGGCGGGTCCTTGCCAGCGAGCGCTTGCAGACCGGTTGGGAAAACCCGATCACCAACCAAAAAATCGTTCATCGCTCAAAGGTGCGTCTTGTCGAAATACATCTTGGGAAGCCGCCTTGATCACAAGCTGCTCGACAGTCAGGCCGCCGCGAAAATACTGTGGTCCGCCGATCTGGCCCTGATCGGAACGATCAGCGCGTTTTTCGGGGCGCTGCCGCTGACCTGGGCCTCTGCCACGGGCAGGCGTTTCGGTCGCTTGCTGGGGCGTGTCTTCAGGAACCGGACCCGCCACGTTTGCGCCAACCTGACGCTGGCGTTGCCCGGCACGCCGCCAGAAAAGATCGAGCAGCTGGCCGAAGAGGTCTGGGGTAATGCCGGTGCGGTCTTCGCCGAATACCCGCATCTGGCAAAGTTCACGTACCCCAGGCGCGGCCTTCTGCGCATCGAGACGGTCGAGCCAGACCCCTCCTATTGCCGCCCCGGCACGCCGGTTGTGTTCGTCGCCGCCCATCTCGCGAACTGGGAGGTGGCCTGCGCCGCGATGACGCAGTTGGGCATCCGTTCGCACGCGCTCTATGCGCCGCTGGCCAATCCGTGGCTTGACAGGATCATGGTGCGCCATCGCTCCAGGCTCGGCTGCGAGATGATCTCGCGCGAGGCTGGGCTGCGGGGTTTTCTCGACGCGCTCAAGAGAGGTAATGCCACGGCGATGATCATCGACCGGCGCATCAAGGGCGGCAAGCCGATCCCCTTCTTCGGAGCGGACAAGGACAGTTCTACCCTGCCTGCGGGTCTCGCGCTGCGCTTTGGTGCGCCGCTCGTGCCGGTGCAGGTCGAGCGTCATCCCGGTGCGCGCTTTACCGTGCGCTTTCACGCGCCGCTCACTCCGCGTAATCCGGATGCCGATATGAATGCTCAGGCGCTCGATCTCACTTGCCAAATCCACGAACACTACGAAAACTGGATCCGCGCGCGTCCCGGCGACTGGCTCTGCACCAGCAGAATTTGGCAGGAGTCCGCCATTGAAGCGAAGGCCGCCTCAAACGGCGGGAATTGACAGGCGTGGCAGGGCAAGGGACCTGCCGGTCTCCGGTTCTGGTGTGGCGACGCTCACCCTCAGGACAGCGCCGCTCGCTTGGTCGCAGTGCGCCTTGCGCTTATCCCGCCCTCCGGAGCGGCTCGCCCACCTCGAGCGTGTGAACCAAGTCGGCAGCCTTTGCGAGCGCGTCGTTATGGGTGATGGCGAGGATCGTCAGATCGTGTCTCAACGCCTTTAGCGTGGCGATGATCTCGGCCTCGCTTTTGGGGTCGAGCGCGCTGGTCGCCTCGTCAAGGATCAGGAGCCGCGGCGCGTTGATCAGGGCGCGGGCGATGGCAATCCGCTGCCGTTGCCCGCCAGACAACCGGCCGCCGCGCTCGCCCACGACGGTGGCCAAGCCCTCGGGCAGGCTGCGCACGAAATCCCAGGCCCCGGCCTTTTGCAGCGTGGCGATGACCTGCGCCTCGGAAATGCCAGGATCACCCAATGTAACATTGTGCAGCACCGTGTCATGCAGAAGCACGGTTTCCTGTGGCACATAACCCACCATCTGCCGCCACCCGCGCAGGTCCACAGCCTCGAACGGCACCCCGTCGATCTTTATCCGGCCACTATCGGGACGCAGAAGGCCGGTCACGAGGTCGATGATCGTGGTCTTGCCCGAGCCGGACGGACCAATGAGCGTCGTAATCCGATGCGCCGGAACCTCGAGATCGACACCACAGAGAACCGAATGCCCCTCATAGGAAAAGCGCAGGTCGGTGAGCGTGATGCCACGTTCCAGAGTGGGTGTGACAACACCGCCCAGATGTTCTTGCTCGGCTGCGGCGCGCGCGCTCGTGTCCTTGAGCGACCAATAGGCGCTCTCGGTCTGAGCCAGTTTCTGATATTGCTTCTGCACCTTCCCAAGAAAGGCAAAGGTCCGGCCCAGGGCGACCGCGAGGATGAGGACAGTGGCGAACTCCATCGACAGCACGCCGATCGCCAGATAGATACCCAAGGCGATCAGCATCACGAACATCAGGTCCTGCCCGGAATCGAGTGCCGCGCTTGCCAGGACCTGATTGCGCAGCGTCTTGTTGAGTCGATTGGTCTCGCCGCTCAGCACTTCATCGATCTGGGCTTCGCGCGCCATCGCCTTGAACGGCTTGACAGAGTGCAGCGTGTCGGTGAGGTGGGACATCAGGGATGTCATGAGTTCGGTCTGCCGTATTCCTGCCTTGCGCATCATCCGGACGAGGAAATGTGACAGCCAGATCACCGTCGCGCCCGCCATGAGACTGACCACGGTCACCTTCCAAGAGACCGCGAGCGCCACCGACCCGTAGACGACCGCCTGCATAAAGAAGGTCAGCGAGGTTGTCCCGTGAAGATAGGCGTCTGATGCACGCTGCGCCTCGGTCGCAAGGGCATTGGTCAGCCTGCCCGCCGGTTGATGCAGGAAAAAGCTCCAACGGCTGCGCATCATGTTGCGTAGCACCTCGAGCCGCAAGTCGGTCGCCACCCGCGCCGCCGTATAGCCAACCTGCCGTTGCGCCACGAGTAGCAGCACCGCCTTGATCGTGGCCATGGCGACGATCAGCGATAATAGCGCACCGAGCGTTGCCGGCACCCCGAGCCATGCCAGAACGTTGAGCACCACCTGCTCCACCTCGCCCGGCGGTTCGGCATGTGCCGCCGCCTCGCCCGAGGACAGCGCGATCTTGAGCATTGGCAGCATAGCCGAGAGGCCCAGACCCTCCGCCAACCCTGACAGCAGTAAGGCCAGCACCATGAGGACACTGGCCGTGGGATAGGTGCGGAAGAGGTGAAGCATCAAGCGCATGATTGGGCGCTCCCGTGATGTCTTGCGCTGGTGATCCGGATTGGGGGCCGTTTTACCGCTTCAACGGGCGGTGCGGGATCTGTTGTTATCGCGGAGAGTCGGATCAATGCATCGCAGGAACGTGGTTGTAACGTGCTCGAGAGCCTCATCGGCGTTTGCCTTTTTGTTGGGACGTTGCTCTGTCATGGCGCGGTCGCGAAGATTGGGTGCGCGCGTGAGCGTGCAGCCTGCATCGCTCAGCCGGGAATGTGCCATTCAGCTTGCGGCACCAAGATGGTCGTCACATTGAATCAGTATTTTGATTGCGGATTTGATATTGATCAAGGATCGGCACTTTTTCGGTGCATTTATTTATTGATGTGACGCCGACCCCGGGCGCTTCTTGCCCCATTCAGACCTCGCGGGAATTCGGGATGACCTGTTTTATGCGGGCGCCCGGTCACGGAGTTTGTGCCAGCGCAACGTTTGGCGCGATTGCGCGACTAAAGTGGTCGGAGAAAGGAGCGCGCAATGCGGCACCCTCGACCCGATGACCCCGATCTGCCACTGGCGGATCTGATGACACGATGGCCCCAGACCGTGCCGGTCTTCGTTCGGCACCGGATGCTCTGCGTTGGATGCCTCGTCAGCCCGTTCCACACGGTGATCGACGCCTGCGCCGAGTATCACCTGGACGAGGAGACGTTCATGAAAGAACTGATGCTCGCCGTAGACGCAGACTACGACGATGAAAAAATTAAACCGGCAAAAATTATACCGATTTGATTCATGTCATGTCACGCGTTTGCCCAACCACCTATCCGAACCCCATGATACGTTCGCGTACCCATATCCTGCTTGGCCTGCTGCTGGCATTTGCGACGGTGACTGCTGCGATTGCACGCCCTGCTGCCGCGTTGCTGATGCAGAGCGGTCAGCATGGCGCGATCACCATGGTGATCTGTTCCGGTGATGGTGCTCGCAGCGTGACGGTCAGGCTTGATCATGACGGGCAGCCGCAAAAGCCGACGTCAGGTCATGACTGTACCCCCTGTCCGGTCTGCACCGCCCAGGCCGAGGTCACGGCCGATGAACCAATGATGTGGACGCGTCCATCATGGGTTGCCCGGCACCTCGACACAGGTCTTCGCGCGATGCGTGAGGCAGGCGCGGTAGAGACTGGCCACCTCGCACGCGCGCCCCCGAAGGAAAGCTGATACATGTCTGTCCCGCCTCTCTCTTCCAGTTTCGGTCTGCGTCTGCCGCGCAAGAAGGTTGTCGCCGTAAACCGCCTTTTGGCATGGTATCATCGGGTCGTTGCGCTGGTCGGCGCGGTTCTCCTGATCGCTGGCGCAGCTCTTCTCGGGGCGCAACCTGCAAGCGCCCAACCCGTCACATCCGTCCTATCGCAACTGATCGATGATGTAACGCCGGGCGACTTGGTTGATGGCGCAGACGGGTTCGGCCAGATCCGGGACGATATCCCGGTAGCCCCTCTGATGCGTGGCGGCGAGCGGATCGGCTGGACGTTCATCGCCTCGGATTTCGTCGGCACGACGGGCTATTCGGGCAAGCCCATTCACACAATGGTTGCCGTCGACAATGAGGCCGTGGTGCAGGGCGTGACGCTCGCCAAGCATTCTGAGCCGATCGTGCTGATCGGGATTCCCGAGTCAAAGATCGAGGCGCTTGTGGCCGGATACGCGGGGCTTGACCTCGTGGCCGAGGCAACCTCGGGTGGCACCACCCATGATCTGGAGATCATCGCAGGCGCGACCGTAACCATCATGGTGATCGACGACTCCATCGTGCGCGCCGGGCTCAAAGTCGCGCGGCATCTCGGTCTGGGTGGCCTCAGCGCGCCCGAGGCCCCGACCGGGCCGCGCTACGAGATCGACCCCGAGGCAACCGCCGCCCGGGACTGGATGACGCTGGAGGGCGACGGCACGCTTCGGCGACTCTCGCTCGATGTGGGGCAGGTCAATGCCGCCTTCGAGGGGGTGGACGATCCGCGCGCCGCCGAGCGCCCCATCGACGCGCCCGGCGAGACCCCGTTCATAGACATGTACATGGCGCTGGTCTCGGTGCCACCGGTGGGCGAGGCGCTGCTGGGTGAGGCCGAGAACGCCAATCTGCAGGGTTGGCTGGAGGATGGCGAGCACGCGATCATGGTGACGGGCCGCGGGCTCTATTCCTTCAAGGGGTCGGGCTATGTGCGGGGCGGAATCTTCGATAGGATCGTGCTCATTCAGGGTGACATGTCGGTGCGGTTCCGCGACCGAATGCATCGCAGGCTGGGTGATATCGCCGCCACCGGCGCGCCGGAATTCTCGGAAATGGATCTGTTCAAGATCCCTGCCGACAGCGGGTTCGATCCGACCGAACCGTTCCGTCTGCAACTGCTGGTACAGCGCGATGTGGCCGCGATCGAGCGGGTCTTCACCACCTTCGAGATGGGGTATCGCCTGCCGGAGAGCTACCTGCGCGCCCTGCCGGCCCCCTCTGCGGGCACAGCGCCGGAGGCGCAGGCTGTGGCCGCACAGGAGGAACACGCGGCGCAGGCCGCGCTGTGGAAACGCATCTGGCAGGACAAGACCGTCGAGATTGCCGGACTGTGCCTCATGCTGCTGGTGTTGACAGGGGCATTCTTCTTTCAGGGATTTCTTACCCGGTCCGAGCGTGTGACCTACTGGTTCCGGATGGGCTTTCTCACGGTTACGCTGGTGTTTCTGGGGTGGTATGCCAATGCGCAACTGTCGGTCGTCAATCTCATGGCGCTGTTCGGTGCCCTGACCTCTGATTTCAGTTGGCAGGCTTTCCTCCTCGATCCGCTGACCTTCATACTGTGGTTCGCGGTGGCGGCCTCGCTGATCTTCTGGGGCCGCGGCGCATATTGCGGCTGGCTGTGCCCGTTCGGCGCGCTGCAGGAATTGACCAACCAGATCGCGCGGCGGCTGCGGGTGCCGCAATGGACCCTGCCATGGGGCCTGCACGAACGGCTCTGGCCGCTGAAATACATGATTTTTCTCGGCCTTTTTGGCGTCTCGCTGGCCTCGATCGAACAGGCCGAGGCGCTGGCTGAGGTGGAGCCCTTTAAGACCGCCATCGTTCTGAAATTCGTGCGCGCCTGGCCTTTCGTGGCCTACGCGGCGGCGCTGCTGATCGCAGGGCTGTTCGTTGAACGGTTCTATTGCCGCTACCTCTGCCCGTTGGGCGGCGCGCTGGCGATCCCCGCGCGGATGCGCATGTTCGACTGGCTCAAGCGTTACAAGGAGTGTGGCAACCCCTGCCAGACCTGCGCGCATGAGTGTTTCGTGCAGGCGATCCACCCGACGGGTGAGATCAACCCCAACGAATGCCTCAACTGCATGCACTGCCAAGTGCTTTACCAGTCGAAAGCAAAATGCCCGGTCGTGATCAAGCGGCTGAAGCGGCGCGAGACTGCCTCGCGCGGGGCGGCCGATCTGGATCGGGCGCTCCACAATCATCCCAACCTGAAGGAGAAGACAAATGTCTGACAAAGATAAGAAAACCGGTATCAGTCGGCGCGGCCTGCTGGGCGCGACGGCGGGGGGCGCGGCGCTCCTCGGCGGCGCAGGTGGCGCGCGTCTTGCCATGCTGGGCGGTGCGGCAGGCGTGACAGCGGCTGCGAGTGCAACTCCGGCGAAGGCCGCCGCAGGATCGGCGAGTCTCGCCCCCGGCGAGTTGGACGAATATTACGGCATCTGGTCCTCGGGACAGTGCGGCGAGCTGCGCGTCCTTGGCGTGCCGTCGATGCGCGAGCTGATGCGCATTCCCGTCTTCAATCGCTGCTCGGCCACCGGCTGGGGCCAGACCAACGAGAGCCTGAAGATCTTCGAGGACGGCATGCTGCCCGAGACCAAGGCGTTCCTCAATGCCAATGGCAAGCGTATTCACGACAACGGCGACCTGCATCACCCGCATATGTCATTCACTGAAGGCACCTATGATGGGCGTTTCATCTTCATGAATGACAAGGCGAACACCCGTGTCGCGCGGGTCCGTTGCGACGTGATGAAGCCCGACAAGATCATTGAGATTCCCAATGCAAAAGCGATCCACGGGTTGCGTCCGCAGAAATGGCCGCGCACTGGCTATGTCTTTGCCAATGGCGAGGACGAGGTGCCGATCGTCAACGACGGCTCGATCCTGGACGATCCAGACAAATACGTTAACTTCTTCACTGCCATCGACGGTGACACAATGGAGATCGCCTGGCAGGTGATGGTTTCGGGCAATCTCGACAACACCGATTGCGACTACCAGGGCAAATACGCCTTCTCGACCTCCTACAACTCGGAAATGGGCATGACCCTGGCCGAGATGACCGAGAACGAGATGGACCACGTCGTGATCTTCAACCTGGCCGAGATCGAACAGGGCATCGCCGCAGGCGACTACACCGAGATGAATGGCGTCAAGGTGATCGACGGGCGCAAGGAACGGAACAAGAAATACACCCGCTACGTTCCCATTCCAAACAGTCCCCATGGCATCAACACCGCGCCCGACAAGATTCATGTCTGCGTGAACGGCAAGCTCTCACCGACGGTTTCGGTGCTCGACGTACGCAAGTTCGACGCGCTGTTCGATGACGACAGCAGCGATCCTCGTTCGGTCGTTGTGGCCGAGCCGCAACTGGGTCTCGGGCCGCTTCACACCTGTTTCGATGGCAAGGGCAACGCCTTTACCACGCTCTTTCTCGACAGCCAGGTGGTGAAGTGGAACGTCGATGCCGCCATTCGCGCCCACAACGGCGAGGACGTTGACCCGATCCTGCAGAAGGAGGATGTACATTACCAGCCGGGCCACAACTCCACCTCGATGGGCGAGACGCTTGAGGCGGATGGCAAGTGGTACATCTCGATGAACAAGTTCTCGAAGGACAGGTTCCTCAACGTGGGCCCGCTCAAGCCCGAGAACGAGCAGCTCTTCGCGATCGAGGATGGCGGGATGACGCTGGTCCACGACGGGCCGACCTTTGCCGAGCCACATGACAGCATCATTGTCCGGCGCGACATTCTGAGCCCGCGCAATGCCTGGGACCGCAACGACCCGATGTGGGCCGAAACGCGCGCCCAGGCTGAAGCCGATGGTGTGGATATCGACGACTGGGCCGATGCCGTCATTCGCGACGGCGACAAGGTCCGGGTTTACATGACCAGCGTCGCGCCGACCTTCTCGCTGGAGAAGTTCGAGGTCACCGAAGGCGATGAGGTCACCGTCATCGTCACCAATCTCGACGATATCGACGACCTGACCCATGGCTTCTGCCTCAACAACCACGGCGTGGCGATGGAACTCGCACCGCAGGCAACCGCTTCGGTCACCTTCACCGCAGCCAAACCCGGCGTCTACTGGTATTACTGCCAGTGGTTCTGCCACGCGCTCCACATGGAGATGCGCGGACGGATGCTGGTCAAGCCGCGGGGCGCGTGAGCCATGGCGCTCCGTCTTCTCCTCGCGGTCCTTTTGCTGCTCGCGCCGCTGGCGCAGGCGGCAGAGGTCATCGTGCCGGCGCGGGACGGGGCGCTGACGGAGGCCGTCGCCGGGGCTGAATCCGGCGACGTGCTGATCCTCTCACCAGGCCGTTACATTGGCCCGGTGACGCTGTCGCAGCCCGTCACGCTCGACGGGCGCGGCGCGGCAACCATCGACGGCGGTGGTGTGGGCTCTGTCCTCACCGTGACAGGTAAGGACATCACCGTTCGCGGCCTCATTATTACCGGTTCGGGCGATGATCATCAGGGCATCGACTCGGGCGTGCAACTGACCAAGACGGCACGCCGCGCGTTGATCGAGGATAACCGCATTCTCGACAATCTCTACGGGGTGGACATTCACGGCGCGAACGACAGCATTGTGAAGGGCAACACCATCCGAGGCCGTCAGGACCGGCAGATGAACGCCCGAGGCAATGGCGTCTATGTCTGGAATGCGCCGGGCGCGCAGGTGATCGGCAACGATATCCGCTACGGGCGCGACGGAATTTTCGTCAACACATCCAAACGCAACATCTTCAGCGGCAACCTTATCCGCGATCTGCGCTTTGCGGTGCATTACATGCATGCCCATGACAGCGAAGTGTCGGGCAACATCTCGATCGGCAATCATCTCGGCTATGCCCTGATGTTCTCTGACCGGCTGAAGGTGCTGGACAACCTGTCGCTCAACGATCGCGATCACGGCGTGATGCTGAACTATGCCAACAGCTCTGACCTGCGCGGCAATCTGGTGCGCGGCACGGCTGGGAAATGCACCTTCATCTACAACGCACATCGCAACCTGATCGTCGGCAACCGCTTCGAGAACTGCGACATCGGCATCCATTTCACCGCCGGGTCAGAGCGCAACGCGCTGACCGGAAACGCCTTTGTCGGCAATCGAACGCAGGTGAAGTACGTCGGCACCACCGATGTGGAATGGAGTTTTGAGGGGCGTGGCAACTACTGGTCGGACCACCCGGCCTTCGACCTCGACGGCGACGGGTTGGCTGACAGCCCGTTTCGTCCCAACGACCTGATGGACCACATCCTGTGGTCGCAACCCGCCGCCTCGTTGCTGGTGGGCGCGCCGGCGGTGCAGCTGATCCGGTGGGCGCAGTCGAGCTTTCCGGCCACATTGCCCGGCGGGGTGTTGGACAGTCACCCACTGATGCAGCCCGTGCAGATCGATACGCCGCAACGGATACGGACTCTTGCAGACGAAAGCGCCGGGAAATGGCGCGATGGAAAGACAAATGATGCAAACTTTGACCCTCTCGCGTCTCACTAAACGCTATCGCGATACCGAGGCGCTGCGCGACGTTTCACTCGACGTCGCACCGGGCGAACGCGTGGCGCTGCTGGGCCATAACGGTGCGGGCAAGTCGACGTTGATGAAGATCATCCTCGGGCTGATCTCCTTCGACAGTGGTGAGGTGCAGGTGCTGGGTGCCGCCCCGGGTTCGGGGCCGGCGCGCGCCGGGGTGGCTTATCTGCCCGAGAGCGTGGCCTTTCACCCGGCCCTGACCGGGCTGGAGCAGATCCGCCACTATCTGCGCCTGCGCGGCGAACCCGCGCGTCTTGCTTCCGAACTTCTGGCGCGCGTTGGTCTTGCAGATGCGGGCAGACGCCGTATCGGCACTTATTCCAAGGGCATGCGGCAGCGCGTGGGGCTCGCGCAGGCGCTGATCGGTCATCCGCGGCTTCTGGTGCTCGATGAACCCACAAGCGGGCTTGATCCGGTGTCGCGGCGCGATTTCTATGCGCTGCTCGACGGGCTGGCGGCCGAGGGGGCTTCGGTGCTCCTGTCGAGCCACGCCTTGACCGAGGTGGAGGCACGCACAGACCGACTGGTGATCCTGTCGCAGGGTCGGCTGGTGACCCAGGGCAGCCTGAGTGATTTGCGGCGGCAGGCAGATCTGCCGATCATGCTGCATGTCACGCCGCGTACCGGTGCCTCGGGGCGTCTGGCCGAGGCGCTGCCGCAGGGGCGCATGAACGGCACCGCGCTGCATATGAGCTGTGGGCAGGACGAGAAGCTCGCCACGCTCTCGCGCATCGCCGGACTGGGCGAAATTGTGAGCGACGTCGATGTGACCCCACCCAGCCTCGAAGACATTTACAGTCATTTCAGCCGGAGGGACGGGCAATGAGCCGGATACTGGCAACCGCGCGCAGTGAGTTTCTGATCGCGCTGCGCAACCGCTGGGTCAGCATCGCCGTGGCGATGATGGTCGTGTTTTCGCTTGTCCTGTCAGCGGCCGGTTCTGCCCCGACCGGTGCGCTTGGGGCGGATCGGCTATCGGTCACGGTGGCAAGTCTGACTTCGCTTGCTGTCTACCTCGTGCCGCTGGTGGCGCTGCTGATGTCCTTTGACGGGGTCGCGGGCGAGGTCGAGCGGGGCACGCTGCCGCTGCTTCTGACCTATCCGCTGAGCCGCGCGGAACTGCTGACGGGCAAGCTGTTTGCGCATGTGGCGGTTCTGACCTTCGCAGTGGCTGCAGGCTATGGCAGCGCCGCGCTGTCTGCCATCGCGACGGATAGCGCAGCGCTTGCCGGGACCCCAGCGCTCTGGCGGCTGTTCTGGACCTCGATATTGCTGGGTGCGGCGTTCCTCTGCCTCGGCTACGCGCTGTCGGCACTGGCGCAGCGGCCCTCGGGGGCGGCGGGGCTGGCCATCGGGCTCTGGCTCGCGATGATCGTGCTCTACGATCTTGGCCTGCTGGCCGCGATCGTGGCCGATGGCGGCGGCTGGTTCACGACCGAGCTTTTCCCCTGGCTTCTGATCGGCAATCCGGCGGATGCCTTCCGGCTCTACAATCTCGCCGCCTCCGAGGCGACCGCAGCAGCGGCCGGAATCGGCGGTGCCGCCAACGCCATCCCGCCCATGCATGCGCTCGTCTCGATGCTGGCCTGGCCCGTGCTGGCACTTGGGGCGGCGGTCCTGATCTTCAGAAGGATTACACCATGAGACGCTTCGTTCCACTGCTTTGCCTTGCCCTGCTGTTGGGGGCCTGCAAGGAAGAGGTTGTCGACCGCCCCGATCCTGTTTCGATGACGGCCTCGATGGTGGGGCATTTCTGCCAGATGAACCTGCTCGAGCATCCAGGGCCGAAAGCGCAGGTGCATCTGGTGGGACTGCCCGGCACGCCACTATTCTTCAGCCAGGTGCGCGATGGCATCGCCTTTCTGCGCATGCCCGAACAGAATTACGACATCGCCACCGTCTATGTCAGTGACATGGGCCGTGCGCCAAGCTGGGACGCGCCTGGCGCGGAGAACTGGATCGAGGCCGACAGGGCGCATTTCGTCATCGGTTCGGATCGCGCGGGTGGAATGGGCGCACCCGAGGTCGTTCCATTCGCCGAGTTGAGCGCGGCACAGGCATTTGTCAGCCAGCATGGCGGGCGTGTTGCTGCTCTGGACGAGATCACAGGTGCCGAGGTTCTTGCCCCGATCGAAGCTGCTGATGACTTCGCCGATGGAGCAGACAATTTCAAGACGCGCCTTCGCGCGCTGTCACAATAGAGGATGATCCAGATGCAGAGCCTGTCCCGACGCCGTTTCCTTAGCATAGCTGCCTGTGCCGGGGCTTTGGGGGCCCGGCCCGCCGCCGCTCAGGTCACGCAATGGCACGCCACCGCGCTTGGCGCGCGGGCCACGCTCAGCCTTGCGCATCCCGAGGCAGAAGCCGTTGCTGAACGAGTCTGGGCCGAGCTGCGCAGGCTGGAGCGCATATTCAGCCTCTACCGAGCGGATTCGGCGATAACTGTGCTCAATGCCGAGGGCATCTTGCGCGCGCCGCCCTTCGAGTTGTTGGACTGCCTCAGCCTTTGTGACCGCATCCACCATGCGAGCGGTGGGCGTTTCGATCCGACCGTTCAGCCGCTCTGGGCGGCTCATTCCCGGCGTGATGCAACCGGGGCACCAGACCGTGCGGAGATTGCGCGGGCGCAAGCATTTGTAGGCTGGTCAGGCGTTCGGTTCGACAGTCAAACCGCGCAGTTCGAACGGCCCGGCATGGCCCTGACGCTCAATGGGATCGCGCAAGGCTATATCGCCGATCGGGTGGTGGCGCTTCTGACCCGGGAGGGGCTGACAGACATCATGGTTGATACTGGCGAATTGCGGGCCTTGGGCGGGCGTCCGGACGGGTCGGACTGGCCAGTGACACTGCGCGCGCCGGACAGAAATGTCCTGGAGTATCTCGGGTTGCGCGACCTGGCGCTGGCGACGTCAGCACCGCACGGCACGCTCATTGGTGAAAACGAAACGACCGGCCATATTTTCGATCCACGAACCGGGCAATCAGCGCGTACGGGCTGGCAGGTAATCAGTGTCGGTGGGCCGAGTGCCGCGCTGGCTGACGGGCTGAGTACTGCACTCTGCCTGATGGACCGTGAAGAAATGGAAAACTGTTTGTCCGGCTTTCCGGGAATGATTTTGCGGCATGTTTCCTGAGACACGGTATGGTCCGCAGATGTGGCGAGTAATCTTCCTGATATTGCCGTTCGCGTGAACCGTGCGGACAAATCACCAATTGTGCTGGCTGACAGATCCGGACGTCGTCAAACTTCATCTTGCATAATAGTGAAATAATCCAGTCCAATACCGCTTATCGACCTGAGATGCAGAATAGACATGAGTGCGGAGGGATGTGCGAAGGCTGCGAAAGCTGCCACGCAAAACGGCTTACGACGATCCGCAACTCGGGACGCTGAGTATGCATTAGCCTCCGCAGCACTCCCTCCTCGTACAATCCTATATCGGTATAGGAAATACCGATCTGATTTAGATCAAAGCTTTTGCGGTCTTCACCATTGCGGAGGTTCTCGCATTGTGTGCGTCTGAAAAATTAGGATTGGTGAGGCGCAACGTCGCGCTTTCGCTTTGGCATTTACACGTCAGACTTCATGCTAATATATAGGTAATTAAAATACCTATTCGTACGGAATGTCTAAATCGGCATCGAAAGGCTTGGCCATGCAAAGTGAAACCGACGCTGCAGTTCCTCATGAAACCGGTGAACTGATTGATCATATCCTGGCGCGCTACCATGAGGTCCACCGTGCAGAGTTGGCTGACTTGCGGCCATTGGCACAGAAAGTCGAAACGGTGCATGAGGATGATCCTGACGTGCCGCAGGGGCTGGCGAATGCGCTCGACGTGCTCGCCCGGGAAATGGAAGACCACATGGCCAAGGAGGAGATAATCCTGTTCCCGGCCATGCGCGCGGGCGTTGGTCCGGGCCTGGAGCATCCCATAGCCGCCATGCGCGCCGATCACGAAGATCATGCCGGGAATATTGCCCTGATACGGCGATTGACCAACGACCTGACGCCGCCCGAACATGCCTGCGGGTAATGGCGAGCACTCTGTTCGGGAACGGATAAGCTGCTTCGCGATCTTGCCGCGCATATTGCGCTGGAGAATGACGTGCTTTTCCCCCGCTTCGAGCCGCAATGAGGTGTAAGCTATGCAACTTGCGTGCGTGAATGCAAAAGGGCGTGGGGCGACCGATCGCCTGTTGACCGCGGTCGTTAGGCGATTGAGCGATAACGGAATTCGCCTAACGGGTGCCCTGCGCGCGGTCGGGGCCGGGGCGGGCCATTGCGCCAGCGCCTTGCGGCTGTTGCCGGATGGTCCGGTCATCGACATCACGCAGAATCTGGGCACTGGATCTGCGGCGTGCCGGATGGATGCCGGTGCGCTTGAACTGGCGGTGGCGGGTGCCACGGAGCGATTGGCGACACAGGGGGCCGACCTCGTGGTGCTCAACAAGTTCGGGATAAGCGAGGCGGAGGGGCGCGGGTTTCGGACGCTGATTGCCGAGGCGCTTGGGCGCGACCTGCCGGTTCTAATCGGCGTATCCGATGTGCATCGGGCGGCCTTTGATCGCTTTGCAGGTGGCATGGCGATAGCACTGCTTCCCGAGGAAGACGCGGTTCTGGCCTGGTGCCGCCAGGCGATTACACAGATGACCGAGGGTGGTCATGTGGTGTGAGCATGTCCTCACCCATACCCATCGGGCCGGATGGCAGGATGCCTCCGGCTCGAAGGCACGTTTCAAAGGAGTTTACGATGATGGAAACCGATCCGCATGGCGCAGGCCAAACGCCGACGGCGGCGCTGATCGCGCATATCCTGTCGCGCTACCATGACACGCATCGGCGCGAACTGCCCGAGTTGCTCGCGCTCGCCCGAAAGGTCGAGACATCGCACGCCACCGATCCAAACACACCGCACGGCCTGACACAGGCACTTGAAGCGATGATTGCGGACTTGGAGGAACACATGCGCCGCGAGGAGGAGGATGTCTTTGCCACGCTCGCGACCGGAGATGCGTCGGCAGGCGAAGGCATCGCCGGACTGCGGCATGATCACGAAGGACACGAAGCGGCATTGAACCGGATCGCGGCGATCACGCATGGCTTTCGACTGCCCAGTTATGCCTGCCACAGCTGGGCTCGTCTCTATGCCGGTCTGGGTAAGCTGGCCGAGGATCTCGACGAGCACAGATATCTCGAAGACAGTGTGCTCTTTCCACGTCTCCAGGCCGGACAATGACCGACAGGCGCAAATATGCCTCGCCGCCCTGCATGGCGGATGAGGTGGACCCCGCCTATTTCGACCCATCTGGCGTGGATGCAGATCAGGTGCGGGACGTGGCGCGCTGGCGTAGGGCGGAGCGGCAGCGGCTGGCCAGGCTCCGCGACGACCTCGGGCAGGCGGGGCGCGCGCGAGTTTCCGAAGAAATCGCTAAACATCTTGCCGGGGTGCTGGAGGCGCGCGGGGCAGGGCAGGGCACGGTTCTGTCGGGCTATTGGCCGATCAAGGGCGAGCCCGACCTGCGCCCGCTTTTGAAGGAGTTGCACGGCGCAGGCGTCACCATCGCCCTGCCGGTGGTGGAGACGCGGGCCGCACCGTTGGTCTTCCGCCGCTGGACGCCAGAGACGAAGATGGTGCGTGGCGACTGGAACATTCCTGTGCCCCCGCCCGAGGCCGAACTTCTCACGCCCGACATCACCCTGGCGCCCTGTCTCGGCTGGTCCGATGGGTGTTATAGGCTGGGCTGGGGCGGCGGGTATTTCGATCGCACGCTGGCCGTGCTCGACCCGCGCCCCATCGTCATTGGCATCGCGCTTTCCTCTGCGCACCTGCCGACGATTTATCCGCAACCCCATGACATCCCGCTCGATCTCATCGTGAACGAGGCGGGTGTGTCCACCGAAAGAACGTCCAACTCATGACCGACAGTAGTCAAAGCGTTTACCCGACCCGATTACCCGGCAGCGGGCTTTTCTCGCGGCTGGCGTGTGGTGCTTTGCAACCGCTCCTGTCGCGTGTTGCGCGGCGCATCGCTGCGCGGCACCCGTCGCTTTTCGCGCGGCTCGGGCCGCATCAGGGCACTGATTTCCTGATCGACCCGGTCGACATGCCTTTCGCCCTGCATCTTCGGCCCGACCCCGAAGCTCTGGTATTCCGGGTTGTGCCGCGCGATGCCGCGCCGCAGGCAGGCGCCACCATCCGGGGGCGATTCATGCTGCTTCTGGAACTGGTCGATTCCGAGGAAGACGGCGACGCCGCCTTCTTCTCACGCGATCTCGAGGTGACGGGCGATACCGAGGCGGTGGTACGGCTGCGCAATGCGCTCGATGATGTCGAGGGCTCCATCGCCGAGGAGACGGCGGCGATGTTCGGCCCGCCGGGTCGCGCCATCCTCGCGCGGCTCAGGCGCGGCTATTCCAATGACACGAACGAACAGGAGGTCGTATGAGCCTTGCCGAACTAATCTGCCCCGCAGGCACCCCCGCAGCACTCCGCACTGCCGTCGATGCGGGCGCAGACGCGGTCTATTGCGGTTTTCAGGATGCCACCAACGCGCGCAATTTTCCGGGGCTGAACTTTACCCCCGACGAGTTGGCCGAGGCGGTGACCTATGCCCATGCGCGCGGCACCAAGGTGCTTCTCGCGCTCAACACCTACCCGCCGGCGGGCAAGGTCGATCTCTGGCGGCAGGCGGCGGATCTGGGCGTGCGGCTTGGGGTGGATGCCTTCATCGTGGCCGATATGGGCGTCGCCGATTACATCGCGCGCACCCATCCGCAGGCGCGGCTGCACCTGTCGGTGCAAGCGGCGGCCTCCTCCCCTGAGGCGATCCGCTATTATTGCGAGCATTTCGGCGTGCGGCGCGTGGTGCTGCCGCGAATCCTGACCATTCCGGAAATCCGCCAGATCAAGCGCGAGATTCCCTGCGAGATCGAGACCTTCATCTTCGGCAATCACGGGCTGATGGTCGAGGGGCGGTGCAGCCTCACGAATTACCTCACCGGGCAGTCGACCAATATGGACGGCGTCTGCTCGCCCGCCTCGGATGTCGAATATGCCCGGCACGAGGACGGCGCGATGTCGTCGCAGCTTGCGGGCTTTACTATCGACCGGTTCGGGCCGCAGGAAAAGGCGGGCTACCCCACGATCTGCAAGGGCCGCTACACCGCGCCGCATCGGCCCGAGGGCTATTACGCCTTCGAGGAACCGGTAAGCCTCAATCTGTCGCGGCTCTTGCCGGACCTGATCGAGGCGGGCGTGCATGCCTTCAAGATCGAGGGGCGGCAGCGGTCAAAATCCTACGTTCGCGGCGTGGTGCGCGCATTCCGGGCGGCTGTGGACGATATCCGGGCAGGGCGGCAGGCCAACATGGCCGATCTGGTCGCGCTGACCGAGGGGCAGAAACAGACGCAGGGCGCGTTCGAGACGAAGAAATGGCGGTAAAAGACATGACGAAACTGACCCTTGGCCCCATCGCCTATCACTGGTCCGCCGAGACGCGGCGCGATTTCTACGCGCGCATCGCCGACGAGGCGCCGGTGGACGAGGTCTATCTCGGCGAGGTGATCTGCTCCAAGCGCGCGCCCTTCCACGAGGGCGATCTGCCCGAGACCATCGACCGGCTGGAGCGTGCCGGCAAGACGGTGATCGTCTCTACGCTCGCCGAGGTGATGCTGACGCGCGAGCGTAAGGCGACCGCCGATCTGGCGGCGATGGAGCCCCCCGAGATCGAGGTGAACAACGCCGCAGGGCTTTATGCACGGGGCGCGCGCCCGCACCGGATTGGTCCATTCATGAATGCCTATAACGAGGCAACGATCGCATGGATGGCCGGGCAGGGCGCAACCCATGTCTGCCTGCCTGCGGAACTGCCGGGCCCTGCGATCGCCGTGGCGGCGCAGGCGGCGCACGATCTGGGGTTGGGGGTCGAGGTGCAGGTCTTCGGCCGCGCCTCGCTCGCGGTTTCGGCGCGCTGCTATCATGCCCGCGCGCATGGCCGGACCAAGGACAATTGTCAGTTCGTCTGCGAGGAGGATCCCGACGGGATGCCGCTCAGGACGCGCGACGACGCGCCGATCCTGCGGGTGAACGGCATCCAGACCCAATCCGAGAGCTATCTCGGCCTCCTGCCCGAGTCGGGCCAGTTGGTGGCCGATGGTGTGACGCACCTGCGGCTCATGCCGCAGGCGGTCGACATGGTAGCGGTGGCGGAAGTGTTTCGCGACGTGCTGCATGGGGGACTGGCGGTTGAAGAGGCGGATAACCGACTTTGCTTGCTCACCGGGTCCTCGACCCTGAGCAACGGCTTTTATCACGGTGCGGCGGGCTATCGCCGGATCGCCATGGCGGCGCAGACATGACGGCGCGAGGGAGACGATCAAATGGCGACAACGACGGCTGAACGGATGCGCGCATGGCGCGGTCCGGCGATCCTGACCTACGGATTTCGCCCGTTCTTTTTCGGGGCGGCGGTGTGGGCGGCGCTGTCTATGGTGCTCTGGGTGCCGATGCTGTCGGGGCGTGTGAGCTTGCCGACGGCCTTCGACCCGGTCAGCTGGCACGCTCACGAATTCCTGTTCGGCTATCTTGGTGCGGTGGTCGCGGGGTTTCTGCTGACTGCGGTGCCGAACTGGACCGGTCGCCTGCCGCTGGTGGGCTGGCCGCTGGGCGGGCTTGCCGTGCTGTGGCTGCTGGGACGACTGGCGGTGGCGCTCTCCCTGGCCTTGCCGCCGCTCTTTGTCGCCGTGGCCGATCTGGCCTTCCCGGTGGTTCTCGGAGCGGTGATCCTCCGCGAGATCGTCGCAGGCAAGAACTGGCGGAACCTGATCGTGCTGGCAATGCTGGCGGTCTTCGCGCTTGCGAACGCGGTCTTTCATTTGGAGGCTGCGCGCGGTGATTACGCCGCACAAGGCTATGGTCTGCGGCTCGGCCTTGGCGCGGGCATCATGATGATCGCGGTGATCGGCGGGCGCATCGTGCCCTCCTTCACCCGCAACTGGCTGGCCAAACGCGGGCCGGGGCGTCTGCCGGTGCCGCCGATGCAGACGTTTGACAAGCTGTCGCTGCTGGCGCTGCTGGCCGCGCTGCTGGCCTGGGTCGCAGCCCCGTATCATGCTGCAAGCGGCCTCGCCCTGCTGCTTGCGGGGCTGATGCATCTGATCCGCCTTGCCCGCTGGGCCGGAGATCGGACCCTGGCCGAGCCGCTGGTGACGGTGCTGCATATAGCTTATGCCTTTCTGCCGCTTGGCGCGCTTGCGCTCGGTGTCGAAATCCTGTCGCCCGGCGGTCTCGGAATGGCCGGGGCGCAGCATCTGTGGATGGCTGGCGCAACAGGGTTGATGACGCTGGCGGTGATGACCCGTGCCACGCTGGGGCATACAGGTCAGGCTTTGAGCGCGGGGCCCGGCACCATCGCGATCTACATAGCGCTCGTGCTGGCCGTTCTGGCCAGGGCTGCTGCGGGTCTCTGGCCCGACCAGGCGGCATGGCTGCACGGTCTGTCGGGTCTGACCTGGATCACGGCGTTCGGTGGCTTCGCACTGCTCTACGGTCGGGTTCTGCTGCGCCCGCCCGCCGCAAAGCCGGTCTGAGGAGATCGCGCATGGGATGGGGCGAATACGCACTGGCCTTCGGGGCATTCTTTCTCACGCATTCGGTGCCGATCCGCCCGCCTGTGCGGCCCTGGCTGGTGGCGCGCCTTGGGCATGCCGGGTTCGGTCTCATATATTCGGCGCTGTCGCTCGGTGTGCTGGCCTGGCTCATCGGGGCGGCGGGGCGCGCGCCCTACCTGCCGCTCTGGCCCTGGGCCCCTTGGCAGAACCATGTGGTGCTTATGGTGATGCTGCCGGTCTGCCTGATCCTTGCGCTTGCCATCGCGCGGCCCAATCCGTTTTCCTTCGGGGGTGCGCAGAACGACCGCTTCGATCCTGCGCGGCCTGGTCTCATGCGACTGACGCGCCATCCGCTCCTTCTGGCGCTCGCGCTCTGGGCTGGGGCGCACCTGCTGGCCAACGGTGATCTGGCGCATGGGATCCTCTTCGGCACCTTCGCAGGTTTTGCCTTGCTCGGCATGCGCCTCATCGACCGGCGCAGGCGACGCGAGATGGGCGCAGACTGGAAACAGCTCGACGCAGCGCGCCGCCACGCGCCGCCCCGTCCGATATCGTGGCCCGGCGCGTGTCTCCGCCTCACCCTCGGTGGGGGGCTCTATGCGACGCTGCTCTGGCTGCATCCGTGGCTGTTCGGGGTGAGCCCGTTATCGTGATCGGAAGATCGTTCCGTGAGACGCGACCTCGACTGCCTTTTGTGGTAAACTAACCTGCGAAATTGGATATTCGGGGTGCTCTATGCCCGCACTGACGCGCAATACGCTTACCATCAACGCATTCGAAGACCGAATGCGCCTACGTCGCCGCATGTTCTCGCGAAACGGGGTCAGTCTCGCGGCGCTGCACGCGACAGGCGATCTGGCTGACACCGCGCGCCGGACCGTAGAGACCTGCCTCGCCTGTACCTCCGATGACGCCTGTGGCAGGTGGCTCGAAGCGGGACCGGTCCATACAGGCATCCCCCAATTCTGCCACAACAGGACTCTGATCGAAGCGCTGCGAAATGATGCGCGGATCAGACTGGAGGACACATAAATACCCGGCCCATGCGGACGGGACGCATCACCCAGTGATATCCTCGATCCAGGTCTTTGCGGCCACCGCGCGTGGCAAGCCGAGCGGGCCGATGGCCAGCATCGCGACTTGGTTGAGAGCCTCCGTTTCGATTCCCTCCGATTTTGCACGGCGCGTATGCGAATGCACCGCTCCTTCCGATCTCGCACCAATGGCGAGGGCGAGCTTCACCAATCGGATTTCACGCTCTGTCAGCGGCCCGCATGTGCCGGTTGCAGAGCCGAGAGCGGCATAGGCCTGCCAGATATCAGGGTACTGCTCTGCCAAGTCTCCGGCCGCACCGGGCATTTGCTTGGACATGATTGTCTCCTTATGCTTTGGGGTCATCTATCAATGGGTTTGGCTGAGCGAAGCGTTCGAGACTGGTCCGGTCTGCAATTCGAACTCTTGTCCCCGTTGCGGCGACGCCATGGGGATGAAGGCCCTTGAAGGCCCGGCTAAGATGTTCCGGCGTCATGCCGAGCACCGAGGCGAGGCGGCGCTTTTCGAAGCCCAGCTCGAACTCGGGTTGCCCACCCGCCCGCGCCTGCGCGCGCAGCAGGTAATTTGCCAGCCGTTCCGATGATGTGCGCAGCTTGAGGTCCTTCTGCGCCTTGATGACTGAGCGATAGCATAGCGCAAGTTCGGTCACGATGGCGCGGGCAAAGTCGCTGTCGGTATCGAATATGGCGCGGACCTCGACACTCGGAATAAGGGCGATGCGGCTTTTCTCAAGGGTCCGGGCCGACATCAGATAGGGCTGTTCGCGTATCGTGGCGGCGAGAATGAAGGTCGAGACGGGCCGCACGGTCGCCATGCTGGTTTCCCTTCCGTTCCACGCCGAAAACAGATCGACCGACCCGGACACCAGCACATGCAAAAAGTCGCTGGGATCGCCCTCTGTGATCAGGTCGATCTGCGGCGGAAAGGTTTGCACGAAGGCACCGCGCATCAGCGTCTGGAAATGCTCCTGCGCCATGGCATCGAACAGATGCAGCTTTCGGATATCCTCGTGGATGAAATCAGGCATCCATGTCACTTTCCGGCTTTTGTCCTTTCGTGTTTATCGCAGCCGCAATTGACAAACATCAAGGGCCAAGCTGATCTTTATCTCCCGGTCATTCGTTTCAGTTAGATTGAA
The DNA here is from genome assembly GCF_947259555.1 of uncultured Roseovarius sp. GTDB lineage: Bacteria > Pseudomonadota > Alphaproteobacteria > Rhodobacterales > Rhodobacteraceae > Roseovarius. The sequence goes on from NZ_CAMYMD010000059.1 coordinate 130,927, forward strand.
CAGTTGATAAATGATAATAAGTCATTCATTTCAAATGATTTTTGGCATTTTATCTGATTCAGATCAAATCATGCGTTTGCCTGGCTCGATAGATTTGACCGAGGGTCTCGAAGGGAGTCCCACGTCAATATGCCGGAGACCTTGCCATGCAGACCGTAGCTTCAGCCTCACCAGCAGAACAGACACGCGCGTTGGGTTTGAGCACGATCGCCTTCACTGCCTGCTTCGCCGTGTGGACGATCTTTTCCATCATCGGTGTCTCGATCAAGGCCGAACTCGGCCTGAATGACACGCAGTTCGGCCTGCTGGTCGCAACGCCCATTCTGACCGGGTCCATCACCCGCCTGTTTCTCGGGGTATGGACGGAAAAGTATGGCGGCCGACTGGTATTTCCCGCTCAGATGCTTCTGACAGCCCTCGCGACCTGGGCGCTGACGCTGGCGGATACCTATGTGATGTATCTGGTTGCGGCGCTTGGCATCGGTCTGGCGGGCGGCTCGTTCATCATTGGTGTCGCTTATGTCAGTCGCTGGTATGACGCGGGTCATCAGGGCACCGCACTGGGCATTTTCGGTGCTGGCAACGTGGGGGCTGCGGTGACCAAGTTCACGGCACCCTTTGTCCTTGTCGCCTATGGCTGGCACGGGGTGGCCTATGTCTGGGCGGCGGGGCTGGCCGTTATCGCCGTTCTGTTCTTCCTGCTGGCCAAGGACGATCCCGAACTGGTGGCGCGGCGCAAGTCGGGGGCGAAGGCCCCCTCGCTCGCGCAGCAGTTCGCGCCGCTGCGGAACCTGCAGGTCTGGCGCTTCTCGCTCTACTATTTCTTCGTCTTCGGGGCCTTCGTGGCACTGGCGCTCTGGATGCCGCATTACCTGATCGACGTCTACGGCATCGACGTCAAGACGGCGGGCATGGCTGCGGCTTCGTTCAGCCTGTCGGCCTCGCTCTTCCGGGCCTATGGCGGGCATCTGAGCGACAAGTTCGGGGCCCGTCAGGTCATGTACTGGACCTTCGGCTTCTCGCTGATCTTTCTGTTCATGCTGTCCTATCCGCCGACCGAATACGTCATTGCCGGCAGGGATGGTCCGATTGCCTTCTCGACCGAAATGGGGCTCTGGCCATTCGTCATCGTCCTCTTTGGCTTGGGCTTCTTCATGAGCCTTGGCAAGGCGGCGGTGTTTAAGCACATCCCGGTGTATTACCCGGGCCATGTCGGCGCGGTCGGCGGTCTTGTCGGCATGATCGGAGGCCTTGGCGGCTTCGTTCTGCCGATCATCTTCGGTGCGGCGCTCGATCTGACGGGGATCTACACCTCCTGTTTCGTGATCCTCTTCGGTCTCGTGGCCATCTCGCTCGGCTGGATGCACCTGTCGGTCCGCGCGATGGAGCGCAAGGCGCGCGGTGCCGAACTCGATCAGCTTCCGGCCCTGCCCGAGATGCAGGAAATCCACGTCCCCGGCAAGACCGACATGCCCAAAGTGCTGGAGGACTGGCACCCCGAGGACCCGGCGTTCTGGGAGGAAAAGGGACGCCGGATCGCCAAGCGCAACCTCTGGATTTCGATCCCAGCGCTGCTGCTGGCCTTTTCGGTCTGGATGGTGTGGTCGGTGGTGGTGGCGCGTCTGCCCGCCATCGGCTTCGATTTCACACCGGGTCAGCTGTTCTGGCTGGCGGCACTGCCGGGACTTTCGGGTGCAACGCTGCGTATTTTCTACAGCTTCATGATCCCGATCTTTGGCGGGCGGCTCTGGACGACGCTGTCGACCGCATCGCTGCTCCTGCCCGCGCTTGGGATCGGATATGCGGTGCAGAACCCGGAAACCCCCTATTTCATTTTCCTGACGCTTGCGTTGCTCTGTGGCTTCGGCGGCGGCAACTTCGCCTCCTCCATGGCCAATATCGGCTATTTCTTCCCGAAGGCCGAAAAGGGCAATGCGCTTGCGCTGAATGCGGGGCTGGGCAATCTCGGCGTCTCTGTCATGCAGTTCCTGGTGCCCATCGTCATCACGGCGGGTGTGTTCGGGGCCCTGGGCGGTCAGCCGCAGACCATGTCTGACGGTGGTCAGCTCTGGATGCAGAACGCAGGCTTTGTCTGGGTGCCCTTCATCCTTGCGGCCACCATTGCAGCCTGGCTTGGCATGAACGACATCGCCGATGCGCGCGCCAGCTTTGCCGATCAGGCGGTGATATTCTCGCGCAAGCATAACTGGCTGATGTGTGTCCTCTATACCGGTACATTTGGCAGCTTCATCGGCTACTCGGCGGGCTTTCCGCTGCTGACCAAGCTGGCCTTTCCCGAGATCAACGCGCTCAACTACGTGTTCCTTGGACCGCTGGTGGGGGCGCTGAGCCGCGCAGCGACCGGCTGGATCAGCGACCGTTTCGGTGGCGGGCGGGTAACCTTCTGGACCTTTGCCGCGATGATCGTGGCCACCTTCGGCGTGATCTTCTTCCTCGGAATAGGCTCCTTCATCGGGTTCTTCGCCTGCTTCATGGCGCTGTTCCTGCTGACCGGCATCGGCAACGCGTCGACCTTCCAGATGATCCCGGTGATCATGGGCCGCGAGGTGCCGCGCCTCATGCCACAGCTGGGGCCGGAAGAGTGCAAGCGGCAGATTGCCATGGAATCGGGCGCAATCACCGCCTTCACCTCGGCCATCGCAGCCTATGGCGCCTTCTTCATCCCCAAAGCCTACGGCACATCCATCGCGATGACCGGAACGGCCGTGGGTGCGCTCTGGGGCTTCCTGATCTTCTACGCGATCTGTGTGGCGATCACCTGGGCCGTCTACACCTGCCGGGGTGGCCTGCTTCACGACATCGAACACGCACGCGCGCCGCGCGACTCCACCCAACCCGCCGAGTAACGAAAGGAAAGCCAGATGAGCCATCTGCTCGACAAACTGAACTTCTTCCAGAGCAAGGAACTGGAGCAATTCTCGGACGGCTGGGGCCAGACCACGTCAGAGAACCGCGACTGGGAAGAAACCTATCGCAACCGCTGGCGGCACGACAAGGTCGTGCGGTCCACCCACGGGGTGAACTGCACCGGGTCGTGTTCGTGGAAGATCTACGTCAAGTCCGGCATCGTCACCTGGGAGACGCAGCAGACCGACTATCCGCGCACCCGCGCGGGCATGCCCAACCACGAGCCGCGCGGCTGCGCGCGGGGGGCTTCCTACAGCTGGTATCTCTACTCTGCCAACCGGGTGAAGAACCCGCTCATCCGCGGTGCCCTGATGCGCGCCTGGCGCAAGATGCGCGCCAAGATGACGCCGGTGGCCGCTTGGGCCGCGATCCAGAAAGACCCGGCGTTGCGCGCCTCGATCACCACGACGCGGGGCAAAGGCGGCTTCGTGCGCGCCACTTGGGACGAGGCGACCGAGATCGTCGCCGCCGCAAATGCCTACACTGCCAAGACCTACGGCCCCGACCGGGTTTTCGGCTTCTCGCCGATCCCGGCCATGTCGATGGTCAGCTACGCGGCAGGCTCGCGCTACCTGAGCCTGATGGGTGGCACCTGCATGTCGTTCTACGACTGGTATTGCGACCTGCCCCCCGCCAGCCCGCAGACATGGGGCGAACAGACCGACGTGCCGGAATCGGCTGACTGGTACAATGCGGGTTTCCTGATGCTCTGGGGCTCGAACGTGCCGCAGACCCGCACGCCCGACGCGCATTTCTACACCGAGGTCCGCTATCGCGGCACGAAGTCAGCAGTGGTAAGCCCCGACTATTCCGAGGCCGCCAAGTTCGGCGATATCTGGCTGAACCCGCAGGCAGGCACCGACGCGGCGCTGGCGATGGCCATGGGCCATGTGATCCTGCGCGAATACCACCTCGACCGGCAGGCCGAGTATTTCGAGGAGTATGCCCGCAAATACACCGACATGCCGATGCTTGTGCGGCTCGATGAAAAGCAGGGTCAACTCGTGCCAGGCCGGATGCTGCGCGCCGACGACTTTGACGACAAGCTGGGTGAGACCAACAACCCCGACTGGAAGACCGTGGCCTTTGACGAGACCTCCGGGCAGGTCGTGGCACCCAACGGATCCATCGGCTTTCGCTGGGGCGAAGAGGGCAAGTGGAACCTCGAAGAGTGGGCGAAGGATGCCGAGACCAACCTGCGCCTGAGCCAGATCCTTGATGAGGATCACGACGAGGTAGTGGGCGTTGATTTCCCCTATTTCGGCGGCGTCGCCACCGGCGATTTCGTCAAGTGCGATCACCCCGATGTGCTCACCCGCAACATCCCCGCCAAGCGGGTGAAACTGGCGGGTGGCGAGGAGGTGCTGGTCGCGACCGTGTTCGATCTCTTTTGCGCCAATTACGGGCTTGACCGTGGTCTGGGCGGGGATTGGGTGTCTGCCGATTTCGACGACGACATGCCCTATACCCCGGCTTGGGCCGAAAAGATCACCGGAGTGGACCGCGAAAAAATCATCGCCGTGGCACGCGAATTCGCGGGCAATGCCGAGAAGACCCACGGCAAGTCGATGGTCATCCTCGGGGCCGGTCTGAACCACTGGTACCACATGGACATGAACTATCGCGGCATCATCAACATGTTGGTGATGTGCGGCTGCATCGGGCAGGAGGGCGGCGGCTGGTCGCATTACGTCGGGCAGGAAAAGCTGCGCCCGCAGACCGGCTGGCAACCCTTGGCCTTCGCGCTCGACTGGAACCGCCCGCCGCGGCACATGAACTCGACCTCCGCCTGGTATGCCCATACCGACCAATGGCGCTATGAGACGCTGCGCGCGGGCGAAATCCTGTCGCCCACGGCACCCGATGGCGATTGGGACGTGAGCCTGATCGACTACAACATCCGTGCCGAACGGATGGGCTGGCTGCCCTCGGCCCCGCAGTTGAAAACCAACCCACTGGAGGTGTCGAAACAGGCAAAGAAGGCGGGCAAGGAGATTAAGGACTATGTCGCTGAACAGCTGAAATCCGGCGATCTGCAAATGTCCTGCGAGGACCCGGACGCGCCCGAGAACTGGCCGCGCAATTTGTTTGTGTGGCGCTCGAACCTGCTCGGGTCTTCAGGCAAGGGGCACGAATATTTCCTCAAGCACCTTCTGGGCACCGATCACGGCGTGATGGGCAAGGATCTGGGCGAGGAAGGGCAGGCCATGCCGAAAGAGGCCGTCTGGCATGACGAGGCACCCAAGGGCAAGCTTGACCTGCTGGTCTGCATCGACTTCCGCATGTCCACCACCGCCGTCTATTCCGACATCGTCCTGCCGACGGCGAGTTGGTATGAAAAGGACGACATGAACACGTCCGACATGCACCCGTTCATCCACCCGCTGCAGGCGGCGGTGGACCCGGCCTATGAGAGCAAGTCCGACTGGGAGATCTTCAAGGCGATTGCGAAGAAATTCTCCGAGGTCGCGCCCGAGGTACTGGGGGTCGAGACCGATATCGTGCAGCTTCCGCTTTTGCACGACACACCGGGCGAGTTGGCGCAGGCCCATGTCAAGGACTGGAAAAAGGGTGAATGCGACCTGATCCCGGGCAAGACCGCGCCCAACTATATCGCGGTGGAACGGGATTATCCTAACCTTTACAGGAAGTTCACCTCCATAGGCCCGCTCCTGGAAAAGCTTGGCAATGGCGGTAAGGGGATCAACTGGAACACCGGTGATGAGGTGCAGGCCCTGCGCGACCTCAACGGCGAGGTTCTGGACGAGGGTGTCTCCAAGGGACAGCCGAAGCTTGAGACAGCCATTGACGCCTGTGAAATGATCCTGATGCTGGCGCCGGAAACCAACGGCAATGTCGCGGTCAAGGCGTGGGAAGAACTGGAGAAACCCACCGGGCGGCACCACGCGCATCTGGCCGAGGGCGAGCATCACAACAAGATCCGCTTTCGCGATATCGCGGCACAGCCGCGCAAGATCATCTCGTCGCCCACATGGTCGGGCATCGAGAGCGACAAGGTCAGCTATAACGCGGGCTATACCAATGTGCACGAGTTGATCCCGTGGCGCACCCTCACTGGGCGACAACAGCTCTATCAAGATCACCTGTGGATGCGCGCCTTTGGCGAAGGCTTCGTGGGCTACCGCCCGCCGGTCGACCTCAAGACCATCACCGCCGCCGTCAACAACGACGCGGCCGAGGGCAGCCCGCATGTGGTGCTCAACTTCATCACGCCCCATCAGAAATGGGGCATCCACAGCACGTATACCGACAACCTCTTGATGTTGACGCTGAACCGGGGCGGACCGGTCGTGTGGATGTCCGAGGTAGACGCGCAAAAGGCCGGGTTGGTCGATAACGATTGGGTCGAGGCCTACAACATCAACGGCGCGCTGACCGCGCGAGTGGTGGTGTCCCAGCGGATCAAGCAGGGCACACTGTTCATGTATCACGCGCAGGAAAAGATCGTGAACACGCCCGGCTCCGAGAAGACCGGCCATCGCGGTGGTATTCACAACTCGGTCACCCGTGCCACGCTCAAGCCCACGCACATGATCGGCGGCTACGCGCAGCTTTCCTACGGGTTCAACTATTACGGCACCGTTGGCAGCAACCGCGACGAATTCGTGATCGTGCGCAAGATGAAGAAGATCGACTGGCTGGATCAGCCCGCAACCGGAAAAGTGGAGGCAGCGGAATGAGAGTTCGTGCGCAAATCGGCAAGGTCCTGAACCTTGATAAATGCATCGGGTGTCACACCTGCTCGGTGACCTGCAAGAACGTGTGGACGACCCGCGAAGGCGTTGAATACGCTTGGTTCAACAATGTCGAGACCAAGCCCGGCACCGGCTATCCCACTGACTGGGAAAACCAGAAACGCTGGAACGGGGGCTGGGTGCGTTCGGCGAGCGGAAAGCTGCAGCCTAAGCAGGGGGCCAAGTGGCGAATTCTGGCGAATATCTTTGCCAACCCCTCGATGCCCGAGATCGACGACTATTACGAGCCGTTCGATTTCGACTATGATCACTTGAAATCCGCGCCTGACATGGATCATTTCCCGACCGCGCGCCCGCGCTCTGCGATCACCGGCGAGCGTATGGAAAAGATCGAAAAGGGCCCCAACTGGGAGGAAATCCTCGGCGGCGAGTTCTCCAAGCGGTCGCAGGACTACAACTTCGAGAATGTGCAGAAGGAGATCTATGGAGAGTATGAAAATACCTTCATGATGTACCTGCCGCGCCTGTGCGAACATTGTCTGAACCCGACCTGTTCGGCGTCGTGCCCCTCGGGCGCGATCTACAAGCGCGAGGAGGACGGCATCGTCCTGATCGACCAGGAGAAGTGCCGCGGCTGGCGGATGTGCATCTCGGGCTGCCCCTACAAGAAGATCTACTACAACTGGGAAAGCGGCAAATCCGAGAAATGTACCTTCTGCTATCCGCGCATCGAGTCCGGCCAGCCGACCGTGTGTTCGGAGACCTGCGTCGGTCGCATCCGTTATCTGGGCGTGATCCTCTATGATGCCGACAAGATCGAGGAAGCGGCCAGCGCCGAACGCGAGACCGATCTCTATGGCGCACAGATGGATGTGTTCCTTGACCCCAACGATCCGGAGGTGATCGAAGCGGCGCGCCGTGACGGCATTCCCGAGGACTGGATCGAGGCGGCGAAGGTCAGCCCGGTCTGGAAGATGGCGATGGATTGGAAGGTAGCCTTCCCGCTGCACCCGGAATACCGCACCCTGCCGATGGTCTGGTATATCCCGCCGCTCTCACCCATCCAGAACGCCGCGCAGGCGGGGCAGATCGCGATGAGCGACCAGATGCCCGACGTGCGCTCATTGCGCATCCCGGTGAAGTACCTCGCCAACATGCTAACGGCGGGCGATGAGGAGCCCATCGTGCACGCGCTGGAGCGGATGTCGGCCATGCGGCTTTACATGCGGGCCCTCAGCGTCGATGGCGTGCGCGACGAGGCGATTGCCGCCCGCGTCGGCATGTCGGGCCGGGTGATCGAGGACATGTACAAGATCATGGCCATCGCCGATTACGAGGACCGTTTCGCGATCCCCACGGCGCACCGCGAACAGAACGAAGACGGGGCTAACATTCGCGGCGGCTGCGGCTTTACCGATGGCAATGGCTGTTCTTCCGGCGAAACCGGCAAGACGACGCTCTTTGGCGGAAAGAAGAAGAATTTTGCCCTTCCGACGGAGACATTCTGATGATGGACCGTACATTGAAAGCCCTGTCGCTGCTGCTGAGCTACCCCTCAACGGAGTTGCAGGCGGCGATGCCAGAAATCGCGGACGTCCTGGCAACGGATACGCGCATCGACGCAAGCCACCGCGCGGCGTTGCAAACGCTTACCGAAAACCTGGGGCAGGGCGATATCTATGCCCTGCAAGAGGGTTACGTGATGCTCTTCGACCGCTCGCGGAGCCTGTCACTCAACCTCTTCGAGCACGTCCATGGCGAAAGCCGGGACCGGGGCGGCGCGATGGTCAGCCTGATCGAGACCTACCGGGAGGGCGGGGTCGAGCCCGCCACCTCGGAACTGCCCGATCACCTGCCGGTACTTCTGGAGTTCCTCTCCATGCGGCCCTTTGCCGAGGCACAGGACATCCTCGCCGACGCGGCGCATATCCTCGACGCGCTCGGCACGCGGCTGGAGCGGCGCGAAAGTGGTTATGCCAACGTTTTCAAAGCGCTGTCGCAGCTTTCTGGAACGCAGCCCGACGCCGAGGCATTGACCGAGATGCTGGCTCAGCCCGACGACGACCCGACCGATCTCGAGGCGCTCGACGCGGTCTGGGAGGAAACCGAAGTTACCTTTGGCCCAGACCCGAACGCAGGCTGCCCGCAGGTCCGCGACATGCTGGCGGGCATGGACGCCCCCACCACACCCCTGAACAGGAGCGCATGACATGTTCGGCAATTTCGATATCAATTTCATCATCTTCGGGGTCATGCCTTATGTCGCGCTGACGGTGTTCCTCGTGGGCTCCGTAGTGCGCTATGAACGCGACCCCTTCACCTGGAAAAGCTCTTCCAGCCAACTCTTGCGCCGCAAGCAGCTGGTCTGGGGATCCATTCTGTTTCACGTCGGTATTCTGACGGTATTCTTCGGCCATCTGATCGGTCTCTTCACGCCGATCTGGGTACTGGATGCGCTCGGTGTTCCCTATGGTCTGAAACAGTGGATGGCGGTTCTGATTGGCGGCCCGGCGGGCATCGCCGCGCTGATCGGCTCGACCATGCTGTTGCACCGGCGGCTGGCCGATCCACGCATTCGCGTGACCTCGACCATGCCGGATATCGTCATCATGGGGCTGATCTGGCTTCAGCTTGCCATTGGCCTTCTGACTATCACGCAGACGCTCCAGCACATGGACGGGGCCGAGATGGTCCGCTTCATGACCTGGTCGCAAAGCGTGGTGACGTGGAACGTCAACGCCTGGGTCACGGTGGTGAATGTGCACTGGCTTTACAAGCTGCACATCTTCCTCGGGCTGATCATCACCATCCTGTTCCCGTTCACGCGGCTGGTGCATATCTGGTCGGGCTTCGCCGCTCCGTTCCGCTACCTTCTGGCGCGCTCGGGCTACCAGATCGTGCGTTCGCGCCGCCGCCGCCCGCTGGACGAACGTCGCCGCGCCTTTGACAAGCGGCAGGGCGAGAGCAGCCCCGCAACCACGACCCCGGCGGAGTAAGTGCGATGAACGTGGCTCTTTTCCCCGATGTCGTCGTGAACGATGACACCATACCCTCGGCGGCGATTGCCGCCGAGGCCCAGAACCACACCGGTCCGCGTGAAAAGCCCGGCATCGCATGGCGCAAGGCCGCGCAGGCGCTGGCGATCCGTGCGCTTCTATTGCAGGAGGCAAGGGCACGCGGGCTGGTCCCTGACCCGATGGAACTGGCCCCCGGGCGTTTCGAGACCGAAGAGGAGGCGCTCATTCGCGCGCTTCTCGATGAGGCGCTGAGCATTCAGCCCATCACCGAGGAAGCGGTGCGTGCCGAATGGTCGAAAGACCCCGACCGCTACCGCTCGGCCCCGTTGTGGGACGTGTCGCATATCCTCTGTGCCTGCGACCCGCGCGATGACGAAGAGCGTGCGTCAGCCGAGAGACGGGCAACGGCGCTACTTGCCAAGCTGGATGGTGAGGCCAAGGGCTTTGCCTCAGCCGCCCGCGAGAGCGATTGCGGATCGAAGAATGCGGGTGGTCACCTGGGTCAGCTTGGCCCCGGCGACACCGTGCCGGAATTCGAAGCGGCGCTGCGCCAACTGGATGAAGGTGACATGAGCCCTGCGCCGGTGCTTTCGCGGCACGGCTGGCACATCATCCGCCTCAATGCCATCGCGCCGGGGCAGGTGCTGCCCTATGACACCGTCCGGCCCAAGATCGCGCAGGCGCTGGAAAAGGCCGCCTGGGCGCGCGCCTCGCGGGAGTTCGTCGAGACGCTTGCCGCAGGGGCTGCCATCACCGGCGCAAGCCTCGCGCCGATCTGAACCTCGGGCGGCGCGGGTTATGCAACAGTCTAATCAAGCACAGGGCGGGGCCGCTCGTACACCTATCGACTCGGCCCTGCCGGCCTCGCCGATCGACTACCTGCATGCCGTGCATCTGTGCAAGCGCGAGCTTTGCGCCCTGCTGGAACGAATCGCAGATGGCGGCGCCGCCTCCTCGGAAGATATCGAGGCCGCGACAGCCTTCCTGTCGGATGAATTCCCGACACACCTCGAGGATGAGGAGCAGGATCTTTTCCCGCTGTTGCGCCTGCGGTGCGAGCGGGACGACGATATCGACCGATTGCTTGACAAGCTTATGGACGACCATCGCCACGCACATTTCGACGCCACCGGCGTAATAAGGATTCTGAAGTCAGCCGCGTCAGATCTGGGGGCTGATGATATCACTGACCTGCGCCGGTTTGCAGGGCATGCGAGACGCCACCTTATCCTGGAGAAGGCCGTCCTCATGCCCTTTGCGCGGCTTCGCCTGACCGAGGCCGATCTTGAAACGTTCCGCGCCTCCATGAGGCGGCGGCGCGGTCTTGAAACAAATACGGACTGACAAATGCTGAACGACCTGCTTGAGCGCAACATCACATGGGCCAAGGCACGCCATATCGAGGATCCGGGCTACTTCACCAGGCTTGCCGCACAGCAGGCCCCCGAATTCTTCTGGATCGGCTGTTCGGACAGCCGGGTTCCGGCCAACGTGGTCGCCGGGCTCGATCCGGGCGAGGTCTTCGTGCATCGCAACGTCGCCAATATCGTCCATTCCGCCGATATGAATCTGCTCTCGGCGCTGGAATTCGCGGTCGAGGCGTTGCGGGTGCGCGAGGTCATCGTCTGTGGTCATTACGGCTGTGGCGGGATCAAGGCCGCGACCGAGGATCTGCCGCATGGCCTTGCCGATCACTGGTTGGAGCCGATCCGGCGTCTCGCCCGCAGCTATGCCGTTGATCTCGCACAGGAGTCGGATGCCGAGGCGCAGCGCGACAGGTTGTCAGAGTTGAACGTCGTTGAAGGGGTGCGGCGCGTTTGCGAGACCCCGATCCTGCAAGGCGCGTGGGCGCGCGGGGCAGATCTGCGCGTGCATGGCCTGATCTACGGGTTGAAGGACGGCCTGTTGCGCAATCTCGATTGCAGTATCGGGCCGGGGCATTTCACCAAGGAGACAGACGCATGACCATCCATCGGGCAATCGAGACTGCGCACTGTGGATGTGACGGGCAAGACGCGCTCAAGCGCCTGATAGGCGTGGAGGAGGCGGTTGCCCGAATCAAGAACTGCACAGCACCCATTGAGGGTGTCGAAACCCTGGCCCTCGACCGCGCGATTGACAGGGTCCTCGCCCGACCGGTCCTGGCGCGGGCGATGGCCCCTTCTTTTGACAATGCCGCAATGGACGGCTACGCGGTCGCGACCTCTGATCTGACCGGGGAGGGGCCTTGGTCCCTGCCGGTGGCGGTGCGGGTTCCTGCGGGCGAGAGCGCCGCCCCGTTGGCGCGCGGCACGGTGGCCCGCATCTTCACCGGCGCACCGGTCCCCGCGGGGTCTAATGCCGTGGTGATGCAGGAAGATGTCACGCGCGACGGGGATGTTATTCAGTTCCTGCGGCACCCTGCGCCGGGTCTTAACATCCGTGCGGCGGGCAGCGATATAGCCGCGGGCGCAGAGGTGCTGGCCAAGGGTGCACGGCTCGGGGATTGGGCGATCGCCGCTTGTGCCGCGGCCGGGGTGGATCATGTCGATGTGATGCGCCGGTTGCGCGTCGCACTGCTGGTGACCGGTGATGAGGTCCGGCAGGCGGGCTCATTGCGCAACGCTGCGCAGATACCGGATGTGAACGGTCCGATGCTGAAGGCGGCGCTGAGGCGCGCAGATATCGAGCTTGTCGCCACCGAACTCGGGGCCGATAGCCGCGCGGGACTGACCCGGCAACTCGGCGATCTCGCCGAAAGGGCCGATCTCGTCATTACCACCGGCGGGATTTCGGTCGGCGAGGAGGATCACGTAAAACCGAGCTTTGCTGTCTTGGGGGGCGAGACCCTGTTCAGTGGTGTGGCGATCAAGCCGGGCAAGCCGGTCTCGGTCGGTCGGATCGGCACCACTGCCTGGCTTGGCCTTCCTGGCAATCCGCTCTCGGCCTTTGTGACATGGCAGATCTTTGGCTTGGCTCTGGTCCGGGCCTTAACCGGTGCGGCCGATACCGGCCTGGTCCAGCGGCACGTCATCACCGACGCTGCGATCCACCGTAAGCCTGGTCGCTGTGAGTTCAGGCCCGCCACGCTTGCCGGTTTCGACGTCGATGGCAGGGAGGTCATTAGTTTCGAGGATGCCACCCATTCGGGCCGTGTCGCGCGGCTGTCGCAGACGGACGGGTTGATGATTCTGCCCGTCGAGTTCGCGCATCTGCCGAAGGGCGCGCGCGTCCTGTTTCAACCCTTTGCCCGGATCTGAGGAGCCGCCAGATGAATCTTGCCTACACAATGGCCCCGGGGCGGGGGGATACCGACCTGCTGCTTGCGGGGCTGGCCGCCGATCTCGACGCGCGCGGCCTGCGATGCTGCGGTACCGTGCAAATCAACACCGCGCGCACTGATGCCCGCGCCTGCGACATGGATGTGCGGGTGCTGCCCGATGGCCCGGTGCTGCGCATAAGCCAGGATCGCGGGCCTCAGGCGCGCGGCTGCCGGCTCGACCCGGACGCGCTGGAGACGTCTGTGGGGCTGGCTAAAAGACAGCTCACGTTGGGAGCCGATCTGCTCATCGTCAACAAGTTCGGCAAGCACGAGGCCGAGGGCCGGGGCTTCCGCGACGCGATCGCCGAGGCGCTGACGCGGGGCGTGCCTGTCCTCGTCGGTCTCAATGAATTGAACCGGGCGGCATTCGACACGTTCGCCGCCGGGCATGCGGTGTGTTTGTCGCCGGTGCAGGCAGTTCTTACGGAATGGGTGGTTTCAGTTTGCGGACTCCCGGCAGGACAAATGTGAGATAGTGAAACGCATGCAGTGAAACGCATCTTGAAAAGGTGAGCGTCTTTCGAAGTGTTTGTAGGGATCGCCCGGAGGCAGTTCGGCTAACTTGTCTGCGTCATGGGCCAGCGTCGGTAGGGTGGTTGCAGCCAGAAACCCGGCGACGAGGGTGAAAGTCTTGGTCATTTGACATGTCCTTACGTTAGGTTGCGCCGAAGATCCTTTTCTGATCGCCTCGCCCCGTTTGATGCGGCGTGACACAAAAGGTTCCCAAACACCCCAAGAATATTTTCCAGTGTATTATCGGGCTTTGGCCCTCACCACGCCCAGGAGAGACACCGACCAACATGCGCGTCAGGTGATCAAGTGGTCACGTAGCATCCTCAGCGTCGGGCCCAGTAACGTTCGCACCGGGTCTGGTCTGAACCGGGAATGTCGCCCTTGTCAGAACCTTGCCCGTTTCATCGACGATCAGCCGACAAGCCCTGTCTCGGTGATAGAAGGTAAGTCGAAAGCGGCCTGCGTCCTCATCGGCACCGGTTTCACAGCGCGAAGTGATCAACCCCTCGCGCATCCTCCCCCTGGTTTCCGCTTGGGAGAGACTAAAAGCCTTGGCCAGCACGGCCGCATCGACAACGAACCTGCCCTCCTTGCGATCAACAGTTGTCACGAGACGTCTCTCCAATAATTGTTGGCCGCCGCCACGGTCGCGAAATGCGTTGCCACGACCTGGCTGGAGGCGATCAGGGCGTCCGCATCCTCGGCATAGACCGGGCGCAATTTGTCGCGAACGTCTGGGTCCGGTTGGGTCATCTTGATGGCAACGCGGGCCATCTTGACGGCGAGGTCATAGCCATCTTGGGGCGTCTCGGTCTTCAGCGTTGGGAGCCAAGGGGTCATGTTATCTACCTTCCTTTTCGGGTGGATTGTCATCTGAGTGAGTGTCGATCGTAATCACGCGCCAGGCGTTGCCTTCGGGATCGTCGAACTGGTTGTTTCGCATTGCCCAGAAAAATGCGCATAGCCCGATCACTCCCATGCCGAGCGAGATCGGGATAAGGATCAGAAGCGAGTTCATGATGTCTCCGCCGCGATGGCGTGCCAGGCGTGCCAGGTTCCGAACCCGAGTACGGGAAAGACAAAGATCAGCCCCAGAAGCCCGGTTGCGGCGCTGAGTACCATGCCGATGGCGACGATTCCGCCCCATATGAGGCAGGGGCGCAGATTTTGCGTCGTCATGGCAAGGCTCAGGCCAAGCGCCGTCAGGGCGTCGCGTCGCTCATCTAACAGGATCGGAACCGCGAACAAGCTTAGCGAAAAGGCGAAGGCGGCGAAGAGGCCGCCCACGATGGAGCCCACCAGCAAGAGCCCCCAGCCGCGCGGCGTGATGAACACATTGGACAGCGCATCGCCCGCCCCGGGCAGCGGTGCGAACCCGAAGAACAGCGCGTACAGCAGGTCGGCTGCGCGCAGCCAGAACAGCACCAGCAGTCCCAGTAGCAGACCAGCATAGGCCAGTTGCGCCCCTGAAGCGGGCCGCACCAGCAGCATCTGACGCAAGGTTGTCGTCTTGCCCTGCGCCCGCCTCTGGCTGAGTGTGTAGAGCCCGATCGCCAGGAACGGGCCGACGATCAGAAAGCCCGAGATCGCGGGAAGGGCGAGATAGAGCAGCCCCGAGGCTGCCAGCCCCCACAGCACGGCGTAGGACAGCGCGACGAGAAACCCGCCATAGGCCAGGCTTTGACCCGGGGCGGCACGGAAATCACGCCAGCCCGCGGCGAGCCAGTCGAGCGCGGCGCGCGCAGGCAGGTTTCGCGCGAGCGTCGAGGCGGGGCGTTGCGGCCGGCGAATCGTGGGAAGCGGTTCGAGCATAATATTGTCCCTTCAGCAGGCGCGCCGCGCCGGCCTCGCGACCGGGCTATCGTCGACGGCAACACAGGCAGTCTGCGATGTGAATGCCGCTGACACCATCGCCGCCTTGTAGGCGAACAGCAGCGCCACGAGCGCAAGCGCGCCGCCTATGGCCAGGCGTTTCTGCATCCGCGCCGTCATTGCGTGGCCTCTGGGGCAGTGTCACCGGACGCTTGCGCGGTTTCCGCGCCGTCCGCAGCGCCATCGTCCGGCAGGCGCGAAACGTAGAGCGCGAGCGCGTTTATCTCGGCGTCTCTCAGGCGGTCGGACCAGTAGGGCATCACGCCCTGACGGCCATTTCGCAGCGTCGCCAGCACCGAAGCCGTATCCTGCCCGTAGATCACCGCGTCGTCGGTAAGGGTCGGTGCCCCGTTGAGCAGCCCGCCCGCGCCCTGATCGCCGTGGCAGGATGCGCAGTTCTCGGCAAACAGCGCCGCCGCCGCGCCGTCATGATCGGCCGCGCCCGACGGGAGGGCCGCGACATACTCGGCCAGTGCGTGCCGGTCCGACCGCTCCATCCAGTCGAAGGCCGGCATCTGTGCCCAGCGTGTGTCGGGGTGCTGTGCGTTGATCCCAACCTGCAGAGTCATTGCGATGTCCTCGGGCGTCCCACCCCAGAGCCAATGATCATCGCTTAGAACCGGATATCCGGGACCGCCACCACCAGAGCGCCCGTGGCAGGCGGAACAATTGTCCTGATAGAGCCGGTCTGCCGCAGGCATCGCGAAAGCCATCAGCGCGGGATCGTCGGAAAGAGTTTCAAAATCCGGCGTATCGAAGCGGGTGAGCCAATCCTCGCGCAGGGTCTCAATGGTGCTCAGCCGCTCCACCGCCATCGCCTGCTGATCGAGGTCGAGCAGCCCGCGTGTATAGTCGCGACCCAAGGGCCAGGCGGGCAGCAGAATCCACGTAACCACTGAGTAAACGAATGTCAGGACCAGGGCCACCAGCGCGATCTTTGGGAAAGGCGTGTTCAACTCCTTGATCCCGCCCCAGTCATGACCCGTGGTATCGTAGCCACTAACCGGGTCGACGTCGCGGTTACCGGTATGCGGGTCAGCGTGGTCCAGCTCCTTGGGGTCGGTGGTCATGTGCGCTCCTCCGCATCTTTGGCGGACAGGATGGATCGGGCAATCCGTTCCTGTTCGGCCCGCCTGCGCGGATTGTAGGCCCGGATCAGCACGATCAGCATGAAGCCGCCCATCCAGATCGGGCCGAACACCTTGGCGATAATCACAAGTGTTTCGTGGCTCATTGAGCTTCCTCCGCGAACATCTTCTGGGGCGCATCGGTCAGCGTCCCCAGCGATTGCAGATAGGCCACCAGCGCGTCCATCTCGGTCAGGCGGCCCGCATCACCGTCGAAGGCACGCACCGCGACATCTTCGCCATAGCGCGCGCGTACGCCGTCCGCACCCTCGGAATCGGGGCGGCTCTGGGCCAGCGCGTCGGCCTCTGCATTCGTGATCATCGCCTCGTCATAGGGCACGCCAAGCCGCGCCAGCGCGGCGAGGTTATCCTCGATCAGCGCGGTGTCCAGCGGGCGGGTCAACCAGGGATAGGCCGGCATGATCGACACCGGAATGACGGCGCGCGGGTCGATCAGATGAGCAACATGCCAGTCGTCGGAGTATTTCTCGCCAAGGCGCGCAAGGTCGGGACCGGTGCGTTTTGACCCCCACAGCATCGGGTGGTCATAGGCGCTCTCGGCGGCCAGCGAATATGGGCCGTAGCGATCCAGCTCGTCGGCGAGGCTGCGCACCATCTGGGAATGGCAGACATAGCAGCCCTCGCGGACGTAGATCTCGCGCCCTGCCAGCTCCAGCGGCGTATGCGGGCGCATGTCGTCGGGGATCTCGACCGTCTCCTCGATGGTGAAAAGCGGCGCGATCTCGACGATGCCGCCCACCGAGGCCACCGCGATGATTGCGCCCACCAGCCCCATCGAGACCTTTTCGAGGTTGTAGTGCAGCTTCAGCATCGACTTACTCCGCGGGTTGCGTGGCAAGGGGCCGGTCGGACTCGTCCACCCGGTCGCCTGCGGCGCGCATCGTCGCCCGGCAATTCAACGCGCACAGCAGCGCACCGGCGAGGAACAGCCCGCCGCCCAGCGTGCGGGCCGCGTAATAGGGTAGCATCGCCTCGACCGACTCGATGAAGCTGTAGCTGAGCGCACCGCCCTCGTCATAGGCGCGCCACATCAGGCCCTGGGTTATCCCCGCATTCCAGAGCGAGACGACGTAGATCAGCGTGCCTGTGATCGCGAGCCAGAAATGCCATTCGACCGCCTTGGGCCATGCCATGTCGTCACGGCACCAGAGTTTTGGGACCAGGCTGTAGATCGCGCCGAAGACGATCATCGCCACCCAGCCCAGCGTGCCGGAATGAACATGCCCAACCGTCCAGTCGGTGTAATGCGACAGGGAGTTGACGGGGCGAATGGCCATGAACGAGCCTTCGAAGGTAGACAGGCCATAGAATACGGCGGCCACAAACATGAAGCGCAGCGTGGCGTCGTCGCGCACCTTGTGCCAGGCACCGTTCAGCGTGGCGATGGCGTTACCGGCAGAGGCCCAGCTTGGAACCAGCAGCATGATGGAAAAGGTCATCCCCAAGGTCTGAACCCAGTAGGGCAGGGCTGTATAGTGCAGATGGTGCGAGCCCGCCCACATGTAGAAAAACACGATGCCCCAGAAGCTGAGAATCGACAGCCGGTACGACCAGATAGGGCGCTGTGCGCGCACCGGCAGGAAATAATATAGCATCCCCAGAAACCCGGCCGTCAGAAAGAAGGCCACGGCGTTGTGGCCATACCACCACTGGATCATCGCGTCCTGCACACCCGACCAGATGGTGAAGCTCTCGCCCGAGCCCAGCGTGACAGGCAAGGCGAGGTTGTTGACGATGTGCAGCATCGCCACGACCAGGATAAAGGCCATGTAGTACCAGTTTGCGACGTAGATATGCGGCTCGGCCCTACGCGCCAGCGTGCGGATATAGAGCACGAAATAGGTCACCCAGACGACGACCAGCCACAGATCGGCATACCACTCGGGTTCAGCATACTCCTTGGACTGGGTTTGGCCCATGACATAACCGGTCGCGGCCCAGACGCAGAACAGGTTGAACCCGATCAGCACGAACCACGGGCTGACGGCATCCACCAGCCGCGCCCGCGACGTGCGCTGCAGCACGTAGAAAGAGGTAGCGATCAGCGCATTGCCACCAAAGCCGAAAATCACCCCCGAGGTGTGTACGGGGCGCAACCGTCCGTAGCTTGTGGCAGGCCAGGGCGGCGTCGCCTCGGGCCAGTACATCAGAGCGGCGAGCCAGACACCCACGGCCATTCCGACGACCGCCCAGATCAGTGTCATCACAATGCCGAAACGCGTGGGCGCGTCATAATACCGTGTCAGACGGCTGGCCGATGGTTCCGATTGATCATAGAGCGAGCCTCCCAGCATGAACACGAGCGCGAGACCGAGGATCATCGCGATAGCACCATGCAGCGCCATCGGTCCCTGCCGAGCGACCCCGGCCATCGCAAGGCCGAGTACAAGCAGTATGGCCGAAAGCCCCATACCGATCTGGCGTTCTTTGGTTGTCAGCGTGCCAATCATGGCCATGCCAAAATACCCTGTTCCGATGTTATCATGTCAAATGCTTCTCTGTCAGTTTGTTTCAAGCGATGTGAGCGGTGTGAGCGCGATATCGGCGAGCGTGGCGCGATCGAGGTCGGCAAGGAAGGCCTTCTCTGCAGCCCGTAGGCGGCTTTTCAGCCGACAGCGTCCGTCAAGCGTACAGGCACCTCCATCATTGCTCAGACATTCAACCAAAGGCTGTCCCTCTTCCAGCACGCGAACAATGGTGCCGAGCCCAATGTCGCGAGCCGGGTGCGCAAGAACCGCACCGCCGCCACCGCCGCGGCGCGTCTCGATGATCCCGGCCCGGGCAAGACGCTGCATGATCTTCGCCAGGTGGTTACGCGACAGTCCGAACTCGTCTGCCAACTCGGTGGTTGAGAAGGCCCGATCCGGAGAACTGGCCATGCGCATCAGCATGCGTAAGCCGTAGTCGGTGAAGGAGGTGAGACGCATTTAGCTTGATCTCGCTCTTAATCGGTATTTATAATACCTATTATCAGACGTACCGTCAAAAACAAGAGCATATCACGAGATTACCATGAAAACCGACGAAAATTCACCACAGAGCATCTCTGCCCGGCCTGCGATGACTGCCGCTATTACGGAGGAAACAGGTCTCACCGGGGAGATTCTGCACGATCTGGTCCATGAACTTTATGCGAAGATTCGGGGCGATACGATGCTCGGGCCTATCTTCGCCGAACGTGTCACCGAATGGGGGGCGCATCTGGATCGCATGGTTGCGTTCTGGTCTTCCGTCGCGCTCATGACTGGGCAATACCACGGTCGCCCTGTGCCAGCGCACACGGCTCTGCCAATCGACGGTGCGCATTTCGCACGCTGGCTAAACCTCTTTCGGGAAACCGCGCAAGAGGTCTGTCCGCCTGCGGGCGCGACCCATGTCATTGAACGAGCCGAACGAATTGCCCGTTCGCTTCATATGGCCGTCGTTCAGGCAAAATCCGTCCCCGATGCCGTTCCATCTTTCCGGTGAGAAAAGGAGCCCCCGATGTCCGATACCGTCCTGAACCACAATGCCGGCGAGCTGACCCAGCATATCGAGACGCGTTATCACGCGCGGCACAGGGAGCAGTTGCCCAGCCTTATCAGGCTTGTCGAGATGGTCGAGGATCTGCATGAGCCCGACCGTGACGTACCTGAGGGGCTAATCGCCATTCTCCGCAGGATGATCGGCGAGATGGAAGTTCCCATGAAAAAGTAAGAACTCATGGTATTTCCACTCCTCCGCAAGGGCGGTGGGGCACCGCTGGCCGAGCGGATCGCTTCCATGCGCGCCGACCATGATGACCACGACCGCGACCTTGCCACGGTCCGCCGTCTGACTGGCGATTTCACCCTGCCCGAGGGGGCCTGCACGCCTTGGGTGACGCTTTACGAGGGGCTTGCAGAGTTCACCTGCGACCTGATTGAGCATACGCCCCGGAAGAGGCCGGCCAAAACGGCCGGGCAATTTTCTTCATGCCGCGGCGTTATGAGCATCAACTGACTCGTTGTAATGACTCACGATCCGCTCGTTGAACTCGTTCTCGAGCCAGTCGAAACCGTGGGATTGGACGAGGTTTGAGATCGCCTTCAGCTCGTCGACCGTCTTGCTCGCAGCGGCTTTCCAGAGTGGTCCGTCGATCATCCTTCCGCCTCGGCTCGGGATCTGATCCGGCATGCGGTTTATCCGCGCGAGGATGTCGTCTAAGAAGGTAGATACGAACTCGGGTGTGTTGCGATTTTTCGTCATTTGGGTCTCCAGTTCTGGGGTGTGTGCAGAGCACATAGAGACGGGATCCGGCCGCTCAAAACGCGGCCGGCACCCTCTAATGCAGCTCTTCATATGCAAGCGCGCGCATCCAATTCGGCGCGCCGCATAGGTGGATCAGTTCGCCGAGTTGGCGGGCGATATTGTCGATTTCCCAGGCACCCTCTACCTCCGATCTCCAGATATTGTCCCGGTAGTAGACAGCGACATGACTGGTCAGGATTTCGGTAGTGAACGATGCACTGGATAGGCCGTCCTCGCTGGTTATATCGAACAGGATCAGGCCGAGGTCGGTGTTGATGTAATGTCTCATTCGTCGAGCTGATCGACGGCCCACTGAACTGCGTCTCTGAGACAGTTCTGGCAGATGAAATTCGACGGCAACGCGCAGATTGAGTCGATAAGGCGGTCCCTGATCGGCTCCTTCTGTGCTGTAGCGCTGAGCCGCAGGACCTCGGCCGGCTCGCCAGGGCGGGCAACGACGCAGTGCCCCGGCAGCACGACGACGTCGTAACGCTCGCCACTATCTGAGGTAATGTTGAAGCGGCAGCCGCCGTCGAAGGGTGCGAAATTGTAGTCGAACATGTGTATCTCCTGTGGTGTGTGTGAGCGCCTCGGCGCCGGTTTTAACCACATGCCTTCGAAGAAATTTTTTCTGAAACGAGCCGGCAAAAACTTTTCGCAACACGTTGAATCTGAATGACTCTTTTTGCCCCCGGCGGGGCGCTTGGGGAGGTCCAGGAGGGGGCAGTGCGGACGTCCCATCCTGGTGCAGGGTTCATAGGGGCAGGCACACGCTCCTATGCCCGCCGGGAGGCGCCAGGGGGTCTGGGGGAGCGGCGAGCGATGACCCAGGAGTGGAGAGGTCCAGGAGAGGCGGCGCGATAGCCCCTCTCTTGTGTCCCGCGGAAGGCGGCCCGGCTGGCAGGCCCGAACGATGCAATCCTGAACAAGCGCCGAAGGGGCGCAGTGCAGGTTGCTTAGTGAGTATCCACCCCGCACCCAGCAGGAGCGGGATCAGGATTGGGGCCCCACCTCCTCCAAAAGGAGCCCCTACGATGACACAAAAGAAACACCCCCTGGTATTCGGCATGCGATCGCTTTGGCCCGGCCAACTCGTCCGCGTGGAAATGCACCAGACTCGGACCGGCGGAGACCTCTCACACATTCGCCCTGGCCGCACACATCTGAACCAGTTCCTGATCGGTGGGCCGGGCTGGAGAGAACAGCTCGAGGAAGACATCGACCGCGCTTCCGAGCTCAACTATAGGCACGCCTATTCGGCGCGGCGATGGACCCGGAAGCGCAAAAGCGAGGCACAGAAAATCCGACGCGCTGGCCCGGTCGATCCGTGGAAAAGAGATCGTGCGGAAGGCCCATTGCGAGAGGGCGTCTTGACGGCGAACAAGGTCCATTTTGAGGGAGACACGCCTGGCTTTCCGAGCGTCGAAAAAGAGGACGCATTCCGCCGGGCAGCTATGAAATTCCTGGTCGATCAGTTCGGCGAAAGCTGCGTAGCGGCCTGGTCGGACTCCGATGAAGAGGCGTTCCATATTCACTTTGTCGTCGCGCCGTGGGTCGTATCTGAGAGCAAGCAAGCGGGCAAGCAGCGCCGCCTGGAGCCGTCATCAATTCCGGTCGTGAAGTCCTACGAGGCCGGCCACGACATCGCCGCTGAATACTTCAAATCTGCCGGCCTGGTGCGTGGTGAAAAGCGCGCCCAGGCCCGGCGTGATGCCTTCGCGGCTGAGGCTGAAAGCGAGCTGCCGCGGGAGAATGTTCCGTGTCATGAATGGCGCGCAGATGAAGCCGTGAGGCTCTACGAAAAGCGAAAGAAGGCGGCCAGGGCGTGGCAGCAAGCGAGGCGCAAAGGAGCCGCCGCAAAGCAGACCCAGGAGCGCGTCGAAAGGATGGAAGCGGAGGCGCGCAAGGCGCGGGCGGAGACCGCGGCACAGGCGCGCCGGGATCGCCAGGAGCGCGAAGCCCGGGCCGCGGAAATCGCTGAGCGTGAGGCAGCCCTGGTCGATCGCGAGGAGGCCGCAAAATCGAAGGAGGCCGATCTCACCAGGCGCGAAAAAATGATGATCGAGGGCGCCAACAAGTTCATGGAGTTCGGCGACGCAATCCGGGCCGCGGCGACGAAACTTGGTCTCGGAGATCACCCCATTGTCGCGGGCGGGATGCGCGCTCTCCAGGGCATGCGAGATCTTGTGGTCGCGGACAAGAAGAAGGACAAGGCCGCCCGCTGACGGCGCAACAAATTCGTGGTCGGGACCGATATTCTCGGTATGCAAAAGGTCACGCTCAGATACTATCAAGAAGCCCAGATCCAGGCGATCCGAGAGGCGTTCCGGCGCGGGCTCAAGTCTGTCCTGGTGGAAAGCTGCACTGGGTCCGGCAAGACAACGACGCTGAGCGAACTTTCCCGCTTGGTCGCAGTCCTGGCGGCAATCGACAAGCTGTGGCGCGTCTGTGTCATCGCACACACCGAGCGCATCTGTCAGCAACTTCGGGAGCGCCTCGAACTATTCGGCATCGACGCCGGAATGATAAGAGCAGGCTACCCGGAGGAACTCGACAAGATCGTCCAGGTCGCGTCCATCCAAACGCTCGCAAACAGACTCGATCGTGTGGGTGACTTCAACCTGCTGATCATCGACGAATGCCACCACGCCTGCGCCGCGAACTACCGCCGGGTCTATGCGCATTTCGAGCGCGCCAGGCATGTCGGTGTCACCGCGACGCCTGACCGTCTCGATGGCCAGTCGCTCTCCGACATTTACCAGGAGATGATCGTCGGCCCTGCGTTCTCTGTGCTCATCGCCCAGGGCTATTCGTATTCTTCACCCGCCCCTGCGCGATGAGATCTCGGACCGTGGTTTTCTTTTCTTCAGACATTGGTAACTCCTGATGTTCGAGCTTCGTTCCTGCTCTCTCAGGGGATACGCCCCGCAGATCTCGGTCCAAAATGGAGGCCCAGGTTTTTCTCAAAGCAGCCCTGGTAGCCGTTTTTGGCTCTCTGTCTGTCTCTCTCGCAGGTCTTGCAGTTGCCGCGAGTGAGTCTCACACCGTCGCGGTATCGCTTGGTCGGGAAGTCATCCTCGGGCGCTGGCCGACGGCATGTCGTGCATCGCTTCCACCAGCGGCCGTCCTGGTCAGTCCAGTGGCCGCAGTGCTCGCGCTTGTGATCTTGGGGCAGCAACGCCTCGAGATTCCGGATCTTATTGTTCGTCCGGTCGCCGTCTCGGTGGTGGATCTGGTAGCCACCCGGGATCGGGCCATGCGCGCATTCCCACACATGCCGGTGCTCGGCGACGATGCGGCCGTCGCGGAAGCCCAGGTGGATATATCCGTCCTGGCTGATCCAGCGATATTTGACGCGGTGTGCCATACCCGGGAAGTCGGGCCCGGATTTCGCATCCGCTCCAAATTTTCGTCACAGTCCGCTGGCAGGTTCGGCCAGAATCAGGAAAGGATTGAGCAGAATGGAAAAAACACTTTACAGATCGACGAATAGTCTCGGTGACTTGTTGGTTCAGCTCGGCGATGACACAAAGCAAGACTTTACTTGTCATCTATATGACGATGGTGTCGCGGAAGTGCCCGGCCCAGGCTTCAGGATGCGTAGGATCCCGGACGACATCGCGGCAGAGCGCGGCATCAAGGAGCCGACGGGGAGTGGCGACCTGTTTTTGATCACGCAGTTCTTCAATGACGTTGACAGAACGACATTTCTTGGCGCGATCTCGGGCCGGTATGAATTTCCGGTGCACGCTGATGAGGAGACTGTCACCGCGATCAAGTCAGAGATGGACAAGCGGTATCTTAGCCAACTCGCCGACGCTCTCGCGCGCAACCCCGAAATCTCCGAGCCCGCGACGGGATACACATGGACCGCGCATCCGATCGACAGAATTCCGGGGATCAAAGAAGAGGGCCGGGCGGCATATGTCGCTCACGATGGCGGAGATCAGTATTTTTCCTTCGATGTGCTCGACGATGGAACCACGGATGTCATGGATAAACCTGGATCCGGGATCGCGGAAATACTCTTCCTGGAGCTTCACGCTGACGCATAAAAAAGGCCCCGGCGCTGGGCCGGGGCAAGTTCACTACCGAGTGCCCATTACCCCGGAGCCAGGGAACTGTCAGGCAGCCTTAGACACCGCCTTTCGCATCCGACGGACACGAGTGGCCGCCTTCGCGATCTCCGCCTTTACCGCCTCACGCTCAGCACGTACTTTCTCAGCGCGCAGGGCAAAGATCTCATGGACGCGAGGGTTTACGATCCACTTCATTTTGCCGAAGTCCCGCCGAGAGCACCCCTCGGATGGGCGCACCCACGCCGACATCTCGAGCATTTTCATCGACTGATCAAGGGTCGCCTGATCATTCTTGAGGCCCTTGCGGACGCGGGTGAGATCATAGACTGAGACCCTCTCGCGCTTGTTGTCGGGCTTCGATGTATCGTCGCCTTTACCGATACCATGGGTCAGGATGTAGTCCGCAATCCAGCGGCCCTCATCCATCACCTTATCGCCCTCACCCATGACCTCGGTATAGACCCGGGCTGCCTCGGGCAGGAGGAACTTCGTCAGGAGGCGGTAGGCTTGCCGCGCAGTCGATCCGGAGACCGGGGTGGAGCTGGGCCATTTGCCGGACTGGGCGCACTTGATGAAGTGGAAGACCATCGAGATCCTCGCATGCATACCGGCCCATTTATTGAGGTGCAGCGCGAGACCAGCCGGAACGCCCGGCATACTCTTCATCGCGCTGGTGAAGATCTTGAGATAGCGGCGCACCGCCGCGGCTTGTTTTGAGAAAATGACGGTCTGTTGGGTGTCTGGCATCAACTCGAACTTGGTCGAGATCGTCCGGACTACATCGACATACTGCTTGACCAATGTCTCATTCGGGGCGTCCTCACTTTCCGGCAACTCGAAACCGCGCACGATCATGAAGCGAGCCAGGAAGCCGTCCTCGGTGTTTCCCTTGAAGATATCAGCCAGGCGCTTGTCTTGAATGCCGCCCATGAGCGAGACCGAGAAAGGATCCGCGATGAGTGGCTCCCGTGGCTGACCGTCCTTGACCGCCCCCTTTCGATCGACAGTCACCGGGTCGCCATTGTAAGCGGAAAGCCACATGGCGCGGTCCTTGTCGCTGGCACCTGTGTATGCTCCAAATGATCCGAACAGGGCAGTCAGCTCGTCCCGCACCATTGTCACACCGGGCTCGTTCTCGGCGCAGATCGCAACGAGTGCCTCGGTCGTGGCGTCGTCGACAAAAGCGCGCTTGAGGATCGGTGCTTCGGGCTTCTCGGGCATCTCAATTTTGACGCCGGCCTTGCCTTCCTTTCGAAGCTCGCGGCGCTGGGCCTTCACATCCTCGCAGGCCTCTTTCCAGATCGCGAACTCGCGACGATACTCCTCCATCTCCTCTTCGAACTCTGCACGCCACTCTTTCTGAAGGACCAGCAGAGGCAAAGCGCCCAACTTGATGGCCGTGGTCTTCTTGACGCCGGAGTCCCCTGTCAGACCCGTCCATGTTATCGGAGGTTCCTTCCAATAGGGGTTCTTCGGCTTGGGCTGCACTTTCCACCCGGCAGGGATAGCGGTGCCAACCGATCCAAGGGCCGGGATCGCGATCGCGGCAGCGTTGATCCCGTTGATGCGTCCCTGGTCCTTTGCATACTCGAAGATCTCCGGCGGGATCATTGTCGCGTCGAGAACCTGCTCGCCTGTCAGGTCAATGGATCCGAAGATGTCGAGAGGCTCAACCGCTGACGGAGACCTGTCCGTCTCTTCGGTTTCCCCATCTTCATCCTGATCGTCTTCTGCATTTTTCCGGATGGTGCGGCTCTCGCCGGCGATCTCTTCCAGGATGTCGTCGTATGAAGCGGCGACATTGCGCTCATGCGCGGTGATGTGCTTTGTCATAATGACCTCAGTGCTCGGTAGTTATCTACTCCTCTTGACGGGAGCAAAAGGGACATGGGTCCCGGCACCGGCATCTCGGAAATCAGATTTTCACAAAAATCACATTGGGTACGGTGTTTTTTTGTGAAAGGTGAAAAAACCTCCGTAAAAACAGGGACTTTTTTATTCCGTTGGCGGCGTTCTTCGTCGATTTTTGGCGTTTCGAGGGCCGTTAAAAATGCCAGTAAAAACAGGGGCTTTTTATGTTTCCACAAAAACAGCACTTGCGCGCGCGAAAGTAGTACTTCAATTGTTTTTAACACCCATACCCATAGATCATTAAGGGTATCTGTCTGTCTTCCATGTCATACTGGGGATCCTGTCTCTCACACACGCGCAAGTGCGGAAATTGTGAAAAAGTCCTAAACCATTGACAATGAACAGGAAATCGAGACGGTCAAAATGGGCGATTTGGCCTGAAATTGAAGTGCTTAGTCCCGAAAACCCCCAGTAAAACCAGGTTATTTTCAGTTTTTCACAAAAATACGCCCTGCCTTGGTGCGGAAAGTGTGAAATCCTTCGCCCCTCTCAACCTGGCCAATCTCCCAATTCTGAACAGAAAGGGAGCAACGCCAGCCATGAGAGACATACAGACAGAGGTGGAGCGCGATCTCAGCCTTATAGCCGGGAACCTCGATAGCGCATTTCCGGACTGCGCGCCGGTGATGATCATTGCGGTAGGTCAGCAGGGTTTCATCGAGCACCGGGTTATCGCAAATGTGATGGTCGATTATCTCGGTAACGTGACATTCCGAGGTCCCGTCAACGATAAGGCCCACCTCTTTCTCCACCTCTTCGGCTACCGCGTCGAATGGCACCGCGGCGCGCCCATGACATACACCCTATGCGGATCCGCCAAGAGTCTGAGCGCGCATGAGAGAATGTCGGCACGCGAGAGGGGGGACCTGCTGTGATACCCATCGAAGCGCGCATCGACGAACTGGAATCAGACCTGGGCCGGGTTGCGGCGTGGATAGAACACCGCTTCCCCGAGCTCGGGCGGATCCGGATCCATAGCGCACTCCAAGACCCAGGCGTACCTTTCCGCGAGGTCGCTGCAGTCCTGGTTGAAGCCAACGGAGAGGGCCTGGACCCAGGCCTGGCAGTCACCGAAGCAAAGCGATGCTTGAAGAAATACGACTGGCATGTTCGCTGGTATAGCGGCGAGCCTATCGCCGCCGGGGTGTGGTCAGACGCTGTGCCGCCGCTTCCGATCGACTGGTTGAATACTCTTGTATGGCTCGAGGATGGAAATCCAGTGTTCGGGCCGGACTGATGAAAATAGACCCCGCCCTCATTGAAGTCCATCGCCGACCTCACCCGCATCAATTTCGACACGACGTCAGCTACAACGGCGTCATAATAGATGGTCACACGCTCAATGCATCTCCGGATGCTGACACAGATCATCTCAGATGTATCGCTGCAGGCCGACTCCAGGCGTTGCTCGATAGCGAATCTGCGCATGAGCGTCTTGCTTTCATACGCAAGACAATGGTCGATTAGCCTTTTGACCCCGGCCACCGCGCCGGGGTTTTTGCTTTGCAGCAAGCGACCAAAACCGAGGGGTCCCCATGACGCCCGCGATGCGCGAGGCCCTATTTGTCTTGCACATCTGGTGGGTCCTCCTGCGTGCGTAGCAGCGCCGTCTGTAGCTCGAAGAGACGGAGGCCTTCCTCGACGAGGGGAAAGCCGCGCGCGCCCAGCGTCCACCGGATCGCGACCCCTTGCACCAGCGATGCCAGCAGCATCGCGGCATCCTCGGCCGCGACGTCGCGGCGCAGATCGCCCGAGGCCTGTTGATCCCGAAGCGCGGCGACAAGGCGCCCCTGGAACGTGGCGAGAAGCTCGCGAAACACGTCCCTTAGTGCGGCATTGTCCACCTGCAACTCTCGCGAGAACAGGATCGAGGGCAGGGCGGGCGTCCTGGCGATGGCGGTCAGTTGCGCCTCGATCAGCGCCTTCAGGCGCGCGTCTGGCGCGGTGGCCCGTGCCTCGGCCGCACTCCACCGCTGGCGAAGTCGCTCCGCGATGTCCTCGGCGACGGCCAGCCAGAGGGCGCCTTTGAACGGGAAATGTCGAAAGATCGCCGGCTGGCTGAGCCCGACCGCCCGGGCCACATCCGTCGTGCTGAGACGGTCTGGGCCTGTCTCGTCTGCCAGCCGCAGCACCTCTGCGACGATCTGGGCCTTTCGATCTTCCGCACTTTTGCGGCCTGCCATGCGCGCCTCTCTTGTTAGTGATAGATAACTTACATACACTTCCGTCATCCGCAACCTCCATTCCGAGTCGTACCTATCCGACAGAAAGGCCGCGCATGCGCCCCGAGACTGCCCCAAACGGCCATTCCGGCCTGCAACTCGCACTGCACGGGCCCGTTTGCGCGCTGATTGCGCGGCAATACCTGTCAAAGGATGCGATGTCCGAGGCATGGGATCGTATCGCCAAGGGCCCCGAGGCCGAGTTCGACCCGCTTGTGTTAACCCACGGGGCAGGCGCGGCGCTCGCGCGGATGCGCCGGGCGCAGGGCTGAGCGCATGCGGTTTGCGCCTCTCTTCGCCCTGCCGCCCATCGCGCTCGGGATCGCTGCCGCGGTCTGGATGATTTCATCGGCCCCAGGCCCCGCACAGCTCGAAGGGGAAGCACCGGCCCATCCTGTCCGCGTCCTCACCGTCGCGGCGCAGGAGATCCGTCCCAGCGCCACCGCTTGGGGCAACCTGCGGGCCGCCGAGAGCTGGGTGGCGGTGTCCGAGGTGCAGGGCGAGGTGATCTGGCGTCACCCCGACCTTGAGCCGGGCCGCCTGATCCCGGCCGGGACGGAGGTGCTGCGGATCGATCCGGCCGATTACGAACTGGCGCTGGCGCAGGCCGAGGCCGACATCGACGCCTTTTCCGCCGAAGCCGCGCAACTGACCGCCGAGACCGCCAACACGACCCGTATCCTCGCGCTGGAGCGCGAACGGCTGGCGCTGGCCGAGGGCGACCTTGCCCGGACCCGCCGGCTGGCCGAACAGGGCACCGTGCCCCAGGCGCGTCTGGACGAGGCTGAGCGTGCCACACTTCTGGCCCGGCGCACGGTGGCGGAGCTGGAAAACACGCTGGCCCTCATCCCGTCGCGCGAGGCGCGGATCGTGGCGCAGATCGCGCGGACGCAGGCCGCCCTCGACCGCGCCCGAAGGTCGCTTGACCGGACCGCGCTGACGACGCCCTTCGACCTGCGCGTGACCGAGGTGAGCGCCGAACGCTTTCAGACCATAGCACCCGGCCAGGTGGTCATCCGCGCCGACGGGATCGCCGCGGCCGAGGTCGTAGCGCATCTGCCGATCGACAGCTTTCGCCGCCTCGTCGCCAGTGTGCCCGGCGGTGTCACCCTGGGTGACATGATGCGCGACTTGCCTGCCACGCAGATCGACGTGACGCTCAGCCCCTTGTCCGACCCCGCGCAGGAATGGCCCGCGCGCGTCAGCCGGATAAAGGGGGTGCTCGACATCCGCGTCCGCACCGTTCCCGTGGTGGTGACGGTTGACGAGCCTTACGCCGGCGCGGACCCGCCCCGTCGTCTGCCGCTGGTCTCCAACATGCAGGTGCAGCTTGCCTTCAAGGGCGCGCCGCGAAACGGGGTCATCGCGATCCCCGAAGCGGCGTTGCACGCCGGAATGGTGCGTGTCGCCGGCCCCGATGATCTGCTGGAACTGCGCGCCGTCACACCCGCCTTCGCCCAGGACGGGCAGGTGGTGATTGCCGAGGGGCTTACCCCGGGCGACCGCGTGGTGATCGACGATATCGCGCCCGCCATTCCCGGCATGGTGCTGTCGCCGGTAGAGGCTAAGGAATGATCCGCTGGTTCACCAGCCATCCGACGGCAAGCAACCTTCTGCTGCTCCTGTTCCTGGCCGCGGGTGTCTTCGCCGCGCCCGGCCTCTTGCGCGAGACCTTTCCCGATTTCCGCGCAACCGAGGCCGAGATAATCGTCCCTTGGCGTGGCGCCACGGCGGAGGACGTGGAAAGTGCCATCTGCGCGCCGCTCTGGGACAGGGTGCAGGGCGTCGAGGGGCTCGAGACCCTGACCTGCACCGCGCAGACCGGCCGCGCCCGTGCTGTCGCGACCATGGCCCCCGGCAACGACGCCCTGCGCTTTGTCAATTCCCTGCGCACCGAGGTCGCGGCGATCGATACATTTCCGGCCACGGCCGATCCCGCCATCACACGCGAGCTGAACCGGACCGATCCGGTCACCTCCGTCGCCGTCTCGGGCGATCTGCCGCTGGCCGAACTGGACCTCTACGCCGACGACCTGTCCGACCGGCTGAGCGTCTTGGCCGGGGTGGCGACGGTGACGCGGTCGGGGCTCGGGGCGCGCACGCTGCGCATCTCGGCGCGCGAGGCGGTGCTGACCAGCCACGGGCTGACGCCCGCGTCCTTGGCCAACGCCATCGCCGCCCAGAACATCGACCTGCCCGCCGGCACGCTGGAGGGCGCGGGCGCCGACCTGACCCTGCGCTTTGCCGCCGAGCGGGACACGGCGACGGCGCTTGCCACGATCCCGGTGCTGGTCCTGCCCAACGGCGCGACCCTGACCTTGGGCGACGTGGCCTTGATCGAGGAAAGGTTCGAGCCGCCGCAGGACCGTGCCTTCGTCGATGGCAGGCCGGCCATCCTGATCGACGTTGCCAAGGCGCTGGACGCCGACGCGCTGGGCGTCCTCGATGACGTGACGGCGCTGGTGGCGGCAGAAACGGCGCGCCTGCCAGACACCGTCAAGGTTGAGGTGGTGCAGGACGTGACTTCCATCATCCGCGACCGTCTGCTGATGTTGGTGCAGAACGGCGTGATCGGCCTTGTGCTGGTCGTCGCCGTGATGAGCCTCTTCTTCCGCCCCGGTTTCGCGATCTGGGCCGCGATGGGCTTGCCCGTGGCCTTTGCCGGGGCCTTCGCCTGGATGGCGTTAACCGGCTTCAGCCTGAACATGATGACGCTGGTGGCACTGCTCATGGCGATCGGGATCGTGATGGACGATTCCATCGTGATCGCGGATTCGATTGCGGTGCATGCCGCCAAGGGGGCAACGGTTGAAAACGTGGCCGCTGGCGTTGCCGCCGTAGCGCCCGGTGTCCTCTCGTCCTTCCTGACCACGCTGGCCGTGTTCCTGCCCCTGGCCTTTCTGGCCGGCGAGCTGGGCGCGGTGCTGGAGGTTCTGCCGGTCGTTCTGCTGGCGGCCCTTGCCGCCTCGCTGGTCGAGGCCTTCTTCATCCTGCCGCATCACCTGAAGGGCGGGATGAAAGAGCGCGCGCCGTCACGCTTTCGCCGCCGCTTCGAAGCGGGGTTCGACGCGCTCCGCGAGCACGGCGTGGGGCGTTTGGCCGATGCCGCGATCCGGGGCCGCTGGCTGGTGGCGGGGCTGGCCGTTGCCGCGCTGATCGTGACGGTCGGCGCCCTCGGCGGCGGCGTGGTCAAGCGCGAGGCGATGCCCGAGATCGACGGTGACGTGCTGGAAGCGCGGCTGATGCTGCCCGCGGGCGCACCGGTGGCGCGCACGTCGGAGGCTGTCGCGCTGGTCGAGGCTGCGCTCGACCGTGTGAACGCGCGCCTCACGCCCGAGCAGCCAGACGGACAGGCGCTGGTGATCCGCCATATCACGCGCATGGGGCGCAACCTGTCGGCCGGCGAGGCCGGCGCCCATGTCGCCACCGTCGCGGTAGACCTTCTGGGGGCCGAGACGCGGACCACCACGCTCGACGAGATCGCCAGCCTCTGGCGCGCGGAAATCGGCCCGCTGCCCGGCGTCTCCTCGCCGATCCTGACTGAACCGGGCATCGGCCCGCAGGGGATTGCGGTGGAACTGCGCCTGACCCATCCCGACATCGCGACGCTGGAGAATGCGGGCCGCGCCACGATGGCCGAGTTGCAGACCTACGCGGGCGTCCGCAACGCGATCCTCGATCTGCGACCCGGCACGCCCGAGTTGCGGCTAAGCCTGTCGCCAGGGGCCGAGGCCCTGGGGCTGACGGCAAGCGATGTCGCGGCGCAGCTGCGCGCCGCCTTCCTTGGCACGCAGCTTGCCGAGATCCGGCGCGGCGACCTTGCCTGGGATCTGGAAGTCCGGTTGAACAACGCCGACAGGGCCACCCGCGCCGACCTGACCGAGTTCGAGATCGCATTGCCTGAAGGCGACACTGTTCCGTTGGGAACCGTGGCCACCCAGACTGAGGGTCGGGGGTGGGGCATCATCACCCGCCGCGACGGTCAGCGCACCCTGACCGTTTCCGCGGATGTCGACGGACGTGTCGGCAATGCCGACGCGATCACGGCCCGGATGGCCGAAGGATTCCTGCCAGAGCTCGTCGTCACGACCTCCGGCCTCGGCTTCGAGATTGGCGGGCAGGCCGCGAATTCTGCGGAAACCGTCGGCTCGATCCTGCGGGGCTTCGCGATCGGCCTTGTCGGCGTCTACATTGTGCTCAGCTTCCAGTTCCGCAGCTACATCGAGCCGCTGATCGTCATGATCAGCATCCCGCTGGCCTTTCTGGGCGTGATCTGGGGGCATGTGCTGATGGGCTACAACATCTCCATGCCGTCGCTGGTGGGGGCGGCCTCGCTGGCGGGGATCGTCGTGAACAACGCCATCCTGCTGGTCGGCGTGATCAAGACCCGCCGCGCCGAAGGCCGTTCCGCCACGGATGCCGCCGGAGACGCCGTCCGCGCCCGGTTCCGGCCGATCGTCGTGTCCGTTTCGACCACCATAATGGGCATGGCGCCGCTGCTGCGGGAAACCTCGACCCAGGCGCAGACGCTCAAGCCGCTGGTGATCGCAGTGGTCTTTGGCCTTCTGGCCGCCACGGTGCTGACCCTGCTGGTGCTTCCGGCGTTATACGCGATGCTCGATGACATGCGTCCGGACAATCGGTGAGACGCGGAACGCT
Organism: uncultured Roseovarius sp.; assembly: GCF_947259555.1. Classification (GTDB taxonomy): domain Bacteria; phylum Pseudomonadota; class Alphaproteobacteria; order Rhodobacterales; family Rhodobacteraceae; genus Roseovarius. Next base: position 164,562 of record NZ_CAMYMD010000059.1, read on the forward strand.
GTTGCGGAGAGAGGCGTTTTTACACTCCATAGGCAACAGGAATTGATCAGAAATCCCATAGACCGAAATTTCGTGCCGCGACGCGACTTGCTGCCTTCATCGCGTTGCCAACCCCGGGCGCCAGAAAGGTGCGCTGCGAAACGCACGAATGACGGCCCTGTTAAGCCGCCTTGCAGCGTTTGTTTGATAGGTGAAGTTCTGGACTGGGCCGTCCGTGATGAGGCGAGACACGCTGCATGCGCGAATTCGAGGTGGCGAGCCGCGGTCAGTAAGGGCTCGAAACGGACATTGCATTCAGAGCCCTCTGCGCTCATCTGCACCACGAAATGCAAAGGGCTGGCATCCCGGGGTCCCTGGTAATGCGGAGGGCGAGCGACTTGCAGCGTTCTCGTGCATGAATCGCAAAAATGCCACCGCACAAAAACACCGGCCGCGTTTGAGCTGATTGGACACATGTCCAGGGCAAAGGCAGGAAATATCATGTCGACAAAGCCCAATCCGAACTCCGTTTCCGAAGCCGCGCTGGTTTGGTGTGCGGTGCCAGACGTTGACGGAGTGGATGAATGCCCTTTGCTCTGTCTTAAATGAAGCACACCGGTCATTTGTGTATTCGCATACGCACTACTTTGGTTTGGACATGAAGCGAGAGATCGGTGGATCATTCATCCAGGCGGTGAATATTGGCACATTCCAGCCGCCCAGTCGTCTCAAGCCCAAAGAATGGAACGGTGCAGTGATCCTGTATGACATGCACGACGGCCAGTTGCAGGCCCATCAGTTCAGCTATGATTGGATTCTCGAGACATATGGCGAGGCCGGTAACGCGCAGGAACTCCATCAGCGCCGTGCACAAGCCGTGCAAGATCGGGATGATGCACCCCGGGGCGCGTGATCACGCAACACCTGTCTCCCGATTTCCGGGTGAATTTGGATCGACCGAACTCCTCTAAAATGAGGAGTCCCACGTGTCGTTTGAATCCAGTCCCACCGAATTTTCCACTGTATGCCCAGAAATCCTGACCGAGCCCGAGGCTGCAGAGTTCCTGCGCATCGGCCTGACAAAACTCCGTGCGATGCGTCGTGCCGAGCAAATACCGCACAATCCGCAGAAGCCAATCCGCTACCTGAGGTCATCGCTCCTGGAATGGATGAAAGCTCAGGAGATCCCAGCGAAGAAAGTGGCACCTGATCCAGCACCAAAGCGCTGCACGACCTACAAGACCAATCACAGTAAGGCTGCCCTTCGGAAGGGAATTCTCGGTTGACCATTCAGGCTGCATCTATAGACGTGAGCGAAAGTCACGGAGATAGATGCAGGCATGAAGACAGTCGAGAGGATCGGGCACTTCACGATCGCACTGAACCGGAACACTTACCATCTCCGGTGGACGAACAAGAATACGGGAAAGCAGGAATCCGAGAGCTTTGGGCGAGACCAAGAGCGCGCTGAGAGTGAAGCATGGAAACGAATGGCGGCGCTCGTCTCGCCGGACGACGTGATCGAGCGCCCGAACAACCCGACATTCGAAGAACTCTGGCACTTCTATTGTCGCGAGAAGAAGCCGAACTTGTCGGAAGGTCGCGTCCGTCGCCTCGAAGAGGCCTATAAACTCTATTTCAAACCAGCCCTGGCGAAAGTTCCGGCGAGCGATCTTCCTGACGCAATCCGAAAGATGCGAGATCGAATGCTGAGCGGCTGGACCGGAGATGGTCGCAACAACAGCCGTGGAGTGAGGCACCAGCCCATTCATCCCAACACAATAGAAGACCTCGTGAATATCGCGAGGGCCACACTGAATTTCCTGCTCGAGGAGAGGATCATCGTGGGCCCGAGCCCTGTGCCCACGATTCGAGTGGCGGGGCGGACATCACCGATGGATCGGGATCCAAAGGGGCGGCATGTCAGCTTCGAGGAAATCGGAAAGCTGATCGATGCCTGCGTATTTCCTCATCACCTTCACATGATGCTGCTTGAACTCGGATGCGCCACCAGGAGCGGTGTGTTTCCAGAGATGCTCACCGATCAAATCCTTTGGGATCTCGATGCTATTGACGTGCAGATCACCCGTGAGAGCCCGAATTACAGAATTGGGTGAGTCAAAAAAATAAGGGAATAGAGAAAATTTCGCGGAAGCCCACGACATCTAAAATGTCAGAACGTATCAGGAACTGTCGCCTGTTTCAGATGCAATTTAGATGCAGAGTGGGTAGCGATAGATGCAGATCACAGGGTCGACTTGCCTGGGTAGACTCGCCGAAGACGCCACACCGCGATTACGGGTCCGCGATGCGCGCAGAGTGCGCCAGCCGGTAATCGGCAGAAATCCTCCTAAGCCCGGTAGCCGCGGGTGAAAAGGGCGGCCTCAGGGCCGCTTTTCCTTCTAATCAAGCCGCTTCAGAAACGCCTTCGCCTCTCGGAGACTGTCGAGCGGATGCGAATCCGCTGGACAGTCGCACCGCGCGACCCAAGCGTGAAGGTGGTCATGTTCCAGGCTTTTCACGACGCGCGAGAGTAACGCACGCCTTCTGGCACGTGCTGATCGAAAGCCGACGCGATCATGCGTGTCAACGAGCGGCCTTCCGGCGCAATCTCAATGCGCTTTCCGGTCAGCTTTGCGAACGGCGCGAAACGAGTGGCCACCTCTCTCAGGCAAGATAGAAGTTCCTGTGCGTGTGGCCCGAATTCTTGGCTCAAATCGTCAAGATCCAGTGCGAACGCACACATCAGGTGCTCGATCGCACGGGCCCGCAACTGGTCTTCGGCGCTCAGCTGGTAGCCACGAGCGCCCGGAAAAACACCTTTTGCGATCCGCTGCTTGTAGGCTGCAGTTGAAGGCGCATTCTGGACATACCCGCCCGAAAACCGAGAGATCGACGATGCACCAAGCCCTATGAGGGTTCTGCAGGTGTCGGTCGTGTATCCTTGGAAATTGCGACGCAGGCGCCCTGCCTCGAGCGCCGTCGTCAGCTTGTCGCCGGGGCGCGCGAAATGGTCGATGCCAATGGCCGTAAGACCGGCTTCGACAAACCGTTCCCCGGCGCGCGTGGCCAGATTGTAGCGCGCCACATCGCCCGGAAGCGCGTCTTCGTCGATCAGCTTTTGCCGTTTCGAAACCCAGGGAACATGCGCGTACCCAAAGAGCGCAACGCGGTCTGGAGCAAAGGTCAGAACCTTGTCGATTGTGTCTTCGATGCATGCGAGGCTCTGATGCGGGAGTCCGTAGACCAGATCGGTGTTGAGAGAGGTAATGCCGGCCGCCCGCAGGTCTTCGACGCAGGCACGCGTGATCTCGAACGGCTGCTGGCGACCGATGGCCTTTTGCACCGCCGGATCGAAATCCTGAATACCGATCGAGGCGCGGCTCATGCCTTCGGCAGCCAGGGCGTCGATCTTCGCGCGGTCGACCATGGTCGGGTCGATCTCGACCGAGAACTCATACCCCTCAGCCGGGGGGAACACCCGGCGCACCGCTTCGGCGAGACGATGAATCATTTCTGGCGACAGGATCGTGGGTGTTCCGCCACCCCAGTGAAGACGCCCAATTTTCAAGCCGTCAGGCAAAGTGGCGCGCACCATTTCGAGCTCCGCCTCGAGCGTCTCGATATAGCTTTCAACCGGCCCAAGGGTTTTCGTCCCTTGTGTGTGACAGGCGCAGAACCAACACAGCCGTTCGCAAAACGGGATGTGAATGTAGACCGAGACGGGTTCTTTCGGATCCAACGCTTCAAGCATGCGGCTTTGAAAGGATGCGCCGGTGTCAGGCGTAAAGGCCGCCGCGGTAGGGTAGGACGTGTAACGCGGTACGCGCGCATCGAAAAGGCCAAGGGCCCTGAGTGATTCTGTATGTTCCATACGCCCCTTTTGAGACGGATTGGAGCAAGCCTCTTTGTCGTAGCACAAACTAAACGCCACAAAGAGCAATCAGGAGCTTTTGGTACGCGCGTTGCTTCACTTCCGTTCGGTTCAGGTCGTGGTTCTGAAAGAGCGCAGGTTCAAGTCATCCTTCAAGTTAGTTAAAATAGGCATTTACAATACCTATTATGATCATCCAGTGAGGTGTCACGACGGTAATCCTTGGATTTAACCGTCTCGCGACGCGCGGAAAGCTCTTGAAAAGGTCTTGCTGAATGACGGATCAAAATGCATTGGACGAATTGCCCGGCGACCTATTGATGTGGGTTCTCATCATCAGCGAACTGCTGGTTTTCGGGGCCGGGCTCATTGTGTTTCTGTCGGTTCGAATCACCGATCCGGCTGGCTTTGCGGAGGCGCAGAATTCGCTGGACCGCACGGGCGCTGCGATCAACACGATTGTCCTGATCACCAGCGGCTTTCTGGCTGCGTTGGCGATCAATCTGCGACGCTCGGGCAAGCGTGGCGGCGCGCGCGTTTCTCTTGTCGGTGCTGCGGTGCTCGGGGGAGCATTCCTGTGGATCAAGGGCCTCGAATTTGCGTCTAAGGCCGCAAGCGATATCGTCTGGGACACCCACCCTTTTTTCAATTTCTACTTTCTACTGACAGGGTTTCATGCCGCGCATGTTGCAGCCGGTGTCATCCTGTTGCTGCTTGTGGCGTGGCGCGATCATGTCGACAACATAGAGGATGCGACCGCGTTCTGGCATATGGTCGATCTGATCTGGGTACTGCTCTTTCCCGTGGTCTATCTTCTGCAATGACGCGCCGGTCGCTCTATATCGCCTTGGCCATGCTTGTTCTCCTCAGCCTTGGATCTACCCTGCTGTCTCTATCGGGGATCTGGGCAAGATGGCCTGTGGCAGCGGCGGTGGTCGTGATGGCGCTTGCCTGGCAAAAGGCCCGGATTATCCTCGGAAAGTATCTGGGATTGGTACAAGCGCCGGGATGGCAGCGCGGCTTCGACGTGGCCCTGACAGGTTACTGCCTTCTATTGCTTGGGCTCTATCTCGCGCCCCTGGGCGAGATCGTCCGCATGATCCTGCCGCGGTTAAGAGGTTTATAGAACAAGCCAGGCGGATGTCCGATGATGGCAAGGAAGGTTCCCCGACAAAAGTGTCGGCGTAGCCCCCGATCGGAGTAGGGGCGAACGCCTATGACGATTTGCGCGTAGAACGAACCAGCGGCCCAGCTGGCATGATCATCTTGATCTGATACGGCGCGTTCGGCGCCGTCTCGGACGAATGCGGGCGCGGTTGGCCGGCATCTGCTCCCGCCAGAACACATATAGGCCAGAACTTAGAATGATCCCGATCCCCAGCCAAGTTAGGCCATCCGGGAATTCTGCGAACACCAGATAGCCCATAGCCGTGGCGCCGATGATCTCGAGATACTGGAACGGCGCCAGCATACCCGCTTCGGCATGGCGGAAGGCTTCGGCAATCAGGATGAAGCTGGCGGCTGCAAGGCCGCCCGACGCCAGGATCGCGCCCCACGCCCAGCCGGGCAAATTGGCAACCGAGGGCTCGAGGTGCCCCGTCGAGCCGAGGCTCAGAGAGACCACGAGCATGCCAAGGCATGCGTAGAAGGTGGCACCGCACTGCACGGTCAGGCTTGATCGGTTTCCGCTGGCCTTTCGCAAAACGATCATGTTCAGCGCATAGCAAAGGGCTGCCAGCAGGGGCAAAAATGCCGCGGGGCCAAACCCGCCACCAGGGCGAATGATGATCAGGACCCCGATCATCCCGACCAGAACGGCGATCATGCGGCGCGGGCCGACCCGCTCTCCGAGCAGGGGGCCGACGAGTGCCGTCAGGATCAGCGGCTCAGCGAAGAAGATCGCGATGGCCGTGGCAATCGGCATGAACGAGAAGGCCCAGATCAGACTGGTCAGGGTCACTATCACCAACCCGCCGGACAAGGCGACGATCGGCGAGAACATCGGCCCACGCAGCCGGTGGCGCATCAAGAGAGCGATCGGGGCAAGGCACAGGCCTTGAGCCAGCAACCGGGCGGTGGTGACCTCGATGGCGGACAGATGCCCCGTCAGAATTTTGGCGAATGTATCACCGATAGGAAGAAGCAGCATCGCGGCTGCCATGCAGATCATCCCGGTCACAGAGCTGTTTTCGAAGAGCGTGGGACGACGGGGTGCGGTCACATCAAAGGTCATGGTCATCACTCCCATAGCAAAGAGCCCGAAGATTTCGGGCGAGTGATGTCCGGGCGTTCAGGACAAGGTTTCAGGATTCAGGATAAATGCGCATTGGAGAGCGACGCCATCGCATCACGCATGACAGGCAAATAGGGGCTTGAAAGGTCAAAGGTCAAGGAGCGGATGCTAATACCAAGGGCAGCATACAGATAAAAATTGAGGTAAGCGACAGCGTGCTTTCGAATGCGAATGGATCGCCGAATACATGGGCCTTCACATGGGCGAAGATCTGCATGCCGGGACCGGCTTCGGCGAGTGATCCGGGTTTATCCATCGTCAGCAATTGCACAAGTGTAAAGACCCAGCCAATGAGGATGAGGCCGACGGCCAGAACAACATTGCCCCCGTTGCTGCGCGCGTCAACGCCGGTATCCAGCCGTACCGTCATTTTTCATGTGCCCGCGCCAGCTGGCCGACGGCATCGGCGCTGGCGAACGGGTTGGCGTAAAGCTTGTCGTGGCTTTCGACGCCCACGTCGAAGACGCAATCCTCGTTAGGGCGGGCCACGCAGAGCAATACGTAGCCTTCTTCGGATTGGCGCTTGTTCAGTGCCGTGCCCTTGGGCTGGCGGACTGATCCCGAAATAATTCTGGCGGCACAGGTGATGCAGCCGCCGTACCGGCAGGCGATCGGCAGGACATGGCCCGCCGCCTCCACCACGTCGATGATTGGCTCGTCCTCCCCGACCTCGAAAGACACTCCGCCGCGATTTCGAAGCGTCACGATGTGTTTGCGCATCCCTCCACCTCCTGAATGGGCCCGGCCCCAACGGGCCGGGAAATCTGGGATTGATTGGTCAGATCCAGATATCAGAAGAACAATCTCCGCCTGGATAGCGCGTTTCATGCGCCCGCGCAGGGCCGTGCGGCTCCTCATTGAAATCGACGAGGAAATTGTCGCGGATCGTCATGCCACCGTTTTCGTTGTCGCAATCCACGATCAGCATGATGCCCCCCTTGTCCTTCATCGACGGGTAGAACTGGTTGTCCCAGGTCGAGAAGAGTGATGTCGTGACATAGAGCCGCTTGCCGTCAAGCGACAACTGGATCATCTGCGGCGCGCCGTCGACGGTGCGGCCGTTCACCTCGGGCGCCTTGCCCAGAAGCCCGCCGATCCAGACCTGGCCGGTCAGCTTGGGGTTGGCCGGATCGGAGATGTCGTACTGGCGCAGATCCCCGTGCAGCCAATTCGAGAAGTAAAGGTACCTGTCGTCCATCGATACCAGGATATCGGTTATCAGGCTTGGCATCGGAACGGGAAAGCCTTCGACTTCCACGGTGGGCACGTCGATGATCTTGTTGATCTCGATCTTGCCGTTGTCTTTGTGATAATGAAAGATGTTCGACGCCAGGGCTGCCCCGACGAAACCATGCGTGCTGTCGGGATCGTGGTGGAACCGGGCCTCGAGCGGGATCATTCCTTCCTCGCCCAGGTCCACGGATTGTTCCACCTTGCGATTCTTGAAGTCCCAAAAATGGATGTGCTGGCCGTAGTTGCCGCGCGCGACGTCTTCGAGGTCAAAGCCCGGCATGAATGTGTTGGGCGACGCCCATTCTGTCGAGATCATCATGTTGTGGCGCGGCTGATACCAGAAGTCGTAGTTGTACTTCATATCGCCCAGGTCTTTTTCCCAGCGCCCGATGATGTTGAACTCCTTGTCCAGATGCAGGAAACCGCCGGGCCCGTTGCCGTCGGCATCGCCCAGCATCGACACGATGATGTCGGCACCGAGACAATGCACGGTGTGCGGGGCAGACAGGTTGGTCTTGGCCTTGATTTCGCCACCGTCGATGGTCTTGAAAAGCGTCGGCTTGCGCGGATCGGTAGCGGTATCGACGATGTAGAAATTGGTGGTGCGGACGCCTGGAATGATCAGGTATTTACGCTCCATGCTGCCATCGGTGTTGCAAGAGGAACAGGCGTTCCAGCCCATGTGGTGCAACTCGTCTCCGACGACCGGCATTTCTGTCCGATGAATCACCTCGCCGTAGGTTGGGCTGTCCTCGTCAACGTCGATCGTGGCCAGGTAGTCGGGTTTCTCGATCCTGGTCCCGGTATAGATGCAGATGGTGTAGACCACCTTTTCGCGCGATGCCTTGATCGCCTCTTGCGGCGAGGTATAGCCCGGCCCTGCGCAGCAGCTCCCATTGTCTTCCGTCATGTCATTCCTCCTCTAATGTTTACGTCGTGATCGGTTTTCTTGTTGTTGCGGCGGCTTGAGCAGCGGGATGTCGATTTCCTGAACCTGCGCCATGTTACACAGCTGGATCGCGGCGCTAATCTTGGCGGTGATCTGTATCAGCTGCTCGCCGATCTCTTTGCGATAGGCCGCATGGAAGCGGCGGGCTGGACCGACCGCGCCGACACTGAACGACGCGCCGATATGGCCGATGAGCACCGGTGCCGCAACGCTGGAGACACCCATGTCGATTTCCTGATCGCATTCGGCATAGCCCTGTTCCGCGATCTTCGCGAACTCGGCCTTGAGGCGCGCTTTCGTGGATTTCGTGTATTTCGTGTAGGCGCTGAGTGTGCCGCCCAGGATCTCCTCCTGAAAGCTTTCCGCGGCAAAGGCGGCAATGGCCTTGGAACAGGAACAAGCATGCATCGGACGCGCGCCGAGGCCCGGATGTATGAAACCGCCTGCGGGGTCGTCCGGCGTTTCGACATGGATAATCTCGACCTGTCGGCTGCGAAAGCGGGCCAGAAACACGGTATCACCGAACGCGGCCGCTGCGGCCTTCAACGCCGGTGCACAGGCACGGCGCACGTCGATGTCGGATTTGCCCAGTAGCGCGATGCGGATCAGGCGCTCTCCGATTACATACTGTGCATTGCCGTCCGGGTCGTCGATCAGCTGATGTTTCGCCAGAGTTTGCAGCAGCCGGTAGCAGGTGGGTCGCGGCAATCCGGTTGCCTCCTGAACTTCCGCCGCGGTCAGCCCGCGGCCGACAATGGCAACGATTTCAAGAATAGCGATGAGGCGTTCCAAATGCATGGGGAGTCTCACGAATCGAGAAAGTGTCTCAAATTATGAGCCCCTTAATGGTATTGACGCAAGGGCAATCTGCAGCCGAGCCCACTCTCCGCCGGACCCGCCCGCCGCTCAAGAACACGATCGCCATTGCCTCGGTTGAGATCGCAAGCCTTTGCGAAGCGTGATGGAAAGGATTATCAAGGCGCCATCTCGCCGACGGATCCATCCGCCAACTACCTGAATGCTGCGGTGCAAAGTTTGCGGCAGATTCCTGTACCGATGACGCTATCGCCGAAGCACAGGTCGGCGCACCAGTCAGGCTCTCCTGTGTCGGGGATTGCTGGCAGATCGAGGATTTTCAAGGGCGGACCCTCGGGCAAATGTCAAAAGCATTCGTGCCACTGATTGGAACGAAATTTGTCAGTGGCGAGATCGTCAGCGCCATCATTCGCCACTTATCGTGGCCGAAGACGTGCGGCGTAGTTGCATTATCTAAACATGCTGTTAGGTTTGGTTTTATGGTTTCTTCAGCGCATGCCGTTGTTTTTATCCCGAAATCACTCCCTTTCGCTTCAGAGCGTCAATATCGACGCTGAGGGTTTCGACAAAGCTCCGCGCGACTTGGCTGAGTGGTTTGTCGCGTGGTGAGAACAACGCGATTTCCCAGTCGATTGTGGGGATCAGGGGCTTTGTGACCACCCGGCGCCGGTCGATCAGAAGCTCCGCGATTGGGTCAATCACCGCGATGCCCGTGCCCTTGCCGACGAGATCGCAGACGCTCCGCAGGGTGCGCAGTTCGGCAGCGATCGTGCGGCGCACATCGATCGTTTCAAACAGATAGTCGATCCGCGTGCGCAGAGGACTGCCCGGAGACAGCTCGACGAAAGGTTCATTGCGGATACGGGGCAGGGGGATGGCCCCGGGCTTGTTTCGCGGGTGGCCCACTGGCAAGGCGCAGCGCGCCTCGCACCGCCCGAGCGGGGTCACGTCGGCGCCGTAGGCTTCGGTCTCGAGTGTGATGCCGAGTCCGATGTCGCAGGTTCGTTCCGCGATCATCCGCAAGAGTTCGCCGAGCCCGACATCGACCAACCTTACGCCCACATCGGGGCGGAATTTCTTGAACCGTGCAATCGTGTCGAGAAGAAACGTATCGCAAAATATCGGCTGGGCGGCGATGACGATGTTGCCCCGTTTCTGGGTCGAGATTGCCTCTGCCTCGGTATTGAGTTCGCGAAGCGAAGATAGCGTTCGCGAGACGGATTCGTGAAACAGCAGAGCCTCGGGCGTCGGTGCCAGATGGTTCCGCCGACGCTCGAACAGCTTGAAGCCCAGATCCTTTTCCAGGCCCGACAGCAACTTGCTGACGAGCGGCTGGCCGACACCCATAGCGTCCGCTGCGGCCTGTGTGCTGCCGTGGCGAAGGTAGGCGTCGAAGGCCTCAAGTGCGCGGATCTTCATGCTTGCCCCTCAGTATTCCGAAAGGGAATATTAAGGCCCAAATTTGCGCGAATCGGAATATATGTGCAACCCCTCTGCCCACTATGACCCGGCAGCCCCGCTGCCAAATCCGGAGGAGGTACCCCCATGAAGAAGATTCTCGCATCCGTTGCCGCTACCGCGGTCCTCGTCGCGGGCGCTGCGTCCGCACAGGACTATCCCAACGAGGCGATCACGCTCGTGATCCCTTACGGCCCAGGCGGTGCGTCCGACCTCGCCGGTCGCGCGCTGGCCGAAAGCGCGGGCAAGTTCCTCGACGAGCCGATTACCGTCGTGAACAAGCCCGGCGCCGGCGGTATGAACGGCGCACGCTTTGTCTCGCAGGCCGATGCAGACGGTTACACGCTGCTCCTTGCCAGGGTTGGCATGGCGCTGTCGCCGGCGGTCAACCCGCAGGTCAAGACCGGCTGGGACGAGTACACATTCGTTGGCTCGCTCGAAGCGACACCGATGATCCTCGCTGTCAAGTCCGATAGCCCCTACGACAATGTCGAGGAGCTGATGGCGGCCATTAAGGATGATCCCGGCGTGATGACCTACGCCGCCTCGGGCGCGACCGCGATCGACGGCTTCACCGTGCAGTCGTTGCTGTCAGACGCGGGTCTCGACCCGCTCAACGGTGCCACCATCGTGCCTTACAAGGGCGGCGGCGCGCTCGCGACCGCACTGCTCGGCGGTCACGTGGACTTTCTTGCAATTTCCGCAGGCTCGCTGATGCCGCATATCGAAAGCGGCGACATGAAGCCTCTGGCGGTGTTCTCCCCCGAGCGCATGGACGACCTGCCCAAAGTTCCGACCGTCGGTGAGCTCGGCTACGAGACCGCTGGCCAGATCACTGGCTGGAGCGCGCTCTATGGCCCCAAGGGTCTGCCGGACTCGGTGCAGGCGAAGTGGGACGAGGTGCTCGACGAGGTTGCCGAGGACGAGACCTGGCTGACGCTGGCCGAGCGTCGCGGCTCGATCTCGACCGTGGGTGAGAAGGACATGAGCGCCTACGCCAAGTCGCAGTACGAACTGTTCCGCGGTCTCGCCGACGAATTCGGGTATCTCGGAAACTGATCCGTAAGGGCGGCAGCACCAGCAGAGACGGAGGATACGCCATGACCAGCATTGCGCTTCGCGGTCTCGGCATCGCGCTGTTCTTCGGTATCGTGCTCGGGGTCCTAATCCCGGGCTACGTGCCGAAGCCAGCCTTCATACCGGGCTTTGCGCTGCCGCCTGATTTCTGGCCCCGAGTGATCGCGATCGCCGGCCTTCTATTCAGCCTGATTGCCGCAGGGCTGGGCTTCGCAGGACAAGGGACACCGGTGCTGCCATCCGAAGTGGCCGACGACGACACGCCAAAGCGCGTGCTTCTGTTCCGGTTCGGAGCGCTCGTCGCCGCCTTGATCGCGTTCGTCCTGCTGACCGACGTGATCGGCTTTCTCGGCGCGGCGATGCTGCTGACTGGTGCGGCCATCATGCTGACTGGCGAGCGGCGGCTGCTGGCCTGGGGGGCGGGACTTGCACTGATACTGCCCGTTGGACTGTATGTTTTCTTCACCGAAGCACTGGGCACCCAGTTCCCGCCGGGACTGCTCTTCAACTGAAGTCACGCTCGGCCCCCCGGCCGCCCGACAAGGAAGGACGACCATGCTGAACGAGTTGATGACGGCGCTTCACGCTGTCGCCACAATCCAGAATTTCCTGATCATTGCTGCCGGAATCTGGGGCGGCGTGATCATCGGGGCGATCCCGGGCATGACCGGGACAATGGCAGTGACGCTCGCGCTGCCCTTTACCTTCTACATGGATCCGGTGCCGAGCATCCTGTTGCTGGTTGCGCTGTACAAGGGGTCGACATACGGCGGGTCGGTATCGGCGATCCTGATCAAGACTCCCGGCACGGCATCGGCCGCCTGCACCGCGCTCGACGGCTATCCGTTGGCGCAGCAGGGCAAGGCGGGCAAGGCGCTGAACATGGCGCTCTATTCTTCGGTGGTTGGCGATTTCATCTCGAACATCTCGTTGATCTTCCTCGCCGCTCCGCTGGCGCTGCTGGCGCTGAAGGTCGGTCCTCCGGAATACTTCATGCTGATGGTCTTCGCGCTGACGACCGTCGCCGGCGTATCGGGCAACTCGTTGCTGATGGGCTTCGTCTCGGCGTGTCTCGGACTGCTGCTGGCGACCGCCGGCGAAGACATGTACGGTTCGTTCCGCTTCGCGTTCACCGACGACATGCAGGCCGGACTGTCGGTCGCCCCCGTCTTGATCGGACTGTTCGCTCTACCAGAGCTGATCAAGCTGATCGTTTTCCGCAACCCGCCCAAGGCCCGCATGATGGAGATCGGAGACGATCGCGTCAGCGGTCGTGAGTTCCGCAGCGTGGCGAAGTCGCTCTTCCGCGGTAGCTTCATCGGTGTGTTGCTGGGTGCAATTCCGGGCATCGGCCCCTCGGCTGCTGCGTTCTTCTCTTACGGCTCGGCGCAGCGCGCGTCGCCGCGTGCGGCCAATTTCGGCAAGGGCGAGATCGAGGGCGTCGCGGCGTCGGAATCGGCCAACAACGGCGCGTGCGGCGCGACGATGATCCCGCTTCTGGCGCTTGGTGTACCGGGCGACGTGATCACTGGTGTGATGCTCGGTGCCTTCATGATCCAGGGACTGACGCCCGGTCCGCTATTGTTCGAGACCAACATCCACGAGGTTTACATGCTGTTCATCGGCATGCTGCTGTCCTCCGTGCTGCTCTTGTTCGCAGGCAAATTCACGATGCGCATCTTCACCACGATCGCCAAGATCCCGCCGACGCTCCTGAGCCCGGTTGTGCTGCTCCTGTGCCTCTTCGGCATCTACGCAATCGGCAACAGCATGTTCGACGTCGTGGTGCTGCTCGCACTCGGAGTCGTTGGCTTCGGCATGTTCCTACTCGACATCCCGACCGCGCCATTTCTGATCGCGTTCATCCTCGGACCGATGATCGAAGAGAACCTGCGGCGCGCCCTCGCGACTTCACGCGGCGATCCGACGGTGCTGATATCTTCACCGATTACCTGGATCTTCGCGGCACTCATACTCTTCGTGATCGCGCTGACCGCGCGGCGCGAGATCGGCAAGGCAAATCAAAGAAAGGCAGACGCCAAATGAAGGACGCATCGAGCAGAGATATCGCACATGCGCGGCTCGGCGATGCCAAGGCGCATTTGAAGGACCTGATCGGGTTCGACACGGTCAGCAGGAACTCCAATCGCACCCTGATCGACCACATGGCCGCGCATTTTGAACGCCTTGGCGGCGAAGTCACGATCCTGCCGGAGGAAAGTGGTCAAAAAGCGAACCTTATCGTGCGCTTCGGGCCCGCCGACCAGCCCGGCGTGGTGCTGTCCGGTCACACCGACGTCGTCCCGGTACGCCCCGAGAACTGGACGACGCCACCCTTCGAGATGGATGAGCGTGATGGCCGTCTTTACGGTCGCGGCAGCTGCGACATGAAAGGCTTTGCTGCCTGCGTCATGGCCGCGATGCAGGATATCGCCACGGTCGAGCTGAATCGCCCGCTTTACCTCTGTTTCTCCTACGACGAAGAGGTGGGATGTCTCGGCGCGCCGGCGATCGCCCGGCACCTCAAGGCGCTCGAGGTGCCGCCAAGCTTCGCTATCATTGGCGAGCCGAGCGAAATGACTCTTGTCACGGGCCAGAAAGGCAAGATCGCGATGCGCGCCACCGTGCGCGGCACCAGCGGCCATTCTTCCTTCGCACCGGGGCACGTCAACGCGGTCCACTACGCCTCGAAAGCGATCGCTACGATCGCCGAGCGGGCACGCCGCTACGAGGTCGATGGACCGTTCGACCGCGACTTCACTGTACCGCACGCGACAACGCTGGTAACCATGGTCGAAGGCGGCGTCGCGACCAACGTGACCCCCGATGAGTGCAGCTTCACCTTCGAACTGCGCTCGATCGACGAGACGGCGGCACGCGCCGACATCGACGCGCTCCTCTCCGAGATCACCGAAGAGCTGAACCCCGAGATGAAGACGCAGCATCCGGACGCGGGCATCACGTTCGAGCGCATCTTCGCCTACCCGGCGATGGGCGATGCAAGTGGTACCGACGCATTCGACGAGCTGCGCGCGATCATGCCCGAATGGTCCGGCAAGGTCTCCTACGGTTCCGAGGGCGGCGTCTTTGAGGTGGAAGGCCATATCCCTGCCGTGATCGTAGGCCCAGGCTCAATTAAGCAGGCCCACAAGGCAGACGAGTTTGTCGAAATCGGACAGATAGACGCCTGCCTCCGGTTCCTCGATCACCTACTCGATGAAGTCGGGAGCCAGAAAGACTAAACGTCGGCTTATTTCAAACGAAGTAAGGGGTTGACGCCGGGACGATGCCTGTAGCTCGCTTGAACACGTCTCGGGAAGTGGGCGGCCGAACGTATAGATTTTCGGCCTACTACTGATCGCGAGGAGATGTCACTTGGCAGAGCCTGTGTCACTTCCACGCCCTGCTCGACCCCGGGGCCAGCGACGTCACCCGGCTGGACGCTTGCATGTCGCTCGACGGCAGAGCCACAACGACGACAGGAAATTCGGATAATGGGGGTAACGCCCCCGATAAATTGTCGACAGCTGGGACAACGATGAGCGGCTGCGCGGGGAAGCGATCTCTTGCAGGACGGGCCGGCAAGCGGAAGGTGACGATTCATGAGACCCTCGTTCAACGGGAAGGGAAGGCGCCGAAGCGGCGATTTCAGATATCCCGGAAGGAGCGTCGTGGCTTCGTCAGCGCATCGAGCGGCTCCTTCCGGGCAAGGCATGGGCTTCAGCAATGCCCCGGGAATGGAGGATCATTGTGCCTCCAGTCCTTCAGGGGCATCTTGGGACGCGACGTGGAGCACGGTCAGCACCCGCCGTTTTCCGTCCCTGGTGTCCCAGTGAAGCGATGCTCCCTCGGCCAGGCCGATAAGGGCGACTCCGATCGGCGTCAGGATCGAGATCCGACCGCGTGAGATGTCGGCCTCCTCGGGAAAGACCGGCGTTACCTTATTCTCTTGGCCGGTCGTTTCGTCGCGGTAGGTGACCGTGCGACCGATCGCCACCACGTCCGGCGGAAGTTTCGCAGCCGGAACGATGCGGGCCCGGTTAATCTCGCCGAGCAACCGATCGGCAAGTTCCGGGTTTCGCTGGATCGCGCCCGCCGCAAGAGCTTCGAGCTTATCCAGGCAGTCGGCGCCGATGACGACCCTGGGCCGCCGGCCAGTGCCGCGTGAGGTGGAGCGTTGGTCGTTCATCGAATTCTCCTTTCCGCCCTTTGGTGGCGGGGATGCATTGTGGGTAGCCAGCTTCCTTGACCCGCCAGGAGCGGATCAGAGCATCAGGCTGCGTCGTGGTCCCGAGACGGACTCACATCCAGCACGACGACCGTCTCGATCTGACCGTCGTCCCGCAGGAGCGGCACCTTCTGTAGTTTTCGCATCCCGATCAGGGTCGCCCCAAGCAAGGATGCGACAAGAATGTGACCCGGGATCGGGACGGGGTTCATGGTAAGCACGCCGGTGCGAGCGCCCTCGCCGCTGATCATGTAGATGACGTGGCATCCGGCCACGACGAGATCGGGCGAGGCCGGCTCCGGAGCTCCGCGCGAGATCCGCAGCTTGTGGCGCAGGAGCCCGTTCAGAAGCGGGGGATTTGGCGCATTCTTGGTTCCGCGATGTCGGAGCAGGCGCTCGATGCCGAGGCGGTCGTTGACAGTGAGAAGAAAGCCGGTCTCGACTGCGGAGCGTTCGAACAGCGATCGAAAATCACTGCCCGCAGGCAGTTGGGTGAGTCTGGTGATGGTCATGATGTGTCTCCCGGGGCGTCGAAGCCCACGTTCTCAATTCAAGTATTTTGAGAAAACCCCGGGTGGTCGAAGACACGCTTATGCGCAGACCGCCCGGGGACCCGAGCGGTTCAGAAGCAGAAACCGAAAAAGGTTCTCGTGCGTGACCATTAGGAAAGCTTAGCCATTGGGCGCAAACTGTCAATCTTGGAGTCCGGGCCGGATATGCAACGGTCAAGGATGCACAGCTCTTGAGAAGGTGAAGAGGGCGAATTGGTCCACGAGCGGACTTCGACGACAAGGGGTCACCGGCGGCGCACCTCGAAGAATGAGCCATGTCGAACTTCCTGGATCGGCCGGCGACGTGGCAGCGGGATGCTGTTTCCCGATGTCGTGCGCCCACCATCGTCTTCCCAACGCTCCAGGCATCTGGCGCTCGGCTTCGCCGCCGAAGGTTCTATGTCCGTCGGCCTGAAAAGGTCCGGGAACAGCTCTTCGAAGTCCGCCTTGCAGATCATCATTTTGTCACTCCTTTCAATCACTTCATGGCGAGCCGCTACTCGGCCATTGCCGCGCACCACTGCGGTCCAGTGGTGCGCATTCTCAAGAATAGGACCCGCTATGCCGTTCGGCCGCCGCGCCACCCCGCATTGACATGCACATCCGAAGACACTGGACGCATGCTCAGTTCGCGATCCGTGAGACCATCGACGACGCGCGGGATATCACTGCGATCAATCCCGATGTCGCGCAGCAGGCGATCGTCCATGCCTCGAAGAGTTTCGATCATTTTCCGGCGTTGCCAGCGGTGGAATGCGGTCCGGAGCCAACGTCGAAACGCTCCGGGCTTGCGGTTGCGCTGACTGGCCGTTCGAGGGGGTGGGAAGTGAGGGGTATGGGATTTGAAGACGTGGGGGTGCATGTCATGCTCCATGACGAAGAAACTGAACCGAGACGCACACACCACGTCAGCTGGGCGACCCGCACAGGCGTGATCTTCCGGCCATATTGGCGCGTTTGCCATTTCGACTGATCTGTAAGAGATCGAGAAGACCCCGAGGCGCGGACCGGCAAACGGCCTGATCCCGCTCGGGGCTACCGGCGGTTCAGTGTGTTTCCTGCGTTGAGCAGGAACCTCGTATGAAGACTGAACATGGTCATCACTAAGATATCGGTAGTCCGCGTCTGTTTATCAAGAAGTCGACGCAGTCTGCGACTTTCTGACACTGTTTGAACTTATCCAGAAATCCGGGTAACAAAAACCGAGCAACCTGCCGCTGCCAAGGCTTTGTTGGACAAATCCCATGCTGATCGGACTTCCCCTTTACCCAGACGCAGTTATCTCACGGTTTTCGTGACGGGTCTTCCGAGTGCGGTATAGCCGTTCATGATGGCGATACGGACCTGGACATCGGCGTCCTGGCTATCGAAGTTCCGCGCCATGAGGCGCTGCCCAAGCAGTTTCATACAGTGCATCTTGCTCTCGACATGGCTTCGGCGGTGGTGTCCTCTTCAGTTTCGCCAAATCGCGCGGCAGAGGCATTTCGACGCCCGCAGGGCCTCGTTTTGCGCGATGGCACCCGCCGTGGTTGGCTTCCAGGGCCTGACATTCCGGCGTGGCGGTATGACGGCATGGGCACCGGGGTCCGCGATGGCATTGTGACAGTTGCGCGTGTCATAGGCGCCATCGGCGGTGACGCTCCCGATCTCTGATCGGGCGGGATCTGGCCCAGCAGGTCCGGCAGAACGGGTGCGTCCCCGATGTGGTTAGCGGTAATCTGGACAGCCCGGATCTCCAGAGATTGTTCGTCCATCCCGAGGTGGATCTTGCTCCATCCCTGCCGTTTGTTGGGGTTGCCAGCCGCGCCCGGCTGGTGCGCTGCATGACATGGTAGGACGTGGCGATGAGGGCGTTGCCGCCGAAGCCGAAGATCACCCCCGATATGTGAACGGGGCGGATGCGGCCGAAGCTCGATCAGGCCGCGTCGAAGCGCAGATCGGGCCAGGCAAGTTGCGCCGCGACCCAGACGCCCATGCCCATACCGACGACGGCCCAGAACAGGGCGATCACGAGCCTGGCCTTGGTCGGGTCATCATAGTAGTTGACCGTGCGGTCCTCGGCCGGTTCGGGCTCGCCAATCGCACGCATGACGAAGAAGGTCGTGATACCGGCTGCAATCAGCACGATCGCGCCGTGGCTCCCCATCGGATCGCCACGACCCGCTGCGGCCATCACCAGCCCGACAATCGCCATGACGGCACAAATCATGAATGCGATCTGGCGTTCGGCACCTGTCAACCGCTCCATCATCTGGAAACCTCCCGGTCGGTTCTTTGTCTTGATGGCAGCGGACGGTCCTCCGTCTGGAGGATCCGGCGGGCATCGCCTTCCGAATCGTCGAACTGGTCGGTTTTCATCGCCCAGAAAAATGCTCCGAGGCCGATTGCACCCATCACCAGCGTTACGGGTATCAGCAGTAGAAGGATGCTCATGTCTGCCCCACCGTGGGTGTTCGCCGGTCTGATCTGAGTTGATCATGAGCCTCGGCGCAAAGGGCGTTCAGGCGCCGCGCCGCCGGGACTATCGCGTCGATCTCACCCGCGCCGGTGCCGCAATAAAGCGGCATCTGTTCCAGGTCTCCGGTCGTGGTGCGCAGGGGCGAGTCCGTGCTCTGGCGCAGCCGCGGAATGGGGCCGTCGTGGGCGATCACCTCATGTGTGATCCGCTCGGGGTCATGTCCTGTAAGGGCCGGGTCGAAGGCCTCTGTGACACTATTGCGAAGGACGCGCACGGCCGATCCTTTGGGCCAGTTCAGCACGAAGCCGTCGGTCAGGACGGTATCCTCCCCCCGGGCGGTCACGATCCGTTGCTTGTGGTAGTCGTGGGCGAAGGATTCGGCCGTGGCCAGAAAGGCGGCACCGCACTGGACACCCTGCGCCCCGAACGAGAGCGCCCGGGCCAGCCCCTTGCTGGTGCCGATGCCGCCCGAGGCGACAACCGGCAGCGCCGTGGTTTTCAGCACGGTCCGTAGCAGGCCGAATGTCGGAGTGCGCCCGTGAACGTGACCGCCCGCTTCCTGCCCCTGTGCGATCAACACATCCGCACCGGCGGCTTCGGCCTCCCGTGCCGCAGGCAGCGTGCCGACCTGATGCAGCAGACGTGCGCCTGCTTCCTTCACCTGGGCAAAACGGCCTCGGGCATGACGTCCCAAAAGAACGAGAACACCCCCGCCTCCATCGCGAGGCAGGTTTCGATCTGCTGGTCCAGCAGACCGGGGTCGGTGGCTGCGGGGATGAGGTTGACCGCAAAAGGGCGGTCCGACAGCCGGCGGTAGGCTTCCATTTCCGAGTTGATGAGTGATGGCGCTTCGCGCACCATCCCCAACGTCGGGAAACCGCCCGCATTTGCGACCGCGGCGGCCAGTGCGGCGCGCGCGACGCCTCCCATCCCGGCCAGGATAACGGGATACTCACATTCCAGCAGATCGCACAGACGGGTGCGAAGAGACCCGGGTTCAAGCGTCATGACTTGCTCCCCTTGAGCCGCTGCTTCAGGTAGTCCCGCAGGACCACAGCCTGGTTGTGTTCCTGGTCCTTCGCGGCGAAGAGCAGGGTGACGGGGCCGGCTCGGCACCATGCGAGGCAGCGTTCGATAGCGTCCGTGTTGTCAGCCAACTCGTGCAGGTAGCGGTTGCGGAATTCTCCCCATTTGTCCGGGTCGTGGTCGAACCATTTCCTGAGCTCGGTGGTCGGCGCGATGTCCTTAATCCAATCATCGTGCCCGAGATCGGCCTTCGAAATACCTCGCGGCCAGATTCCATCCACGAGCAGCCTCGTGCGGCCCGCGCCGGACGCCTCGTCGTGAACGCGGGCAATATCGATATCGAATTGCTTCGCCATGCGAGGGTCAAACCAGTTTCGGGATGCCGGTGCCTTTGGCATCCTCGACCGCGAAGTTGAGCGACCGGGCGATGCGTTCGGCCCGCTCGATGACATGGGCGGCGCCTGCGGGTGTGCAGATCTCCTTCGCGGTCTCGCGAAAGAGTGTGAGCCACCGCTCGAAATGGCCCCAGTCAATCGGCAGACCGACGTGCTTGGGCACCGGGGCGCCATGATAGCGGCCTGTCATAAGGGCAACGGAGGACCAGAATGCAGTCATCCGCTCCAGATGCGGTGGCCAGTCATCGATGCGTGCCGCGAAGATCGGGCCAAGAAAAGGATCCTGGCGGACCTTGTCATAGAAGGCATGGACCAACTCGCGCAGCACCGCGTCATCGAGCCCGGTCCGTGCCTCGAGATCGGCTGTGATCTCCGGTCGCACGGAGGGGCTGCGGGGTAGTGGTGTCTGGATGGAGGTCATCGGTGTGGCACCGTGGTCGCAGTTGTATTGACGGGGTACGCCTCTCAAGTGGTATTGTAAATACCTATTAAGGCCGAGCGCAATCGGGCGAAACCGCGCAGAGCCCGACTGGCGGAGATCGGCGCGGGACCAGGGCATTGGAGACGCTGGGATGAGCGAAGTATCCAAAACCGACAGCGGGTTCGTTGTGGACGCAACCGCCATCGCGCGAGCATTCAAGATCACGGAGGAGCAGGTCCGGCAAGAGATGCGGAACGGCCTCATCAGCAGCCGCTCCGAGAGCGGGACAGACGAAGACGAAGGACGTTGGCGCATGACCTTCTATCGTGCCGACCGCGCGTTCCGTCTCGTTGGCGACGCACAGGGGGAGGTGCAGTCGCGAGGAAGCTTTCCCGTCACTCCGCGATCGCGGTCAGTGCGCCGGGATTGACACTCGTTGGACGGCAAGCAATGATAAAACCATGGTCAGGTATCAGATCAAGTTTCGGTTTCTTCTGCTGAACCGCCCTTAGCCCCGGGCGGTTCGTGGGCGTTCTATACGCAGCGAACTCCCGGGGACATCTCGATAAAAGTTCTGAGATTGTCGGAGGCAACTCCAGGGGGGGAAACATGGCCATACCTGACGTTACGGGATCAACGATACCGTGTCACGGAAAGCCCGAAGCGGGTGACGCGGAATGCAAGTGCCGCCTGACGAAAGCCGATCGGCTGGGGATCGAGAGATTTCTGAGCTTCGCCGGCAACAGCAGTGTCGCCTACTCCCAGCTTCTGCTGGATACTCTACACCAGAAACTACAGCTGGCCGTTGCGATAGTGGGTGCGGCACCGTCCGATGTTGCCACGTTTGGCAGCTTCATTTCCTGCGTGGTGGATGAGAAAGATATCGAATGCGGGGTTCTCAGTTTCGGCTTGGTGGCGCGTGCCGGAGAAATCCCGATTCACTCCCTCCTGGGGGCCTCGCTCATCGGAATGTCGGTCGGGCAACGCACTAAGCTGCTATCTGAAGACGGCACAACCCGGTCATTGGTGGTAACCCAAGTGGGCACGCCTTTTGCCGTGTAGTGACGGGATGTAATGATTGTGATCTCGGTCGGAGCGCTCGAGCATCCTACGCGGGAACTATCGGCATCAACTGCTTGCCTGGAGGCGAGACGGCCTCACGGGCTTCATTTTCCGTCTCACGTAATAGTTTCCGGCCCGGCCTGAAAGGATCAGCCCAGCGGGTGGTGGTGGCATCCACTGCTCCGAGGACCCACCATAGTTTGACTTGGCGTCGGAAACTTCATAGCGTCTCTTGATGTCTGTGTTCTCATGCAAAAACAGAGGCCGGTCTTTTCCGGGATCTCTGCTGAACCGCTCCCTGCCCCGGGCAGGGGGTCGCATGCGCTGACCTTTACGCTCGGGGATCTTCTTCACCAACAACTTTGGCGTCTTGAGGCTTGCGTCGAGCAAGCCGAGGAGAAGATATGCGAACATCAAATGACGTGGCGACTTTCGCAGGCAGATCAGGCAACCAAGCTGCCGCGATTGATAGCCGGGCGTTCGGAAGCGTCGAGGCCATGCGACCGATCCAATCGTTCCTGTCCGAGCGGGACTTCTGGCACCTGCAACAGCTGCGGAGGGAGTGTGCCGCTATCGAAGGCGGTGTCTTTTCTCTGCTATCCCACCTGATCCGGGCTAAGCTTCAGGATGCTCATATTCTGAACCCCGCAGAAGAAGCAGGAAGTGTCGCCACTCTGGGTTCACGTGTGACTTTCTCTATCAGGGAGACGGCACCACTATCTCGGACACTCTTTGACGATGGTTTTGCACATGACCAGGAAGGTATCCCGCTCAAGACATTCCTCGGGGTCACCTTGCTCGGAATGAAGGTGGGCCAGACGGTGCCGCTTCTAAACGCAAGTGGGACGACGGAGGCGCTCGAGCTTGTTGCTATACCGTGGCAAGTTGAGGCGAGAACGTAGCTGAATTGCGCAGGACGACGGTTCGTGAGGACCTTTGCAACTTGCCCGCCGACTTCAACCAGGTCGGCGGGTCGATCCTTTTCCATTGCAAGGGTGCAAGCACCTGAGCTGCGAAGTGCAGGAGGTATCATGACACCGAATATGCGCAGAATGCTCGATGTGGTCTTGACCGCCATTGGCGTCTCGTTGCTGCCTGGCATCTTGAGTGCGGAGATTGATGGGCATGGTCCCGATGCATGGCGGGTGACCGGGGTTGCCGCAGATGATGTTCTGAACGCTCGGATGGGACCCGACACCGGATATCCGGTGATCGAGACCTTTGCCCATGCAAGCGACACCGCTTCAGGCCGACCCGATCTATGGCGCGCAGGATTTCGATGGCGGCGTAAGCGTCCCGCAACCAGATCCCGAACAACCCATGTTCCGCGGCATGATCACCATCAATGTCGAGATCGAGAATTTCGGGCGGACGCACACCGCCGTCTTCCGGCTGCGCCCAGACACGGGCCGGCCCGGCGCGCCGTTGCGTATCTTCTGCGTCGAACAGCTACGGCGTGCGACACATGGCGCGATGTCTGCACCGCGCTCCATCGACGATTTCGCGTGAGCTGGCGCGCAATGCGGCAACCCGGAGCGGTGGCTTCGAGTATCGCGCGACGACGGCCCAGTGGCACGCGGAACGCGCGGCCCGCCGCCAGAAGGTGGCCAAGCTGGCATCGAACGAAGCCCTGCGCCTTTATGTGCTGGATCGCCTTGCTGGCCTGATCACGCACCCTGATGGGAAGGCGATCAAGGGGCCGAAGGTTGCGTGGAAGGGGCGACGTCATGGCCCGCGACAGGCACGGCGGTGGTCGATAGCTTGGAGTCCAGAGCAGATCTCGCGACGGCTTGAGCTCGACTTTCCGGGGGACACGACAATGCGGATTAGCCACGAGGCGATCTATCAGGCGCTCTATATCCAGGGACGTGGGGCCCTGAAGCGGGAACTGACGGCATGCCTTCGCACCGGGCGCGCCCTCCGGGTCCCCCGCGCCAGGAGCACGGGCCGGGGCAAGTCCTTCGTCTCGCCAGAGATCATGATCAGCAAACGTCCTGCTGAAGCGGTGGATCGCGCCGTTCCGGGTCATTGGGAAGGGGATCTGATTCTCGGCCTGAACAGCTCGGCGATGGTGCTGTCCTGATCTCCAAACGGTGTAAAGTCGGGAAGCCGCCTTGCGGCGGTGAAGCAAACTATTCTGAGCCATCAGCGGCCCTGAGGGGTTGCCTTGATGACCGTTGTCGGCCGCTTGTTGAAAAACTCGTGAGTGATTGAAGCGTGTTGTGCTGATTCAATTCTGCCAATTGGCGGGAGGATTGGCGATGATGGGACCTCGGCAGGAGGCGTAACCAGCGCTATTCTAAGAGTTCTCCCGTGAGGACGGTCAGACGGCGCGTAACCTATAACTGCCGCGCTCAATTGACCTTCTATGATGCGGGTTGGCCAATTGATGGCCGTGTTACCTGTACCGCTCTGCTTTAACTTCGAAAGCTTCAGCATAGCGTCCAGAACTGACTCCCACAGCATACCTATTTACATTGGATTTCTGTGGGAGTGGATCAGACTAAGTGTCAGAAAAAAAACCATTTCGTGAGAATTCAAAATCCCCCGCCTTAACGGGCGTGCCGGTTCGAGTCCGGCCTTGGGTACCAAAGGAAAATCTTGTCTTGAAAATCTTGTCTTGCAAGAAAAAACCGCCGATCGAAAGATCGGCGGTTTTTCTGTTTGAACGTGACTCCCACACGCGATTCCCACATATTAACTCATTCGATGAGTTTGCGCCGCATGGGAAAGACGTTTGTGCGCGAAGCGACATCCGAAAGCTCCGATCATAGGAGTTCAGGAGGTCGGTTCATTCTGCTTTTGCAGGAAAGGATGCGAGCTGTTTTCTTGATAAATTGTGCCAAGAGGCTCCGGATGTTTATTTAAAGCACTGAAATATTTGCGATTTTTGTGACGGTTTCGCTGAAGTAATCTGAGGTTGGGAAACATGGATCCAGCCTTTTCAGTCCGTGGCGTCGATGCATCCGCAACGTCTTCTGACGGCGCCTTAGGACAGAGGATTGGCCCTGTAAGGATAACGCGAAGTAAGTAATTCAAGAGATCTAAGGCTTCGGCGATTACGGTCAGAGCGCGTAGCCTTAGCGCTTGATTATCCGCGAAAAATAACACGGTGAACGATCCACAGACGCGCGAGGATGTCCTGGATCATGAGTCTTGCTTTCGCTCTTATATCTGATTGTGCAAGCCAAGGTGTTCGGTCGACGTGGGGTCCAAACCATTACAACTATGGTCCCGACACCTGTCGGTGAAATCTACCGTCCATTCGGTGTTGGCTCCGCCGGCAGGGACGGCTCTCCAATGCCAAAACCCATTGACTTCAATGGAATTTATTGGTGCGTTTTCGGTCGGTACTTGCATGGACGTCACGATGTGTACTGGAGCGCGACGTACTCGGGACACGAATTCAAGTACCAATCCGGCCTCCTGCATCAGGTATCGCAGCGGACTTGGAAAACTTCGCGATACGGCGCTGGAGATTGCTTGAAAAACCATGCTCGGGCACCAGCCATTTGCAGTTCGTGATGCAGCTCGTGGCCGGGCTGCTTGTGGGCATGACGCTATGTCCGACGCAGGTTCCCGAAGACATCCTTGGGAGCCTTATACTCTTTAGGTCGGCCTGACGGTGTGTTGTCTGTGGTCGCCTGATCTTAGCGAGAATGTACGATGCCGTTGGCTTCTCTTTCACGGTGGTGAACAGGGCAATTCTTGTTGGTAGGGATTGAATTGCCGTGTAATCTGGCCTCTCGGATGGCTTCGAGTACCCCGAGTTGCCCGCATGTCGATCAGAATTCTTGTCGTTTCAGCTCTTCCGCGATCCGGTGTCGCGCCTCTTCGTTGCGGATAGGGAAGGCCGCAAAGTACTGGGCGGCCGAGGCATCCGGTTTGCGCCGACGTGCGTCCTGTCGCCAGCGGTTGGCCTGTTGGTAGCGACCGTCCAGCCCGTTGGCCACCGCCGCCACCATCGAGATGAGGTAATGCGCACCGGGCGTCGAGGCTGCGCGGTCGCCCAATCGGGCAGCTGCCCGCGTATCTCCGACCTGGATCAGCGCCTGCGCACGCACGCCGTGGATTCCGTAAAGTAGCGGGTCCAGCGGGCTGAGCTGGAGTGCTGCATCAAGTCCCACGTCGACTGTGTTGATGTCGCCGGTCATCAGCGCAGTGAAGGCGCTGGCGTAAAAACCCTGAGCGTAGTTTGGATTGAGCTCGATCGCACGATCGAACCAACCCTTGGCGATCTCGGGCTGATCGGTAAGCCAATAAGAACGGCCCATCGTGTAATGGGTAAACGGATCAATCGGATCCAGTTCCATGCCCCGCTCGGCATGACGTCTTGCCGCAGTGGCCGCCTCCTGGTCATCCGGCCCGAGATGCAGAAATGCGTCGATGAATCGAGTGAACGACAAGCCGGCATGCGCGCGTGCAAATCGTGGGTCGAGTTCGACCGCGCGCTCGAAATGCCGCTTTGCGACCTGATTTGCGTCTGGCGTGAACCGGTAAAGCTGGGTCAGCCCGAGGTGAAAGGTCTTCCATGCGTCCAGCCGGTCTGACCCGGTTTGTGATGCAAGGCGCACCTCGTTCTGCGGCACGTGCATGTCGAGCGCGGTCACAACATGTGAGACGACCCGCTGGCGCAAGTCCTCGATCCCGTCCATCGGCGCGGTCAGCCGGTCGCCCCAAATCACTTCGCCGCGGCTGGCATCGGCCAGCTCGATGACCACGGCGACCGTGCCAGCCAGATTTTCGATCACACCTGTCATGACATAGCCAGCCCCCAGCGCCGTACCGACCAGATCCAGATCGCCCCTGCCTTCACGGAACCGAAACGACGATCCACGCGCGATCACCGCAATCCAGCGCAGGCGCGAAAGCCCTTGTATGATCTCATGCGGAATTGCTTCCGCCAAAATCTTGACTTCGGGCGACGCGCCGAGAGGCCGGAAGGGCAGTACCGCAACCGATGGGCGAGACAGGTCTGCGCCGGTTTCACTCGCCAGAGACAGGGCATGGTCGGGCTGGGCAGGGCTGGTTTCTTTGACCTCGGCCACGAACCTGAAGCCCTTGCCGTGGATTGTACGGATGACGGCCTGCGCGCCGCCATCATCGCCGAGCGCCTGTCGCGCCGACCGGATCCGGCTGGCAATGCTGGCATCTGACGCGACGCGGCCGGGCCAGACGGTTCTGGCAATCTCGTCCTTACTGACCATTCGACCGCGATTTCGTACGAGGTGGATGATCAGTGCCAGGACCTGAGGCTCGGCATGCACAACGTCACCCTTGTGGGCGAGTTCGAACAGGTCCGGGTCGAGCCGGTGATCACCGAAAAGCCAAGCCATGATACAGCATAACCCAGTTTTCCGCGTTTATTCATGAAATCTTCAGATCTGCATCAAGCGTTTCAGGATCAAAAAGGATAAAACAGGTGCAAGATGGAGAAATTGGAAACGAATTACTGAACAAAGGGAGATTGCCATGACCGCCAAAAACATCCGTACGACGCAAGGAAGAGGACGCCTGTTTGGGTCAGTGCTCGACACTGTCGGCGATACGCCCGTTATCTGTATCAACAACTTGGCACCAGAAGGTGTACGGGTTTACGTCAAGGCCGAGTTTTTCAATCCTGCGGCGTCTGTCAAGGATCGACTGGCGCTGAACATCATCGAGGCGGCGGAACGCGCAGGCACGTTGAAACCGGGTCAGACCGTGGTCGAGGCGACCAGCGGCAACACCGGCATCGGCTTGGCCATGGTCTGTGCCCAGAAAGGCTATCCCCTGGTCGTGACCATGGCCGACAGTTTCTCGGTCGAGCGGCGGCGGCTGATGCGGATTCTGGGCGCGAAGGTGGTGCTGACGCCGCGTGCCGAGAAAGGTACGGGCATGTATCGCAAAGCTGCCGAGTTGGCTGAGAAGCACGGATGGTTCCTGGCCCACCAGTTCGAGACCGACGCCAACGCCGACATCCACGAGGCGACCACGGCGCGAGAAATCATAAATGATTTCAAAGACGACAGGCTGGATTACGTCGTAACGGGCTTTGGTACAGGTGGCACGGTCGCAGGGTTGGCGCGTGTTCTGCGCAAGGAACGTCCTGAAACCAAGATCATCCTGAGTGAACCGGCAAATGCCGCGATGATCGCCAGCGGCGTAGCTCAAGAACGCGGCGCTGACGGCTCGCCCTCGGCCAGTCACCCGGCCTTCGAGCCGCATCCGATCCAGGGCTGGACACCCGACTTTATCCCCTTTGTTCTCCAGGAGGTTTTGGACAATGGTGGCTATGACGAGCTGATCCCGGTGACCGGGGCGGACGGTATCGCCTGGGCGAAGAAGCTCGCAGCGCAAGAAGGTATCCTGACCGGGATCTCTGGCGGGTCCAGTTTCGCCATTGCCATGCAGATGGCGCAACAGGCGGAAAAGGGCGCGGTGATCCTCGCCATGCTGCCTGACACGGGAGAGCGATATCTGTCGACCCCGCTCTTTGAAGACATCCCCGAGGACATGGACGACGACGAACGCGCCCTGTCCGACTCGACGCCCGGCTACCGGATGGCGGCCGAATAGATATTTCAGCAACTCAAGGAGAAGATCCATGGATCTCTACATGATACGCCGTCACAGTGCCTGGGCTGATGAAGCAGAGCTTGAAAAGACCGCCGAAACCTCGGCCCGCATCGGCAACGAAGATATGCCGGACAAGGTACGCTGGATCCGCTCCTACGTGATCAAGGAGCGCGACGGACGGCTCGGGACGGCATGCATTTACGAAGCGGTAGATGAGGACGCCTTGCGGGAACACGCGCGCTGCGTCGGCATGCCGGGCGACGACATCTTGCCTATTGGCGCAACTGTGGTCGTGCGGCCCGACCCTGCCTGAGAGACTTCGAAACTGGACCTGCTGGGGGAGGCAGGTCCAGTTTCCGATGGAACGGAGAGCAAAGTATGGCTCAAGATACGCGGATCGATACGGAAGACAGCCTTGATCCAGCCGACTGGGAGGACATGCGCAGGTTGGCGCATGTCATGGTGGACGATGCCATCTCGCGCCTGCAAGGCCTGCGCGACGAGCCGGTCTGGCAACCGATGCCGGATGCAATGAAGGCAGAGTTTCATAGCCCGCCGCCTGCAGACCCCGCCCCTCTGGAAGCGGTCTACGCCGACGTGAAAAACAAGCTCTACCCCCATGCTATGGGCAACATCCACCCCCGTTTCTGGGCGTGGTACATGGGGGCGGGCTGCCTTACGGGCGCGCTGGCGGACTTTCTTGCCGCCATCGACGGCTCAAATCTTGGCGGGGGCGATACCGGCGCCAATCAGGTGGACCATCAGGTCACAGACTGGCTGCGTCAGATGATGGGCTTTCCCGAGGGTGCGAGCGGCACGCTGGTCAACGGCGGATCAATGGCAAATATAGTTGGGCTGACGGCGGCGCGAAATGCGATGGCCGACGTGGATCTGCATCATCAGAGTGTCGCCGACATTGGCGCGCCGCTGCGATTCTATGCCTCGGACCAGGTGCATTCCTGTCACATGAAGGCGATGAACCTTTTGGGAGTAGGTGGTACCGCGCTGACGCGAATTGCTACAGACGACGCGTTTCGCATGGACCTTGATGCGCTGCGCGCAGCAATCCGGACCGACCGCAGCCAAGGTGTGCGCCCCGCTTGCGTGATCGCCACGGCCGGCACAACCAACACAGGCTCGATTGACCCACTGCCTGAGATAGCGGACCTGTGCCGCGACCAGGGTATCTGGCTGCATGTGGATGGCTGTATCGGGGCGATGTTCTCGATCGCACCATCGAACCGGCATCTGGTTGCGGGGATCGAAAGGGCGGACTCGCTCGCCCTAGACTTGCATAAAGGGCTACACGCGCCCTTCGACGTCGGATGCGCTTTGCTGCGCGACCAAAAGGTGCACCGCGCGACCTTTGCAGAGAACGCCGAGTACCTGCAGGTGGCGACCCGTGGTCTGGCAGCGGCCGAGTTCCTGCACGACTACGGCCTCGAAACGACGCGTGGTTTCCGCGCGCTGAAGGTCTGGATGATGCTGCGCCATCACGGGGTGGAGACCTTCGGGCACATCCTCGACCGCAACATTGCGCAGGCCCTTCACCTGACGGCGCTGATTGATGATGCGCCGGAGCTGGAGCTTATGGCGCCAACTGCAACCAGCGTTGTTTGTTTCCGCCACGCGCCCGGCGTCATGGGCGAAGCCGACCTGCGCGCCCACAACACAGAAATCATGCTGCGTATCCAGGAAAGCGGTATCGCGGTCATCACCGACACCACGATCCGCGGCCGACACTGCCTGCGCGTCGCAATATGTAACCACCGCACAAAGGACGAAGATATTGACCTCTTGGTGCAAGAGGTGCTCCGGATCGGCGCCAAAATGACCCTGGTTGGCGCTTCGGATGATGCACGAACCGACTGAAACGACGCAGCGGCTCAACCGAGTTGCTGCGCCTTTGATCAATGACCGGTTTGGAGAGGCCGCACTGCGGCGTCAAAGCGCGGAATGATTGGCAAGTAGTGGGATGTGTCGGCTGCTTCCCCACCGTTGGGTTATCCTGAACCGGGATCAACCGCGCAACAAGGAGAAGCAGCCATGTGTGCAAATAAGACAGGAAGTATTGAAGACCTCGCCGTCGTCGGGATCGACATCGGGAAGGATACGTTTCACCTGGTCGGGTTCGACCGGTCCGGCCAGTTGGTCATACGCAAACAGATCAAGCGCTTGGCCCTGAACGCCACGTTCGAGC
>NZ_CAMYMD010000060.1 GCF_947259555.1 uncultured Roseovarius sp.
CGCCGCGGCAACTCTGCCAGAAACTCCCTTGTAGCTCCCATCGAGAAACTCCCCACAAATCAAAGAAGCCTCTGGATCGCAGATCAGGCGCTATGACGTAAGTGTGGGCGCGGCGCACCGGTTACAGTCAATCGAGTGTCCGCTTTGAAAGCACGAGAAGGGCGAAATCGCGTCGTCAGCGAAGATCTGCTGTCCGCCGAATTGTTCAAGGCTGTGTCCGCAAGCCCCGAAAACACCATCATCCAAGGAGAGCGGCACTCGAGGCTTCGTAAGGCGAAGTAGAGATCAGACGACGCAATAACGTACTTAGGCCGGGGCCGCTCTGTAGCGACCCCGGCCCCGCTATCTGACTCAGTCCTCGTGGCAGGCTTGAAAGGCCTCGATCGCAGCTGAGAGCAGGCAGGCAATGGTTTCCAGCGTTGCGCCATCACGCGTGATGCGCCAGCGCCGTCCGTAAGGGTCGATCGGACGCTGGCGCGCATGGATGGCTTCACCTTCAAGGCGTTCGACTTCTACGCGGCGGCACACTTGTCGATACATGCCACGGCAGGCCGCGAGCCGCGCGGCATCTGTGGCGGCAGGGTCCAGCATGTCGTGATACGTGGACATGCTCGGCGAGAAGGGCTCGGCCGCAGCATGTGCGCGGAAGTCGATCAGGTCGAGCCATTGGGCGGCGCGCCGCGTGAGTTCGCGCGCCTGAGCAAGCGTCGCCGTTTGCGCTTTGCACATCATGCGGCCTCCCGTATGCCGACAATACCGGCGAGGTGAAGCGCCTCGAGTGCTCGCACTCCGCGGCCCAGCGTCTCCGCGCAGCGCCGCGCGATATCCGCCCGGGGATCATCCGGGTGGACGGCT
Source organism: uncultured Roseovarius sp. (assembly GCF_947259555.1). Classification (GTDB taxonomy): domain Bacteria; phylum Pseudomonadota; class Alphaproteobacteria; order Rhodobacterales; family Rhodobacteraceae; genus Roseovarius. The sequence goes on from NZ_CAMYMD010000060.1 coordinate 856, forward strand.
GCAAAGCGCCGGGCCTCGACGCTCTTGATGTCGGTGGTGAATTCGAGACGTAGCAGGCGGTTGAGCTCATGGAGCTCGCCACGGCGGGCAGCAAGATCGTTGCCAGCTTTCGCTGCCTCGACGACGGCGCGGGCTCGTGCTGCCCATTTGCGTCCGCCCAGAAGCTCGGCCGAGGCGACAAGGCTGTCACCTTCTGCGCGCAGCCAGCGCATGAATTCGCTGGCCTTGTTCATGTGCCGGAGCAGGGCACGGATATCGGGAATGTGTTTCATGGGATCACCTTTCCTGGTGGAATGCGCGGGCCCGCCATGGGCCGCGTCAGAAGATCCCTGCTCCGGTCAAATGATTTTGTTTATGGTGTCCGCGTCATCGTCGGCACGAGGTTGCTCGGCGCGGCCTCATCAAGAGGGCCGTGCCGGGCAATCCGTGATGCCAGAGGCGCGCAGATTCAGCCTAAGGGGTCAGATTTTGGGTTCCAAAACCTGCTTCGGAAAAAGCCTGTATCTTCCAGTACTTTACAGACGCTGGCAAAACTTTTGCCAACGCGTGGCAGTAAAATCCGCCGATTTGGCATAACTACGCCCGCAACGACAAAAAAGCCGATCACCGCCCCCTATGCGCATTTGCTGTGACCGCAGCTTGCGCAGGTCATGCAGCCTTCGATCATGCGCATGTCGTAGCTGCCGCAGGCGGGGCAGGCGGGGCCTTTGGGGGGGTCGAGGTTCGTTACCTGTGCCGTGGGGTCTGACTTGAGGCCGAGGCCCTCGCCCGCGAGAAAGCCGATCTGCACCATGTGGCGTTCCAGAACCCCGCCGATGGCGGCGAGGATCGAGGGGATGTACTTGCCGTTCATCCATGCGCCGCCGCGCGGGTCGAACACCGCCTTCAACTCCTCGACCACAAAAGAGACATCGCCGCCGCGCCGGAACACGGCCGAGATCATCCGCGTCAGCGCCACGGTCCAGGCGTAATGCTCCATGTTCTTGGAATTGATGAACACCTCGAAGGGCCGCCGGTGCCCGTTCAGCACGATATCATTCACCGTCACGTAGATCGCATGGTTGCTGTCGGGCCACTTGAGCTTGTAGGTCGCGCCTTCGAGTTCGGTGGGCCGGTCGAGCGGGTCGGACATGTAGATCACTTCACCGCCCTCGCCCGGCATCGCGCCCTCGCCGGGCACCTTGTCGGCGCTCTCGCTCACGCTCAGGACCGAGCCGGTCACGTCATTGGGCCGGTAGGTGGTGCAGCCCTTGCAGCCGGTCTCATAGGCCTGCATGTAGACCTCCTTGAACGCCTCAAATCCGATATCCTCGGGGCAGTTGATGGTCTTTGAAATACTCGAATCCACCCATTTCTGCGCCGCCGCCTGCATCTTCACGTGATCCTCGGGGGCGAGAACCTGGGCATTGACGAAATAGTCGGGCAGTGGGGCGTCGCCCATCCGGTCGCGCCACATCTGCACGGCGTAATCGACCACCTCTTCCTCGGTACGGGATCCGTCCTTTTGCAGCACCTTGCGAGTGTAGGAATAGGCAAAGACCGGCTCGATCCCGCTGCTGACATTGCCCGCATAGAGGCTGATCGTGCCGGTCGGCGCAATCGAGGTCAGGAGCGCGTTGCGGATGCCGTGTTGCGCGATGGCTGCGCGCACGCTTTCATCCATGTTCTGCAAGTTGCCAGAGGCCAGGAAACCATCCGCATCGAACAGCGGAAACGCTCCTTTTTCCCGCGCCAGATCCACGGAGGCGAGGTAGGCGGCGACGGCGATCTTGTGCATCCAGATCTCTGTCTGCCGCACCGCCTTGTCAGAGCCATAGCGGAGCCCAAGCATCAGGAGCGCATCGGCCAACCCAGTGACACCCAGCCCGATCCGCCGCTTGTTGCGCGCCTCCTCGGCCTGCGCTGCGAGCGGGAATTGCGATACGTCCACCACGTTGTCCATCATCCGCACTGCCACGCGCACCAAGTCCTTGAGCGCCGCCGCATCGAGCCGCGCGCGCGGTTCGAATGGCTCGATCACCAGCCGCGCCAAGTTGATCGAGCCCAAAAGGCAGGCCCCATAGGGCGGCAGGGGCTGTTCGCCGCAAGGATTGGTCGCGGCGATTTCCTCACAATAGGCAAGGTTGTTCGCCTGATTGATCCGGTCGATGAAGATCACCCCCGGCTCGGCATAGTCATAGGTCGCCTGCATGATCCGGTTCCACAGGTCACGCGCCTGCACGGTGTGATACACCTTGTCATCAAATTGAAGCTCCCAGGGCCCGTCTGCCTTCACGGCTTCCATGAAAGCATCCGTCACCAGAACGCTCAGGTTGAACATCCGAAGCCGCGCCGCATCGGACTTGGCGGCGATGAAATCCTCGATATCGGGGTGATCGCAGCGCATGGTCGCCATCATCGCGCCGCGCCGTGATCCCGCGGACATGATCGTGCGGCACATCGCGTCCCAGACATCCATGAACGACAGCGGCCCGCTTGCATCCGCCGACACGCCCTTGACCACCGCGCCCTTGGGCCGGATCGTCGAGAAATCATAGCCGATGCCGCCGCCCTGCTGCATGGTCAGCGCCGCCTCGCGCAGATTGTCAAAAATGCCGCTCATGTCGTCGGGGATGGTGCCCATGACGAAGCAGTTGAACAGCGTGACCTTGCGCCCGGTGCCTGCTCCAGCGGTGATCCGTCCTGCGGGCAGGAACTTGAAATCCGCCAGAGCCTCGTAGAACCGCTCTTCCCAGACATCCGGATCCGCTTCGGCGCGGGCCAGAGACCGCGCGATCCGCCTCCAGGTGTCCTCGACGCTGGCATCACCGCCTTCGTCATTCACGAAACGGTATTTCATAGTCCAGATCTGTTCCGCGATCGGGGCGGCAAAACGGGTCATGAGCGGCGATTCCCTTGGTCGGTGGCAGACGCAAAGGATAGCCGTCCCGTGTCGCGATTTCCACCATCTCTTGCCCCTCGCAGTGAGAACGCTACGATATCTGGCAACTCATAGAGGATTCGCGCGTGGCTCTGCATCTCATCAAACTCAGTGTCGGCACCAAATCGGTCGAGGGGCTGATGGAGTGGCAGCAAAACCCGCGCGCCAAGGCCCCGGACGGCCATCCCTGCCATATCACCCGGATGTGGCCCAAACGTGAGAAAGAACTGCTCGAAGGCGGCTCGATCTACTGGGTGATCCAGGGGCTTGTGCAATGCCGCCAGCGCATCCTGCGACTCGACGAGGTGACGGGGGGCGACGGTATTCGCCGTTGCGCCATAGTGCTCGACCCGACGCTTGTCCGTACCACGACGGCCACGAGGCGGCCGTTTCAGGGCTGGCGCTACCTGCCAGGTGCGGATGCGCCCGCAGATCTCGGCCCGGCACGAACAGGCGATGACAGCCTGCCTCCGGAGTTGTCGGCGGCGCTCGCAGATATCGGGGTGTTGTGAACGAGGGCCCGGAACCATCACAACCGCATTGCCGACTATTTTAATCAGGTTTGACAAACGAGAGATTCGGGGATAGGCCAAAGCCATCTCCTAGCCAGCGCCCGCAGCCCGGAGACATCGCCACCCGAGAGGTGCCCATGTCCCAGCTGTGTTTGATCCGAGTTCTGACCATCCAGACAGGCGGCACATGCGCTCTGCCGGACATCCCGGCCGGATCGGGTGCGCGATGTCATGCACTCTATTGACCGAAAGGACATAACATGACCCGCACACTTCTCGCCGCGCTTGCCAGCACAGCATTGACGGCCCTGCCCGCCTTGGCCGCCACCAAGGCCGAGGTTCTGGGTACCTACGCCGATATCGCCGAGGCAGCCTATACCGACAGCCTGACCACAGCAAAGACCCTGCGAGACACTGTCGCAGCACTGACAGCCAATCCCTCGGCTTCCACCCTTCAAGCGGCACGGAGTGCCTGGCTTGCAGCGCGCGTGCCCTACCAGCAGACCGAAGTCTACCGCTTTGGCAATGCCATCGTCGACGACTGGGAAGGCAAGGTGAACGCCTGGCCGCTCGACGAGGGACTGATCGATTATGTCGATGCTGCGGGCGCCGGCGCCACGGACGCCAACCCCTATGCCGCGCTCAACGTCATCGCCAACCCCAGCTTTACACTTTCGGGCCAAGAGATCGACGCAAGCTCAATCACCCCCGCCCTGCTCGAAGGAGAACTGCACGAGGCCGACGCGGTCGAGGCCAATGTCGCCACGGGCTATCATGCGGTTGAATTCCTGCTCTGGGGTCAGGATCTGAACGGAACCGAGCCGGGTGCTGGCAATCGTCCCTGGACCGACTATGCACAGGGCGACGCCTGCACCGGCGGCAACTGCGACCGCCGCGCCGAATATCTCAAGGCCGCGACCGAGCTCTTGGTCAGCGATCTGGACTGGATGGCATCACAATGGGCCCAGGGCGGCGACGCGCGCGCAGCAGTCCTGTCCGACGAAGATGCCGGCATCAAGACGATCCTGACCGGCATGGGATCGTTGTCTTACGGCGAACAGGCGGGCGAGCGGATCAAGCTTGGCGTCATGCTGAACGATCCCGAAGAAGAGCATGACTGCTTCTCCGACAACACCCACAACAGCCACTATTACGACGGGCTTGGCATTCGCAACGTCTATCACGGTGCCTATGTGCGGGTCGATGGCAACGTTGTCTCAGGCCCCGCGCTCGCCGATCTGGTGGCCGGGACCGCACCCGAGGTCGATACCACGCTTCGCTCTGATCTCGATCACACCATGGCCATGCTGGGACGGATCAAGACCACGGCAGAGGCAGGGATGTCTTATGACCAGATGCTCGCGCGCGACAATGCGGCAGGCGAGGCGCTGATCATGGGCGCAGTGGATGCGCTGGTGGCGCAGACCCGCAGCATCGAGCGCGCGGTCGCGGCGCTCGGGCTGGAGGGCATCGCCTTTGAGGGCTCCGACAGCCTCGACAACCCCAACGCGGTCTTTCAGTAAGCACCGCCGCGCGAACAGACCGGATCGCCACACGCGGCGGGACGGTCGCCAAAGGTCTGAGCGCGGCATTCGCCTATCGCTACGGCGGCGACACGGCGCATACCATCGGCGCGCTCCTCGCCCGAGCATTCTGGGAACGATAGGAAAAGGTCACGCCCGTGTTCAAATCCCAGCCATATCGCAAGGCCATTGTGGCCTCCTGCATAGTCATCCTGATCGCGGGCGCGACCGTCGCCGCCCCTCTGGACGAACCACATCTGCCAATCGTCCCGCGCACCGCCGCCGAGGCCGCGCGCATCGCCGATATCACCCGCCCAACCACGGATTTCACCGCACCAGAGAAATTCGAGGCCAATTCCGGCGGGGCCGCCACCGTGCCCGCCCGAGCCAATGAACACGCCTTTTCGCACGCGTCCGCCAATATCTCGTTCGAGCGTGAGCTGAATTTCAAGGTCGGCAACGGCCTCTTTCGTAAGCTCTGGGTCTCCTCGCCCTCGTCCACACTGGCCTCCGACGGTCTCGGCCCACTCTACAACGCCCGCTCCTGCCAACGCTGCCATTTGAAAGACGGCCGTGGCCACCCCCCCGAAGGCACCGAGGACGGTGCCATCTCGATGTTCCTGCGCCTCTCTGTGCCCGCCGACCCCGAGGCGGACATGACCAGGCTTGAAACCTACCTCGCCGCGTTGGGCGATGCCCCCGAGCGCACCCGTCCCGATCCGACCTATGGCGCGCAATTGCAGGATTTCGCCGTTCAGGGCCACGCCCCGGAATACCGGATGGATATGACCTATACTGAAATCGCAATTCCCCTTTCAGGCGGCGACGTCGCCCACCTGCGCGCGCCCACCTACGCCGCCGCTGATCTTGGTCATGGCCCACTTGCCCCCGGCGCGATGCTCTCGCCCCGTGTCGCGCCGCCGATGATCGGGCTCGGCCTGCTAGAGGCCATTCCCGCCGCCGACATTCTGGCCAATGCCGACCCGGACGATGCCGACGGCGACGGCATCTCGGGCCGCGCCCAGATCGTCTGGTCGGTCGAGCATGACCGCCCCATGCTGGGCCGCTTTGGTCTCAAGGCGGGCAACCCGACGATCCGCGAGCAATCCGCCAGTGCCTTTGCCGGGGATATCGGTATATCCAACCCGCTCTTCCCGGATCCTTGGGGCGAATGCACGTCAGCGCAAACAGCCTGCCGCGAGGCCCCGCATGGTGATGGCGACGCCCGGACATGGGAAATCGACGCCGAGGGGCTCGATCTCGTGACCTTCTATTCGCGCAACCTCGCAGTGCCCGCGCGCCGCGATGTGGACGCCCCCGAGGTTCTGCGCGGCAAGGAGGTGTTTTATACCACCGGCTGCACCGCCTGTCACACGCCCAAACACGTCACCCACCGGCTCACCGACCAACCCGAACAGAGCTTTCAGCTGATCTGGCCCTATACTGACATGCTGCTGCATGACATGGGCGAGGGTCTGGCCGATCATCGCCCCGAGGCGCGGGCCACGGGCCGCGAATGGCGCACCCCACCGCTTTGGGGCATCGGCTTGACCGAAGCGGTGAACGGACATACCCAATTCCTGCATGACGGGCGCGCGCGCTCCCTTCTGGAGGCGATCCTGTGGCACGGCGGCGAGGCACAAGCGGCACGCGACACCGTAACCGAGATGCCACCAGAGGACCGCGCCGCGCTCCTCCGTTTTCTGGAGAGCCTGTGATGCTGTTGCGCCTGACCCTTGCCGCCCTCTGCCTCGCCACGCCCCTGTGCGCGGATCTGGCCAGTGCCATAGACGACCACATCCTGCCGGGCTACCAGCGCTTTGCTCAGGCCACCGCAGCCCTTGACGCAGCCGCCGAGACAGAGTGCACCGCTCCTGCCCTGCGCCCGGCCTATCACGCGGCATTCGACGCATGGATAGATGTGGCGCATCTGCGCTTTGGCCCGGTTGAGGATGAGGGCCGCGCGCTCGCCATTGCCTTCTGGCCCGATCCGCGTGGCATCACGGCGCGCAGCCTCACGGGCCTGATCGCGGACGACGACCCGGTGGTCAAAGACCCCGCCGCCTTTGCCACCGTGAGCGTCGCCGCCCGTGGTCTGATGGCGCTCGATCGCTTGCTCTTTGACGACGACCTCAGCAGCTACAATGCGGGCAGCTATCCCTGCCACCTGATCCAGGCAATCGCTGATGACCTCGCCCGCATGGCCCGCGAGATCCACACCGCATGGCAAGACGGGCATGCCGCCCTTCTGCGCAACGCTGGAGAACCTGACAACACCACCTATCTTGCACCGCAAGAGGCCAAACGCGCGCTGCTCACGGCGCTTCTGAGCGGTCTTGAGTTCAACACCGATCAACGCCTTGGCCGCCCGCTTGGCACATTCGAGCGGCCCCGACCGCGTCAGGCCGAGGCCTATCGCTCTGACCGCCCCCTGCGCAATGTCACCCTCTCGCTTGAGGCGCTGCGCGATCTGGCAACGCATCTGGCGGGCACTCCCTCTCGCACGCTCGACGCCATCGACGATGCATTGAGCGAGGCAAAGCGCCTGGATGATCCGCGTCTTGCCGGGGTGTCCGAGCCGCAATCACGCATCCGCATCGAAAGCCTCCAATCGCGCATCCGCGAGGCACGCGAGACCGCCGCGCAGGAGATCGGCACAGCACTTGGCGTCGCCGCAGGCTTCAACGCAGCCGATGGAGACTGAGACATGATCCACCGCCGCACGCTGCTCGGCAGTCTCGCCGCATCCACGCTCTGCCCCGCCCCGCTTTGGGCAGAGGCGGGCGCCCCGCGCTTTCTCGCGGCCGCGCGTGACACCACCGGGCAGCACTTTCTCTGCGGTCTCTCTGCGGCGGGCGAGATCCGCTTTCGCCTGCGCCTGCCGGAACGCGGCCACGCCGCCGCCGCC
>NZ_CAMYMD010000061.1 GCF_947259555.1 uncultured Roseovarius sp.
CTAGCGCAACCCGCCAATCATACCTCAGATATTCTATCCCGCCTCGCACTCCAGAGCATCAGCCCCGTCCCGTCCAGCGTCCCAGCAGCACCTCAGCGCCGCCGGTGAAAGGGCTTTTACGGATAGCTCACCAAACCCGCAACCCCCTTTTTCGCCTTTTGTCATGTTTTTTTCAAAGAAGCGGATTTCTCCGTGATTAAAATAGGTTAAGGGAAATTAACGTCAGTTTCAGGGCCGCGCACGCAACATTCTTTCGGCGCTGATTTCGCCCCGATCCCGGATCTTGGGTTATCCACAGAGTTACCCCCAACAGAGCGCGATTTCCCCCGCAATCCCGGCAGGATCTCTGATCATAAAGGCCGACTCACGCCCGCTGCGTTCGCCATCTTACGCGCAGGCGCAGCGCCAGAAGCGCCAGAATCGCCGCCAGATAGATCAATGGCTCGATCTGAAATCCCTTGCTGAGCCAGATGAAGTGCACCGCACCCAGCACCGCCACCCCGTATGTCAGCTTGTGCAACCGCCGCCAGCGCGGCCCAAGGCGGCGCAGCGACCAGTCATTGGAGGTCAGGGCCAGCGGAATCATCATCAGAAAGGCGGTAAAGCCGACCGTCACATAAGGCCGCTTGACGATATCGGCCCAGATCTGCGCCGGGATCTGCACGTCGAGCACCAGCCAGACCAGCAGATGCAGCGCGACATAGGTAAAGGCCAGCAGGCCGATTGCCCGGCGAAAGCGGATCAGGTTGAGCCCGAGGAACCGGCGCAGCGGCGTGATGCAGAGACCGAGAATCACCAACTGCAACGCAACCTCGCCCAGCTCCCGCTCCAGCGCCTTGATCGGTTCCGCCCCAAGGCCGCCGGTCAGACCCAGATAAAACGTCCAGACGGCGGGCACCAACAGGATCAGCCACACCGACCAGACCGGCACACGCCGCACCACGGTATTGATCCGGTCCACCAGCATCAGAAGTGCTTGGTCAGGTCCATGCCCTCATAGAGCGCCGCCACCTCGTCACCGTAACCGTTGAACATCTGCGTCGGGATACGCGACGAAAACAGCCCGCCGCCGATGCGGCGTTCGGTGGCTTGCGACCAGCGCGGGTGATCGACCTCGGGGTTCACGTTGGAATAGAACCCGTATTCGCTGGCATTGGCCTTGTTCCAGCTGGTCGGCGGCTCCGCGTCGGTCAGCGTGATCCGCACCACCGACTTGATCGACTTGAACCCGTATTTCCACGGCACGATCAGGCGCAGCGGCGCGCCGTTCTGGTTGGGGATGTCGCGGCCATAGATGCCCGTGGCCATGATCGTCAGCGGGTGCATCGCCTCATCCAGCCGCAGCCCCTCGACATAGGGCCAGTCGAGCACGGGATAGCGCACACCGGGCATTTCGTCGGGGCGCAGCACGGTCTCGAAGGCCACGTATTTGGCACCCGATTGCACGCCGGCGAGGCTCAGCAGATCCGCCAGCTCAAAGCCGTTCCACGGCACCACCATCGACCACGCCTCGACACAGCGGAAGCGGTAGAGCCGCTCCTCGACCGTCATCTTCGCCATGATCTCATCAAAGGCATAGTCGCCGGGCTTGTCCACCAGACCGTCGATGCGCACGCTCCACGGCTCGATCGTCAGCGCGTCGGCATAACGGGCCGGGTCGCCCTTGTCGGTGCCGAACTCGTAATAGTTGTTGTAGCTGGTGATATCCTCCCAGCTATTGGGCTCCAGCGCACCGTCCTGTGCCTGTGCGCCCCCGGCCCCGCCGATGAGGCCAAGGCCCGCCGCCCCCGCGATCATCTGCCGTCGGTTGAGATAGATACTCTCGGGTGTCACGTCACGCTCAAGCAGCGTATTCGTCCAGCGGTTGGCCATGTCATCCTCCTGATCTGTCCTGCATAATATAGAGACAGACACGCGTCATGCCAGCCGAGGGTTTCAAATCAGCCGATCACAAAGCCGCGTCCGGGTTGTAACTTGGCCGGATCTTGTTGAACGGGATCGAGGAGCCATCGGCCTGCACCAGCCGCACATGCCGCCGCCGCATCTGGCGCGGTTCGGCCACGCCCACGGAATGGGCGATCATCTCGACCTCCTTGATCACCGATTGCGCGTAACTGGCGACCTTGACGTATTTGTCCTCGACGACCAGCCCGCGTTGCAGATGCTTGTCATGGGTGGTGATCCCGGTGGGGCAGGTGTTGCGATTGCACTTCAGCGCCTGAATGCAGCCCAACGAGAACATGAAGCCACGCGCCGAGGTGACGAAATCCGCCCCGGCACAGAGCGCCCAGGCCACATCGCCGGGATTGATCAGCTTGCCGCTCGCGATCATGCGGATGCGGTTCTTGAGGCCGTACCGGTCGCGCAGGTCCACCATGCGCGGCAAGGCCTCGCGGATCGGCATGCCGACCAGATCCATCAGCGGCATGGGCGCGGCCCCGGTGCCGCCCTCGCCGCCGTCGATGGTGATGAAATCGGGCGCGCAATCGGTGCCGCGTGCGACGATCAGCTCGAACATCGCCTCCCACGCCTCGGACGAGCCGACGACGGTCTTGAAGCCGACGGGCCGCCCGGTCACCTCGCGGATATGCACGATCATGTCCAAGAGCTCGCCGTAATCGTTGATCTCGGCATGGCGGTTGGGCGAGATGCTGTCCTTGCCGATCTCGATGCCGCGAATGTCGGCGATCTCGGAACTGACCTTCTCACCGGGAAGGATGCCGCCCTTGCCGGGCTTGGCCCCCTGCGCCAGCTTCAACTCGAACATCTTGATACAGGGATTGTCCGACACCTCGCGCAAGCGCTCATCGCTCAGCTTGCCCAGCGCATCGCGCACGCCGTATTTCGCAGTGCCGATCTGATAGACCAGATCGCAGCCGCCCTTGAAGTGGAACGGGCTGACCCCGCCCTCGCCGGTATTGAGCCAGATGCCCGCCCTGGCCGCGCCCCGGCTCAGCGCCTCGACCGCCGGGCGCGAAATCGCGCCATAGCTCATGCCCGAGACGTTGAAGATCGACTTGGCCTTGTAGGGAATCGCCGCCGTCGGCCCGATCTCCATCGGCGCTGTCACCGCGAACTGATCGTCGAGCGGCGGAAAGGCGGCGGGCACAAAGATCGGCGTCCCCGGCACCCCGAGATTGCGGGTCGAGCCGAAGGCGATCGTGTTGCCCTTGCCCTTGGTGGCGTGGCTCACCCAATCCCGCTGCGCGCGGTTGAACGGCATCTCCTCGCGGTCCATCGCAAAGAAATACTGTCGGAAAAATTCGCCCAGCTTGGTGAACAGCCCGCGAAACCGCCCGATCACCGGATAATTGCGCCGGATCGCGTCGCCGGGCTGCGTCTTGTCGAGGATGTAGAACAGCACCGCGACAAAGACCACGACCCCCAGAAGCAACACGAACAACAGCGCCAGAACCTCGAGGATCTGCGTCACATACCCCATTTTGAAATCTCCAATGATCCAATACCCCGCGCGCGCGGTGTCACCTCGCAAACTGCGCCTTTCGCAGGGGGCAGGCAAGCGGTGAAATCACCCGGCACAGGCCTGTGACAAGGCGTTATCACGCCATCCGGGCCATTGGCCCGGGCGCGGCATAATGACAGGACAGCCCGTTTGAAACGCCCCTGAAACGCAGGCGATTGTCCGTGAGAACACAAAAACGTGACTGGATGTTACAAATCCCCGAGGCTTAGCGAGCCGCCCGGTTTCGTCAAATCGCATCGGCGGAAATCCCCTGTGAACCAGTGGCACCTTCGGCGCGTAGGTCTCGCCATGATGCCACGCAGGCATCACTTGAAACTGATGCTCAAAAGGAGACGACACAGATGTTTCGCAGAACCTATCTTGCCCTGACCGCAGCCACCCTGATGGCAGGCCCCGCCTTCGCCGATGACCACTCCAAGGACATCGTCGATATCGCCGCGGGCAATGACAGCTTCTCCACCCTCGTCGCCGCCGTTCAGGCCGCAGACCTTGTCGAGACGTTGAAGGGCGACGGCCCGTTCACCGTCTTCGCTCCGACCAACGAGGCCTTCGCCGCCCTGCCCGAAGGCACCGTCGAAGACCTGCTCAAGCCCGAGAACAAGGACAAGCTGACCGCGATCCTCACCTATCACGTGGTGCCGGGCAAGGTCATGTCGGGCGACCTCAGCGACGGCATGACCGCCGCCACCGTAGAGGGCGGCGAGGTCACCATCGGCACCGAGGGCGGTGTTACCGTCGATGGCGCCAACGTGGTGCAGGCCGATATCGAGGCCAGCAACGGTGTGATCCACGTCATCGACGGGGTGATCATGCCCAAGTAACCCACCCTGAGAGGCGGCCAGCCGGCCGCCTCTTGCTTTTTTCGTCCGGGCGTCAGGTTGATGCCGGGACCGCCAGGAATGCTTCGAGCTGCGCGGGCACAAGTGGTTTTGCCAACACGTCCAGCCCCTCTGAACTACAGTGTGCACGCACCTCCGCAGAGAGGTGGCCGGTGATGATCCGGGTGGGGATCTCGCCGTGTCGTGCCACGATACGCGACACCACCTGAGGTCCGAGCACACCGTCCTCCAGTTCATAATCCACCAGCATCGCATCAGGACTGAGACCGAGATCCGCCAACTGCGCTTCGGCCTCCGCGAGGTTGCTCGCGTCGACCACGTCTGCCCCCCAGCCCTGCAAGAGCAGGGTCATGGCCTGCCGCAAATCCGGGTCTTTCTCGACAAGCAGCACGATCCGCCCATCCAACGACGGGCGTGCGCCACCGGAATGAGTGACGATCCGCACCTCTTGGCCGGGACGTCCGGAATGCACCAAGGGCACGGTCACGCTAAAGCAGGCGCCACAGCCCAGATCCGAGCGTAATTCCAGAGGATGCCCCAACAGCGCGCAGGCGCGTTCGACAATGGCAAGACCCAGCCCCATGCCCTCGGCAGCACTGACATGAGCATCGAGCCGGTGAAATTCCTGAAAGATCCGGTCCTGATCTGCGGGCGCGATACCCGGTCCCGTATCGCGCACCTCAAGTCTCAGATTCCGCCCCTGGCGCCGCGCACCGACCAACACCTTGCCGGACCCGGTATACCGGATCGCGTTGGCGATAAGGTTTTGCAGAATCCGCCTCAGATAGCTCGAGTCGCTCTCAACCGTGGCGGCACAGGGGACATAGCGCAGGTCAAGCCCCTTGAGGGCCGCAGCCGGGGCGAATTCATCGAACAGTTGATCGAGGATACGGCGCAGGGGCACATGCGTCACATCCACCTCGACATGCCCCGATTCCAGCCGTGAGATATCGAGCAGCGCGTCGATGATATCCTCGACACTGGTCAGCGCACGCTGTGCCTTGTCCATGAGCGTGCGATGCTCGGAGCTGGCAAGCTCTTCTTCAATTGACGCCAGATAGAGCCGCGCCGCCGATAGCGGCTGACGCAGGTCATGACTCGCCGCCGCGACAAAGCGCGACTTGGAGGCATTGGCGCGCTCTGCCTTGGCGAGCGCGTCCTCCAGTTCGAGCGTGCGGTCACGCACCCGCTGCTCCAGCCGCTCGTTGGCATGGGCCAGGGCACGGGCCGCCGCCCGTTCGGACGTTACATCCGAAAAGCTGATGACAAAGCCCCGGTCGGGCATCTGACGGGCAAAGACATCCAGCGTCTTGTGTGCGCCCGACCGCATGTAGAAACGCAGCGGCGCGCGCCGGTCCGATGCGGCCACCCAAGCCGCGATGTCACGCGGCGTCAGGCCTCCTTCGATCTCGAAATCACTGCCGATGCGGCGCAGGATCACGTCAAACTCGATACCGACGCGAAATCTCGATACCGGTATCGAGAGCATTCCGCCCGCATTCTGGTTCCAGCCCCGCAACTGGCCACCCCTGTCAAAGATACAGACACCCTGATCAATATGTTCGAGCGTGGCGCGGATCAGCTGCGCCTGATCGTCCAGCATCTTGCCACGTTCGCGGCGTTCCAGCCGGATGATATCGGTGATATCGGTTTGCAGGATAACGGTCTGGCCGTCACGCGTGCGATGTTCACTCACCTGCACCCAGCAATCGCCGGTCAGGTTGAGATTGAACATGACATGCTTTTCCTGATGCAGCTGCATCCGTCGTGCCGCCCACTCACCGCTGCTCTGCGCATCTGGCAGCTCCAGAAAGCGGCTCTCGCTGGCATGTCGCACGTAGTCGGCAAATTCGAGACCGGGGCGCAATTCGGCCACCAGATCGGGCATGTACATGCCAAACCGGCTGTTGTGCAGCACCAGTTGCCCATCACTGTCAAACAGAGCAAAGCCCTCTTGGATCGTCTCGATGGCATTGGCCAGATCAGAGCGCGCACGCTCGGCCTGCCGCGTGGCCTGCGCCAATTGCGCGTTCGAATCGTTGAGCAGGTCGAGCGCGTGCTCCAGATCGCGGGTCCGCTCGGTGATCTGGTCTTCGAGGATCACGGCCCGCTCGAAATGGGCATAGGCTACGCCGCCATCGTCAGTCACCTGTTCGACGCGGCGCATCAGCACCTCGATGATCTTGAGCAATTTGTCGTTCTGCCGCTCCAGCGGATCGGAACGGTCGATCAACCCGTCCATCATGTCCTAGCGTCCGTTCGGGGGGTAGATCGCCACCCCGGTCATTGTCTGATTGACATGCAGCCCGTTGATCTGCTCGCCATAGGTGGAAAACCCGACCACCCGATGCGCCGCCAGAATACGCGAGATCTGCGGGCCGATCTGGCGTTGCTGCACCTCGGTCCGGCGCAGGATGCAGTCACAGGCCAGCACCGTCAGCGGCTCGGTCTCATGCGCCAATGCCGCCAGCTCTCGATCCAGATGTGCCACCATGTCCTGAGATTGCGCCAAGGTCAGCACCAGACCCTCGTCGATGGCGGAAAAGAATTGCAGATCCCCATTTGCCTCGGCGCATTGGATGGCGCGCACATGATGCTGGCCGCCGATACGCACGACAACCGGATTCCCGGCAAAGGTCGACGCGGTCAGATCCTCGACCCGGCACCCAAGGATGCGGGCATATTCCTCGGCGGCCACCTCTGCGTTGATCTGGTGAACGATGCGCCGCGCCGGGTCGGCATCTGTCACAACCATGCGCCGGTCGGTCGGCTCGAAATGATCGAGCCGAAACACCCGCACCGGGCAATCGGTCCGCATGAGGCACACCACGGCGGCATTGCGAAGCGTGATCCCGTCGCACGAAATCAGCGTCTGCGCATAGCGCTCACCATCCGCGGCGGACCCTCCGAAGAGCGGCATCGGGCCCAGCCCCGCCGCAATCGCCGAGACCAGCTCATCCTCCTTGAGCGAGAGGCCATCGACGGCGAGAAAGGCAAACTCATTGGGCAGCGCGTCACCGGCCTGCGTCCCCAGCCAGGCGCGCGCGCGTACGGTCTGCGACACGCAGGCCGTGCTGTCGAGATCGTCGAGCGGGGTCACGATCTGAAGAACCGCGTGAAAATGATCGGCGGCAAAGCCGATGGCGACGATACTGCCACTGACATAGCCCCCCATCCCGATCTCTCCGGCGGTGGTACAGCCCACGCACCGCGTTTCGGAAAAGACCCGGCTTGCCTCGGCCATCAGCCCGTCGAAATCCGCTTCGGGGGCGACAAAGAACAGCACGAGCGCCAGACGCGTCTCGCCCATGGCACGGCGCAGGCGGCCAATGGCGTCGGGTGCGTCATGCGGAACCTCGGCGCGCGCGACGATTGTGTCGCAACCCAGCGCGCCCGGGTGCATCAGGCTGCTGTCCATGTCTCCTCCCGTGGGGCCCCTCCGCCCCTTGGGAAAGGTTAGTCCGGTTAGTCGCTCTCGCGCAAGACGTTAGAGAAGCTGGCCATTTGCGCGATCAGCACCGCTTGGGTGCGGGTTTGCACGCCCAGCTTGCGCATGATCGCCGTGACATGGGTCTTGACCGTGGTTTCCGCAATCGACAACTCATAGGCGATCTGCTTGTTCAACCGCCCCTCGCAGATCAGCTGCAGAATACGCGCCTGTTGACGGGTCAGGTGGCCCAATCGCTCGACCGCCTCGTCGCGGTCGGTCACCGGTTGATCCGGCGTTTCGGTCAGGACCACACCTTCCGGAACAAACACTTCGCCCGCCGCGATGGCCTCGAACGCCGCGCGAAAAACCGGGCGTTGGCTGTGCTTCGGGACAAAGCCCGCCGCACCGGCATGGATGACAGAACACACCATGCGGCTCTCGGACATCGAAGAGACCACGACAATCGGCGTCTCATCCGCCACGGACTTGAGCCGCGCCAGACCGTCGAGGCCGGTCACATCCGGCAGGTTGAGGTCGAGCACGATGATATCCGGCGGGCCATTGTCGGCGATCATGGCCATGGCCGCATCAAGGCTCTCCGCCGTCTCGATGCTTGAAATGCCAGCCACCGATTTGAGCGTCATGGAGAGCGCGTCGCAAAACAGCGGATGATCGTCGACGATCAGCGCGGCGCCAAAGGTCCCGTTGCCCGCAGGCGCGGGCCGGGTGCCGGAAATATGCGCCGATTTCGGTGTCATGACATTATCCTATCAAAGGGTCTCGCATCGGCATACTCACACCAAGGTCTGACATCGGTTTCATCCACGCCTCCGCATCAGCCCGCGCCCCGGATCATAGCCCCAAAGCGCAAGGCCAAGAAAGATCATACCGGCAAGCATCGTCCACAAGAGCGCCATGCCATTGAACTGCTCGTATAGAGCAAAGCGAATGAGCTCGACCGTATGACTGAACGGATTGAACGCGCAAATGTCACGCAACAGCACAGAGCTTTCCGCCATACGCCAGAGCGGATAGAGCGCGGTCGACATGAAAAACGTCGGAAAGATCACGAAATTCATCACACCTGCAAAATTCTCCATCTGACTGATGAAGGATGACAGCGCCACGCCAAGCGCGCCAAGCATGACACCGCCCAGAATGAGAGCCGGAAGAACATAGACATAGCCCATGAGCGGCATGGTGATCCCCATCGCCGCCGCAATGCCAAGAAACGCGTAACATTGCAGCACCGACACCGCCGTGCCCGCCAGGATCTTGGAAAACAGCAGCCACCAGCGCGGCAACGGGCTTGTCAGCAAGAGCCGCATCGACCCCATCTCGCGGTCGTAAACCAGACTGAGCGAGGATTGCATGCCATTGAACAACAGGATCATCCCGCACAGCCCCGGCACGATATAGGTCTCGTAAGTGATATAGGTCTGGTACGGCGGAATAATCGACAGGCCCAGCGCCGCGCGAAACCCTGCGGCAAACACCACCAGCCAGACCAGAGGCCGCACCAGGGCCGACACGAACCGCGACCGCTGCCGCGAGAATCGAAGCGCCTCCCGCGCGACGATAGCCCAGAGCGCGGTCAGCAGCGCCCTCATACCGGCGCCCCGGTCAAATTCAGGAACCGCTCGGTCAGGCCCTCTTGCCCGGCGATCTCGCGGGCGGTGCCATCGGCCAGCACCCGGCCGTTATGCAGGATCACCAGCCGGTCATCGGGCCAGACCTCATCGGTCAAATGCGTGGCCCAGAGCGCGGTCAGCCCGTCACTGGCACACAGATCATGCACATGGGCGGTGATGGCGCGGCGCGCCTCGGCATCCAGACCGACAGTCGGCTCATCCAGCAACAGAACGGCGGGGCGGTGCACCAGCGCGCGGGCGATCTCGGTGCGCCTGCGATGCCCGCCATTGAGGTCGCGCGCCAGCTCGTCCGCACGCTCGCGCATCGCCATACGTTCGAGCGCCGCCTCGATCCGCGTCTCGGCCTCGCGTCCGGCAAGCCCGTGCAGCGCCGCGAAATAGCGCAGGTTCCGCCGCACGCTCAGGTCCAGATCAAGCGTTGACTGTTGAAAGACGACCCCGATCCGCGCCAGCGCCTGACGTGGCGCACGGGCGATGTCATGCCCCATCACCGTCAACCGCCCCTCGCGGGTGGTAAACAGACGCGTCAACAGGGCAAAGAGCGTCGATTTCCCCGCGCCATTGGGGCCGAGCAGCGCACAAAACGCGCCCTGCTCCACGTCAAAGCTCACATTCTCCAACGCGCGTTTCGCGCCATAGGAAAAGCCAAGCCGCTCAACTTTCAGCCCTGTCATGATACCCCGTTCCTGCCCGGTCCAGTTACAACATAGACCGGGCCGGAAGGCTATTGAATGATGAACTCGATCCGTTGACTGTCGCCCGTGGTCCCGGGGATCAGCATGTTATAGCGGCCGGGTTTGATGGCGATAAACGAAAACTCGGCGGTTCCCGCGTCGTCAAACTCGAAACTGTCGATCGCCATCGGGCGAATCTCGATGTCGTTGATCACAATCTCGTCCATCCAGATCGCGCGAAAGAAGTCCGGTCCGGTCAGCGCCAATTCGGCGCTGCCGTCTGCGGTGATTTCCATCTCGTAATAGGCACCCGATTGCAGGGTGATCGGCCCCTCGCCCAAGGGCTTGCCCGAGGCCAGCGTAACCGCGATCTCATCGCCTCGGTTGCACTTGGCCAATAGCCCGGCAAACCCCATATCGTCGCAGAGCGGCGCGGCATGGGCGGGGGCCGCCAGCATGGCAAACGCGGCAGCGGTCAGTATATGTTTCATCACTTCTTCCTCTTCCCTGTTGGATCAATCAGACACGACCACGACACCCCAGGGCTGCTGCCCCACCTGCACCGATTTGACGACCGTCTCGGCCTCCACGTCGATGATCGAGATGTCATTGGAATTGCCGTTGGTGGTATAAAGAAACTTTTCTTCGGCATCGAAGGCGAGTTGCCAGACACGCTGCCCCACGAGCAGGTATTTCTCGACCTCGAACGTCTCGCCATTGACCAGCGCCACGCGGTTCGACGGGCCCAGCGCCACAAAGATCTTTTTGCCATCGGATGTCACCCGCACGCCCACCGGCTGTAGCAATTCAGGCGCAATGCCCGGCACCTCAAAGCTGATCTTGTGCTCGATCGCGCCGCCATCCGGGTTGATCACGCTGACCGTGCCACCGATTTCGGCGCTGACAAAGAGGTGCTCGCCATCCGCCGTATATTGCGCAAACCGCGGGCGCTGATCGACGAGCGTGTTCTGCACGATCTCATAGGACGTGGTGTCGATGAAATGCGCCATGTTCGTGGTCTCTGAGGTGTTGACCACATATTTGCCATCCGGCGATATTCCCATGCCCTCCGGCTCAACACCGACCGGCACTTCGGCAAGAATGGTATGGGTGTCCACATCCGTGACGGTCACCAGGTTGTCGTCCTCATTGGCGATATAGAGCGGGTTGCCAGACGGGTGCAGCACAAACAATTCGGGGTCCGGCCCCGACGGCAGCGTATGAAGTTCCTCATAGGTCTCGGTGTCGAACACCCGCACCAGATTGTCATCCGAGGCGCACACATAAAGATGCTTGCCATCGGGGCTGGCAGTGATGCCGCGCGGGCGGTTGCCAGCCGGAAACTCGGTGATCACCTCCCAGGTCTCGCTGTCCACAACAGTGATCGTATTGCCGCGTTCGTTGCTGACAAACACCTTTCCCGCCAGCGCGGGGCTGGTCATCAGGGCGGCAAGGGCTGTGGCAAGGGCAAGGCGTTTCATGGGCGTCTCTCCTATTGGTCAAAGGCGGTACAGGCGCTCTCGGGCTGATCGAGACCGAGCGTATCCAAAAGCGAACGTTGATGCAGAAACCCCTCCTGCGGGGATACACTCAGGGTGATCCGGCCATCGGCCAACAGGATCGGCTGGCGCATCTGGCCGTTCCAGTTGCGAAAGGTCAGCGCCTGCCCCTTGAACGCGGCCAATTCAAAATTCTCGCTCAGCGCATAGCTGCGCACGGTCGCGGGGTCGGCGCTCTGCGTGCGGGTGACCGCCTCTCCGATCACACGCAACGCGAGCCAGGCGTTATAATCTTCAGACCGCATACGCCGGCCCGTCAATTCCTCGAAACGATGCTGAAACTGCGTGCCCCCCCATGCCTCCAGCGCCGGATGCCACGACACCGGGCGCAAACCAGCAGACCCGGTAACCGGAGACGGTTGCCAGGTATGAAACGGCAGGTAGGTCGCGAAAACATCCGTCTCATCGGCGGCAATGATCACGTCATGGTCGGCCAGATCCTGCGTGAATGTCGGCAGTTGCCGTTGCACCTGCACATGCCCGCTATCGGTTCGCCGCGCGCCCCCCGTGTCGGTAAACTCTTTTTCCGCAACAATCCGGCCGCCGAACTTGGTGGCAGCGGCACGGTATGCGTCGGCCAGCGCGATGTCCTCGGGATGCGAGCCATGGATGAGCGCCCAGCGTGGCCATTTCTTCCAGATCAGAAATTGCGCCAACCCATCCGCGAACATGCGGCGCGACGGGACAACATGCAGGATATTGCCCCGGCAGCCATCGCTGCGCAGCGCCGTATCAGGCGCGAGGGTGTTGAGGATCAGCGTGCCCTCTGCGGCGGCCTGCGACATCGCCAACAGATCTTCGGCCCGTGCCTGCACGGCAAAGAACCGGACACCTTCGCCCTGCAACCGCTCAAATTCCGCCAGCGCAGTTTCGGGCGTCGCGGCCACGGCCTGCGTGACATAGGTCTGCCCCATGAAGCGCCCGGTGGTTTGATTATCCTCGGTCGCCAATTGCGCGCCGGCAAAGCCCAGATCTTCGGGCCGCAAATCGAGGCGCGACACCGGCAAGAGCGCGGGGTAATCCACCCGCAGCACGGCGGCGTTGACCTCCTGCGCGGTGGCAGTCTGCGCAAGCGACACAAGGCTTGCGACAGCAAGCAGGAATTTGCGGAACATGAACGGTCTCCGTCAAGGACTTGGCGGTGGCGGGATCGCCCCATGCGAATACTTTAGCAAAAAAGGTTGAGATGTGAGATTTTTTCACGCCAACTCGCCACCACTGGCGAAAGCGCACAAGAAAACCTATTTTTATGTTTTAATTTTAATGGCTTGGCAAGCTTCATACTTTGGTCGGAGACGAGAGAAGTCGCCGCTACAAGACCCGGTGCCATCGGGCACCGGGCCGTGAATCAGCTCTCGCTTCAGTCGTCAGGCGGGCGCAAACAGCCCCTCGTATTCCTTGCGCAGCACGTTCTTTTGCACCTTGCCCATCGTGTTGCGCGGCAAGGCGTCGAGCACGATAAGCTTGCGCGGATGCTTGAACCGCGCAAGGCTCTGCGACGCGGCAGCGGCAATCGCATCAAGGTCAAGCGTTTCGCCCTTTTGCGGCACCAGAAAGCCCACCACCGTCTCGCCGAAATCGGGATGCGGCACGCCCACCACCGCGCTTTCCAGAACGCCGGGCTGATCGTCGAGCAGCAATTCGATTTCCTTGGGGTAGATGTTGTAGCCGCCTGAAATAATCAGGTCCTTGTTGCGCCCGACGATCTGCACATAGCCCTGATCGTCGATCAGCCCCAGATCGCCGGTGATGAAAAAGCCGTTGTCGCGCAGCTCCTCGGCGGTCTTTTCGGGCATGTTCCAATAGCCCTTGAACACATTCGGGCCGCGCACCTCGATCAGCCCGATCTCGCCCTGCGGCAGGGTCTCGCCGGTCTGCGGATCGGTGATCTTGAGATCCACACCCGGCAGCGGAAAGCCCACGGTCCCCGCCCGGCGCGCGCCGTCATAAGGGTTCGATGTGTTCATGTTGGTCTCGGTCATGCCGTAGCGCTCAAGGATGCGGTGGCCGGTGCGCTCCTCGAACGCCACATGCGTCTCCGCCAGAAGCGGCGCCGAGCCAGAGGTGAAGAGCCGCATATGCGCCACCAGCTCGCGGGTAAAACGCGGATCGTCCAGCAGGCGGGTGTAAAAGGTCGGCACCCCCATCATCGAGGTGGCGCGCGGCAGTTGCGCGATCACCGTGTCCACGTCGAATTTCGGCAGAAAGATCATCGTTCCGCCCGCCAGCAGGATGATGTTGGTCGCGACAAACAGCCCATGCGTGTGAAAGATCGGCAGCGCATGCAGCAGCACATCCTCGGCGCTGAACCGCCAATAGTCGACCAGAACCTCGGCATTGGACAAGAGGTTGGTCTGCGTCAGCATCGCCCCCTTGGAGCGGCCTGTGGTGCCAGAGGTGTAGAGAAACGCCGCAAGGTCGTCGCCCTCGCGCGGCGTGGTGTCGAATGTCTCGGGCAGATCACGCGCCGCATCCGTCAATGTGCCGGTGCCGCCTGCGTCGAGCGTCATCAGTGCGGCCCCTGCCGCCTCGGCCACCGGCCCGAGCGCGTCGGCCTTGCCCGGATCGCACAGCAGCAGTTTCGCGCCGCTGTCGCTCACGAAATACGACAGCTCATCCCCGGTATAGCCGGTGTTGAGCGGCAAAAAGACGATGCCCGCCTGCACGCAGGCCGCATAGACCGCAAGCGCCTCGGGCGATTTCTCGATCTGCGCCGCGAGCCGGTCGCCGGGCGCAAGCCCCGCCGCGCGGAACGCATGGGCATAGCGCGCGGTCAGCCGCAGAAAGGCGTCATAGCTGAGCGTTTGCCCGTCGCCGAGGTGGAGAAACGGGGCGCTGCGGCCCGCATGGCGACCGAACAGCGTGTCATAGAGAGGGTTGGCCATGGTCTTGTCCTTCATTCCGTCGTCTTGGCGGCCGCAGAGGCGAGGGCCGTCACCTCTGACGAGGCGGCGATCTCGCCCGAGGCCGCAAATCGCTCGTGGTTCTGCGAAATCTGCCGCAGGTCGTAAAGGTAATTCACCATCACGCCGCCGGATTGCTTTTGCCCGTTGCGCGAGCGGTCGGCCCCCGCATGGATCGCATGGACCGAGGCCCCGTTGCCCAGATGAAACCGCGCCACCGGGTCATAGGGCCCGCCCTTGTCGCGCTTGGCATGGAGCAGGTACTGCGCGGTGATCTGACGGCGGGCGTCGTCGTCGTCGGGCATGGTCTTGTCACGCTCCGACAGCCAGCGGGTGAGGCCGGGAATCGGCGACAGGGTTACGAAGGTCTTGAGATTGGGCAATTCCTGCGACAGGTCTGCCGCCACCTGCTTGATCAGCGAGTTGCCGAATGAAATGCCCGCCAGCCCCGACTGGCAGTTGGAGATCGAGTAGAACACGGCGGTGTCGGCGGCATCCGGCGCGATGGCCTCGCGCTCTTCCGACAGCACGTCATGGATCGCGCCGGGAACACCCCGGCTGAGCGCGACCTCGACAAAAATCAGCGGCTCGTCGGGCATCGCCGGGTGGAAAAAGCCGAAACAGCGCCGGTCCGTGGGTTGCAACCGGCGGCGCAGGTCGTCCCAGCTGTCAATGGCATGCACCGCCTCATAGGCGATGATCTTTTCCAGCACATCCGCCGAACTGGTCCAGTTGATCGGGCGCAGCACCAGAAAGCCGCGATTGAACCACGAGGCAAAAAGATGCTTGAGATCGAGATCGACCACCGAAAGGCCCGGAGTGTCGTGCGCGAGACGCAAGAGATCCGAGCGCATCGCCACAAGCTGCGCCGTGGCCCCCGGCACCTGATTGAGACGGCGGGCAAGCTCCTGTCGCGGCGGCTCGGCGGCGGTCATGAAGGCGCGGTAGGTGCTGCGGTCGGGCGTCGTCTCGAACGCATCGAGCGTGTCGCGCACCGCCTCGGGGTCGACGCCCATATCCTGCGTCAGAAACTCGAAAAACGCCAGTTTGCCCGCATCGTCCATGCCCGCGTAGCGATCAAGGATCAGCCGCGAGAGGGCCATGCCCGACACCTCGCCGGAACTACCCAGAAGATCGCGGCACAGCGCCTCGATGCTGCGGTTTTGCCGGTCGGGCTCTGCGGCACCGCGATAGCGCCGCTCGAACACCGTTGAGAGAAGATCCGCCAGTACGCTCATCAGCCCAGTCCCATCACTGCATTCGGCAACCATGTGGCCAGTCCCGGGAACAGGCACAAGAGGATGATCGCGAGGATCATGCAGCCGACATAGGGCAGCGAGCCGACGAGGATCGTCTTGAGCTTGATATCGGGTGCGATGCCGTTGATCACATAGAGGTTGAGGCCCACGGGCGGCGAAATCAGGCCGATTTCCATGTTGATGGTCAGCACCACGGCAAACCAGATCGGGTCGAACCCGGCGGTGGTGATGATCGGCAACAGGATCGGGGCTGCCATCAGAATCACCGCGACGGGCGGCAGGAAGAAGCCTGCGATCAGCAGAAAGACGTTGATCGCGCCCATAAGAATCCAGCGATTGACGTCAAGCGTGCCGATCCATTCCGCGATGGATTGGGTGATGAAGAGCGAGGACAGCATGTAGGAAAACACCCCCGCCGCCGCGATGATAAAGAGGATCATCACACTCTCGCGGGTGCTGTCGCGCAACACCACCCAGAGCGCACGTGGATCCCACAGCTTGTAGATCACCATGGCGATCACCAGACACAGCAGCGCCCCGACCGCCGCAGTCTCGGACGGCGTGGCGATGCCGCCATACATCGCATAGAGCACGCCGAGGATGATCGCGAGAAACGGCAGAACGCGCGGCAGGATCTCGATCTTTTGCGCCCATGTGTAGGGTTTGGCACCGATCAGGCGCACATCGCCCGCCTTCCATGTCTGGTAGAGCGACCACGCCATGAAGAGCGCGACCAACAGCAGCCCGGGAATGACCCCCGCCAGAAACAGGCGGCCAATCGAGGTTTCCGTTGCGATGCCGTAAACGATCATCGTGACCGATGGCGGAATGAGAATCCCGAGCGTACCACCCGCCGCGATGGAGCCCGCGGCGACGGAATCAGGGTATCCGCGCTTGCGCATCTCGGGGATGCCCATCTTGCCGATGGCGGCACAGGTGGCAGGCGAAGAGCCCGACATCGCCGAAAAGAGCGCGCAAGCCCCGAGGTTGGAGATGACGAGGCCACCCGGCACTCGGGTCAGCCACCGCTCCAGCGCCTCATAAAGATCGGCACCCGCACGGGTCGAGGCGATAGAGGCCCCCATAATGATGAACATCGGAATCGACAGGAGCGCGAAATTGTCGAGCTTGCCAAAGAAGATTTCCGGCATGAGTTCGAGCGACCGCATCCCGTCGAAGACGATCAGAAAGCCGCCCGAGACGATCAGCAGACCGAGCGCGACCGAAACACCTGAGAACAGCACGACGATGGTCACGATGGCGACGATAAGGCCAAGCAGAAGCGGGTCCATCAGGCGTCCTCCAGTCCGAATGGGGTGTCGATATCGAGGATCAGCGCCACGAGATCGGCCACCAGTTGCAAGAGGAACAGGGCAAAGCCCACCGGAATGGCGAGATAGGGGATCCACAGCCGCACTGCCCAGATGGTATCCGAGGTCCAGCCGCGCGCCCAGGCGAAATGCCAGAATTCATAGCCGTACCAGAGCATGACGCTGACCACGGCAATCGACAGCGACAGCGTCAAAACCGCCAGCCCCTTGCGCATCCGGCGCGGCAGGGCGAGCGGAATGAGGTCCACGTTCACATGCCCGCGCAGGCGCTGCACGTAAGGCAAGCCCAACAGGGTCGCCGCGATCATGAGATAGATCACCGCCTCGGTTTGCCAGATGGTCGAGCCGTTCATCACGAAACGGATCCAGATCATCTGACAGGTGATCAGCACCGCCGAGACGATCATGCCCGCCGAGACCCAGCCCGCAAGGCTCGAGATCGCGGCGACGGCGCGCAAGAAGGGGTTATTTCCGGTGCGCGCGACGGCGCCCGAGGTCTGGCCAGCCATTTGGCACTCCTGATGGTCGTCTGGATTTGGGTCATTTGGGTCGAGACATGCCGCACCCGGTCAGAGGGGCGCGGCATGCAGGTCACGTCACTCGACGGCGAGCGCCATATCGAGCAGCTCCTGCCCGTCGGGCACCTGCTCGACAAACGCCTTGTAAGAGGTTTCCTGCGCGATGGCGCGCCATGCGTCGAATTCCTCCGGCGTCATGTGGGCAATCTCGACACCCGCCTTCTCGAACACCTCGACAGAATTGGCGTCCTGTTTCTTGGCCTCTTCAAGGTAATAGGCCTCGGCCTTTTCCGCCCCGGCCATCAGCGCGGCCTGCTGATCTTCGGTCAGCCCTTCAAAGGTGGTCTTGTTCATCAGCAGCGGCTGATACATGAACCACAGCGCCACGTCGCCCGCAGGCGTGTAGCAGCTCACCTGCTCGTAAATCCGGTACGAGACAAAGGACGAGGACGAGGTGTTGGCCGCATCCAGAACGCCGGTTTGCATGGCGTTGTAGATCTCGGACGACGCCATCGAGGCGATCGAGGCACCGGCGCCCGCCAGCATCTGCTCGAATGCCTTGCCCGCCGCACGGGTCTGGAGGCCCTGAATGTCATCGGGCTTGGTGATGCACTTTTCCTTGCCGGCAAAGCCGCCCGCGAGATAGCCATGCACCAGCACCATAACGTCATCTTCGGCCATCTTGGCCTCGAGCGCCTCCATGAAGGGGCTGTTCGACAGGCGCGCGGCGTGGTCGTGGTTCTTCACCAGCCCCGGCATCAGGGTCAGGTTATAGGCCGGTTGCTGGCCGCCCGCGTAGCTGAGCGGCAGGACCGTCATGTCAAGCTGCCCACGGCTGAGCGGGGTATACTGCTCGCGCGGCTTGAACAAAGACTTGGACCCGAAAATCTTGATCTCGAGATCGACATCGGCGGCGGCGACTTCGTCGGCGACGATTTGCGCCACCTTGTGACGCACGTCATTGTTGGACCACTGATGCGACAGGCGCAGATCGGCGGCGTTTGCCATTCCTCCCAGAAGCAGCGCGGTTGCGGCGGTGGCCGCCATAAAGGTGTGTTTCATGTTTTCCTCCCATTACTGCCGTGGGCCTGATGACCCGTGAGCATAAGGGGCAGTGTTTGGAGTTTTGAATTCAGAGTCAAGATTTTTGTATACAAGACTTTCCTACTTGCGCACAAAACCCGCTCTCGCTACAGTTTTTTTATGGAAATGCGTCGCGCCGATATCATTGCTGACGCGCTCGAGGAGCTGGTCTTCACGGGCGGGTTCAACGATGGCGACCGGCTTGACGAAATCCGCCTGGCCGGTCAATTCAACGTGTCCCGCACGCCAATCCGCGAGGCTTTACAAAGGCTTGTCGCCTCGGGTCTGGCCGAGCAAATCCCAAGACGGGGGGTGTTCATCCGCCAGCCGGGTCTTGTCGAACTGATGGAAATGTTCGAAACCATGGCCGAGATCGAGGGCGTTTGCGGACGGCTTGCCGCACATCGCATCTCGGAATCGGCCCTGCGCGACCTGGACAGCGCCAACGCCCTGTGCACCGAGGCCATCGCGGCAGATGATACCGATGGCTACTACAGGGAAAACGAACATTTTCATCACCTCATCTATCATGAGGCCGGAAACTCGTTTCTCGAACAAGAGGCGCTGCGCCTGCACCGGCGCCTGAAACCCTTTCGCCGGATGCAGCTGCGGCTGCGCGGTCGAATGGCGCAGTCCATGGCCGAGCATGAGGCGGTCGTCGAGGCGCTGCGCGCAGGCGAGGCGCAGCGCGCCGCCGAGGTGCTGCGAGGCCATGTCGCCATTCAGGGCGAGAAATTCCACCTCCTGATGGCAAACCTGCGACGCGCAGCCGAGTAATCGCGGAAACGCCGATTGTTGACTCGTTTCAATGCGGTGAAAGAATATCGTCCCCGCTGGACAGCGCAATCGCGCGGCATTAGGTAAGCCCGATGGCCAAGACAAAGGAAAATCCGAACTACAAGGTGATCGCCGAAAATCGGCGGGCGCGCTACGATTATGCCATCGAGGACGATCTGGAATGCGGAATCATCCTGGAAGGGTCCGAGGTCAAATCCCTGCGCGTCAACAGCGCCAATATCGCCGAGAGCTATGCGATGGTCGAGAATGGCGAATTGTGGCTCGTGAACTCCTATATCGCGCCTTATGAGCAGGCCAAGACCTTTGGTCACGACGAGAAACGGCGGCGCAAGCTTCTGGCCTCGAAAAAGGAACTGGCCCGGATGTGGAACGCGACGCAGCGCAAGGGCATGACGCTGGTGCCGCTGGTGCTGTATTTCAATCATCGCGGCATCGCCAAGCTCAAGATCGGGATCGCCAAGGGCAAGAAGAACCACGACAAGCGCGCGACCGACGCCAAGCGCGACTGGAACCGGCAGAAGCAGAGATTGCTCAAAGAGGGGCTGTGAGCGGGGACGCACCCCGGTCCCTGGATCATCGAAGGAGCATGGCATGGAACTGATCCTGAGCCTGATCGCGGGGGCCATCGCCGGCAATGTCGCGGGTGGGCTGATCAAGGAAACGGGCCTTGGCACGATCGGAAACTCGCTCGCCGGGCTCGCGGGCGCAGGACTTGGCGCATATCTCGTGTCGGTGCTGGGGCCCGAGCGCATCGTGACTTTGGCCGGTGGCGGCGATGCCGGCGCGATCACAGGCTCCCTCGCGATTGGCGCGGTAAGTGGCAGTGCCGTGGTTCTGGGCATTGGCCTGATCCATATGCTGCTGGCCGAATAGCCCGCGCGACCGCAGCATGATGACCGCCCCCGCTCTTGCCCTTGCGCCCCGCAGACTGTAGCAACAACGCGTCTGAACCCGGGGGGCGCACATGGCCACTGATGATCCGAAAACCCTTGTTTCCACCGATTGGCTTGCAGCCCATCTCAAGGACCCCGACTTGCGGGTTCTGGATGGCACCATGTTCATGGCCGCCGAGGGCCGCGACGGGCACGCCGAATACGCGGCCGCGCATATCCCCGGCGCGCGGTTCTTCGATATCGACGAGATCAGCGATGCGCGCTCGGAGCTGCCGCATATGGCCCCGCCGGTTGAGAAATTCATGTCCAAGCTGCGCGCCATGGGCGTGGGCGACGGGCATCAGGTGGTGGTCTATGACGCCAAGGGGCTGTTTTCCGCCGCGCGGGTCTGGTGGCTGTTCCGCCTGATGGGGCAAGAGAACATCGCCGTTCTGGATGGCGGCTTCCCGAAATGGCAGGCCGAGGGGCGTCCCACCGAGGACCTGCCGCCGGTGATCCGCGACCGGCACATGACGGTGCGCCGTCAGAATCACATGGTCAAGGATGTCACGCAGGTCTCTGCCGCCGCCAAGCTGGGCGATTACGAAATCCTCGATGCCCGCGCCGCCGCGCGCTACCGCGGCGAGGCGCCAGAACCGCGCGAGGGGCTGCGCGCCGGGCATATACCCGGCTCGAAAAACGTGCCCTATACCTCGCTCTTGAACGAGGACATGACGATGAAGGACCCTGACGATCTGCGCGCAATCCTTGCCGCAGCCGGGGTCGATATGACCAAGCCGGTCATCACCTCCTGCGGCTCCGGTGTGACCGCGGCGGTGATCAATCTGGCGCTGGAGCGGGTCGGCAAGACCGATCACGCGCTCTATGACGGGTCATGGACCGAATGGGGCGCGTTTCCGACGCTGCCCGTCGCCACTGGAGAGGCATGATGTTCGAGCAACTCAAGGAAAAACCGGCCGACAAGATCCTGGCGCTGGGCCAAGCCTATCGCGAGGATCCGCGCGAGACCAAGATCGACCTTGGCGTCGGTGTCTACAAGACACCCGAGGGCGTGACCCCGATCATGCGCGCGGTCAAGGCCGCCGAAAAACAGCTTTGGGAAATCGAGAGCACCAAAGCCTATACCGGCCTTGCCGGGGACCCGGCGTTCACCGATGCCATGGTGGGGCTGGTTCTGGGCGATGCGGTGGCGCGCGATCAGGTCTCGACCATCGCCACGCCCGGTGGCACCGGCGCGGTGCGGCAGGCGTTTGAACTGGTCAAGATGGTGAACCCGCAGGCGCGGGTCTTCGTGTCAGATCCGACATGGCCCAACCACCTGAGCATTCTTGCGCATATGGGGATGGAAACGGTCTCTTATCGCTATTTCGACAGCAACACATGCGCCGTCGATTTCGCCGCCATGCTCACCGATCTGGAGGGCGTGCGCGCAGGCGACGTGGTGCTGCTGCATGGCTGCTGTCACAACCCGACCGGGGCCAACCTCAACATGACCGAATGGGCGGCGGTCGTTGAACTGCTGAACGCCAAAGGCGCGCTGCCGATGATCGACATCGCCTATCAGGGCTTTGGCGACGGGCTGGAAGAAGACGCGCGCGCCGTCCGCTTTGTCGCGGCGAACTGCCCCGAGATGCTGATCGCGGCAAGCTGTTCCAAGAATTTCGGTATCTACCGCGAGCGCACCGGTATCCTGATGGCGGTGGCGCAGGACGCGGCGCTCGGCAAAGTCACGCAGGGCAATCTTGCCTACTTGAACCGACAGAACTATTCGTTCCCGCCCGACCACGGCGCGCGCCTCGTCAGCATGGTGCTGACCGATGCCGATCTGCGTGCTGACTGGCAGGCGGAACTGGAAGATGTACGCCTCGGCATGCTGAAACTGCGCGAGCAGCTGGCAGGCGAGTTGCAGCGCCTCTCGGGGTCTGACCGCTTCGGCTTTATCGCGCAGCATCGCGGCATGTTCTCGCGGCTGGGCGCCACACCCGAGCAGGTCGAACGACTGCGCGAGGACCATGCAATCTACATGATCGGTGACAGCCGGATCAACATCGCCGGGCTCAATGCCGACACGGTGCCGATCCTCGCCAAGGCGATGATTGACGCGGGCGTTTAACGGCTCACGTTTCTCCGCCCAAAGTCGCATATCGCAGGGATCGCTCTGCGCGTAATGTCGAGCCATGAAACGGGCGTTCTTTCTCGGGCTTCTGGCCGGGTTGCTTTCGGTATCTGTCGCTTTCGCGCAGGGGCTCGTGCCGCTGCGTCAAGGCGCGAGCGTCGCGTTTCTTGGGGTCACCTTTATCGACACGTCCACCGAAGGCGCCTACAATCCCGTGCGCGAAGATGAAACCGCGCGGCTGGCACTGGTCGAGAAAGACGTCGCGGATCGCTTCGCTCAGGAAGGGTTCGAGATGCTCGACATCTCCCCCATCGCCCCCGATCTGGATAATCTCAGCAACCCCGCAGATTGCTATGGCTGTGAAACCCGCCTCGCCGATCGCCTCGGGGCTGATTATGTTCTCGTTGGAGAAATTCAAAAGGTCTCCAACCTGATCCTGTCAATGAATCTGGTCCTGCGTGCGGTCCCCAGCGGTGAGGTGGTGCGCGCCCGCGCCGTCGATATCCGCTCCAACACCGACGACTCGTGGCTGCGCGGCATGCGCTATATTTTCAAGACCCACATCTTTGCGGAGGGATGACATGAAACGAGCGATGCTGGCCCTGGCGGCGGTGATAATGATCTCGGCAAACGGCCCCGCGCGGGCGCAATCCGCCTGGCCTGACATTCAGGACGCGCTTTTCGGTGACGCGCCGGTGATTGCGCATAGCACGCAGGTCCGCCTCGACGCCCCTTACCGCGCCACCGACGACGCGCGCACCGCGCTGGGGGGCCACGTGACCGCACCTCCCGGTCAGAAGATCACGACCGTCATGCTCATGATCGACGAAAACCCGGCCCCCGTCGCCGCCGAGTTTCAACTGGCCGAGCCGCGATCCGAGTTCGCCTTTTCCCTGACAACGCGAATCAACGGGCAAACCCCGCTGCATCTGGTGGCCCTGACCGACGCGGGTGAACGGCACATGGCCGAAGCCTATCTGAAAACCTCCGGGCAAGGCGCCTGCGCCGCCCCACCGGGCACGAACCCCGAAGACGCTCTGGCCACATTGGGCGACATGGAGCTTGCGTTCCTCCCCGCTCTCGACGCCCCCAGCAAGAGCGTGAACACCCGCCTCGCCGCGCTCGCCGGCAAGGTCACTGCGCTCGACGTGGATATCAGCCATCCCAGCCATTCCGGCCTCGCGATGGATCAGATCACGCTGCTATACGTGCCGATGCGTGTGGTCGACGAGGTCGCCATTTCGCTCGACAATGCGCCATACGTGACCATGACAGGCAGCATTTCCCTCTCGGAGAATCCTCGCCTGCGGGTCTCGATCCCGGACGGCGTCAGCACGGCAGAGGTGATGTTGCGCGACACGGATGGAACGATCAGCCACGCACGCACAAGCCTCGCCGCCTACTGAGAGCTGCCCGGCTCTCCCGGCATGGCTTCGACCCGCTCAAGCGGATAATCCTCCATATCCCAGCCATCTGTGCCATCGGGAAACCAATAGACATGGGCATATCCCATTTCGAGCGCCCGCTTGGCCGCATTCCAGGACATCCAGCAATCCATCAGGCAGAAAAACAGCACCGGCTGCTCGGGATCGTCTCCCGTCGCCTGCGCCAAACCCTCGCGCAAATAACGCCGGGTTTCCTCAGCTATACGCTCATAGCCGGTATTCGGAAGCCAGATCGCACCGGGGATGGAATGGCGCGGCTTTTCCCGCCAGATCGTGCCTTCGGGCAGCTTTGCAGGTTTTGGCGGACGCGGCAGCACATCGACAAACGCAACCTCGCCCTGCCGCCACAGCGCATACGCAGCTTCGGCATCGACAACCTCAGCGCCTGCAAGGGTCGCAGGAACAGGCGCGCGATACGGCGCGCCCCGGTAGCCGTCCGGCTCGGGCACGCCTTCCGCTGATACCGGGACGGCGACGCTCAAGAGCAGCCACGCCAGCCCCGCTCGCATCATTGCGACAACACCTTGGCCTCGGTTCCCATATCATTGAGAAGCGGCACACCCGCCTCATGCAGGATCGCGTCGATCTCTGCCTGATTGCGGCGGATCAGTGAGTTGAGCTGACGCTTCCACTGGTCCTCTCCCAGCCGAACGCCCATGGTGATCCGGTAATACATCTTGGGCGCGCCGGCCTCATTCAAAAGAGGCACCACCTTGAGGTCGGGATGATCGCGTTTGACCAGCGGCCCGCCGATCGGCCCCCAGAGGACTGCCGCGTCGATCTCGCCCGCCTCCAGATCGCCAAGCATGTCCGTGGCGGGCGATTGCACCCGTCGATCTACAAACAGCGGATAGGCCCGCGCCTTGGACATCAGCCCGTTGCGCGCCATGTGCGTGCCCGGCGGGCTGCCCGCAATGATACCGACCACCTTGTCCTTGAGCCGCGGGTCGGACAGCGTCACCACATCCGACAACGCGCCATCGCGCGGTACGATCATCGTGTAGATCGACGTCATGTAGTGGTTGGTGTTCTGCACCATTTCATGGCCCTGCGCGAAGCCGATGATCACATCGCAGCGTTTCTCGCCCAGAGTACGGCGCACGAACCCGGTTGCCATGGGAAACCAGGTGTACTCCACCGGTTTTTCCAGCCGATCCGCCAGCAACTCGGCAATCTCGTTCTCAAACCCGGTGCCAGCCTCGGTCGACATCGGATCATTGGCCGGGTCGGCACAGACACGCAGGGCGGACTGAGACACCAGTTCCGCCATTTGCGCGGCGGCCATGCCCGGCAGAAGGGCACAGGCCAGCGCGAGGCCCTTAACCCATGCAGTCATCTTCAAACGCCTGGATCTCATCCGATTTCGCTTCCTTCTTGGCGGGACGGCCCCGCTCGACAGCTCCTACGCCACGCGCCTTGAGGTAAACATAGATGTCATCGATATAACACATGACATTGGGGTTGTTGCCGAATGACGGCATGACAGAGTTTTCGGACGCGTTCACATTCTGAATACCTCCGGCCACCGCCGCGAGGAATTCGTAATACTCCATGTCGCGCGCCGAATTCTTGAGCGCGGGCGCATAGCTCGAGCCTTCACCATCCGGACCGTGGCAGACATGGCATTCCGCGTGGTATCTGCGAAATCCGGAATAGGTCAGCCAATCGACCGTACCATCTTCGGCAACATTGAAGGTCGGAATGTCCTCTTCGGTGAAATAGCGCCCGCCCTCTTCATAGGCTGCGGCAAACTTCGGATCGTCAGGCGACGGGGTCTCCTCCGCGAGGGCCGGCGCAGCGGCGATGGCCAGGCAGCTGGCAAATCCTGCGGACAAGAGACGGCGGATGGTCATCATTCGTAGCTCCTTTGGGCTTTGATGCGGCGGCGCGGCACCTTGG
The DNA here is from genome assembly GCF_947259555.1 of uncultured Roseovarius sp. Taxonomy (GTDB): domain Bacteria; phylum Pseudomonadota; class Alphaproteobacteria; order Rhodobacterales; family Rhodobacteraceae; genus Roseovarius. The sequence goes on from NZ_CAMYMD010000061.1 coordinate 25,884, forward strand.
AGGCGCCGCGCCGCTTGGGTCATGCGATACGATCAGGGATCAATCGGGCAGCTTGAACACGGTCAGCTGACCGCCAAGCGCGGTGTAGTCGCTCAGGGCCGCGTAACCGCCCACGGCGCCCAGACCGGCATTCGGATCGGTCAGACCGGCCGCAAGGCCAATCCCGGCCCAACCACCAATACCCGACAGGATGCCGACGAACTGCTTGCCGTCATGCTCGTAGGTCATCACGTTGCCGATGATGCCGGACGGCGTCTTGAAGCTGTAAAGCTCCTCACCGCTCTCAGAGTCGATCGCCTTGAGATAGCCTTCGAGCGTGCCGTAGAACACGATATCGCCCGCAGTCGCCAGAGCACCTGACCACACCGAGAACTGCTCGGGGATCGACCACTTGATCTTACCCTCGATATTGTCCCAGGCGATGAAGTTGCCCATGCCACCATGGCTGCCGGGCGCGGGATACATCGCAAGCGTCGCACCCACATAGGGCTGACCGGCGGTATAGCTCACGCGGAACGGCTCGTAGTCCATGCAGACGTGGTTGGTCGGGATGTAGAACAGGCCGGTTTTCGGGCTGTACGCCGAGGGCTGCTGGTCCTTGGTCCCCAGAGCCGCCGGGCAGATACCCGTGCTGTTCACATCCTCGCCATTTTGCTCGGTGGAGTATTCGGCGACCACGGCCGGACGGCCATAGGTATCCGAGTCGGGGTCCATGTCGACACCCGTGGTCCAGTTGACCACCGGATCGAATTTCTCCGCCACCAGCAATTCGCCGGTTTCACGGTCCATCGTGTAGCTGAGACCGTTCCGATCCGGGTGGGTCAAGAGCTTGCGCATCTCGCCGTCGACTTCCTGATCGGTCAGGATCATCTCGTTGACGCCGTCATAGTCCCACTCGTCATGCGGCGTCATCTGATAGAGCCACTTGGCCATGCCGTCATCGGGGTCGCGCGCCATCACGGTCATCGACCACCGGTTGTCGCCCGGACGCTGGCCGGGGTTCCATGTCGACGGGTTGCCGGTGCCGTAATAGAACAGGTCCAGGTCGGCATCATAAGAATACCAACCCCAGGTTGTCCCGCCACCGATCTTCCACTGATCGCCTTCCCAGGTGTTGAGGCCCGAGTCCGGCCCAACCGGCTCGCCCAGATGGGTGGTGTTTTCCGGGTCGATCAGCGTATCGCTGTCCGGCCCCATGGAATAGGCACGCCACACTTGCTCGCCGCTGTTCATGTCATAGGCGGTCACGTGCCCGCGCACGCCAAACTCGCCGCCCGAGATGCCGACGATCACCTTGTCCTTGACCGGCAGAACCGTCGCCGTGTTGGTCTCGCCAATCGAGGGGTCGCCGTTCACGGCGGTCCATGCGACCTCACCGGTCTTGGCATCCAGCGCAACGACCTTGGTATCGGCCTGATGCAGGAACACCTTGCCATCGGCGTAGGCGACGCCCCGGTTCACCGTGTCACAGCACATCACCGGGATCACGTTCGGGTCCTGCTTGGGCTCGTACTTCCAGATGATCTTGCCATCCTGTGCGAGATCGAGCGCGTAGACGATGTTGGGGAATGGCGTATGGACATACATGATTCCGTCCACCACCAGCGGCGAGCCTTCGTGACCGCGCAGAACGCCGGTCGAGAAGGTCCAGGCGACCTGGAGATCGTCAACGTTGTCCCGGTTGATCTGGTCCAACTCGGAATAGCGTGTGTTCTCATAGTCGCCGGTCTGGATCGCCCATTGCGTGGGGTCGTCGATCAGCGCCTGAAGGTCGCTGTTCGCGGCCGCCAAGCCGGACGATCCGACTAAAAACGCCGCAGACATCAAGAGTGATTTCTTCATTTGTTCCTCCCTGGGTCAAAATTCTGGTCGTTGGCCTTACGAAGCGTGTCGCCCCTGGCCGGTGCCCCCGCGCGCCTGTCATCCTCCGTCTGGCGCAGGGGCTGTCATCATTTCAGTCGTTGCGTCACCCTCCCTTTGGTTTTCGCTACGTCAATAGACGACGACGCTTCTGATGCTTTCGCCGTTGTGCATCATGTCGAAGCCTTTGTTGATGTCGTCGAGGGGCATTGTGTGCGTGATCATCGGGTCGATCTCGATCTTGCCCTGCATGTACC
>NZ_CAMYMD010000062.1 GCF_947259555.1 uncultured Roseovarius sp.
AAATGGCGCAAACTCGACGGCCAAAATCGCCTGCCCGAGATCATCCAAGGGGTTGAGTTCCGCGACGGGCTCCGCCACGTTCAAGCCGCCGCCTGATCAGGCGTCACCAACTTTTGCCCATATCTCAGCGGTCAGCCGGGCGAAGGTGTATTGACTGGTGTTGTATAGGGGTTGTTTGCGGTCGGGGTCAGCAACCCGCGCGAGCATTCGCTCCATAGCTTTTTCAGGCGTTCCTGCAGCCTTGATACGGTTGTATTCAGCATGAACGCGGTCGATGCTGTCTTCAAGCACACAGTCGAGGCGGCGCAGTACCACCATGGGCAACATAACGAGACGGTATTGAGGGGGGCGGTAGGGTCCGCGCAGGCGCTTGGCAATTTCCCAGATGTCGTCTGTGAGCTTCTTATGCTGTTGAACGTTCACTGAAAACCATCCCCGCCATTTGATCTTTTTGCCCGACACCAGACATTTTTCCGGGGGCGATGTCTACGGGTGATCTCGGTTAGTTGAAGATATATCCCGTCGCTGCTGGAGAAATATTGCAAAATGCAATGATGCTTAAATGTTGGTAGTGGGTGAGTCTTAATTCTAGCGCGGAGACTTTCCGTATAGTATATGTCATTCATGGAAGTCATTGACACTCTGATCGCAGCATCCGCAGTCGTCGTATCCTTTTGGGCGGCCTTACCCCCAAAAAAAAGGAAGTCAGGTCAGCAGTAAATTCAGCTAGGTTTGGTGGCGCAGCAGAAAATACAATTGCGTTAGCTGGATTGCCACCAAGGCGATCCCGAAACGGGGGTCGCCTAGATCAAGCATGCTTTTTATATGGGCCGCGTTTCTTGGGCGCAGGCTCATTCGCATCAACCATAGCAACCAGATCGGCAATGTCCCAGAGACGATCCGTAAGACCCGCCTTCATAGCTGGCGTTACCTTCAAGGTCTGATGCACCTTCACGAAATTGTAGTACATGAAGTGCAACGCAACCGCGTGCATGTGATTCTCGACCTTCTTTCTGAAGCCGTTGGTCAGGCGGATAAACCGGCGCATGTGCATCCGCTTCGTAAGGTTCTGGCGCTCTACATATGACTTGCTGATTAGCGCCTTGTCGGGATTGCCATCGACCGTGCGCTTTTTGATGCTTGTGCATTCTGCCGGGGAAAACTTGTGCGCTGCCGTTTTGCCGCCAGCATCACCGTACAGCTTGATAAGCTGCGCATAGTCCACGTCGCCACCGAACGCGCCCTCTTCACCAGTCGCTACGTCCGTAATGAACTTGGCAAGCTGGTTAACGTCACGGGGTCTTTTAGGTTTATCCGTCATTTCGGAAACCATCTCTCAGTAGTGTTGGGTTTTAAGGGCAAAGGTGGTTCTTCAGAAAGAGGATTAGCCTCAGTTCTCGGATTTGGCAGCGCCCCTGGCGCTTCGCAAGCTAGTTCAATTGCTTCTGCTTCTGTCTCGCAACAAGTGATCCAGACTTGTTTGTCTTCCCCGTGACGAAGTTCGACCATAAAATATTCAATGCGCCTAAGATAGTCACTGACCGTGCTGGGCGCAAATCAAAGCTGTGTGGAGTTGGATTTCAAAGTGACCCACTACCAGAATGTTACTCAACCAGCCATACTACCTGCGCCAGTCAAAATGATCCGCCCAACTAGCGGCTCAGGCTATAAACCACACTGCGGAGGGTGGATATTTGGGTGGATGAGACTTTGGGTTTCGGTTAAATTATAAAATAAAAACAAAGGCTTAATGGGTTTATTTGGTGCCCAGGAGAGGACTCGAACCTCCACGGCCTTGCGGCCACTGGCACCTGAAGCCAGCGCGTCTACCATTCCGCCACCTGGGCAGGTGTCGTGAGGCAGGCGTTTATCGCTCGGCCTCGTAAGTGTCAACGGCGATTTTCGGGCATTCGGCTCGATCACCATACCGCCTTGTTCAAATCGCGCAAGGCGGATAGGAAAGTGGGCGAATGCGCAAAGCCTCGGAGGCCCCAATGTCTAAGTTAGTCACCATCTACGGCGGATCAGGGTTTGTTGGTCGTTATATCGCGCGGCGTATGGCGCAGGCTGGTTGGCGAGTTCGGGTGGCGGTGCGCAGGCCAAACGAAGCGATGCACGTCAAGCCATATGGGGTCGTTGGCCAGGTTGAGCCGGTGTTTTGCAATATCCGTGACGATGAAAGCGTGCGCGCGGTGATGCACGGTGCCGATGCGGTGGTGAACTGCGTGGGCACTTTTGATCGCAAGGGCAAGAACAGCTTTCAGGCCGTGCAGGTCGAGGGCGCGACGAGAATAGCGAAGATCGCGGCGCAAGAGGGCATCTCCCATCTCGCGCATCTGTCAGCCATTGGTGCAGATTCAGACTCTGCGAGCGAGTATGCGCAATCCAAGGCTGCGGGCGAGGCGGGCATTTTGAAGCATTTCCCGACCGCCGTCATTCTGCGGCCTTCGGTGATCTTTGGGCCGGAAGACAAGTTCTTTAACAGGTTTGCGGCGATGACGCGTTTCGGTCCAATCCTGCCGGTCGTGGGAGCAAGTACGAAGTTTCAGCCTGTCTTTGTGGATGATGTCGCTGAGGCCGCTTCGAAGGCAGCTATGGGGACGGCTACCGCTGGAACTTATGAGTTGGGCGGTCCGGAGGTCGAGACGTTTCGCGGTTTGATGCAGCAAATGCTGGGCGTGATCCGCAGGCGCCGGATGATCGTCAATATTCCGTTTGGCATTGCGTCCATCATGGCCGCTGGCATGGAGCTAGTCCAGAACCTGACACTTGGCCTTGTGCCGCCGCAGATCACGCGAGATCAGGTACGTAGTTTGCGCGTGGATAATGTCGTGTCCGCAGACGCCAAGGGCTTTGACGCGCTCGGGATTGAGCCGCAGGCCATTGCATCCGTGTTGCCTGAATATCTGTGGCGCTTCCGGCCCGATGGGCAATATGCGGCGATCAAGGAATCGGCCAAGAACTTGCGCGTTTAACAAGTTCAGCTATACGCAGCGGCCAGGATCAGAAAACCGAGTACGACTCGGTAGATTACATATGGCGTGAAGCTGATGCGTCGCAGCAGGCGCATCATGACGCTGAGCGCCAGATAGGCCGCCGCAAAGGCAAAAACGGCGGCTATGGCACCATCGCGCAGCAGCCCCAGATCGGCCTGCATGGCAACCTCGCCGCCGAGAAACACGCCGCTGGCGATGATGGTGGGCACCGACATCAACATTGAGATCCGTGCGGCGTCTTCTCTGGCGTAGCCGAGAAAGCGCGCGCCTGTGATGGTGATGCCAGAGCGGGATGTGCCCGGGATGAGGGCAACTGCCTGCCAGACCCCGATTACCATGGCGTCCGTCATATTCCAGTTCGTGCTCTGCTTTTTGGTGGTCCCGGTTTGGTCGGCCCAGTAGAGAACGAAAGCAAAAATCAATGTGGACCAGCCGATCACTGTCAGCGAGCGTAACATGTCACTGAGGCCGGTGACCTTCAGAAGAATGCCGAACGCGATCACTGGAATCGAGGCTACCACAAGCAAAAGGGCGAGACGTGACCCGGCCGTATCGGCACGACCGGACATAAGACGGGGCAAGCCCAGTATCGCGTCTCGCAGATCGCTCCAGAAATAGATCATCACTGCCATCAGTGTGCCGACATGCACGGCCACGTCGATGGCGAGTCCCTGGTCTGCCATGCCGGTGAGTTTCGGCAGAAGGATGAGATGGCCCGAGGAGGAAATTGGCAGAAATTCGGTGAGTCCCTGAATGATGGCCACGAGAAAAATGTGAAACAACGTCATTCTTTGAAGTCCTGCCTGCGACTTTTGTAGCTATAAACCTTTGTGTTTGCGGTGCAATCGGCAATACAGGTCCGAACCGGACCTAGTATTCATGAAATATTTACTATTTAGATAAATGCGTTGGAGAATTTTTACATATAGGTCATATGTTCTGACTTTTATTCTGGTAAACGTTGGAGTAGAGACATGCGGTGCAAAGACTTTGGGAGGGCACGTCGTGGCTAAGCAACCCATGCTGAAATTCGTGAGTGTCGGGCGGGACATGCCCGAAAAACGGACGGCAGAGGCGCGTCGGCAGGATTTTCATGAGATCTATGCCGAGTACGCCGATGCCAAGGCCAAGGAACAGGCCGGGCGCTGTAGTCAGTGTGGCGTGCCCTATTGCCAGACGCATTGCCCGCTGCACAACAACATCCCTGACTGGTTGCAGCTGACCGCGCAAGGCCGCCTTAAGGAAGCCTATGAAATCAGTCAGTTGACCAATACCTTCCCCGAGATTTGCGGGCGGATCTGTCCGCAGGACCGGCTGTGTGAGGGCAATTGCGTGATCGAACAGTCGGGTCATGGCACGGTCACGATTGGCGCAGTGGAGAAGTACATCACCGACACGGCGTGGGAAGAAGGTTGGGTCGAGCCGATCAAGCCTGCATCGGAACGTGTTGAATCCGTTGGGATAATCGGCGCGGGCCCCGGGGGCCTTGCCGCCGCTGACGTGCTGCGGCGCGCGGGTGTTCAGGTGACGGTTTATGACCGCTATGACCGGGGTGGCGGGCTGATGACCTATGGCATTCCCGGCTTCAAGCTGGAGAAGGACGTGGTCCTGCGCCGGGTCGAGCAACTGGAGCAGGGGGGCGTCGAATTCGTGCTGAACTGTGACGTCGGCACGGATATCACGTTCGAGGAAATTCGTAATAAACACAACGCGGTAATGATCGCCACGGGGGTCTATAAGAGCCGCGATCTGCAAGGGCCGGGGTCGGGTGCCCAAGGCATCGTGCGGGCGATTGATTACCTGACGGCGAGCAATCGTGTCGGCTTTGGCGATACCGTGCCAGAATATGAGAGTGGCGAGTTGAACGCGACCGGCAAGCGAATTGTTGTGGTTGGCGGCGGTGATACCGCTATGGATTGTGTGCGCACCGCCGTAAGGCAGGGGGCCAAATCGGTGACGTGCCTCTATCGGCGCGACCGCGAGAACATGCCCGGCAGTCAGCGTGAGGTGGCCAATGCTGAGGAAGAAGGCGTTAAATTTGAATGGCTTAGCGCGCCGATTGGCTTTGCCGACGACCCGGTGACGAGCGTGAGAGTGCAGCAGATGCGCCTCGGGGCACCCGATGCCACCGGCCGTCAGAGCCCGGAACCTATCGAGGGGGCCGAGTATGACGCGCCTGCCGATATGGTGATCAAGGCGCTCGGGTTTGAGGCCGAAGACCTGCCAACCCTTTGGGATCAAAAGGAATTGGAGGTCACTCGCTGGGGCACCGTGAAGGCGGAATTCACCACCGGACAGACCGCGATGGAGGGCGTTTACGCCGTAGGCGACATCGTGCGGGGAGCGTCCCTTGTGGTGTGGGCGATCCGTGACGGGCGCGATTCGGCGGCGGCGATTCTCGACTATCTGGGCGAGGCGCAGGCCGTCGCGGCGGAGTAGCGGTAAAACGTCGGTATCACGTCGGTATTCCGGCGGTGCCCCGGCAGAGCGCTTTGAGGCGATAAGACAGACAATCTGACCCACCGGGTAAAGGAAGGGTGAAGACCGATGACGAACTTTGATCAGGACTGGATGGCCAAGGAAGAGGCCAAGCGCGACTGGATGGCCGAGAATGGCATGTATGCCCATGAGGAGGAGCATTCCTCTTGCGGTGTCGGCCTCGTGGTGTCGGTGGATGGCAAACCGTCGCGGCGGGTGGTTGAGGCGGGGATCAACGCGCTCAAGGCGATCTGGCACCGGGGTGCTGTCGATGCCGATGGCAAGACCGGCGATGGCGCGGGTATCCATGTGCAGATCCCGGTGTCGTTCATCTATGACCAGATTCGCCGCACCGGGCATGAGCCGGATGAGAGCCGTCTGGTCGCGGTCGGTCAGGTGTTCTTGCCGCGCACCAATTTTGGTGCGCAGGAGCAATGCCGGACCATCGTGGAAACCGAAGTGCTGCGCATGGGGCATACGATCTATGGCTGGCGGCATGTGCCGGTCGATATCACTTGTCTGGGCGAGAAGGCCAACGCGACCCGTCCCGAGATCGAGCAGATCCTGATTTCAGATGCCAAGGGCCTCTCTGAAGAGGAATTCGAGCGCGAGCTTTACGTGATCCGTCGCCGGATCGAAAAGGCGGTGATGGCCGCCGGGATCAATAGTCTTTATATTGCGAGTCTGTCCTGCCGGAGCATCATCTACAAGGGCATGATGCTGGCCGAGCAGGTGGCGGTATTCTACCCCGACCTTATGGATGAGCGGTTCAAGAGCGCCTTTGCGATCTATCACCAGCGTTATTCGACCAACACATTCCCGCAATGGTGGCTGGCGCAGCCGTTCCGTATGCTGGCGCATAACGGCGAGATCAACACGCTCAAAGGCAATACCAACTGGATGAAGAGCCACGAGATCCGCATGGCGTCTTCGGCCTTTGGCGAGCGGGCCGAGGATATCAAGCCGATCATTCCGCAGGGATCAAGCGACAGTGCCGCGCTCGACGCGGTGTTCGAGGTGCTGGTGCGGGCCGGGCGCAATGCGCCGATGGCCAAGACCATGCTGGTGCCGGAATCGTGGTCGAAGCAGCGCGAGGAGCTGCCGCAGGCGTGGCGCGACATGTATTCCTACTGCAACTCGGTGATGGAGCCGTGGGACGGCCCCGCGGCACTCGCCATGACCGATGGCCGCTGGGTCTGTGCCGGTCTTGACCGCAACGGGCTGCGTCCGATGCGCTATGTGGTGACGGGTGACGGGCTGCTGATCGCCGGGTCAGAGGCCGGAATGGTGCCGATCGACGAGACCAAGGTGAAGGAAAAGGGCGCGCTTGGCCCCGGTCAGCTGCTGGCCGTGGATATGGTCGAGGGCAAGCTCTATCACGACGCCGAAATCAAGGACAAACTGGCCAATGCGCAGCCGTTTGGCGAGTGGGTCGGCAAGATCAACGAGCTGGATGAAAAGCTGGCCGCCGTGACCGAGGTGCCGATCTACAAGGCGGGTGAGCTGCGCAAGCGGCAGATCGCCGCCGGGTATACCATCGAGGAGCTGGAGCAGATCCTTGCGCCGATGGCCGAGGATGGCAAAGAGGCGATTGCCAGCATGGGCGACGACACGCCGAGTGCCGTGCTGTCCAAGCAGTATCGCCCGCTGAGCCATTATTTCCGGCAGAATTTCAGTCAGGTGACGAACCCGCCGATTGACAGCTTGCGCGAATACCGGGTGATGAGCCTCAAGACGCGGTTCGGCAACCTCAAGAACGTGCTGGACGAGTCGAGCGCGCAGACCGAGATTCTGGTGCTGGAAAGCCCGTTTGTCGGCAACGCGCAATGGGATGAGATGATCCGGCAGTTCAACGCCGATGTGGCGGTGATCGACTGCACCTTTGGCGCGGGCAAGACTGCGCTGCAACAGGGGCTGGAGCGGATCCGCGCCGAGGCGGAAGATGCCGTGCGCTCGGGCACAGGGCATCTGATCCTGACCGATCAGAACCTTGGCGAGACCCGTGTCGGCATGCCGATGATTCTGGCCACCTCGGCGGTGCACAGTCATCTGACGCAAAAGGGGCTGCGGACCTTCTGTAGTCTCAACGTGCGCTCGGCCGAGTGCATCGACCCGCATTATTTCGCCGTGCTGATCGGTGCGGGGGCCACCGTGGTCAACGCCTACCTCGCCGAGGACAGCATCAGTGACCGGATCGACCGGGGGCTGATCGAGGGTAGTCTGACCGAGGCGGTGGCGCGCTATCGCTCGGCGATTGATCTCGGCATTCTCAAAATCATGTCGAAGATGGGGATCTCAGTCATTTCGTCGTATCGCGGCGGCTTGAATTTCGAGGCGGTGGGCCTCAGCCGTGCCATGTGCGCCGAGTATTTCCCGGGGCTGACCAGCCGGATCAGCGGGATTGGTGTATCGGGCATCCAAGGCAAGCTGGAAGAGGTGCATGCCCGCGCGTTCCGGGGCGGGCAGGATATCCTGCCGATTGGCGGGTTCTACAAGGCGCGCAAATCGGGCGAGACCCATGCCTGGGGCGCGCAGACCATGCACATGATGCAGATGGCCTGCAACAAGGCGAGTTATGAGCTGTGGAAGCGCTATTCGGCGGCGATGCAGAACACCCCGCCGACGCATCTGCGCGACCTGATGGCGATCAAGCCGATGGGCGAGGCGATCCCGCTGGAAGAGGTCGAGAGCGTGACCGCGATCCGCAAGCGGTTCGTGACGCCGGGCATGTCGCTGGGGGCGCTGAGCCCTGAGGCGCACAAGACGCTGAATGTGGCGATGAACCGGATCGGCGCGCGCTCTGACAGTGGCGAGGGCGGCGAGGACCCGGCGCATTTCACGCCGGAGGCGAATGGCGACAATCCATCGGCCAAGATCAAGCAGGTGGCCTCTGGTCGGTTTGGCGTGACGGCGGAATATCTCAACCATTGCGAGGAGTTGGAGATCAAGGTCGCCCAAGGCGCCAAGCCCGGTGAGGGCGGGCAGATCCCCGGCATGAAGGTCACCAAGCTGATCGCCCGGTTGCGGCATGCGACACCGGGTGTGGCGCTGATCAGCCCGCCGCCGCATCACGATATCTACAGTATCGAGGATCTGGCGCAGCTGATCTATGACCTCAAGCAGATCAATCCGACCGTCAAGGTCACCGTCAAGCTGGTGGCGCAGTCGGGGGTTGGCACGATTGCCGCCGGTGTGGCCAAGGCCAAGGCGGATGTGATCCTGATCTCGGGGCATAACGGCGGCACTGGGGCGAGCCCGGCGACGTCGATCAAGTATGCCGGGCTGCCGTGGGAGATGGGCCTCACCGAGGCGCATCAGGTGCTGAGCATGAACAATCTGCGCGAGCGGATCACGCTGCGCACCGACGGGGGCTTGCGCACCGGGCGCGATATCGTCATGGCGGCGATGATGGGGGCCGAGGAATACGGCATCGGCACCGCCGCGCTGATTTCCATGGGCTGCATCATGGTGCGGCAGTGCCAGAGCAACACATGCCCCGTGGGTGTCTGTACGCAGGACGAGGACCTGCGCGCCAAGTTCACCGGCAATGCCGAGAAGGTGGTGAACCTCATCACCTTCTACGCGCAGGAGGTGCGGGAACTGCTGGCGAGCATCGGCGCGCGCAGTCTTGGCGAGGTGATCGGGCGGGCGGATCTGCTGACGCAGGTCAGCCGTGGCTCGGCGCATCTCGATGATCTCGACCTCAATCCGATGCTGATTACCATCGATGGGGCCAAGGACATCCGCTATGACCGCAACCGCCCGCGCAACGAGGTGCCCGACACGCTGGATGCGGAAATCGTGCGCGATGCGCAGCGGTTCCTGAATGACGGCGAGAAGATGCAGTTGCATTACGCGGTGCAGAACACCGACCGGACGGTGGGCACGCGGGTCTCAAGCCATATCGTGCGCAAGTTCGGAATGCGCAACAGTTTGCAACCCGATCACCTGACGGTGAAGCTGACCGGTAGTGCCGGGCAGTCGTTGGGGGCGTTCGCGGCGCCGGGGCTGAAGATCGAGGTCAGTGGCGACGCCAACGACTATGTCGGCAAGGGCCTGTCGGGTGGCACAATCGTGGTGCGCCCGCCGATGGCGAGCCCGCTGGTGGCGGCCGAGAACACGATCATCGGCAACACGGTGCTCTATGGGGCGACGGCGGGCTATCTCTTTGCCGCCGGGCGCGCCGGGGAGCGGTTCGCGGTGCGCAACTCGGGCGCGCATGTGGTGATCGAGGGCTGCGGCTCTAACGGATGTGAATACATGACCGGGGGGGCTGCGGTGATCCTCGGCGAGATCGGGGCCAATTTCGGCGCGGGCATGACCGGCGGCATGGCCTATGTCTATGATCCCGACGATCGCGCGGAAACGCTCGTCAACGGTGAGACATTGGTGAGTTGCCCTGTATCAGAGCCGCATTGGGAGTCTGAGCTCAAGGCTCTGATCGAGCGGCACGTGGCCGAGACCGGATCGCAGCGCGGCCAGGATATCTTGCAATACTGGGACCTCGAAAAGGACCGCTTCGTGCAGTTCTGCCCCAGGGAAATGCTCGACAAGCTGGAGCATCCCCTGGGCACCCGTCCCGAGGCTGTTCCGGCGGAATAGAGACGCTTGATGATGAAAACGAGAGCGCGGTACCTGATGGTGCCGCGCTCTTTCTATATACCGGTAGCCGTGCGTAGGACGCCTGCGTGAGAGACGCGACCTCAATCAGTGAAAGCCTACAGCGTTTCGACTTTGCGTTGAAGCAGTCGTAACGCTGTAGTTCATTGTTTTTGCGCAATTTCGCACCGAAAAAGTCTATCAACTTTTTCTGAAATTGCTTTAGCCGCCCTGAGATCATGCAAGTAGTGGGATGCCTGACCGCGAGCGAGGCACACGGCGCGGCGGTGACATTGACGCTGACGCCAACCGCAGTTTTGAGCAAGTGATGACTGTCGTGCGCTCTGCCCCATTTTCAGTCATAGGTTGAACCGAGGCGCAGGAGCGTTCCAGGCAGGGTGAACACTGTTGATCGGCACAAGTTTCTGGGGCACCTTTATGATCGTTGTGCCAACTTGTCTGCCGGTTAATGGGTACAACAATTTGGAAAGTAGACTGCCTGCCATTCATTTGCAGAGTGAATGGGACGCGCAATATTATGCTTTTGTTCGGGTTTTTCTATCCTGCGGATTTCTAGTTCAGTCAATTCGCCCGGATGCAGCGCTCGGCACATCAAAACGGAGTTATTTACCATGGCCACCACGATTCTAACCACCAACCTCAACACGGTGTTTCTAAGCACCGCTTCCGATGCGACCTTCCTCGTACCCGAGGGTACGATCCGCAATTCGAATACCGACGATGCTATCCAGATCGGGGATGGGATTACCAATGTTGCTAACGTCACGCTCTGGGTAGACGGAGCAGTCTATGGCAATGACGACGGGATTGTTACAGACACTGCGAATAATGTCGCGATCCATGTCGGTTCCACGGGTGTTGTTCGTGCGTCCAGCACCGATAACATTGGCGCAAACGGGATTGAGCTGGGCTTTTCGTCAAATATTTTCATCGCGAATGCTGGCCAGATCAGCGGCGATTTCGCCATAGCTGCGCAAGCCGGCGCCGACACGACGATCCTCAACAGCGGCCTCCTGACCGGTGTCAGCAAAGGTGTCGAGATGGGCATCGGAGGGTTTCTTGACAATTCGGGTGAGATCCGCGGGGGCACCGAGCGAGGGGTCGATATTCGAGGCGATGGCACGGTGGAGAATTCGGGCCTGATCGCGGGCCAAACCGATGGGATTTTTGCAATTACCTCTGTGGCACTGACCAACAATGCAACCGGTGTCATTCGTGGGCAAAGCGGGGTCTTTGCGGATTCGGGCGATATCGTAAACCACGGTGAAATCGCATCGACAGGCAATGGCTTCGCCGTGGACCTTCTTGACGACCTTAACTCGACCGCCAATTCGCTGACCAATACAGGCCAGATCAGTGGCGATGTCGGGCTGGGTACGGGTGCGGACCTGCTCAACAACAGCGGCGTGATCACCGGCGATGTGTTCCTCGAGGACGGGGATGACACCTACGAGGGTCTGGCCAGCGGCGTTGTGAACGGCAAGGTCTTTGGCATGGGCGGCGCCG
>NZ_CAMYMD010000063.1 GCF_947259555.1 uncultured Roseovarius sp.
CGACGCCGACCGCCACCGGGTTTGCCCTGCGCGGCCCCGCCGCCAAAGCCACCGCCGCCGCCACCGCGACGACGCGGGCCGCCACGGCCCTGCGGTTTTTTCTCCTTGGGATCGGGCAGCACTTCCCACGGACGGCCCGAGGCCACCGGGATGGTGGTGCCCAGCACCTTCTGGATATCCTTCAGCTCGCCCATCTCGTCCGGCGCGCAAAAGGCAATCGCCGCCCCGTCCTTGCCCGCCCGCGCGGTGCGCCCGATGCGGTGGACATAGTTGTCGGGCACGTTCGGCAACTCGAAATTGTAGACGTGCTTCACATCGGGAATATCAAGGCCGCGCGCCGCCACATCGGTGGCCACCAGCACCTTGACCTGACCGTCGCGGAACGCCTTCAAGGCCCGTTCGCGCTGGCCCTGGCTCTTGTTGCCATGGATCGCGGCGACCGAGAATCCGGCCTGTTCCAGCCGCTTGGCCAGCTTGTCAGAGCCATGCTTGGTGCGGCCGAAAACCAGCGCCAGCTCGCCCTTGTGCTTGCCCAGAAGCTCGATCAGCAGATCGGGTTTCGACGCCTTGGCGATGAAATGCACCTCTTGGGTGACCTTGTCGGCGGCCTTGCCCGGGGGGCTGACCTGCACCCGCTTGGGGTGGGTCAGATAGCTGCCTGCAATCTCTTCCATCTGCTTGGGCATGGTCGCCGAAAACAGCATCGTCTGACGCTCGGACGCAAGCAGCCCGGCGATCCGGCGCAGCGCATGGATAAAGCCCAGATCGAGCATCTGATCGGCCTCGTCGAGCACCAGAAAGTGCGCCGTATCAAGCCGCACGGCACGCCGGTCGATCAGGTCGAGCAACCGGCCCGGCGTCGCCACCAGAATATCCGTGCCCTGATCCAGCCGCTTGATCTGCGGATTGATCGAGGCCCCGCCGACCACGAGGTTGATCTTGATCGGGCTGTCCTTGACCAGCGGCAAGAGTGCGTCGCGGATCTGCCCGGCCAATTCGCGGGTGGGGGCCAGGATCAGGCTGCGGATCGTCTTGGGCGCGGGTTTGCCCGGCGCCTCCATCAGCGCGGTAATGAGCGGCAGGCCAAAGGCCATGGTCTTGCCGGTGCCGGTCTGCGCGAGGCCCAGCACATCATGGCCGTTCATCGCATACGGGATGGCATGGGTCTGGATCGGGGTGGGTTCGGTGATGCCGGTCGCGGCCAGCTTGCGGGTGAGCGATTGGGGCAGGCCCATTTCGTCAAAGAGGTTCAAATCGTATCCTTTCGGGGGCCAGGACATCTGCCCAAAGCCCGGTGCAGACGGCATAGATCGCCGCCCGGTCGTCGTGGTTGCACCTGACGGGCCAAGACAAAGGGCCGATTGCCCCCGCCTTCCGACAGGTGTTTGGCCCCACGCGTGATTTTGGGAACAGGTCCGCGACATTTCATAAGAATGGCCCGTTTCAGGGCCGTGCTGCTCACGCGGCAGGAAACGTCGGTTGCGATGGATATGGCGGTGTGGGCCGTGGAAGTCAAGCGCGCAGGCCGAAGCGGCGCGAATCGGCGACAGTTTTTGGCTCGGAGTTGCCTTTCGGGTGCCGTTCCCTGCGCGACAGGCGGTTCACCTCAAGGGCAGTTCGAGGCGAAGATCAGCCATGCATGCTCTCGCGCCGCTTTTATCCGTTGCCAAAGATCCGCCCGCCTGACGGCCTACCGCGCCCACAACCTTGGCTCTGCCATCTCCAGTGAATTCCCTGCCGGATCGCGGAAATAGATCGAGCGCGCGCCGGTTGGCCAGCGAAAATCCGCCTCGATTTCCACCCCGGCCGCGTCCAGCCGAGCGCACCAGTCGTCGAGTGCCGTGCCCGCCACCGCGAAGCAGAAATGCCCCGGCCCCTGTGCGCCGTGGGGCGGCACCGGCAGCTCCGGGTTGCCCGGCGGCTTGCATGTCTCGTCGGGGTTGAAGATCAAGAGCACGCCGTCGCCGACGCGAAAGAACACGTGCCGGTCCGCCACCCGCACGATCCGTTCGAGCCCCAGCACATCCTCGTAGAACCGCTCCGCCGCATCCAGATCATCGGCGTAGAGCGCGGCTTCGAGGATGGCGGCGGCCGGGGCGGCGTCGGGCAGGGCGTTGTCTATCATGGCCAGAGTTTACCGCAGCCGCGCCCCCGACGAAACCGGTCGGGGGCCGCCATGCTACTTTACCTTCCGCCAGGTTCCGCCGTCGCGGCAGATGAACATGACGCATCCGCTTACGCTCAGCCGGTCGCCCTCCAGCACCAGCTTGGAATTGTAGGTCTTGTCGCGATCCGGTGAATAGACCTTGCCCTCGTATTCGCCGTTCCCCACGGGCACGGTCTCGGAAATGATGTTGCGCCCGATATTGTCGCTCGCCATTTCCTGACCATTGGCGTCAAAGGATTTCACCAGCTCACCGCAGAGCGCATTGCCGCAGGGCTTGACCTCAATCAGCCCGGAATTTCCGTTGTCATCCTTGGCGGTCTGCCACGTTCCCAAAAGCGGCTCTGCCATCGCCATGCCGCTGCATAGGCTCAGCGCCGTAGTTATCGTCATAAGTTTACGCATCTTGTGTCCTCCCTGAGATATGCTGCGGAGCCTGAGCCATCCCGCTATGCCAAATCAAGTCTGACGTCGGGTCGCGTTGCATTTCGCGCGGGCGCATGCCAAAGGGCACGCGTCACAGCCTGCACGGAGTCCGGCCCATGATCCTTTACCCCGCCATCGACCTCAAGGACGGCCGTGCCGTGCGCCTGCTGCGCGGCGACATGGGGGCTGCCACCGTGTTCAACGACGACCCGGCGGCGCAGGCAATGGAATTCGTCGAGGCGGGCTGCGACTGGCTGCATCTGGTCGATCTCAACGGCGCCTTTGCCGGTGCGCCGGTCAATGCCGCCCCGGTCGAGGCCATCCTGAAACGCTGCAAGGTGCCCGCACAGCTGGGCGGCGGCATCCGCGACATGGCGACCATCGAGGCGTGGCTCTCCAAGGGGCTGGCGCGGGTGATCCTGGGCACCGTGGCGGTGGAGAACCCGGCGCTGGTGCGCGAGGCCGCGCGCGCCTTTCCCGGTCAGGTGGCGGTGGGCATCGACGCGCGCAATGGCCTCGTGGCGACCAAGGGCTGGGCCGAGGAGACGGATGTGGATGCCACGGACCTCGCGAAATCGTTTGAGGACGCAGGCGTGGCCGCGATCATCTATACCGACATCAACCGCGACGGCGCGATGCAGGGGCCGAATGTCGAGGCCACGGCGGCGCTCGCCCGCGCCGTCTCAATCCCCGTCATCGCCTCGGGCGGGGTGTCGTCGCTGGGCGACCTGATCGCGCTGCGCGATTGCGGCGCATCGCTGAACGGTGCGATTTCGGGCCGCGCGCTCTATGACGGCGCGCTTGACCTCAAGGCAGCGCTTGCCGCGCTGCGCGACTGACGCCCGCCAAGATCCCTGTGTCATGCCCCGGCCTGACCGGGGCATCTCTCGCCAGACATGGGTCTGCAACGAGATTGCCCGGTCAGGCCGGGCAATGGCGGCGTGTATCGTGGCCGCGCCTCACTGCCCCGCCGCTTTACCCGTCAGCTTGCCGAGCGCGCCACTCATCATCTTGAGGTACTCTGCATCGTCCGAAATCGAGAGATCGTCGAACATTTCCTTGGGGTCCTCATAGGCGAGCCACGTCTGGCCCGCGCCATCCTGATAGACCAGCACTTTCATCGGCAGGAACAGCCCCGCCACCGGGTCGTCCTGCATCGCCTGCGTGCCGATCTTGGGGTTGCCGAAGATCAGCACCTGCGTCGGGGCCAGATCCATATCCACCGAAGCCGCACCTGCGGCATGATCGACGCGGGCAAAGACATTGGCCCCGGCGCCCGTCACGGCCGCCTCAAGCCGGTCCATGGTGGTGGCCACATCGCCGGAGGACTTGACCTTGACGATATCGTCATTGCTGGCCAAGGCAGGCAAGCCGGCCAATGTGATCGCCGCTGCGGCAAGAAAACGCTTCATGGTAAACTCCCTCGATTCATAAACAGATAATGCCCGCATCCTCTGGCATCTTGGCCGGAATGCCCATAAACAACGCCGTGAAATTCCTGTAACAGCGACAATATGCTCAAGACCCGTATCATTCCCTGTCTCGATGTCGCCGATGGCCGCGTGGTCAAGGGCGTGAATTTCGTCGATCTGCGCGACGCGGGCGATCCGGTCGATGCCGCACGCGCCTATGATGCGGCGGGGGCGGATGAGCTGTGTTTTCTCGACATTCACGCCACGCACGAGAACAGGGGCACCATGTTCGACGTGGTGCGCCGCACCGCCGAGCAATGCTTTGTCCCGCTGACCGTGGGCGGCGGCGTGCGCACGCCAGAAGATGTGCGCGCGCTGCTGCTGGCAGGGGCGGACAAGGTCAGCTTCAACTCCGCCGCCGTGGCCGACCCGGATGTTGTGGCCCGCGCCGCCGACCGGTTCGGCAGCCAGTGCGTCGTGGTGGCGATCGACGCCAAGACCGTCAGCTCCGGTAAGTGGGAGATTTTCACCCATGGCGGGCGCAAGCCCACCGGCATCGACGCGGTGGAGTTCGCGCGGCTTGTGGCCGCGAAAGGCGCGGGCGAGATCCTGCTTACCTCGATGGACCGCGACGGCACCAAGGCGGGGTTCAACATCCCGCTCACCCGCGCCATCGCCGATGCGGTGGATGTTCCGGTGATCGCGAGCGGTGGCGTCGGCACACTCGACCACCTTGTCGAGGGTGTGACCGAGGGCCATGCCTCGGCGGTGCTTGCCGCCTCGATCTTTCATTTCGGCACCTACACCATTGCCGAGGCCAAGGCGCATATGGCCGCCGCGGGCATTCCGATGCGGGTGGCGGCATGACGCTAGACGATCTCGCCCGCATCATCGCCGCCCGCGCGAGCGCCGATCCCGACAGCAGCTGGACGGCAAAATTGCTCGCCAAGGGCCCCGAGAAATGCGCCGAGAAATTCGGCGAAGAGGCCGTCGAGGCAATCATCGAGGCAGTGAAGGGCGACCGCGCGCGCCTGACCTCCGAGGCGGCGGATGTGTTCTTTCACCTGCTGGTCATGCTGCAATCGCGCGGTGTCGCGCTAGATGACGTGATGGCCGAACTGGCGCGCCGACAGGGCACCTCAGGCCTCTCTGAAAAAGCCTCTCGTTCGAAAGACTAGGACATGATCCGCCATATCGTTTTTTTCTCTGCCGCCGATCCGGCTGATATCGAGCGCATCCGCGAGGGTCTGATGATGCTCGCTGAAATCCCCCATTCGAGCCATTTCGAAGTAGGGCGCAACCTGCAAAGCGATTCGATCTCGCAAGAGCGGGTCGATCTGGTGGTGTATGGCGAGTTTGCCGATGAAGACGCGCTTGCGGCCTACAAGGCGCATCCGATCTATACGGACTGCATAGCGCGCGTGAGACCCCTGCGCGAGTTACGCATTGCCGCGGATTTTGCCAGCGCCTGACCGATTGTCGGCAGGGCGCCTGGTGCTGCCGCTTTTGCTAAGATGGCTCGTTTTGCGCAGCGATAGCCGGAACCCGCGTTAACGCGGACGACAAGCTCTCAAAGTCTGGACAAAAGGCTTTAGCGGGCAATCACGATATCGGCACACAAACCGCCCAACCGGCTGCTCTCGGCCAAGCGCAGCGTTCCGCCATGCGCGCGCGCCACATCGAACACGATCGACAGGCCCAACCCCACGCCGGTACCGCGGTTCTGATTGCGTGCCGGCTCCAGCCGGGTGAAGGGACGCACCGCGTCCTCTCTGCTGTCCTCGGGAATGCCCGGACCGTCATCCTCGACCCGGATACGTAGCGATTTCTCGCTCAGCGTGACCGAAACCTCGGCGCGCGTGCCGTAACGCACAGCATTGTTGATCAGGTTCTCGACGGCCCGCCGGATATTGTCAGGCCGTAAAACGATCCGGCCTGCGCCCTCCGCTTCGACCAGGCTCACGGACACCTGCGCGCGCTGCGAATCCTCGACAATCCGGCGTACAAGCGAGATCGGGTCCACAAGCTCGGCATCCCCCTCCTGCGCGTCGCGCACAAAGGCCAGAAAGACATCGAGCAGGCGCTCCATGTCAGCCACGTCACGGCGCATCGGGTCCGCCTCTTCATCGTCTAGCATCGCGAGGCTCAGTCGCAGGCGCGTGAGTGGCGTGCGCAGATCGTGACTGACGCCCGACAGCATCAGTGTGCGCTGTTCGATCTGCCGCTCAATTCGCGCGCGCATATCGAGAAAAGCATTGCCCGCTGCGCGCACCTCGACGGCACCAGCCGGCTTGTAGGGCATGTGCCGCCCACGCCCAAACGCCTCGGCCGCCTGGGCCAGACGGGTGATCGGTCGCAATTGCTTGCGCAGATACAAATAGGAGATGATCGTCATCAATGCGCCAAAGACGACCATGTTGACAAGCAGTTGGTGCGGTTGGCGCGCCGAAACCCTGCGGCGGTCGAACACCATCTCTATCCACTCATCCTGCGTTTGAAAGAACAAGCGGACGAGGTTGTCATTCGAGAGATCGACCCGTGCAAGGTTCGGGAAGGTGGCCTTGAACTCGCGTGTCACGACAATACCGGAAAAATCGTACCAAAGCCGCGAATCCTCCTCCGGCACGGCCGCCGGTGAAACAGCCCTCTGGGCAATTTTCAGAATCGAGTCGACGCCGGCATCCGTGGCGGCCGGCCCGCCATCTCCCCGCATCGCGAGAATGGCGCGGACCTCGCGGCTAACCGTCTCGGTCATCTGTTGCGTGACGCCTTCGTAATGGCGTTGGATGAACACCACAGAAACCACCAGCAACAGCGTGATGACCGGCGTCAGCAGGATGAGCACCGCGCGGCCATAGAGGCTCCGGGGGATATAGGGTTTGAGCCAGCGAAACGACATGGTTAAACCTAACGTCGGGCAGGTCGGGAAGGAAGAGCCATGCAACTGGATCAGGGAGAAATGCCGCCCGTCGGCGTGGCCGAGGATATGGGCGATGGTCTGCGCCGTATTCTTGCCCCCAACCCGTCCCCCATGACATTCTGGGGGACCAACAGCTATATTCTCGGCGACCGGCAGTTGGCCGTCATCGACCCCGGCCCGGATGACGCCGCGCATCTCGAGGCCATCCTGCGTGCGGTCAAGCCGGGGCAGGGCATCAGCCACATCTTCGTCACCCATGCACATCTCGATCATTCGCCTCTTGCGGCCCGCCTGGCAGAACGGACAGGCGCACCAGTGCTGGCATTTGGCGATGCCTATGCCGGTCGCAGCCCGGTCATGGCCGCACTATCCGGGACGGGCCTGATCGGTGGTGGCGAAGGCGTGGATCACGACTTTGTCCCCGACCGTGCGTTGTCCGACGGCGAAACGATCGAGGGCGAGACTTGGCGTGTCACCGCCTATTGGACGCCCGGCCATTTTGGCAATCACATGTGTTTCGCGGTCGGGGACACGGTGCTCACAGGCGATCTTGTGATGGGATGGGCCAGCTCGCTGGTCTCGCCGCCCGATGGCGACCTGTCACAATTCATGACCTCCTGCGCGCGGTTGCAAACTCTCGGCGCGACACGCTTTCTGCCCGGCCATGGAGCGCCGATCACCACGCCGGCCGATCGCCTCGATTGGTTGATCTCCCATCGGCGGAAACGCGAACAGGCGATTCTGGACATACTTCGTCAAGGCCCGCAAACCGCCACGCAGATCGCAGACCGCCTCTACACCGACACACCTGCCTCTCTCCTGCCAGCAGCCAGCCGAAATGTTCTGGCCCATCTCATTGACCTGGAAGAAAAATCCCGTGCCACTCCACAAGGCCGCCTGTCGACGGATGCCGTGTTCACATTGAATTGCAGAAACGGACGCGAGCGATGATTTTTTTGTCACAAAGGCTCTGGACCTCACCAAATCCGATTGCTATACGGCCCAAGTGTTCCGGCGTAGCTCAGCGGTAGAGCAGTTGACTGTTAATCAATTGGTCGTAGGTTCGATCCCTACCGCCGGAGCCAAAAATCCACAAGAAAGTAGATACTTAGCTTTAACTCCACTAAGCGGCCATGGTGGATTTTGGCTTGGGATAAATATCTGGGGCAACAGCTCCCAGCGGGAAGTGTGTTGCCAAGGCGCAACGGAATCAGCCGGCCCCATTGCTCAGCCCCGTGCGGGCGGCGATACCGATAGGCGGAGTTCAGGCTTTCTTGCGTAGCGCGAAGGCGATCTGGCTGGCTGGCCTATGGCGCGGCGCTCAATGAAGGGCGGGCGCTGTTTCCAAGCAAAGCGCCAAAACGCCGATCACAGACAGGCATTGGCCGCGTTGACTAATCAGCGCGAGAAGGCCGGAGGGCCACCCAAACGTGGGCTCTGGGCGCGTTTGGTCGGGTAGCGTTTAAGGCAGTTTCAATTTATGAGGTTGCGCTGTGCAAGGAGGCTATTCTAAAAGTAGATTTAGTTACGGAGGGTTGAAAGATATGATTAAATTTATGGGGATAGCCGTCTTATCATTTGCCATGCTGGGCGCTTCGATAGCTTCAGCTCAAAACTTAACCGGCCCGCAGAAAAACGCCGTTAGGTCTGCAAAGAATTATCTGAGTTTTTCAGGATTTTCTCGAACTGGTCTTATCGCTCAGCTATCCTCTCCATACGGTGATGGCTATAATGTTGCCGACGCTACAGCAGCTGTAAATAGCCTGTCAGTTGAGTGGAATGCTCAGGCGGTCCGATCCGCAAAACAATATTTGGAAATGATGGGATTTTCGTGCAATGGGCTCATCGAACAGCTTTCATCGGATGCCGGTGACAAATACACGAGAAGTCAGGCTACCTATGGAGCGCGGTAAGCCGGTGCCTGTTGAACCTTGGCGAGACCGATCCGCGACAAGGCCAGCTGGCAATCAAGAGATTTAGTACCTTCAGAGTGCTTTAGCGCGTCAGCACTCGCTGAATGGATGAAAAGATGACCACTAAATCGATTATATTTGTTTGCGTAGGGATAGTGATGGCTGCGGTCATATTTGCGTATTTTTCTCTTACAGTATTTCTGATTCAGCCTATCGGCGCATTACCAGAGGGCGGAACTCTTGTAACAGCACGCGTCGGAAAAACCAGAGTCGTGGACAGCGCCGATGCTATCTGTGAACGAGAAATGGGAGGGGTCAGCCTGCTTTGCCGCAGTATGATGATGGGAAAATTTTTTGGATGAAACGAATGTCTACTTCCGTCTTTCGTACAGTGAGACTTTGTATTTATGGTCAACTGGCGGCAGAGAGTATGGAGGATAAGGAAAGATTAAATGGAAGTTCTTATAATAGCAGTACTAATTGGACTGATCCCTGCTGCCATCGCTCAGGGAAAAGGCAAGTCCTTCATGCTTTGGTGGATATACGGCGCAGCCTTATTCATTGTGGCTCTCCCGCATGCGCTTATTATTCGGGCTGATGATCGTGTAATTGAAAGCAAACAGCTTAGTTCTGGGATGAAGAAGTGCCCGAGTTGTGCGGAAATGATCAAGCAAGATGCAAAAGTTTGCAAGCATTGCAGAAGAGACGTTTGACTTGAGCGCAAATTGAAAACGGCCTACTTCTTGAGGGGCAGGCCGTCATTCCGTTCACGGTCATCGGCTTCCCAGCCTGTACCTCTTAACCATGCTACATGAAAATTCCGTTCTGCAAGTATCCTCGACTCGGGCGATTTGGTCAGTACTGCCGCGCCCCTTCGGCTTCCAGCCGGGCGCGCTTGCGCTGCATCTCTATCAGAAGCCGGTTGACCTGCGCCTGTGCGGCCTCGTGAGGCGTCTTGCCTTCGTCCAGCGTGAGGTCGGAAACCGCGCCGCTCAGCCGCCCTTCACCTCCGGTCCGAACACCGACCAGCCGGTGCGCGCCGTCAGCCGTTCCATCGCCTCGGTTCCCAGCTTGGAATTGCCGTAGTGATTGAGCCCCGGCGACCACACCGCTACCGATGCCACCCCCGGCACGATCGAGAGGATCCCTCCACCCACGCCGCTCTTGCCCGGCAGGCCCACGCGAAAGGCATAATCGCCCGACCCGTCATAGTGCCCGCAGGTCATCATCAGCGCGTTGATCCGCCGGATCCGGGCCTGTGACACGAGGCGCGGCACGCCTGGGCCACCGACCAGAAAACGCCCGGCATCGGCCAGTTGCGCGCAACTCATCTCTACCGCGCATTGGTGGAAATAGGTGCCGAGCGTCATCTCGGGCGAATTGCTCAGGTTGCCATGCGACCGCAGGTAATGCGCCAGCGCCAGATTGCGGTGGCCGGTCGCCGTCTCCGATGCGGCGACCCGGTCATTGATATGGATCGCCTCATCCCCCGCCGCCGCCCGGATGAACCGCAACAGCGCGCCAAGCGCCTCGCGCGGGCTCGCCCCTTCGAGCACGGCATCGGTGGTGACGATCGCGCCTGCGTTGATGAACGGGTTGCGCGGACGGCCCTTTTCCAACTCCAGGAGCAGCATCGAATCGAACGCCTGCCCCGACGGCTCGCGCCCGACGCGGTTCCAGAGCCGGTCGCCCAGCCGGCCAAGGGCCAGCGCCAGCATGAAGAGCTTGGATACCGACTGGATCGAAAAGGCCACGCCGGCATCGCCCGCTGTCAGGGTCGGCTGTCCGGGCCGGGCGACAGCGATGGCAAACTGATCCGGATCGATACAGGCCAGTTCGGGGATGTAATCGGCCACCTTGCCGCGCTCGGAGGCGTCGCGCGCCTCGGCCGCGATCCCGTCGAGGATGGCCTGCAACGGGTCGGCGGCCATTCAGGGGGTCCAGGTCAGGAAATTGGCGATCAGGCGCAGCCCGGTGGCCTGGCTCTTCTCTGGGTGGAATTGCGTGCCGACGAGGGTGTCGCGCCCGACAACGGCGGTGACCGGCGCGCCATAGTCGGCATGCGCCAGCAGATGCGCCGGATCCTCCACCCGGAAATGGTAGGAATGCACGAAATAGGCATGATCGCCGGTCTCGATCCCGTCGAAAATGGCGTGCGGCTGGTCGATCACCAGATCGTTCCAGCCCATATGCGGCACCTTCAATGCCGGATCGGCGGGCGCGATATGCTCGACCGTGCCGCCGATCCAGTCAAATCCGGGCGTCTCCTCGTATTCCATCCCGCGCGTCGCCAGCATCTGCATCCCAATGCAGATGCCCATGAACGGACGCCCGCCGCCGATCACCGCCGCCTCGATGGCCTCAAAGACGCCGCGATGATCGTAAAGCTCGGTGCGGCAGGCCGGAAACGCCCCGTCGCCGGGCAGCACGATGCGATCCGCGCGCCGGATCACCTCAGGGTCGGAGGTGACGACCACCTCACCGGCACCGGTCTCGCGCGCCATGCGCTGAAACGCCTTTTCCGCCGAGTGCAGGTTGCCGCTCTCGTAATCGACGATGACGGTGGTCATAATTTACAAGCTGCCCTTGGTCGACGGAATCGCATCCGACTTGCGCGGATCGCTTTCCAGCGCCTCGCGCAAGCTGCGCGCCACCGCCTTGAATGCCGCCTCGGCCATGTGGTGGCTGTTGAGGCCGTGCAGCGCATCGACATGCAGCGTGATGCCGCCATGGGTGCTGAACGCCTGAAAGAACTCGCGCACCAGTTCCGTATCGAACGTGCCGATCTTGGCCGTGGGCAGGTCCATGTTCCACACCAGATAGGGCCGCCCCGACAGATCGAGGGCGGCGCGCACCAGCGCGTCATCCATCGGCAACAGGCACGCGCCATAGCGGCGGATGCCGCGCTTGTCGCCAATGGCGTGGCTCAGCGCCTGCCCAAGCGCGATACCCACATCCTCGACCGTGTGGTGATCGTCGATATGCAGATCGCCCGTGCAGCGCACCGTCATGTCGATCAGCGAATGCCGCGCCAGTTGATCCAGCATGTGATCGAAAAAGCCGACACCGGTCTGGTTGTCATAGCTGCCGCTACCGTCGATGGCGATTTCGACGGTGATCTCGGTCTCTGCGGTCTTTCGCGTGATCGTGGCGTTGCGCATGGGGCCTCCGCTGATGCTTTGGCGCTCTATACTGCGGCTTGATCCACAGGCCAAGAGGGAAGGCCACGACCACCCCGGCGGATCGCCCCATATCTGTCTGGTCTGAGAGAGAAAATGGAGCGGGCGAAGAGATTCGAACTCTCGACCCTTACCTTGGCAAGGTAATGCTCTACCCCTGAGCTACGCCCGCGTCCTTGGGTGAGCCGTGATCTATAAACTCTGGCGCGCGGCTGCAAGAGGAAAATTGCAGATTGCTTGGAAAATTGTTGCCGGCTCCGGATTGCGGACGGGCGGGCCCTGTTGACGCAATTGTGTTTCCCGATTCTGCCTTTGGCCGCTAGGCTCTGGCTTTGTCGGGGCAGGTGTCAGGCCCGCCCCTTGAACTGGAGGAGTACCTATATGCCAGCCTATCTGATTGCGCAGGTCAAGATTACCGATGATTCCTGGGTGCCGGACTATGCGGCCAGAACCCACGATATCGCCGCCAAACATGGTGGCCGATACCTGTCTCGCAGCGCCAATATCGAGACGCTCGAGGGCGCAGCGCCGGATACCACGCTGATCGCGCTGATCGAGTTTCCGTCGGCGGATGCGGCGCGCGCCTTTGCCGAGGATGCCGAATATGCGCCGCTCGCACAGGCCCGGCAGGCCGGCAGCGAGGGGCATTTCTGGGTGATCGACGATACCGATGTGGCAGGCTCGATCCCGTATCTGCCGAAAGGGTAGGGCAGGGCGATGCTGGCCTGTCGCTGGCGTTGACGTTCAGCCCCAATGCGCGGAATCAAGGTGCCGCAGGCACCGCCGCGCAGCGCCCGACCGCCCCCCGGGCGGGCGCTTTTGCAACGTCATGCGCCCGCGCATTCGCTGCAGTATTTGGCTGCCATAAAGCGCGCCCCGTAAAGGTTGCAGCGCCCACCCACGGTCGGGCACCGCGCGGCTCATCTCGGAAACGTCAAGGTCTGCAACAGACCAACTCCCCCGCAGCCAGCCCATACTGTCCCCCGGCACCCTGGGGAGAGGAGGGCACCGGGAGAGAACGCACAGCCCCGTCTCAGAGGTTGCCGCGTGACATCTCACCCGCGATGTGGTCGGCCTGCCGGATGGCTAGCGCCACGATCGTCAGCGTCGGATTTTCCGCCGCCCCGGTGGTGAATTGCGAGCCGTCCGAGACAAAGAGGTTGGCAATATCATGGGTCTGGCCCCATTTGTTCACCACCCCGTCGCGCGGGTTTTCCGACATCCGGTTGGTCCCGAGGTTATGCGTCGACGGATAGGGCGGCGTCGGCAGCGTGCGCGTGGCCCCCACCGCATCGTAGATCGCGGCCCCCTGCGTGTAGGCGTGGTTGCGCATCGCGATATCGTTGGGGTGGTCGTCGAAATGCACATTCGCCACCGGCAGACCGTACTGGTCCTTGACCGCGTGGTTGAGAGTGACGCGGTTGGTCTCCTGCGGCATGTCCTCGCCCACGATCCACATGCCAGCCATGTTCTCGTAGGAATCGAGCGCGGTGGTGAATTCGCGCCCCCACCCGCCGGGATCGAGAAACGCCGCCATGAAGGGCAGGCCAAGCGCCAGCGTCTCCAACTCATAGCCGCCGACAAACCCGCGTGAGGGATCGTGCCGCGCCTCGTCCTGAATGATGCCCGCCATCGTGGTGCCGCGCCACATCTTCACCGGCTTGTCGAAAATGCCGTAGACCGATCCGGTCATGTGCCGCATGTAGTTGCGCCCGACCTGACCCGAGGAATTGGCAAGCCCGTCGGGGAACATCGTTGAGGCGGAATTGAGCAGTATGCGGGGCGACTCGAAACTGTTGCCCGCGACGCAGACCGCGCGCGCTTTCTGCATCTGCAGATTGCCGTCGGCGTCGAAGTATTCGACCCCCGTCACCGTGCCACTGTCATCGTGCAGGATGCGCGCCACATGCGCCTTTTCGCGCACTTCCAGATTGCCCGTCGCCTCACCGCGCGGAATATCGGTGTAGGCCGCCGACCATTTCGCGCCCCATTTGCAGCCCTGAAAGCAGAACCCGGTCTGCTGGCAGGCCATGCGCCCGTCGTTCTCCTCCGAATTGATCGCCATGCGGCCGGTATGGACCTCGGTGTAGCCCAGCTTTTTCGCCCCGGCCTCGAACACCTTGTAATTGTTGCAGCCGGGCAGACCGGGCATGTCGTTGGTGCGGGTCACGCCCAGCTTTTTCTCGGCCTTGTCGTACCACGGGGCCATTTCCGCGCCGTCGATGGGCCAGTCCAGAAGGTTGGCGCCCTGCACCGGGCCATAATTCGTCGCGGCCTTCCACTCATGGTCCTGAATGCGCAGCGAGGCGCCCGCCCAATGGGTCGTGGTGCCGCCCACGGCCTTGACGATCCAGGCGGGCAGCCCGGAAAAATCCCGTGCCACGCGCCAGTCGCCGCTTGTGGTGCGCGGGTCGAGCCAGGCCAGCTGCCCGAAACTTTCCCATTCGTCGTTGACGTAATCCTCGGGCAGGTAGCGCCCGCCCGCCTCCAGCGCCACCACGGACACGCCGCGTTGCGCCAACTCGTTCGACAGCACGCCGCCGCCCGCGCCGGTGCCGATGACGACGATCACAGAGTCGTCGCTCAGATCAAAAGGTGCAGCCATAGTTGGGTCCTCCTCAGTTGGCTATGGCTCAGAGCCAGGTGATGTCGTCGAAACCGCGATTGATGTAACCGCCCTTGGAATAGGACTCGCCCTCATAGCCAAACAGCGGCCAGACCGCCTTTTGGTTATAAAGGCCGGTCACCAGACCGCCGCGCACCTGCTGAAAGAACGCACTGTCCTCGATGCCGCGCAGGATATCGACGCGGTCGCGCTCCCACCCGACGCTCAGGTAATCGGCATGGCCCTTGCCGCGCGCGGCGGCGTTCAGCATCTCGATGCCCGCCTCGGTCGTGTCGACTGCATCGGGCACGTCATATCCCTTGACCGCAACGACGTAATATTCGTCGCTCAGGTGGTCATGTGGATAGATATCCCGCGCCATCTGCACCAGTGTTGCGAAGGTCTCCGGCTTGAGCGCGTTCATCTCGGTCGCCCAGGCCGCATCGCTGCCAGCCACGAAACTGCTGCCGACGACAAAGCTTGCGCCCGCCGCCATGGATCGCGCGAGCAAGTCGCGCCGTGAGAGCCCCTGTCGGGCTTTGGTCTCGGTCATTGGTTCTCCTCCCATGAAATGAAACGGGCGCGGCTCTCCCCGGCCGCGCCCGTGCTGTCATTTGAAGCGCCCGCCGCGTTGCAGGACCTCGATCTCGTAGCCGTCCGGATCGGCGACGAAAAAGAACGTGCCCACGAGTTTGCCGTCCGGCGCGAATTCGACGATTTTTCGGGGGTTGAGGCCCTCGGCGATGAATCGCGCATGCTCGGCCTCCAGATCCTCGACCAGAACGGCCAGATGGCCATAGCCGTCGCCCAGGTCATAGGGCTCGGTGCGGCCCTTGTTGACGGTCAGTTCCACCTCGAAGGGGCTTTCGGCGTTTGACATGTAGACGAGGGTGAATGTCTCGAAATCCAGCCGGTCGGCCACGTCGAGCCCGAATGCGCGTTTGTAGAAATCAACCGACCGCGCCTCGTCGAGAACGCGAATCATGCTGTGAATGGCTTTGGCCATCATGCCCTCCGGATCGTTGCAGTTGGTCCGGAAAGTTTACCAGCGCGGGCGCGGGGGCGGGTAGTAAGGGGTTACTACAGGGGGTTGGGGGGCTTTTGGCCTGGAGCGGACCTTTGCCGTTATGCCCCTGCGCGGAATCAAGGGCGAAGCCCGCCGCGCATCGCCGGGCCGCCCCCCGGCACGGCGATTTGGCTGCAACCTGCTCAGAGTTCGGATGTTTTTCGGGCTTGGCTGTTATAAAGCGCTACAAAGCTGATGCTGGATCGCCGTACCGCGGCCCGTCGATGCGCGGCTCACGTCAACGGCAGCTCCAGACCATTTCTGCCCTCCCCTCAATTCCGCATCGGCATCCCGTCCTCCCAGCGAAAGCCGATGCCGCCGCCTTTGTCACTCCGCCGCGATCTGACGTTCCTCCGCCTCCAGCGGGGTCTCGCGGTGCACAAGACAGGTGCAGCGCAACAGCGAGGTGAAGTTGGCCGGCTCGCCATGCAACTCCAGCACCTCGGCATGCAGTTTCGAGACGAAACCGGGCGTGCTCAGCCCCTCGCTCTCGGCGATTTCATCCAGAATGCCCCAGAATGATTTCTCCAGCCGGATGCTCGTGCTCTGGCCATTCAGGCGCATCCGGCGGGTTTCCAGCGTGTAACGGTCCGGGTCCTGCCCGGCAAAGAGTTGGCACATGTCTTGGTCCTCCCTCGTCCGGCGGGCGGCCCCCCGCGCGCCGGACCTCAGTACCTGATAGCATCATGGCCGATTTTTTCCACGCGGGGAAGCCTGCCGCGCGCTCAGCCGCGGTGCCGCCGCGTCTGGCAGACCGGACCGAGCATGATCGCCCCTTCCGGTTCAGGCCAGCGCGTGGCCAATGCAGGCCAGCGCCGAGATGGCGATCATGGCGAAGGTGAGGATCATGCCCGCGCGGCGCAACAGCATGATCTGCGGCGTGCGCCCCAGTCCGATGGCGTGTATCACCCGCCCCGCGAGCAGCATGAGCCCCAGCAGGTGCACCACCCAGAGCGGTGCGCCCTGCAATTCCGCAAGCGTCAGCAGGATCAGCGCCATCGGCGCATATTCGGCAAAGTTGCCGTGGACGCGGATGCGCTTGCCAAGCATCTTGTCGTCGCCATCGCCAAGCGTCACCCGGGCGGTGAAGCGTGTGGTGATAACGCGAATGCTGAGGATCACGAACAACAGGCCCAGAAGGCCCGCATAGAGCGGAGTGACGGTAAGCGACATGTAGGGGACCTTTTCTCAGGTGTAGGTTTGCGCCCCGGTGGGGGGCAGGGTGAAATCCTCGCTGTGCACGACCACACCTTCATCAGTCAGCAGCAAGAGGCCATAGGCACCGGGCTCGTCAATCGACAGGTTCGGGTCCTGGAACCCGAGCGCCATCGGCATCTGGTGGCAGGGGCTCTTGAGAATGCAGACGGGAATGCCAAGAGCCGCGCCTTGGATGCTGCGGTGGATATGGCCCGAGACGATCTGCACCACGTTGCCCGCGCGCTTGAGCCGCGCGGTCAGCTCGGCGCGATTCTTCAGCCCGATCCAGTCCATCCCCTTGAAGCCGGTCTCAATGGGCGGATGATGGGTGAAGACAATGACCCGTCGGTCGCCCGCCTCTGCAAGTCTGTCCTCCAGCCAATCGAGCCTTGCGTCACAGAGCCGACCGGAATGGGTGTCCGCAGTCTCCTCATTCAGCGTATCGAGACAGATCAGGCGATAAACGCCGATATCTGTATGATGCTGGATATGGCCCGTCTCCATCCTTTCGGCCTCGGGAAAGGCGGCAAGAAACGGCGCGCGGCGGTCGTGATTGCCAAGCATCAGCGAGACGGGCAGGGGGCAGGTATCGAGAGCGGCGCGCAGGCGGGCATATTCTTGCGGCGCCGCATTATGGGTCAGATCGCCACACAGCACGACCCGTTCCGCATCAGGGTGATTGTCGAGCGCATGGGCCATGCCCTGCATGAACCGTGCGCAGGGGTCGATCCCGATGATCGTCTCGCCCTCGGGGACGATGTGGATGTCGGTGAGGACGATTACTTTCTGCATGGGGTTGCCTGCGACAGGGGACACCTGTTATGCAGCATGGCCGAATTCAAGCCGATGCAAAAGCCCTTATGGTGACCTTTACGCATCCGTCATCCTCTGGCCCGGCCAGAGGATCTCTTCGGGCGGCACGCCCCCCGGGGCCGGCCCGCGGGGGGCAAAGGGGTCATTCCAATTCCACCAGCAGATCCTTGGCGTCGATCTGACTGCCGGGCTGGACGTGTACGGCCTTGACCGTGGCGTCGCGCTCGGCATGCAGTCCGGTTTCCATTTTCATCGCTTCGATGGTCAATAGCAGATCGCCGGTCTTGATCTTCTGCCCGGGTTTGACCGCGACCGTGGCCACGGCGCCGGGCATCGGCGCGCCGATGTGGTTGGCATTGCCCAATTCGGCCTTGGGACGGGCCGCGACCTTGTCCTTGATCCGGCGGTCGGCCACCCGGACGGTGCGCGGCTGACCGTTCAACTCGAAAAACACCCGCGCCTCGCCGTCCTCCTGCGTCTCGCTGACAGCGACCAACCGGATTTCCAGCGTCTTGCCGGGGTCGATCTCGGCAGTGATCTCCTCGCCGGTGTCCATCCCGTAAAAGAAAGTGCGCGTCGGCAGGGTGCGCACCGGGCCATGGACCGCGTGCCGCTCCATGTAATCGGCGAACACCTTTGGGTACATCAGGCTGCCCATCAGGTCCTCGTTGTCGATGCCCTTGCCGAACCGCTCGACCAGCTCGGCGCCGCGCGCATCCAGATCCTCGGGCGGCAACAGCGTGCCGGGGCGCACGGTGATCGGTTTTTCTCCCTTGAGGACCTTCTTGACGATCGGCTTGGGAAACCCGCCGGGCGCCTGCCCGACATAGCCTTTCATCAACGTCACCACGCTCTCGGGAAAGCTGACCTCGGTCTCGGGGTTCAGCACATCCTCGCAGGTCAGCCCCTGACTGACCATCATCAGGGCCAGATCGCCGACGGTCTTGGCAATCGGCGTCACCTTGATCACGTCGCCGAACATCTGGTTCACATCGGCATAGGTGCGCGCGATGTCATGCCAGCGGTCCTCCATCCCCATCGAGCGCGCCTGCGCCTTGAGGTTGGTGAACTGACCGCCGGGCATCTCGTGCAGATAGACTTCCGAGGTGGGCGACTGCATGCCGCTCTCGAAGGCACCGTAGTGGTTGCGTACCGATTCCCAATAGTTCGAGATCTGCCGGATCGCCCCGATATCAAGCCCGGTGTCGCGCGGCGTATGGCGCAGCGCCTCGACGATGGTGCCAAGCGTCGCCTGCGAGGTGTTGCCCGAGAGCGCGTCCATCGCGCAATCGACCGCATCGACCCCGGCCTCGGAGGCGGCAAGGATCGAGGCCCCCGCGATACCGGCCGTGTCGTGGGTGTGGAAATGGATGGGCAGGCCGACCTCTTCCTTCAGCGCCTTGAACAATACGCTCGCGGTGGCCGGCTTCATCAGACCGCCCATATCCTTGATGCACAGGATATGCGTGCCCGCCGCCTTCAGTTCCTTGGCCATGTCGAGATAGTATTTCAGATCGTATTTCGAGCGCGCCGGATCGAGGATGTCGCCGGTATAGCAGATCGCCGCCTCGAGGATCTTGCCGGACTCGAGCACCGCATCCATCGAGACGCGCATGTTCTCGGCCCAGTTCAGCGGATCGAAGACGCGGAACAGATCGACCCCGCTCTCAGCCGCCTGTTTGACAAACGCCGAGACCACGTTGTCGGGGTAATTGGTATAGCCCACCCCGTTCGAGCCACGCAGCAGCATTTGCGTCAGCAGGTTGGGCATTGCCGCACGAATGTCGCGCAGCCGCTGCCACGGGCATTCATCGAGAAACCGGTAGGCCACGTCAAAGGTCGCGCCGCCCCAGCATTCCATCGAGAAGAGGCCGGGCAGGTCATGCGCGTAATTGGGGGCAATGCCGATCATGTCGATCGACCGCATCCGCGTCGCCAACAGCGATTGATGGCTGTCGCGCATGGTGGTGTCGGTGATCAGCAGCGGCTTTTGCGCCGCCATCCAGTCGGCCACGGCCTGCGCGCCGTCCCGATCGAGGATCTGCTTGGCACCGTCCTTGATGTCCGCGTTGATCGGTCGGGGCGCACGCGGCAGCTTGAGGTCGGCAGACGGAGCGGTGCGCCCCTCAACCTCGGGATGCCCGTTCACGGTAATATCGGCGATATAGTTCAGGACCCGCGTGCCCCGGTCCCGGCGCTTCTCGAATTTGAACAGCTCCGGCGTCGTGTCGATGAACTTGGTCGTGTAGGTGTTATCGAGGAACGTCGGATGCTTGAGCAGGTTCTCGACAAAGGCGATGTTGGTGCTCACGCCGCGAATGCGGAACTCGCGCAGCGCGCGGTCCATCCGGGCAATCGCCTGTTCGGGCGTCGGGGCCCACGCGGTGACCTTGGTGAGCAGGCTGTCATAATAGCGCGTGATCACGCCCCCCGCATAGGCGGTGCCGCCATCGAGACGAATACCCATGCCGGTGGCCGAGCGATAGGCGGTGATGCGGCCATAATCGGGGATGAAATTATTGAGCGGGTCCTCGGTGGTGATCCGGGTCTGGAGCGCGTGACCATTGAGCGTGATATCGTATTGCGTGGCCTTGCCGGTGGCCTCCACCAGGCTCTTGCCCTCGGCGATCTTGATCTGCGCCTGCACGATGTCGATGCCGGTGACCTCTTCGGTCACGGTGTGCTCGACCTGGACGCGCGGATTGACCTCGATGAAGTAGAACTTGCCGCTGTCCATATCCATCAGGAATTCGACCGTGCCGGCGCACTCGTAATTCACATGTTTGCAGATCTTGTAGCCAAGCTGGCAGATTTCCTCGCGCTGCGTTTCCGACAGATACGGGGCCGGGGCACGCTCGACCACCTTTTGGTTGCGGCGCTGCACCGAGCAGTCGCGCTCAAAGAGGTGGTACAAATTGCCGTGCTTGTCGCCGAGGATCTGCACCTCGACATGGCGGGCGCGCAGGATCATCTTTTCGAGATAACCCTCGCCATTGCCAAACGCGGCCTCGGCCTCGCGCCGGCCTTCGCGCACCTTGTCCTCCAGCTCGTCCTCATTCTCGATGGGCCGCATGCCGCGCCCGCCACCGCCCCACGACGCCTTGAGCATCAGCGGATATCCGATCTCGCCGGCGTCCTTGCGGATCGCCGTCATGTCGTCGCCCAGCACTTCGGTCGCGGGGATGACCGGCACGCCCGCCTCGACAGCCACGCGCCGTGCGCTCGCCTTGTCGCCAAGCGCGCGCATGGTCTCGGCCTTGGGGCCGATAAAGGTAATGCCCGCCGCGTCGCAGGCATCGACGAATTCGGGGTTTTCGGACAGCAGGCCGTAGCCGGGGTGGATCGCATCCGCGCCCGACAGCTTGGCGACGCGAATGATCTCGTCTATCGACAGATAGGCCTGAACCGGGCCAAGTCCCTCGCCGATGCGATACGCCTCATCCGCCTTGAACCTGTGCAGCCCGAGCTTGTCCTCCTCGGCAAAGACGGCGACCGTGCGCTTGCCCATCTCATTGGCGGCGCGCATGATGCGAATGGCGATCTCGCCCCGATTGGCGATGAGAATTTTATTGAAGTCGGCCATGCCTGTCCCCCGGCTAATCTGGTTAGCCGCAACGGCGCAATCCATGCCGCGTTGCAGCGCTGGTAACTTGTAGGATTTGTGAAAGGTTTGTGCAATCCGGCATTCCGCGGATTCGCCGGGTGGGGGAATTTCCTGTCCCAAAGGGTGGGCGGCCCCACCCGGCAGGGGGTGGGTCGCGGCCTCATTTCTTGGATTTGCCGGATTTCTTCTTTGTCTTCGGCTTGTCCTTGGCCGCCTTGCCGGATTTTTTCTTGGCCGTGCCGTCCGTCTTGCTCTTTGTCTTCTCGGCCTGTTTCGCGGCAGCCTTCTTGTCAGAGCCTTTCTTTTTACCTGGCTCTTTCTTCTCGGCTTTCTTCTTGGCCTTCTTTTTGTCTGCGGTCTCGGCGGGCTTGGCCCCGGGGTCCACGGTCTTTGCGGGGGCTTTGGTGACCGGCGTCACTGCACCACCCTGTGCACCAAGCGCCGCAGCGGCATCGATGAACCCTTGCGCGCGGCCCGGTGAGATGCCGCGCACCTGCATCAGCGCCAATGGCTCGGCTTTGGCAAGCCGCTCGGGGCTGGTGATGCCGTGCGTGGCGAGTGCCTTGGCAAGGGCGGGCCCGATCCCGCGAATATCTGTCAATGAGGACAAGGGTACTATTCCTGTTGCTAAGAGGGAGGGGGCGGCTGGCCCGATCCGGGCCAACCGTCACGGCACCGCTGGTTCAGGCCGCTTTCTTGAGCGCCTTGCGCGCCGATTTCAGCTTGGATTTCTGGCGCTCAACCTTGGTTTCGCGCAGTTTCACTTCTTTTTTGAGGTCTTTGATTTTCGCTTTTTTGGCCATGACTTCGGCTCCTTTTCGGTGATGTCCTGTGCCGCACCGCTCTCGTCGGGGGCACCTTGATGCGACAGGGTAAAGTCTCGGATGAACCGCCGGATCTCGCGCGCCGCACTCGTATCGAGCGTCTCGCATAGATCGACAAAGGCATCGCGATCCGCCTTGTTGATGCGGATGATCAGCTGGCTGTCCTTGCGATCCTGCTTCTTGCGTCGGTCGTCTGGCATCCGTTGCTCTCCATGTCGATCGGCATCATGTCAGAATGCATATACTTTGTATATACATTGTAATACATTTTTCATAGGACTTTGAATTAAATCAGAAAAACATGCGCTCAGCGTGACTTGATCAACCGGCTCGGGGCCTCCGACACCCGGTGCAACCCCAGCTGCCCCATATTCGCCTTCAGGTCTTCGCGCAGGATATCGGCCAGATGCGCCGGGCCCCGGGCCCCGAGCGCCCCAAGCGCCATATGCCACGCCCGCCCCATCATCACGAAATCCGCCCCGAGCGCCACGGCCCGCAGGATATCGAGCCCCCCCTCGATGCCGCCATCCATGATCACCGGCAGCGTGGTCGCCGCGCGCACCTCCGGCAGCGCCTCGATCGTGGCGGGGGCGGCGTCAAACTGTCGTCCCGCGTGGTTCGACACCCAGATCGCATCGACCCCCTCTTGCTCCAGCGCCGCCGCGTCCTCGCCGCGCAGCACGCCCTTGACCACAAGCGGTCCGTCCCAGGCGTCGCGCAGCCAGCGCAGATAGTCCCGGTCAGGCGAGGTGCGCAGCAGATACCCCGCATGCTTGTTCGACGGCAGCCCCTTGGTCTGCCCGGCATACTCGTCGATCAGCCGCATGCGCGGCATGCCCAGCCGTGCCATGCCGCTCGCCCAGGCCGGGCAGCGCGCCACCTGCGCCATCAATCGGGGCGTCAGGCGCGGCGGTTGCGTCAGGCCCGACCGCACCTGCCGTTCACGCCGCGACCCCACCGGCACATCCACCGTCAACACCAGCACCCCGAACCCGGCGTTGCGCGCGCGCGCCAGCATGTCGCGGCGTATCTCAGGGTCGCGCGGCGGATACATCTGAAACCAGCCGCGCCCCTCCAGATGTGGCCCCACATCCTCGGGCGTCTGCGCCGCCACGGTCGACAGCGTATAGGGCACCCCCTTCGCCGTCGCCGCCCGCGCCAGATGCCGCTCCGCATCGGGCCAGATCAGCCCCGACATCCCCACCGGCGCGATCCCGACCGGCAGGGCATAGTCCTCACCCAGCAGGCGCGTGCCGAGGTCCGGCGTGATCTCGCCATGCAGGATCGACGGGCTCAGCCGCACCTGATCCAGCATCGCCCGGTTGCGCGCCTTGGTGGCCTCCACCCCAGTGCCGCTGTCGAGATACTCCCACACGAAACGCGGAATTCGGGCGCGCGCACGGGCGCGCAGGTCACTCAGGGCGGGGTATTGTGCATGCAGGTCCATGGCCCGCATTTGCACGGGTTTTCAGGGGCTTGTCCAGTGGGCCTCCGCGCGCGGAACAATCCCCGAACATCTCTTTATCTCCGACACGCCCCGCGCTATTGTCGCCCGCATGAGCACATTCGACGAATCCGACGCCTTCGAAGGCGCCAGCCTCGCCGCCCGCGCCATGGCCGCGCGGCCCGCGCCCTATCTCGATGACCTGAACCCCGAGCAACGCCGCGCCGCCGAAACGCTCGACGGCCCGGTGCTGATGCTGGCAGGGGCGGGCACCGGCAAGACCAAGGCGCTCACGACACGCATCGTGCATCTGCTCAATACCGGTCGCGCGCACCCCAATGAGATCCTCGCCGTGACCTTCACCAACAAGGCCGCCCGCGAGATGAAGGAGCGCGTCGGCCGCCTGATGGGCGAGCGGGTCGAGGGCATGCCGTGGCTCGGCACCTTTCACTCGATCTGCGTCAAGCTGCTGCGCCGTCACGCCGAACTTGTTGATCTCAAATCGAATTTCACCATCCTCGACACCGATGACCAGCTGCGCCTGCTCAAACAATTGGTGCAGGCCGCGGCCATAGACGACAAACGCTGGCCCGCCCGGATGCTCGCCGGGATCATCGACCAGTGGAAGAACCGCGCCTGGACGCCCGACAACCTGCCCGCCGCCGAGGCCAGTGCCTATGACGGCAAGGGCCCCGCGCTCTACCGCCAGTATCAGACCCGGCTCAGGGAATTGAACGCCGTCGATTTCGGCGACCTGCTGCTGCATGTGGTGACGATCTTTCAGAAACACGATGACGTGCTGGCGCAATATCAGCGCTGGTTCAAATACATCCTCGTGGACGAATATCAGGACACCAACGTCGCACAATATCTCTGGCTGCGCCTGCTCGCGGGCGGACATCGCAACATCTGCTGCGTCGGCGATGACGATCAGTCGATCTATGGCTGGCGCGGCGCTGAGGTGGGCAATATCCTGCGGTTTGAAAAGGATTTTCCCGGCGCCGCCGTGATCCGGCTGGAACAGAATTACCGCTCCACCCCGCATATCCTCGCCGCCGCGTCAGGTGTCATCGCGGGCAACCGCGACCGGCTGGGCAAGGAACTGTGGACGCAGAACGAAGAGGATGGCTACAAAGTTAGACTAATTGGTTATTGGGATGGCGATGAGGAAGCACGGTGTGTTGCGGAAAAGATTGAGTCACTAATTGACGGTAGCGCACAAGAGGCGATCCATCGAACAAACCCACGTTCAAAAACAATTCTGCAAGAGTTCGAACGACTCTCAAAAAAAGGTGTACTTGGCGAAGTCCGTACAACAGACCAACTTTACGAGCGCTTCAGGTCGCAGAATAGCCCGCTAGTCGAGTACAAGACGCGAAGACTAATGTGGGACCTATCGGAAAGGAAAAATCGAAATGAGCCACTTGATCCAGCATTTCGCAAATACAGTCATGAAGAAATAGCCATCCTCGTGCGCGCCTCGCACCAGATGCGCGCCTTCGAGGACCGGTTCCTCACCATCGGCCTGCCCTACCGCGTCATCGGCGGCCCGCGCTTTTACGAGCGGATGGAGATCCGCGACGCGATGGCCTATTTCCGCCTCGTCACCTCGCCTTCTGATGATCTGGCCTTCGAGCGGATCGTCAACACCCCCAAGCGCGGCCTCGGCGACAAGGCGCAGCAGACCATCCAGCGCATCGCCCGCGACAATGGCGTCTCGCTGGTCGATGGTGCGGCGCTGGCGGTCGAGCAGGGCGCGATCAAGGGCAAGGGCGCGGCGGCCCTGCGCGACCTTGTCGTGGGCCTCGCCCGCTGGGGCCGGATGACCGGCGACAACGATCTCACCCATATGGAGCTGGCCGAGATCATCCTCGATGAGAGCGGCTACACCACCATGTGGCAGAACGACAAGACGCCCGAGGCCCCGGGCCGCCTCGAAAACCTCAAGGAACTCGTCAAGGCGCTGGAAGGCTTCGAAAACCTGCAGGGCTTTCTCGAACATGTCAGCCTGATCATGGACAACGAAAGCGAGGAGTCTGAAGAAAAGGTCACCCTGATGACCCTTCACGCCGCCAAGGGGCTGGAGTTTCCCGCCATATTCCTGCCGGGATGGGAGGACGGGCTATTTCCCTCGCAACGCTCGATGGATGAGTCGGGCACGCGCGGGCTGGAGGAGGAACGGCGCCTCGCCTATGTCGGCATCACCCGCGCCGAAGAGGTCTGCACCATCTCCTTCGCCGGCAACCGCCGTGTCTATGGCCAGTGGCAATCGCAACTGCCCTCGCGCTTCATCGACGAGCTGCCCGAGGCGCATGTCGAGGTGCTGACCCCGCCGGGCCTCTACGGCGGCAATTACGGCGCGGCTGCAGGCGGGATTGAGACCCGCGCCGCCGAGGCCAATGTCTACAATTCTCCCGGCTGGCGGCGCCTGCAATCGCGCAGCGGCGAGCGACCGATGAGCCAGCCGCGCGAATCCAGATCACCGGTGATCGACGCGCAGGCGGTGAGCGCCCATATTGTGGGCGAGCGCGTCTTTCACCAGAAATTCGGCTACGGTGCCATTCTGGGCATCGAGGGCGACAAGCTCGAGATCGAGTTTGAAAAGGCAGGTGTCAAAAAGGTCGTCGCACGCTTTATCAGCGGCACGGATGACGTGCCGTTCTGACAGGCCAAAACGGCGGGATTGGGGGTTTTTTTGCCAAGAAGAAACTGTGGCGCGTTTCTTCTTGGTTCAAATACCCGCCTTGTCGGACACGGGGCCTGGCGTGTCAGGCGAGGTGATCGACCACGTGCAAATGCTGCGCAAGCCGGTCCACCTCTCCCAGATACCGCGCAAGCAGCTTAGGGTCATGCGGGGCCGGGGTGACACCTGCCGGAATCTCGCGGTTCAGCACCGATTCGACGGCGAGCGACACCGGAATCGACACCAGCCGCGCCATCGCCGTGCCGCGCGCGTCGCCCCAGGCGTCCATCACATAGGTCTTGTGCCAGACCGGTTCCCCGGCCTGTTCTGCCTTGAGATCGACGCAAAGGACAACACGGTCCGCTTCACCCTCGTCATACGCATGCTCTTGCCAGAACTGATCCGACATCTCCTTGAGACGCGCGTCACCCGCGTCACCCTCCAGCGTCTCGATCTCGGCGAAGATGTCCTTCCACGCCTCCGACCAGCCACCCAGCCGCAGTGTGCCGCGCACGAAATCCTTGATCCGCCAGTCGGGATCGAACCGGTAATCGGCGATGAAGGGGATCGAATCACGGTTGGGGTAGACCTCGAAGGTCTCAGGGCTTGGCAGCGGCGCGTCGTAGCTTGAGAGCGCATCCCAGGGCCGCGCCACATTGAGTTCCGAGAAATCCCGGATCGAGCGTGACGGCGAGCGCAGCGCCTTGAGCACGCCAAGGGGCGACCAGCTGAATTTGTAGCGGAACGGATTAGGCACTTTCGGTACGCCGCCGCAATAGGAGGTGAACGACAGGTCATTGCCCGCATCGCACGCCTCCGACGCGCGATACTCGGCCACCAGGTGATGCGCCATCAGGTGGTCGATGCCGGGGTCAAGGCCGATCTCGTTGACGAAGCTTAGCCCCTTGTCGCGTGCGGCCTCATCAAGCGCCCGCATCTCGGGCGCGATGTAGGAGGACGACACGAAATGTGCATCCTTGGACAGGCACAGCTCCGCCAGCGGCACATGCCAGTCACCGGGCAGCATCGAGACGACGACATCGCCGGGCTGTAGCGCCTCGGCGAGCGCGTCCTTGTCAAAGGCGTTGATCCGGTCGGTCAGGTCGCCCACGGCCGCCTCTGCCTTGTCGGTCGAGCGGTTCCAGACGGCCACGTCATGGCCCGCCTCGATCAGCCGCCGCAGACCGGGAATGGCCGACAGGCCGGTGCCGCACCAATGGATTGTCATGTCTCAGACCTCCTTCATATGTTTCTTGTAAGTATCCTCGGCCCGCGCCCAGACCCCGTGATCGAGCGCGTCGAGCGTCAGCAGGGATGGCAGTAATTGCCCTGCGTAATCCTTTGAGGATTCCACCGGCAGGAGCGAGGGCAGGTTGTCGATGGCCATCACGTCGAGCGGCGGCGCATCATGGACGCGCACCGCAGGCGAGGCCCATGAGGTGGCCGTGTCGTAGACCGGCACCGGGTTGTAATCGCTGTCGGGGTCGCAGGCCACGTCGCCGATCACGGTCAGGCGGCGGGGCTGATCGAGCGCGGATTTCGGCACGAACACCGGCGTGCCGGGGCGTGCGAAGATGCAGTTGAGGAAAATGTCGTGACCGAGGATTTCGGGGAACGGCCCGCCACCCGCAGTCTCGGCCATGTCCCAACGGGTGACGGTCACGCCCATGGCCTCGCACAGATCCGCCGCCCCGGTGCCGACACGGCCAAGCGCGCCAATGACGATGGCCGTGGGGCGGTCCTTGCCCGCAGTATCAAGCTGCGTGCCGAGCATTGTCAGCAGCGCATCGCGCCCCGGATAGGTCTCGACCGGCGGGCAGGTGCCGCCGCCCTGTTGCGCCGCCCATGTCATCAGCGACACCGCCGCCCCCGCATAGCCCGCCCAATAGCCGAAGGCGGCGACGCGGCGGCCATCCTCGTCCACCAGATATTCCAGATCATAGAGCGTCCCACCGCCCTCCTTGAACCGCGCGAGCAGGCGCTTGCCCGCATGCTGCCCCTTGAAGGCATGACCGAACATGATGTGGCGATGCGGCAGGGCCGTGTCGTCCTCGGGCAGTTCCTTGAGGCCAAAGACGATCGCACCCGACGGGGCAGAGGGCCAGGAATTCTCCGCCGCGATCTCGCAGCCCGCCGCAGCATAGCCGTCAATCGGGATGGCGCGGTTGTGGCTGTCCTCCACCGTCACGCGGATGCCTTTGGCGATCAGCTGCGCGGCCCCCGCAGGCGTCAGCCCCACGCGTTCCTCGTTGGGCCGCTGTTCGGCCCGGACCCAGAGATGTGTCATGCGGGTGCCCTCAGATCATGTTGTCGGCGATGACCTGCGCCACCGATGCGCGGCCGCGCATCGCCTCGATGAAGGCAGTGATCTTGGGGTAATCCGCCACGGTCACACCGTCCCCCTCCAGCCAGTTGCAGGCGACAAAGAGATAGGGATCGGCCAGCGAAAATGTCTCGCCCAGCACATACGGCCCTTGCAGCATGTGGTTTTCGACATGGGTTGCGCTTTCGGTCATGGTCTGCACCGACTTCGCCTTCATGTCATCAAACGAGCTTTGCTGATCGGCCCACCTGTGGCTGCGCATCTTGTGGGCGTGGTTCACATGCATGGTCGAGGCGAGATAGCACATCGCCTCGCGCATCTTCGCGGCCTCATAGGGGTCCGAAGGGCGCAGCCCGGCGGCGGGCGCGATATCGGCGATGTAATCAAGGATCGCGCCGGTTTCGGTCAGGATGCCCTGATCGGTAACAAGCGCGGGTACGCGACCCTTGGGGTTGATCGCCTGATACTCCGGCCCGGTCTGCTCTCCGGCGCGGAAATCAAGGCGAACGGGGTCGAAATCAAGCCCTGC
Source organism: uncultured Roseovarius sp. (assembly GCF_947259555.1). Taxonomy (GTDB): domain Bacteria; phylum Pseudomonadota; class Alphaproteobacteria; order Rhodobacterales; family Rhodobacteraceae; genus Roseovarius. Next base: position 29,103 of record NZ_CAMYMD010000063.1, read on the forward strand.
CTCGTGCAATGCGATGGCGGTGGCAATGGCGATGGTGCCCTTGGCGTAATAGAGTTTCATGGCGCGTTTCCTGTTGTTCAGATGAAGGTACGGGCATGCGCCCGATCGGGTGTGTCGAGATGCGGCGTGGCGTTGAACGTGCCCAGCATCAGCATGTCGTGGACATGTTCCAGCCGGTGTAATGAGCTGTTCATCACCTGCAGCATGACCTTGGACATGCCGGGAATATCCAGCCCGAGCGTGTGCCGCATCACCATGCCGATCACACCCCCCGAGGTGACGATCAGAATACGCCCGGGATGATGGCAGATATCGTCGATCAATCCGGTGATCCGGGTGGTGAAATGCTCGAACGTCTCGGGCACATCCACAAGGTCGCCGCGCGCCCAATGCTCGATCACCTGCGGCAGGTAGCGGGCGAATTCGGTGGCGTCCGAAGGCGCGGGGATGCCGTGCTGCGCCTCGATGGCCTGCGCAAGCGCGAAATAGCTCAGCTCGTCAAGCCGCGCATCCTGTTCGGTGATCGCGTATCCCATGGCCCGCGCGGTGCCGGTCTGACGATGCAGCGTGCCGGTGATCACATGGTCGAAATGCGGATTGGTGCCGCGCAGATGCGCGCCCAGCCATTCCGCCTGCTGCACGCCCAGAGGCGACAGCCGGTCATACCCCGCCTCGTCGGTGGCATGGCTGTTGGCTTGCCCGTGTCGCACCAGAATGAGTTCCGCCAAAGTCTTGCCTCCCGCATTTCCCGCGCGACGTTAGCGCCGCGCGTCAGCGGGTTAAAGGTGGAGGGGGAAAATAATCGCAGATCCCGGAGCTCGAAGGTCGTGTCAGCAGAGTGCGGCACTCAGCATCTTGGCGCAAAGTATTGGTGAGGTGTCGGGATTGACCTTACCCCAAAGCCTGCTGCATGGTCTAACGGCGCAAGCAGGGAGGCGACGCATGTCCAACGTGGTAAAACTTACGCTTGATGGCAAAGAGGTCGAGGCCGAGGCCGGTCAGACGATCTGGGAAGTGGCGCATGGACGCGGATTGGTGATCCCGCATCTGTGTCACAAGCCGAGCCCCGGGTATCGCCCCGATGGCAATTGCCGTGCCTGCATGGTCGAGGTCGAAGGCGAGCGCACGCTTGTGGCCTCCTGCATCCGCGAGGCGAAAGACGGCATGGTCGTCACCACCAATTCGAACCGCGCGGAAAGCGCGCGCAAGATGGTGGTCGAGATGCTTCTGGCCGATCAGCCCGAGCGTGACACCTCGCACGACGCCTCCAGCCACCTGTGGGACATGGCCGATGCCAATGGCGTGACCCATAGCCGGTTTCCCAAGCTCGATAGCGACCGTGTTCCGCTGCTCGATGACAGCCACGTCGCGATGCGCGTCAATCTCGATGCCTGCATTCAGTGCAACCTGTGCGTCCGCGCCTGCCGCGAGGTTCAGGTCAATGACGTGATCGGCATGGCCGGGCGGGGCCACGATGCCTACCCGGTGTTTGATTTCGACGACCCGATGGGCGAGAGCACCTGCGTGGCCTGCGGCGAATGCGTGCAGGCGTGCCCCACCGGCGCGCTGATGCCCGCCTCGGTGATGGACGACGCGCAGCAGGGCGACAGCGCCGATTATGACGAAGAGGTCCAGAGCATCTGCCCGTTCTGCGGTGTCGGCTGTCAGGTGTCGCTCAAGGTCAAGGAGGGCAAGGTCAAGTATGTCGAGGGGATCAACGGCCCCGCCAACGAAGGCCGGCTTTGCGTCAAGGGGCGCTTTGGCTACGACTATATCCACCATCCGCACCGCCTGACCAAGCCGCTCATCCGCCGCGAGGATGCGCCCGAGAAGGGCCTCAATGTCGATCCCGGCAACTGGCACGAATTCTTCCGCGAGGCAGAGTGGGACGAGGCGCTCGACCTGACAGCGGGCGAGTTGAAGCGGCTCAAGGACGCCCATGGCGGCGCGACCGTCGCGGGCTTTGGCAGCGCCAAATGCACCAATGAAGAGGCGTATCTCTTTCAGAAATTCATCCGTCAGGGCTTTGGCCATAACAACGTGGATCACTGCACGCGGCTCTGCCATGCCTCCTCCGTGGCGGCGCTGATCGAGAATGTCGGCTCGGGGGCTGTGACGGCCACCTTCAACGAGATCGAGAATGCCGATGTGGCGATCATCATCGGCGCCAACCCGATCGAGAATCACCCTGTCGCCGCGACCTATTTCAAGCAGTTCACCAAGCGCGGCGGCAAGCTCATCGTGATGGACCCGCGCGGCGTGGGCATGCGCCGGTTTGCGACCCACATGTTGCAGTTCAAGCCCGGCGCGGATGTCTCGATGCTCAACGCGATCTGCCATGTGATCGTCGAGGAAGGGCTCTACGACCAGCAATATATCGAGGCCTTCACCGAAAACTGGGAGGCCGAAAAAGAGCATCTGGCGCAGTTCCCGCCCGAGAAGATGGAGGCGATCTGCGGCATTCCCGCCGAGACACTGCGCGCCGTGGCGCGCGAGTTCGCCACGGCGAAATCGGGCATGATCTTCTGGGGCATGGGGATTTCCCAGCATATCCACGGCACCGACAATTCGCGCTGCCTGATCTCTCTGGCGCTGATGTGCGGCCATGTCGGCCGCCCCGGCACCGGGCTGCATCCGCTGCGCGGCCAGAACAACGTGCAAGGAGCGTCGGATGCGGGTCTCGTGCCGATGTTCCTGCCGGATTATCAGACCGTGACAGATGACGGCGTGCGCAATGCTTTCACCGAGGTCTGGAAGTCCGACGATTTCTCGAACCAGAAGGGCCTCACCGTGACCGAGATCATGGATGCGGTGCACGAGGACAAGATCAAGGGCATGTATATCCTCGGCGAAAACCCGGCCATGTCCGACCCGGATGTGGAGCACGCCCGCGACGCGCTTGCCAAGCTGGAACATCTGGTGGTGCAGGACATCTTCATCACCGAGACAGCGAACTATGCCGATGTGATCCTGCCTGCCTCGGCCTTTTACGAGAAATCCGGCACCGTCACCAATACCAACCGTCAGGTGCAGATCGGGCGGCGCGCGGTCAGCCCTCCGGGCGAGGCGCGCGAGGATTGGGAAATCACGATGCAGCTGGCCAATCGGATGGGGCTGCAATGGCGCTATGACAGCCCGGCGGACGTGTTTGCCGAGATGAAGGTCAACATGCGGTCGCTCGACAATATCTCGTGGGACCGGCTGGAGCGTGAGAACGCCGTGACCTACCCGTGCAAGACGCCCGACGGGCCGGGCGAGGCGGTGGTCTTTGGCGACGGTTTCCCGCGTCCCGAAGGCCGGGCCAAGTTCACGCCCGCCTCGATCATCCCGCCTGACGACGTGCCGGATGCGAATTACCCCATGATCCTGACGACGGGGCGGCAGTTGGAGCATTGGCATACCGGCTCCATGACCCGCCGCGCGAGCGTACTCGACGCGGTCGAGCCAGAGGCCAACTGCTCGATGCACCCCGCAACCCTGCGCAAGCTTGGGGTTGAGCCGGGGGGCATGGTGCGCCTGACGACGAAACGTGGCTCGATCAGCATCATGGCGCGGGCTGACCGGGCGGTGTCGCCTGACATGGTGTTCCTGCCCTTCGCCTATGTCGAGGCGGCAGCGAACATCCTGACCAATCCGGCGATTGATCCCTATGGCAAGATCCCCGAGTTCAAGTTCTCGGCGGTCAAGGTCGAGGCGGCGACAGTCGCGGCGGAGTGACCGCGCCATTGCGCGCCCCGTGCCGAGTGGCGGGGCGCGTGCGCAGCATTGGCGGAATAGGCAATTGGCCTCTTGGGTATGCGGGCCTATAGTCAGGGGCTGACATGGCACGCAAACCCGACACTCCCCTGCGCCGTGGCTGGACCACGGGCGCCTGCGCCACCGCAGCGACGCGCGCGGCGCTCAGCCTTTTGTGGGGCGAGGGGCAAGTGGCCCGCGTGCGGATACGCCTGCCGCGCGGTGAGGAACCGGAATTTGATATCGCGCATCACGCAAGCGGCGATGGCTGGGCCGAGGCGGGCGTGATCAAGGATGCCGGCGATGATCCGGACGTGACCCACGGTGCAATGATCGTGGCACGGGTTGCGCGGGCTGGTTCGGGGGTCACTTTTCGCGCGGGCGACGGGGTGGGGCGCGTCACCATGCCGGGCCTGCCAATTCCTCCGGGCGAACCTGCGATAAATCCCGTTCCGCGTCAGATGATGGAACTGACCGTGCGCGACATGGCCGAGCGCCTGTCGGAACACCCCGATATCGAGATCACCCTGTCGGTGCCGGGCGGCGCGGCGCTTGCCCAGAAAACATGGAATTCGCGGCTTGGCATCAAGGGCGGTCTGTCGATCCTTGGCACCACCGGCATCGTGCGTCCGTTTTCCTGCGCGGCGTGGATCGCCTCCATTCACCGGGGCATCGACGTGGCCCGAGAGGCGCACCTGCCGCATGTGGCCGGATGCACCGGCGCCACGAGCGAACACGTGGTGCAGCGGCTCTACGGCTTGCCCGATCACGCAATGCTGGATATGGGCGATTTTGCGGGCGGGTTGCTCAAGTACCTTGCCAAGCATCCGCTGCCGCATATCACCATAGGCGGCGGCATCGGCAAGATGGTCAAGCTGGCTCAGGGCGCGCGCGATCTGCACTCGGGGCGCAGTCAGGTAGATTTCGATGCCCTCGCTGAGGTGCTGGCGCTGCCCGACCTGAAATACATGAACACTGCATTGCAAGCGCATGAATTTGCAGGAAATACCATGGCCGACTGGGTGGCCAGAGAGGCCCGTCTCAAGGTCCTGGACATGCTGCCGGACAGCGTGGTTGTGGACACTGTCGTGATCGACCGCGCGGGCACCGTTCTGGCGCGAGCGGGGGCGGAATGACGCTCTTGTTGCTCGCAGGCACGCACGAGGCGCAACAGATCGCCGAACGGCTGGCCGATGCGGGACACGCCGCCATCGCGTCACTCGCCGGCGCTACCCAAAGCCCGCGCCCCATGCGCGTCCCAAGCCGGGTGGGCGGGTTTGGCGGGGATACGGGATTTGCCCGGTTTCTGGATGAGGCGGGCATCACGGCGGTTCTCGATGCCACCCATCCTTTTGCCGCGCGCATGTCAGACCGTGCGGCCCGCCTGAGCGTGGCGCAGGGGGTGCCCTATTGCCAGATCCTGCGCCCCGGCTGGCGCCCGGGGCCATCGGACCGGTGGACGATGATCGCGCGTGCAGAAGAGGCGGCGGCGCATATCCCCACGGGCGCGACCGTCTTTCTTGCAACCGGGCGGCAGGGGCTCATGGGGTTTTCCAACCTCCGGGGGCGACGGCTGATCTGTCGGGTGATTGATCCGCCCGATGCGCCATTTCCGCTCGACAACGGCGAATTTCTGGTCGGTCGGCCGCCGTTTTCGGCAGACGCCGAATACGCGCTTTTCAAACGATTGAATATCGACTGGCTGGTGGTCAAGAATGCCGGTGGGCGGGCGTCGGAGGCCAAGCTCGACGCGGCACGCGGGCTTGGCCTGCCGGTTGCCATGATCGAGCGGCCGCCCCAACCGGATGCGATGCGGGTGACGACGGTCTCAGAGGCGATGGAATGGGTGCGTAGCTTATGACGGGACGGATCATCGAAGAGGAAAGCGATGTCGCCGAGGGCGCGGCGCATCTCGCGGAAATCTGTCCAAGGATGCGCGCGGCGTACAGGCTGACCGGGCCGTTGCCGCTGCGCCGCAATCCCGACGGGTTTTCCCGCCTGCTGAGTGCGATCGTCAGCCAACAGGTCAGCGTGGCCTCGGCCAACGCAATCTGGGGCCGGCTTGAGACGGCGGGCTTTACCCGGCCCGAGGCGGTTCTGAGGGTCAGTGACGAAGAATTGCGCGCCGTTGGTCTGAGCCGTCAGAAGGCACGCTATGCGCGCGCCTTGGCCGAGGCCGATATCGACTATGCCGCGCTCCGGTCGGCGCCGGACGCCGAGGTTGTCGAGACCCTCACGCAAGTGTCCGGTATCGGTGTCTGGACGGCTGAAATCTATGCGATGTTCAGCCTTGGCCGCGCGGATGTCTTTGCTCCGGGCGATCTCGCCTTGCAAGAGGCGACGCGGCTGCTCTACGAGCTTGAGGACCGGCCCAAGGAGCGCGCTTTGCGGCAGATGGCCGAGGCGTGGTCGCCGTGGCGGTCGGTTGCGGCCCGGCTCTTGTGGGCCTATTACCGGGTGGCCAAGGACAGGGAAGGGATCAGATGACACGGGTATTGAAGGCAGGCCGCAAGGAGCCGCAATCGGGCGAGACACGCTCGGCCGTGGTGTTCCTGCACGGGTACGGGGCAAATGGCGCGGATTTGCTGGGCTTGGCCGATCCGCTGGCCGAACATCTGCCCGATACGCTCTTTGTGGCGCCCGACGCGCCCGAGACCATTCCTGGCATGCCGATGGGGCTGCAATGGTTCCCGATTCCCTGGATCGACAATTCCAGCGAAGAAGAGGCCGAGCGCGGCCTTATGGCCGCGTCGCAAGACCTCAACGCCTTTCTGGACGCCCTGATGGTGGATGAAGATCTCTTGCCCGAGCAGGTGGTGCTCTTCGGCTTTTCGCAAGGCACGATGATGGCGCTGCACGTGGCGCCGCGCCGCGAAGATGAGGTGGCGGGCGTCGTGGCGTTTTCCGGGCGCCTGCTGTCGCCCGACCTGCTGGCGGACGAAACACAGAGCCGTCCGCCGGTCCTTCTGGTGCATGGCGACGCGGATGACGTGGTGCCGGTCGCGTCGCTGCCCGAGGCGGCCGAGGCCTTGCAAGGCGCAGGTTGGCAGGATGTCTATGCCCATGTGATGAAGGGCACCGGGCACGGAATAGCTCCCGACGGGCTGTCGGTGGCGCTCGCGTTCATGCGCGACAAGCTCGGCCTCTGACGGGTTTCGCCAAATTGCCCTCGGCCTGCCATAATGCAACCGTGCACGTTCGCTAGCAAACGGCCATGAACGAGATAGCTGACACGCAAACCTTGCCCCGTCGCGCGCTGTGGCTCGGTGCGATCTTTACCGCCGAGATGGGGGCGTTGGTGCTTGGCTATCAGGTGCTCAGCGATCTTGAATGTCGCGCTACGGGCATAGAGGCGGCCTGCCGGGGCTTGCGTTGGCTCGTCTTGTGGCTGGTCTGCGCCACGTCACTTCTGGGCGTCTACCTCTGGGCGCGCCCTGCGGCGCGGGCGGAATTTGCGGGCGCGACAGCCCGCGCGCCGGGGGCGCCGCAATGGGCCATGCTGCATGCGGCAGGGGTGCTGGTGATGCTCGCCCCGCTGATTCTGATCGCGCCCGACCGGTTCAATGAGCTGTTTCGCTCGATTTTTCCGGGCATTGGGTTGGGGGCCGCGCTTGCGGCTGCGGGCGGGGTGCTCTGGCTGATGCGCGCAGAGGCTTGGGGCCGGTGGCTGCGGGGCCGTGGCGCATCGCTCGCCGCAATCTCAGGCTTTGCGGCGGCGCTGCCGGGGCTCGTTGTCCTGGCTGGCCCCTTATGGACGGTGCAGGCCGTGACAGACGTGACCTTTATCGCGGTGTTCCTGCTGCTGCGTCTCTTCGAGGGCGATGTCGTGGTCGACCCGTCGACCTATGTGATCGGCACGCCGGAGTTCCGCGTGATGGTGGCCGATAGCTGCTCGGGCATCGAGGGGCTGGTTCTGATCACTGCATTTCTCGCGCTTTATGCCGTGCTGTTTCGCGACGAGTTGCGGCTCAGGCGGTTCTGGCTGGTGATCTGGCCGCTGGCTCTCTTGACGAGCTGGGTGTTCAACGCGCTGCGGATCACTGCGCTTATCCTGATTGGCGTGCATGTTTCCCCGGATCTGGCGGTGAACGGATTTCACAGTTTTGCCGGGTGGTTGATGTTCACGGCCTTGTCGATCGGGGTTCTGGCATTGGTCAACCTCAGCGGCTACGCGGTGCAGGACACCGCAACGCGCCGGGATCATAGCCCGCCACCTCTGGCCGGGGACGATGTAGCCGGGCGCATTGTCCCCTTCATCGTTTTCGCGCTTTCGGGGATGATCGTGCAGACGTTCTGGGCAGATCCCGCGCTTGGCTACCCGTTGCAGGTCGCAATGATGGCGGCCGCGCTCTGGTGGGCGCGGGCGGCCGTCCTGCGCTATCTGGCATGGCCCTCGGCCATGTCCGTGCTGGCCGGGGCGGCTGTCGGTGTGCTGTGGGTTCTGAGCGCGCCTGCGTCCGCGCCTCCCTCAGAGGCGCTTCTGGCGCTCGGGGGCGGCAGCTTTGTGATTTGGGCCGTCCTGCGTATCCTGGGCACCGTCGCTCTGGTGCCGGTTATCGAGGAAATGCTCTTTCGGGGATATGTGCAGGCGCGGCTGGATCAGGGCACGCCTCTGAGCCGGGTCGCGGCTGTGGTCGTCTCCGCGGGCCTCTTCGCCGTCATTCATGGGCGTTGGATCGAGGCCGGGCTCGCGGGTCTTGTATTTTCACTGCTCTACATGCGAAATGGGCGGCTGGCTGATGCCATTGCCGCCCATGCTGTCGCCAATGCGGTGATCGCAGCCGTCGCCCTTTGGAGGGGAGATTGGGCGCTGATCTGATCCAGCCGGATCAGGAGCGCGCGCGACGGCGTTTGATTTCCCATGCAAGGGCAAGAGCGGCCAGTACAACGGCGATTGCCAAGGTCCCGCTCGCTGCGTCCATTTCGGGAACGGATGATGCTGATGTCGTATCTCCATCCGACGAAGACCCACCGCTCCAACCACCACTCCAAAACCAATTCCACATCGCTAAATCTCCCGAAGCTCATGCCTAACTCAACTCACGGCCTACCTTATGCCCGATTTTCGACATATTTCAAGTTTGACAACCATGAATGGCCAATCTGGAAACGAAACAATCGAATGGATTTCCTTTGTTTCCATGCCGAGGTCCGTCATGCCGTGTTTTTGGGCGCAATACGGTGTGCGGGGCTCAATATTGCCGATCCGCAATGCGAATCACTCGGCCGCACGCAAGGGCGGCCCGTCGCGGCGCGCTTCCAGCATGCGCTTGAGGTCATCCAGACGGGGGGGGACTGTCTCTGTTTCCTCGACATAGCCTGCGGATGGCGCGCTCTCGTCCGGCCAGACGATTTCGACATGCTGCATCCGGCGCGCGGCGCGGGCCAGCGCCCAATCGCGCGCGGCCCGGCTTGAGCGTCCCAGCGAGAGCCGGGCCATCAGCCTTGCCGCCCATATCACATAGGTGCCCGCCCAGACCCTCAGCGCCAGCATCGCAGGCGTAAAGACCAGCGTCAGAACAGTGGCAATACCCAGGCCGAACACCACCGCCGTCGCAAGCTGTTTCCACCAAAGAGCGGTCGGGCTGTCGAATGCATAGCCGCCATTGACGAAATCCAGGCTCAGGCCGAACATCATCGGGGCCAAGCCCGCCATCGTGGTGATGGTCGTCAAGAGCACGGGCCGGATCCGGTCCTGCGCGGTGCGGGTGATCGCGTCAATACGCGGCATGTAGCGGGCATAATCCTGATAGGTGTCGATCAGGACGATATTGTTGTTCACCACGATCCCCGCCAGCGCCACGATGCCGGTGCCGGTCATGATGATGGAAAACGGCTGGTTCATCACCAGCATCCCGATCAGCACGCCGGTGGTCGAGAGCACCACGGCAAGCAGCACCAGGACCGCGTTGTAGACGCTGTTGAACTGCGCCAGCAAGATGATGAACATGAGACCGAGCGCGCCGGCAAAGGCCTTTTGCAGGAACGCGCCCGATTCCTCCTGATCTTCCGCGTCGCCGGTCCATTCATAGGAGATGCCCGCTGGCACGACACCGCTTTCGAGCCATTCGCTGATGCGCTCGATCCGCTCATTGGCGGTGATCGGCACGGTCGTCTCAGTGCCATCCTGCTGAGCGACCGTGCGCGTGAGCCCATCCTCTACCGCCGCCTTGACGTCGAAAAACCGGGTCTGGTCTATACGGTCGATCTGCGCCAGTTGCTTGACCGGTGCGCGGGTGATGAAATTGCTGAGCGGGACCAGCCCGTTTTCCGTACGCACCTTGAGGCTGTCGAGGGTCGAGAGCACCCGGTCTTCTTCGGGCAGCCGCACGCGGATCTCGATTTCCTCGTCGCTGCTGTCCACACGCATGGTATCGAGCAGGATGCCGCGCGTCACCAATTGCACCATCGCCCCCACGGTCGCCACATCCGCACCAAACCGGCCCGCCTTCTCGACATCGACGTCGATCTGCCAATCAATGCCGGGCAGGGGCAACGTGTCCTCGATCTGGCGCAGGCCCCGGGTCTCGTCAAAGCGCGCCCGCGCCTTCGCGGTGAACGCTTGCAGCGCCTCCCAGTCGTCGCCCTTGATGCGCAGATGGACCGGCTTGGCCGAGGCCGGGCCGCGCGCCTGCGCGATGATCTCGATCTTGATGCCGGGCAACTGCTCCAGCTGTGCCGTCAGATCCGCGATCACCGTGTCGCCGTCATAGGCCGGGGCGACTACGTCGCGCCTGACCGCAAAATCCAGGACGGGGATCGTGAACCATGTTTCCTTGGCCTGTGGGCGGTCGTCCCAGGGGATTGTCTCCAGCTGAACCTGGCCGATGGTGTCGCGTGGCGGCTGTGCTCCGCCGGTATTGTTGTCGAGCCCGCCATCCCCCGCAAAGGCAAAGGCCGTCTCGACGCCGGGATGCGCGCGAACGATGTCCTCGACGTTTTTGACCAACCGGTCCTTCTGGTCAATCGACAGGTTGCCACGGCCGCGCACATAGACGATGGCCTGTTCCGGCTCGCTTTCGACAAAGAACTCGGTGCCATTGTTGTTGCTCATGTAGAACATCAGCACCGAGCCGACGAAAACGAAAATCGCGCCAAACGCCACAAGCGGCATCACCGGATTGCCGGTGATCGCGTGGATGAGCCAGCCAAAGGCGGAGCGGCGATAGCCGCCACGCACCTTTTCGCGCCGCGCAGGCAAAACCGCCCGCGAGATGGCGCGCAACAGATTGCCAAACCGGCGCGGGATCGCCAGCAGGCCGAGCAGCGTCATCACCACGCTGGCGACGCCGGCCCCGATCAGCGCAACCACCCCCAGAAGCAGGCCGAACACCGTCGCCAGCACGGGCACGACCGAGCCGAGGATGTCGGCCTCGTCCATGCCGGCGAATTGTGCGGTGACCTCATCAAAGAGCAGCGGTGCCGCCTGACCGGCGAGATAGACGGCGCCGAGCGCCAGTGGAAAAAGCAGAAGATGCCAGAGCCAGAACCCGCCCGCGATCTGGTCCATCCGGTCGTTGAACCAGCGCTCCAGCCGCCCGGTCACGCCGCCCAGAACCGGCAGGTAGACCAGCGCCACCAAGAGCGAGGCCGACAGCACGAAAATCAGCGTAACCGGCAGCATGCCCATGAATTCGCCGGGTATGCCCGGCCAGAACAGCATCGGCAAAAAGGCGCAGAGCGTGGTGGCGGTAGAGCTGACGACGGGCCAGAACATCCGTTTGGCGGCGCCTACATAGGCATGCATCGGGCCTTCGCCCTCGGCGATGCGCTTGTCGGCGTACTCGACCACGACAATGGCCCCGTCAACCAGCATGCCCACGGCGAGAATGAGCCCGAACATCACGATATTCGACACCGCCACACCCATCACAGCCAGAAGCGCGAAACACAGAAGGAACGAGGTCGGGATCGCAAAGCCCACCAGCAGCGATGGGCGAATGCCGAGCGCGGCAAGCGTGACGATCATAACCAGCGCGATAGCGGTGAGAACCGAGCCTTCAAGCTGGCTGACCATCGAGGCCACGGTGCGCGACTGGTCGTTCGAGGTGCCGACATTGACCGCGACCTGCAATTCCTCGGGCCAGCCGGCCTCGGCCTCGGTCACGACCTCGCGCACCAGATCGGCGGTGTCGATGATGTTGAAGCCCTTGCGCTTGACCACCTGAAGCGCGACCGTGGCCTCGCCGTTGAACCGCGCGGTGCCGAGCCGGTCCTCGAAGGTGAGATTGATCCTCGCCAGATCGCCGAGCGTCACGATCCGGTCGCCATTGGTCTTGATCGGCAGGGCGTAGATGTCGCGGGTTTCCTCAAAGGACGACGGGATCTTGACCGCGAATGTGCCCTGCGAGGTGTCGACCTCGCCCGCCGCGATCAGCTGATTGTTGTTTTGCACCACGTTGATCAGCTCAAGCGCGGTGACGTTGTACGCCTCTAGCCGAAGCGGGTCGATCACCACCTCGACCATCTCGTCGCGGTTGCCCGCAATGCCGGCCTCAAGCACGGGTTCGAGCCCTTCGAGCGTGTCCTGCAAATCGTTGGCCAGTCGCGACATGGTGCGCTCGGGCACGGGCCCGGATAGGTTTACGATGATGATCGGAAATTCGCTGAAATTTACCTCGTTGAGGGTGTAGTTTTCGGCACCTTCAGGAAATTCGCCCTCGGCGGTGTCCATTGCGTCGCGCACATCGGCCAGGGTTTTTGTCTTGTTCCAGCCAAATTCGAATTCGAGCGCCACGCCGCCATAATTCTCGGCGGCGGTTCCCGTCATTTTCTTGAGCCCGTCCAGATCACTCAGTTCGGTCTCCATCGGCTTGACCAGCAATTTCTCGCTGTCTTCGGCGGAGATGCCGGGAAACGGGACCGAAATGAACAGAGCGGGCACCTCGATATCGGGCTCGCCCTCCTTGGGCAGGCCGATGTAGGACAGGGTGCCGGCAAGGATCGAGAGCACGATAAAGGCCAGGACCATCCGCGCGCGGGCTGCGGCCCAATCGACGATGCCGGTCATTGGCTCAACTCCTGATAGACAGGTTCGACCGATACGCCATCGGTCACGAATTCCTGACCGATAATGATCACATCCGCCTCGTCGGGCAAGCCGGTCAGCCAGACGCCGGACGGTGTGTCGCGCAACAGGGTGACCGGCACGAATTTCGCCTTGTCCTCGGCGTCCACGATACGCAGGCCCAATGTGCCGTCATCATTGAGGGTCAGTGCGGATTGCGGCAAGAGATGTGCGTTCTTGCCCTCGGCGCCGATGGTGATCTCGGCGGTTTCGCCGTCGCGCAGGCCCAACTCGGGGTTCGGCACCTTGATCTCCACGCGGAAGGTGCGTGTGGTGTCGTCGGCGGCCCGCGAGATAAAGGTGACCTGGCCTTCGACACTGCGCCCCGATGCCATACGCGCCTGTGCGGGTGCGCCCATTTGGACGCGCTCCACCTGCAACTCCGAGACGAAACCCACAAGCGTGATCGGATCGAGTTGCAGCACCGTTGCACACAGAGCGCCGGGTTGCAGCAGGCTGCCGAGTTCGGCGGTGTCGGTCTCCAGCACGCCGGAAAACGGGGCAGAAATAGTCAGACGCTCTATCTCGTTCTCGGCAGCGGCGACGGCGGCGCGCGCGGATTCGATTCCGGCCTTCGCCGCCTCAAGTCCCGACGTGGCCGATTGCACCGCAGCCTGCGCAGAGCTGACAGCCGCGCGGGTAGACGCCACACGGGTTTGCGAGGCAAAGCCGTTCTCAACGAGGTTCTGCGCGGCGTTGTAGTTGATGCGCGCCTCTTCGAGTTGCGCGCGCGCCTCTTCGGCGCGGGCCTCGGCCTCGGGCACGCGCGCGTGCGCCTCGGTCAGCCGCGCG
>NZ_CAMYMD010000064.1 GCF_947259555.1 uncultured Roseovarius sp.
CAAATCCGAAAAACTCTAATTGGCGCGCTGACTTAGACAAATCGCCAGTCCGTGGGGGCGGCCTGGCAATGGCGCGGCGGCCTTCGGCCTTGATTCCGCGCCGGGGCTGCTGATCGGCTGTCCGCTCAAGGCCAAGCCAAGCCGAAGTTCGTTTCTAACGCAATCGACGGTCTGGGCTCGAAGCGGTCACTGCGCTCCGAGCCGACTGCGTGTTCTCACGTGCAACATTTTCTGCAAGGGGCTGGCCAAATGGTGGGGCCTTTCGGTTTTTCGGGCGGGTCTCAACGGGTATTTGAGCCAGGAAGAAAAAGCGGTGTCAGCCTTTGGCCGTGTTGCGCAGCGTGTCCAGGGGAATGTGGCAACGAATCCTGTGGCCATCTCCGGCCTCTTGCCATGGCGGCGCGTCCGTTTCGCAGATTGTCCCGCATTTGACCGGACAGCGGCGTTGAAACGGGCAGCCGAGCGCGGGGGGCGACATCTCGGCAATGTCCTGTGCCAGAAGCCGCGGCGCGTGGTCGGGATCGGGTTCGAGCACCGCACCAAGAAGCACCTCTGTATAGGGGTGTGACGGGGCACCATAGACCGAGGCCGCAGGCCCGACCTCGCAGAGCCGGCCCTGATAGAGCACCGCCACACGGTCCGACAGGGCGCGCACCACTGTCAGATCGTGACTGACGAATACAAAGGCGGTGCCGTGCTGCGCCTTGAGATCATTGAGCAGCTCCAGAACGGCAGCCTGCACAGAGACATCGAGCGCCGATGTGATCTCGTCGCAGAGCACGATCTCGGGTTCGGCGGCAAAGGCGCGGGCGACGGCGACGCGCTGTTTTTCCCCGCCCGATAGCTGCCCGGGACGGCGGTCGATGTAATGCGGACCGAGGCGCACGGTGTCGAGCAAGCCTGTGATACGCTCCGTCAGAGCGCGGTCTTTCAGTCCAAAATAGAGCCGGAGAGGCTGAGTGAGAATGTCGCCCACTGTTTGGCGTGGATTGAGGCTGTCATCGGGGTTTTGAAAGATCATCTGGACCCGTCGGCGGTGATCCGGGCGGCGGTGTTCCACATTCGGCTTGAGGGCTGTTCCGCAGCCCAGTTCGATCCGACCGGACGCAGGGGGCAGCAGACCGGCGATGCTCTTGAGAATGGTGGACTTGCCGCTGCCGGATTCGCCGACGAGACCCAGTGTCTCGCCCGCCATCAGGTCGAGGTCGATATCCGCGACCGTGGCAGGCGGGCGCGCCGCGCCGCGCAAGCGCGCCAAAGGACCGGGGCGGTCATATCGGATCGTTATGTCCTCGAGCCGCAGCGCGACGGGGCTGCCGTCAGAGCAGCACGTGATCGGCGCGCCGGATGCGCCGGTGTCGATCTTGTGCACCTCTGTGGGATAGAGGCAGCGCGTCATTTGCGCGTCATTCCCCGCGATCATCGCGGGGCGGGCGGCGTGGCACGCCCCGGTCGCGATCGGACACCGCTCTGAAAAGGCACATCCCGCCCGCTCGCCGCCCGGGGCCGGGGGCCGGCCTTGCAACGCGACAGGCAAGTTGCGGTCGCCGAGGCGGGGGATAGAGGCGAGCAGCCCTCGGGCATAGGGGTGCGCCGGGCGGCGCAGCACGGCAGGTGTCGGCCCGGTCAGCACCGTCTCGCCGGCATAAAGGACCTGCACCCGGTCGCAGACCCGCGCGATCACGCCGAGGTCGTGGCTGACATAGACCATCGCCATGTTGTGCTCCGCCGCCAGATCCCGCAGCAGTTCCAGAAGATGCGCCTGTGTCGTCACGTCGAGCCCGGTGGTCGGCTCGTCAAGCAGCAGCGCGTCCGGCTCTCCCGCGAGCGCCATCGCGATGGCCACGCGCTGCTGTTGTCCGCCCGACAGCTCATGCGGATAGCGGCGCAGGATCGCGGGGGGATCAGGCAGGCGGACCTGGCTCAGAAGATCAAGGGCGCGTGCGGCATGGTTTGCCTCCGGCATCGCGCAAGGCAGGCGCAGCGCCTCTTTGATCTGTGCTCCGATCCGCATCGTGGGGGTCAGGGACTGGCCGGAGTTCTGTGGAATGAGCCCGAGCTGTCCGCCCCTGATCCTGGCAAGCTCTTGCGCGGAGCGGGCGAACATGTCGGCACCGTCATAGATCACCTCGCCGGACAGCCTGCGCAGCCCGTGCTTGAGATAACCCATGGCGGCCAGCGCGAGGGTGCTCTTGCCGGAGCCGCTCTCGCCGACGATGCCAAGGCTCTCGCCACGGCACACGGTCAGATCCACCTCGTGCAGCACCGGCACCATCGCCCCCGACCTGCCTCTGAACCCGACGCAGAGCTTGTGGATGTCGAGGAGCGGCGGCGCTGTCATATCAAACCACCGCCTTGCGGCTCTGATCGAGTCCAAGCGTCTTGGCGAGCGCGTCAGCCGTCAGGTTGATCCCGATGATGAGGCTTGAGAGCGCAACGACCGGCGCGATCACGCCAAGCGGGGCAAGCGACATGTACACGCGTGCATCCGAGATCATCAGACCCCAGTCGGGGCGCGGCGGGGACACGCCAAAGCCCAGAAAGGACAGGGCGGAGAAGCCCAGAAGCATCCATGACCAGCGCATCGCACCCTCGACAAGCAGGGTGTCGGTGACGTTGGGCAAGAGTTCGCGCCGCACGATATCGAGCGGGCGATGCCCGCGCGCGCGCGCAGCAGAGATGAAATCACGCGCGACCACCTCATGTGCCGCGGCGCGCGCCACGCGGATCACGGGAATCCCGAAGAAGAACGCCAGCGTCGGCATGAGAACCTCGCCACCGCTGCCGAAGACGGTGATCAGCACCAGAAGCGGCAGAATTCCGGGGAGCGCCAGAAAGGCATCGACGAGGCGCATCGCGACCTCGTCAATCCAGCCGCCCCGCAGCCCGAGATAAATGCCTGCAAGCCCGCCCCAAAGGAGGGCGATGGGCGTGGCGATACCGGTGACCAGAAGCGCCTCGCGCCCGCCCAGAAGAACGCGCGTCAGCACGTCACGGCCAAGGTGATCTGTCCCGAGCCAATGCGCGCCGGAGGGTCCCGCGAGGGTGTCGAGCGCATTCATCGTCTTGTAATCAAAGGGCACAATCGCAGGGCTGGTGAGCGCCAGCAGCAGGTGCACCGTCACCAGTGTCAGGCCGATGGCACCCGAAGGCCGTGCGAGCATGTCGCGCAAGATGATCTGGCCGCGGCTCACCCTTGTCTCATCCGATGACTGCGCAGGCGCGGATTGAGCGCGAGGCTGAGAATGTCAGCCACGAGGTTGACGCCCACATAGGTCGCCGCGACGATCAGGGTGATGGCCTGTACCACTGGCAGGTCGCGGCCCGAGATCGCATCGACCAGCAAGCGCCCGAGGCCGGGATAATTGAACACGACCTCAACCACGACAACCCCGCCGAGGAGCCAGGCCACGGTAAGGGCGATCACGTTGATGGCGGGCAGCAAGGCGTTGGGCAGCGCATGGCGCAACACGATCCGCCAATAGGGCACGCCCTTGAGCGTGGCCATCTGCACGTAGTCGCTGGCCATCGCATCAATCACCGACGAGCGCACCATGCGCATCACATGCGCCACCATGAGCATCGTCAGGACGAGGGCGGCCAGTATGAATTCGGGAAAAAATTCCAGAGGTTGTGCATCTGCGGGTGTCAGGACGATCGCGGGCACCCAGCCCAGCCAGATCGCGAAGACGAGGATCAGGATGGTGGCGGCGACAAATTCGGGGATGGTCATGGCAAAGATCGCACCCGTGGAGAACAGGATATCCACCCAACTGTCGCGCTTCAGGCCCGCCAGCGTGCCGAGACAAATGGCCAGCGGGATCCCCACGCTCAATGCGCCTGCCGCCAGCAAGAGCGAATTGCGAACCCGGTAGCCGACCATCTGGCTGATGCTCTCTTGTCCATTCGCGGAAATTCCGAGATCGCCGTGCAGGGCCGCGCTGGCCCATGACAGGTAGCGCGACAGGGCCGGGTCGTTCAGGCCCATCGCCTGACGGCAGGCTTTCAGGGCGTCGCCGAATGCATCGCGCTCCAGAATGGCGGTGCAGGCGTCGCCAGGCAGGGCCTCGACGCCGAGAAAGATGATCACCGAGACCAGCCAAATGGTGACCAAGCCAAGCATCAAGCGCTTGAAAACCAGTTCCAACATCTGTCCTGTTCCCCCGAAACAGGCCGCAACACCTGACTGCGCCTCGATGCAGCCTAGACCAGGGCCGGACAGCCCGTCGAGCCTTTCTTGGCGGCAAGAGGGCCGTTTTGCTTGGATGGCGCGCGCGTTGCGCAGGCGGCCTCGGCCTATGGTTCGCCTCAAACCCCGAGATGCCGGTCGGTGATTTCGGGCGTGAGGTCGGCAAAGTCACCCTGCCAGACGCTGCGACCCTTTTCGAGGATCACCGCACTATCGGCGACACGGGAGAGCTCGCGCAGGGACTTGTCGATCACCAGAAGTGCCATCCCGGTCTCGGATTTGAGCCGCGCGAGCGCCGCCCATATTTCCTGACGCACCACCGGGGCAAGCCCCTCTGTCGCCTCGTCGAGAATGAGCAGGCGCGGATTGGTCATCAGGGCGCGGCCGATGGCCAGCATTTGCTGCTCGCCGCCGGACAGCGAGGCGGCGACCTGATCCTGTCGTTCGGCGAGGCGTGGAAAGAGCCGTGTGACCGATGCCATGTCCCAAGGCCCAGACCGTGCCGCCGCAATCAGGTTTTCACGCACCGTCAGCCCGGCAAAGCAGCGCCGCCCCTCGGGGACCAGACCGATACCCGCGCGGGCGGCGCGATGGGCCGGCATCCCGGCAAGGTCACGCCCGGCAAACCGGGCCTGCCCGCCACTGTGGCGCAACAGGCGGCAGATCACCTTGACGGTGGTCGACTTGCCCATGCCGTTGCGCCCCATCAGCGCGAGCACTTCGCCCTCCGCGATGCTCAGGTTGACATCGAAGAGCGCCTGACTTGCGCCATATGACGCGGAGACGTTGGTCAGCGACAGGAGGGTCATGGGAGGGGCACGTCCGTGTCGTCTTCGCCGAGATAGGCGATCCGCACTTCCGGGTCACGGCGTATCTCGTCTACCGTTCCGGTTGCGATTATCTTGCCGTAGACAAGCACGCTGATCCGGTCGGCTAGCGCGAATACAGCGTCCATGTCATGTTCGACCAGCAGGATCGGCGCCTCTCGGCGCATCCCGTCCAGCAATGTTGTCAGGTTGCGCGTCCCCTCGGCCCCCAGGCCGGCCATTGGTTCGTCCATCAAAAAGACGCGCGGCGCGAGGGTAAGGGCGATGGCGACTTCCAGTTGGCGGCGCTGACCATGAGAGAGCTCGGCACAGCGGGTATGGCGTGCCGCGATGAGACCCACGGTTTCGAGCGCCGACTCGGCGCGCGCGCGCAAATCGGTGTCGCGCATGACCGGCGTGAAGAAACGCACCACATCACCACGTTGCCCGAGCGCGCCCAGCATCGCGTTCTCCAGGACCGTGTAATCCATCGGCAGCGCCGAAATCTGAAAGCTGCGCGCCATGCCGAGGCGCGCGCGCGCGGCGGTGTCGAGGGCGGTGACATCTCGCCCGTCAAACACGATGCGGCCGGCATCGGGGCGCAGCGCCCCGGCAATCTGCGCGATCAACGTGGATTTGCCCGCACCATTCGGGCCGATGAGCGCATGGATTTCGCCAGACCTCAGATCCAGCGTGATATCGTGGCTGGCGGTGAGCGCACCAAAGCTCTTGGTCAGCCCGCGTATGTCAAGCACCGGCTCAGTCATGTGCTGCCGCCCGTCCTGCGATCATGCCGTAGAGCCCCCCGCGCGCAAAGAGCACGGTGCCCAGCAAGAGCGCGCCGAGATAGATGTGCCAATACTCGCTGAGCCCGCCGAGGACGTGTTCGAGCAGGATAAAGAGCGCCGCGCCCGCCACCGGGCCAAACACGCGACCGACACCGCCGAGGATCACGAAAACCATGATCTCGCCCGAGGTCTGCCACGAGAACATAACCGGGCTGACAAAGCGGTTGAGATCGGCAAAAAGCGCGCCCGAAAGCCCGGTGATCGCGCCCGAGATGGTGAACGCGATCAGGTACAGGCGATAAGGCCGCGTGCCCACGGCCTCGACCCGCGTCTCGTTTTGCCGCGCAGCCCCCAGCATCAGGCCAAAGGGCGAGCGTGCAAGCCGCGCGGTGAAAAACAGCACACCAGCCAAGAGCACGTAGCACACCGCGAAGAACTGGATCGGGTCCATGGTGTTGAGGCCGAAAAAACCGTTGCGCACATAGATCGACAGCCCGTCCTCGCCGCCATAGGCAGGCCACGAGATCGCGAAGTAATAGAACATCTGTGAAAACGCGAGGGTGATCATGATAAAGTAGACCCCCGTCGTGCGCAGGCTCAGCGCGCCGACCCCAAGCGCCACGAGGCCCGAGACAAGCGTCGCCACCAGCCAGATCACCGGCATGGATTTGGTCCCCTCGATCGTCATCGGCCAATCTGCTACCGGCGTGTAGGTTTGGGCATGGTAGGCAAGAATGCCCATCGCATATCCGCCAAGCCCGAAAAACAGAGCGTGGCCAAAGCTGACCAGCCCGCCAAACCCCAACGCGATGTTGAGGCCGACACCGGCGATGGCGAGGATCACCGCGCGCGTGGTGAGCGTGATCAGAAATGGCTCATCCGTGGCCCATGCCCAGAGCGGGAACAGCAGCAGCACCGCCATCAGCGCCGTATTGAGCAGGTGTTCGCGTGTCATGCGGCGCCCCCAAAGAGGCCGCGCGGCCGGAAAATGAGCACGCCCGCCATCAGGATGTAAATCGCCATCGAGGCCAGAGAGGCACCGACCGAACTGGCCGCTGCGGGCTCCATGAACGTGGCAAACGCCGTTGGCAGCAAGGCGCGCCCGAGCGTGTCGGTCAGCCCGACCAGAAGCGCCCCGACAAAGGCCCCCTTGATCGAGCCGATGCCGCCGATGACGATCACCACGAAGGCCAGAATGAGCACCGGCTCGCCCATGCCCACCTGCACCGATTGCACCGCGCCGATAAGCGCACCGGCAAAGCCCGCAAGCGCGGCGCCAAGCGCAAAGACAAGCGTGTAGAGCGCCGAGATATTGACCCCGAGCGCCGCGATCATCTCGCGGTCATTCTCACCCGCGCGGATGCGGATGCCGAGACGGGTTTTCGAGATCATCGCAAAGAGCGCGGCGGCGATGATCAGCCCCGCCCCGATCATCGCGAGGCGATAGCGCGAATAGTCTATCCCCAACGGCAGGCGCACCGTCCCCGACAGCCAATCCGGCGTATCGAGATAGAGCGGAAAGGACCCAAAGACCCAGCGGGTGCCCTCTGAAAGGATCAGGATAAGTGCAAATGTCGCCAGTACCTGATCGAGGTGATCGCGGTCGTAGAGGCGTCGGATGACAAGCAGTTCGATCAGAACACCCGCCACAGCCGCCGCGATCAGACTGGCCCCGAGTGCCAGCATGAAAGACCCCGTCATGCCCGCGACCCAGGCCGCCGCGAAGGCCCCGATCATATAGAGCGACCCATGCGCCAGATTGATCAGCCCCATGACGCCGAAGATCAGCGTCAGCCCCGCTGCCATCAGAAACAGCATGACCCCGAATTGCAGCCCGTTGAGGGCCTGTTCGATCAGCAGAAGGGCGGACATCGGCCTCGTCAGGTCCGCGCCGGGATGCCGATACGGGCGCCGGTGCCCTCGGGGCGGGGCAGGGCGGCATGCGCGCGCGCCATAGCGGCCACGCGTGTTGCCACATCGTCCGGCATTGGCACCACGCGCGGCCCGGCAAGATCGACATGCAGCGTCAGGCCCTCGCCGGTCGCGGCGATCCATCCATCCTCGTGAAAAAGTTCCTGAAAGAAATGAAATCGCTTGGCGTCATGATCGAGCAGGTGAAAGCTGCTGCGCAACTGGTCGCCCAGCTTGACTTCGCGCAGGTAGCGAATGTGAAACTCGGCGCTGAAGGTGGTCAGATTGCGGCTGGCGCGATAGTCTGGACCAAAGCCCAATTCCTCGAACGCCTCATCGGCACAACGGTCAAAGAGCACAGTGTAGTAGCCCATGTTCATATGGCCGTTATAGTCGATCCAGGCGTCTTCGACCGGATGGAACGAGGACATAAAAGGCAAAGCGTCGGGCATCGGGCCTCCGGTGATCTGCGGTTCGCGGCTCTTTTAGGGGATTTGCGGCTGAAAAGGCAATGGTATGCGCGATCCCGCGATTTCGTGATTGGGAATCCTCGACGCGCTTCTTACCTTGATGGCATCAGAACAAGGAGGCGATCATGGCCATATTGACGAGACGGCGTGCAGTTTTCGGTGCAGGGGCTGTGGTGGCGGGCACGCTTGCGGGGCTCGGCGTGTCGTGGCTCACACCCGGCTTCGAGGAACTTGCCGCGGTGCCGGTCTATGCCGAGGACGGTGTTGCGATCCGGGGGACCGATCCGGTGGCCTATTTCAAGGACGGCATGCCGGTACAGGGCGCACCTGAACATGCGCTGGAGTGGAATGGCGCCACCTGGCATTTCGCAAGCGCCGAGAACCGCGCGGCATTCGAGGCAGACCCGGAGCGCTACGCGCCTCAATATGGCGGGTTCTGCGCCTGGGCTGTGGCCGAAAAGGGCAAGCTCTATTCAACCCAGCCGGAAAACTGGGCGATTGTCGATGACAAGCTCTATCTCAATTTCAACGACGATATCGAGACGCGCTGGCAAGAGGATGTGCCCGGCTTTATCGCACAGGGAGATGCGCGCTGGCCGGAAATCCTCAAGTCCAAGACCTGAGCGGCGTTCCCGGCGCTGACCGGTCTGATTGAGGGGTCTAGCCCCACGGGCCATGCGCCGTGTCTTGCCCGGCCATCTCGCGCAGGGCGCGGATGCGGTTGGCGGGGTTCGGGTGGGTCGAAAACAGCCGGTCATGCGCATGGGTATGCAGCGGGTTGATGATGAACATATGCGCCGTGGCCGGGTTGCGCTCGGCCGCATCGTTGTCGATCCGGGCTGCAAGACCAGAGATCTTTTCCAGCGCCGACGCAAGCCACATCGGATTGCCGCAAATATCGGCCCCGACACGGTCCGCCTCGTATTCGCGGCTGCGGCTGATCGCCATCTGCACGAGCCCCGCCGCCAGCGGCGCAAGGATCATCAGGGCCAATGTGCCGATAAGCCCGAGACCGTTGTTGCGATTGCCGCCAAAGAACAACGCGAAATTCGCCAGCATCGAGATCGCGCCCGCAAACGTGGCGGTGATGGTCATGATGGTCGTGTCATGGTTTCTGATATGGGCCAGCTCATGCGCCATCACGGCGGCCACCTCTTCGCGCGAGAGTTGCTGCAAGAGACCGGTCGTGGCGGCCACCGCCGCATTGGCGGGGTTGCGCCCGGTGGCAAAGGCATTGGGCTGATCGTTGTCGAGGATATAGACCGCCGGTCGCGGCATGCCTGCGCGGTCGGCCATCTCGTGCACCATCTGCTCGAGCGCCGCGCCCTCGGGCCCCGACGCAGGCCGGGCGTTGTGCATGCGCAGCACCATGCGGTCAGAATTCCACCAGCTGAACGCGTTCATCGCGATCGCGATCACCAGAGCGATCATGGCCCCGCCGAAGCCGCCCAGCAATGCACCCAGACCCAGAAAGAGCGCCGTCATCGCCGCCATCAGAATGCCGGTCCGCAGATATCCCATGCTCAACCTCCATTGTCACACCTGCGCTATATGGGCACGCAGGTCGCGCTTGCAACAGGGGCCGCGCGCCCGACGTGATGCGCGAGGGGGCTTTCCCATGCCGGGCAGACCGGTAAGATGCGCAGATGATCATTTCGCCCGGCCGAGGCTATATCTTTGTGCATATCCCCAAGACCGGCGGCACCGCAATGGCGCTGGCCCTCGAAGGCCGTGCGCGCGCCGATGATATCCTGATCGGCGACACCCCAAAGGCGCGGCGCAGGCGCGCGCGCCTCAAGGGCGTGCAAACCCGCGGGCGGCTTTGGAAACACGCCACGCTTGCCGATATAGACGGGCTGAGAAGCCGCGAAGAGATCGCCTCTGCGTTCACCTTCACGCTTGTGCGCAATCCATGGGACCGCATGGTCAGCTACTATCACTGGCTGCTCGGTCAGAGCTTTGATCATCCGGCGGTGCGCCTCGCACAAACCGTTGATTTCAAGACGTTCCTTGCCGCCCCCGAGACACAGGCCGCTGTGACGGCGAGCCCGGTGCGGCACTACATGACCGGCGCCGACGGGCGTGAGCATGGCAGCCTGCATATCCGGCTGGAGCATTTCGACGCCGATGCCGAGCCGCTCTGGGACCATCTGGGATTTCGGCTGAAGCTGAGCCGTGTCAATGCCTCGGATCGCGGCGACTACCGCGAGTACTACGGACAGGCAGAGGTGCGAATCGTGGCGCGCTGCGCGGCTGAGGATATCGCGCGGTTTGGATACCGTTTCTGAATCTCCTTGCGGATTGCCCCGGTTTTCCGGCCAATCCGGCGCTCGGTGCCGGGTTGTTCCCGGTGGCTCAACGCTGCCTCATTTTCGCCGCAAACGGGGCAATATCGGGTCATGTTAAGCAGCTTCCTGGTTGGTGGATAAGAGTGTGGTCCGGCTCGTCAGACCGGGACGCGTTGTGAAAGCTGAGGAGAGAGACCTGTATGCTGGGCTGGATTGGCACGAGAGCGGATGGGTCACCGGCGTGGCAGGACGACGAGCCTGTCGCAGTGCAAAGCGGATTGTTGCACGGCACACGGGTGGCCACGGGACAGGGATGGCGCCCGGTGCAGGCGCTCTGTGCAGGTGATCTTGTCGTGACATTCGACGCGGGCATGCAGCCCTTGACCGGGGTGACGCGTCATCCGGTCTGGACCGGCGGCGCACCCTGTCCCTCGCAATTCTGGCCGTTGGAGCTGTCACGCGGGACGCTTGGCAATCGTGGTCCCGTCCGGATCATGCCGCGACAGGCCATTTTGATCGAAAGCGATCTCGCGGAGACGCTTTGGGGAGACCCTTTCGCGCTTTTGCCGGGGGCGGCGCTCTCGGATCTGCATGGCGTGCACCGTGTGACACCGGGGCCCGGCGCGGAGGTGGTGGCCCTGCATTTCGAGACGCAACAGATCGTTTTCGCGGAGCATGGCGCGATGTTTCTCTGCCTGCCGTCGCGCGGCCTTCTTGACTATGCCGGCAGCGACGACGCCGCGTGGTCGTATCAGGTTCTGTCGCTTGATCAGGCGCGGTTGCTCGTGTCGGAGATCAACGGCGATCCGTTGGCGGGCCAACCCGGCCGCACCCTGTCAGAGCGCAGGCACGCACCGGCCTGAGGACCATGGCCGCCGAGCCGGAGGGCGCGGAGCCGAATTTGCGCTTGGAACTGCAGGCCGGTTGAGGTCTTATGGCGGCGTTCCAACGTCCGAAGGAGACACCGCCCCATGACCGATCCGCGCCGTTCTTATGCGACCCCAGATGGCGGGTTGCCGCCCCAGAGCCAGCTCCTGAGCGACCGCGCGGTCTTTACCGAAGCCTACGCGGTGATCCCGCGCGGGGTGATGCGCGATATCGTCACCAGTTTCCTGCCGCATTGGAGCAAGACCCGTCTTTGGGTGATCGCTCGTCCAATGAGCGGTTTCGCCGAGACATTCTCGCATTACGTGATGGAAGTCTCGCCCGGCGGCGGCAGTCCCCGGCCCGAACCCGATGCCGAGGCCGAGGGCGTGCTGTTCGTCACCGCTGGTGAGGTGGGGCTCGAGATCGAGGGCCGGGCGCATGTCCTGACATCGGGGGGCTATGCGTATCTTCCGCCGGGGTGCGATTGGCAGCTGGACGCGCGCGGCGACGTGCCTGCGGTGTTTCACTGGATTCGCAAGGCCTATGAGGCCGTCGAGGGGCTGGACCGCCCGGAGGCGGTGGTGACCAATGAAAACGACATCGACCCGACGGCGATGCCGGACTGCGGCGGCGCATGGGCCACCACACGGTTTGTCGATCCCGAGGACATGCGCCACGACATGCATGTCACGATCGTCACCCTGCAACCGGGCGCGGTGATTCCTTTCATGGAAACCCACGTGATGGAGCACGGCCTGTATGTGCTCGAAGGCAAGGCCGCCTACCGGCTCAATCGTGATTGGGTCGAGGTGGAGGCGGGCGATTACATGTGGTTGCGCGCCTTTTGCCCGCAGGCGTGCTACGCGGGCGGGCCCGGCCCGTTCCGATATCTTCTCTACAAGGACGTGAACCGACACATGGCTCTCTGAGGGGGCGCCGCCCCCTTGCCTCCCGGAGTATTTGGCCCCCCTGAGTATTTGCGGAACGGTGAAGCCGGGCCGCAAGCAACATTTGATCAAATTATGTTTCGGGGGTGGCTTTCCCTTCCGGCCCGCTACAATGTCAGGCTCATTGACCTGTCATGTCGGAGAGCCCCATGTCGCAAGACCCTGTTCGCATCGCCATCAACGGGTTTGGCCGGATTGGCCGCACGATCCTGCGCATCCTGATGCGGCAAGGGACGGAATTCGAGCTGGTATGCATCAACGACATCGAGCCCTTGGCAACCTGTGCCTATCTGTTTCAGTATGACAGCGTTTTCGGCCCGTGGCCCGGTGAGGTCTCCACGCGCGAGGGGCTCCTGGTGGTGGATGGGCGCGAGATCCCGTTTCATGCCGCGCGCGATCTGAGCGTGCTGGATCTGACCGGCGTCGATCTGGTGCTGGAATGCACCGGCATGGGCGGCGCGCGGGCCGTGGCCGAACGCGGCCTTGCGGCCGGGGCGCGGGCGGTTCTGGTGTCGGGGCCCTCGGCAGAGGCGGATGCGACGCTGGTCATCGGTGCCAATGACGGCGATCTCGGCGATCACCGGATCGTGTCGAATGCCTCCTGCACGACAAATGCGCTCGCCCCGCTGGCACGGCTTCTGGATGAGGCTTACGGCATCGTGAGCGGGCAGATGACTACCGTGCATTGCTATACCGGCAGCCAGCCCACCGTGGACAAGCCGCGCGACGTGCCGGAACGCAGCCGCGCCGCCGCGCTGTCGATGGTGCCCACCACGACAAGCGCGCAGCATCAGACCGGGCTGGTCTTGCCCGGCCTTGCCGGCCGGATCGAGGCGCGCGCTATTCGCGTTCCGGTGGCGAGCGTCTCTTGCATTGATCTGGTGGTGCAAACCCGGGCTGAGGTGACGGCGCTTGACGTGAACGAGATGCTCATGGCCGGGGCGGAAACACATGGCTGGCTCGGCTGGACCGAGGCGCCGCTGGTGTCGTCCGATCTGCGCGGACGGCCCGAAAGCCTGATCATGTCCGGGCCGCAGACCTCGGTCTCGGTCGGCGGTCTGATCCGGGTTTTCGGTTGGTATGACAACGAATGGGGGTTTTCCTGCCGGATGCTCGATATGGCAGGGCTGATCGGGCGGCGGGGCAGGGCCGCCGCCCGAGTTGGTCGATGACTATTTGCGCAGGGTCACATTTGCGAACCCCATCGCGCGCAGCCGGTTCGCCCCCGATGTCAACTGCGCCTGAGTGCTGAAGGGGCCGGCGAGCACCACCGTCAGCTCGCGCCCGCTGCGCGTCAGCGTTCCACGGCGCGCAGGAAGACCAGAGCGCGCGATGCGCTGCGCCGCTGCCCGTGCCTGAGCGGCGTCGGCAAAGATCCCGGCCTGCGCGTAACGATGGCTCGCTGTGGCCTTTGCTGCGGCCTTTGTCGTCGCCCGTGTGGCCGGAGCGGAGCGGGTCGAGACCGTGACCTTGCGAGGGGCGGCGGCAACCTGCGGCTTTGCCCTGTTGGCCGCGACACGACGCGTGGTCTGCGGATCGCTCACCACACGCCCTTGGGTTGAGACAGTTACCCCGGCCGCGCGCTGCGCCTCAAAGCTGGTGTAGGGCGGTTGCAGGCCAGGATATTTGTGGATCACATCCGCCCCGGTGCGCCGGTCAATCAGGCGTCGCGGCACGGTGTTCGTCCACATCACGCTGCTCTGATCCATGCCTGCAAAGGTCTGATGCGCGCGTTGCGGATTGAGGCGGTCATCCTCCCAGACCGGTTGCATGCCCGGCGGGACATGGACCCCGGCAAGGCTCGTCTTTTGCCTGGCGTAGACCCGCGCCGGTGCGACCCGGGTGCGCGGCGAAACCGTCTCGCGGGTCGCCCGCATGCCCGGCTTGGGCGCCGAGCGTATGGCCGCCGGCTGC
>NZ_CAMYMD010000065.1 GCF_947259555.1 uncultured Roseovarius sp.
CGCCGCGCAGCGCCCGACCGCCCCCTCGGGCGGGCGCTTTTGCAACGTTTCAAGCCATTGAAAACGCGGGAGTGTTTGGCTGGCATAAAGTGCGATCCACAGAGGTTGCTGCGCCCACCCGGCGGTCGGGCACCGCGCGGCTTGTTTCTGACCCCCCAATGTCCGCTCAAGGCCAATCGCGACACATCTTTCAAACCAACGCTTTACGAAAGCCGCTCCAAATCCCAGGACCGGTCGGGGTAGTCCTGCAATTCGATCACCCCCGCGATCGCGCCGGGCGAGACACCGATATCGCTGGCATGGCGGATGAAGCGTAGCCGCTCCCACTCCGCCTGCCCATAGCGCCGCTGATTGCCCGCACTGCGCAACGGCGCGTCAAGCAGCCCGCGCACTTCGTAAACTCCTCGGTGCAGATCGTCCGGCAATCGTTGCAAGAGCGGCGTGGTGCCGCCCTTGGGGATCAGAACCGGGCGGCCTGAATGCGCAACTGACGGGCACGGTTGAGGATCGCATCCTCGACCGCGCGTTCGGTCGCGGCATCAACCGGACCGCGCTGCGATTGCAGCGCCACGTTGAGCGCCCGCGCATCAAGCGCGGGATCGCTGATCAGGATCGTCGCGCGATACGCCTGCCCACCACCCGGCGGACGGCCATATCCGGTAGAAATCACGCCAGTGAATGGATCGGCGGCCTCGACCGGCAAGAAGTCGAGGACCTGAAGCGATGCGGTCCAGAGGAAACGGTTGACCTTGACAGTATCCTTCGCCCCGCGAAACGCATCCAGCAACGAACCATCGGAGGCAGCCGCCTCTCTCTCGCGACCGCCTTTCACGCGCATCGCCTCAGGGTCAAGCTTGGCATCCTGCAACCCGCTACAGGCGCTGAGAAACACCAGAGAGGCCGCGGTCAGGCCAGCGATCTTGAAACGGGATTGGGTCATGGCACCGTCCGGGATTGTTTCCATCCCTACTATCCAACGCAGGACGGAGGAGCAAGCCGTTTGACGGACGGCAGCGCACTTGTGCCGGGTCGCTGCGCTGTGGCATTCAGGATGAAATACAATGAAAGAGGGTTATCATGGGTTTGAGCGAGATCGACGCGCGTGTGCGCAAGGCCGCAGATGACGCCGGGCGCGCGCCTGACAGCGTTGAATTGATCGCCGTCTCAAAGGTACAGCCAAACGAGCGGGTCGAGGCGGTTCTGCGAGAGGGGCATCGCAGCTTTGGCGAGAACCGTGTTCAGGAGGCGGTGGGAAAATGGCCGGGATTTCGGGACTCCTACGACGGGATCATCCTTCACCTGATCGGTCCGCTGCAGACCAACAAGGCAAGGCAGGCGATGGAGCTTTTTCAGGCGATCCATTCAGTGGATCGCCCCAAGCTTGCCACCACGCTTGCCCGCTTGGCACAGGACATCGGCGCATGTCCTGACCTCTTCATTCAGGTCAATACCGGTGAAGAGCCGCAAAAAGCCGGAATCATGCCCTCGGATACGGATGATTTCGTCGCCGAGTGCCGTGCGCTGGACCTACCCCTGCAGGGCTTGATGTGCATCCCCCCGGTCGAGGAAGAGCCAAGCCTGCATTTCGCACTTTTGGCAAAACTCGCGGCACGCAACGGTCTTGACGGTCTGTCGATGGGCATGAGCGGCGATTTCGAGCGCGCCATCGCACTCGGGGCGACGCATGTGCGGGTCGGATCGGCCATTTTCGGAGAACGCGACTACGGCTGACCGCGCCTTACAATCAATCGCGCGCCAAAGGTGATCCGGCGCGCGATTGATCGAAGATGATCAGGGCGCAGCCCGACGCAGCCCGCCGTTGGAAATCCTGGTCGCCGCCAACGGTGAATAAAAATGCACGACCCGCGCTCGCGCACCGCATGGGGCCAGTTCCAATCGGTAATCAGAATCAAATCATAGAGTGGGTCCGGCCGGCGCAGCATCTCGTGGCTATGTGGATAGGGCGCGCGCACCATGAGATTGTAATCCTCGTCGCACGGGTCATCTGACCACAGATCTCCCGGCCGGATCGGCACCGCCCAATCGGCCGGCCGCGCCATGCGGTCCGGCCTGTACAGCAAGCCCACAATTCGATGTGCGCCGACTGGGGTCGCGCCGTCACCCTCGCGCTTTCTGTCAGACAGGCCGCCACGCCCGACCGTGCAGGGATATCGCTGCCCACGGAACCGCAGTCCAACGGGGGTGAGGACCAGATCATCAGGTGTCATGCTGTTTTTCTGCCCGATCCGAGCGCTTAGGCAAAGGATGATTCGCGCACCCCGCGTTTTTCTTGGCAAAACACCCCGCCCATCCAGCCGCAATCGCAGAATGCCGCCTGTGGTCAGCCGCCATGGCCATGTATATATTGAACCGCAGATCAGGACAGGGGGCAAGAACCGTGCATAAATTGATCGCGATCATCGGGGCATGTTTGATTGTAGGAACAGGCCCTGCACTCGCAGAGCGGGATGCGTTGCGCGCATATGTCTTCGGCAACAGCCTCGTGCATCATCTGAGTGACGATCCCGCCACCAACGTGCCATGGTGGATGGCGAGACTGGCACAAGCCGACGGTCGCGATATGGCGCTCTCTGGGCAATGGGGCTTTTTACGTGATTTCGCTGGTCAGGGGATTGTACCGAACTGGTCGTTCGACGGGGTGCGCGCCCTTCGCGGGGCAGCGGATACGGTGGTAATCACACCCGCGAATTTCATTCAGTACCAGCCCCCCGATGCGGCATTCGAGGGCGAGAACCCCAACGATGCAAGCCCGCTCTCGGCCACGCTCGACGTGGTCGATCAGGCGACACAAAAGTGGCCAGATGCCCGCGTGATGATCTATGAAGGCTGGCCCGACATGGCAGGGTTTGGTCGCCGCTTTCCGCCCTCAAACCGCAACCTGCGGCGTTGGCATGGCTACGCTTTGAGCGATTATCACGATTGGTTTCGTAGCTTCGTTTCGGATTTGCAGGAGGCCCGGCCTGACGTGGATATCTCGCTCTTGCCGGTCTCGTCTGTCTTGTCTGGGCTTCAAACGGGGATCTTGGATGAGCTCCCGGTCGAAGCGCTCTACACCGACAACGCACCGCATGGCACGGCAAACCTCTATTTTCTGGCCGCGCTCGCAAGCTACACGGCGCTGTACCAAAACCCGGCACCAACTGACTTCGACCTCCCTGAAAACCTGCATCCGATGGTGCGAGACAACTATCCGCGCCTTGTCGAAGAGGTCGCGCAGGCCATTGGTCTGCGCGACCAGGCACGGGCCGAAACGCCGATCACAGGCGCGGGACTTGCAGATCCGAGCCTTGGTATCGGCCTCAACGGCATTTCAGACTGGTCGAGCCAGCATCCTTTCATCGACGTGATGAAGACAGCCCGCCCTTGGATCGGCCATACATCTGCGGAATGGGGGGCCTTCTCGACGGAGGCGCTGCGCGAGGGGGGCTACCTGAACGACACAGGCTGGCCCGTCGCATTGCCCGAGGATGCCAAGGCGCTCGAAGCGTTCATTCTGACCGACCAACCCGAAGAGGCCACACATCTGACCGGGCGATACCTCTTGCGCTACAGCGGCGAGGGCGTGCTTCGGGTGGTAGGTCGGGCCGACAACGTCCGATACAATTACGACACCCGCGAGATTCGCTTTAGCGTCTCGCCCGGTGACGGGCCCGTGGCCCTCCGCCTTTTGGAAACCGGCCCCGACGATCCGCTACGCGACATCGTCATCGTGCGCGAGGACCAGCTTGCCTTGCATGAGTTGGGCGTGATCTTCAATCCGCTCTGGACCGAAAAGGTCGCCGACATGCGGGTGATCCGCTTCATGGACTGGATGTTCACCAATGGCTCCCCCCAAACGACGTGGGAGGCTCGGCCCGTGCCTGACGATGCGACCTATGTCTGGCGCGGCGTGCCGGTAGAGGTGATGATTGCCCTGTCCAACAGGATCGGCGCCGACCCTTGGATGAATATGCCCCACGCGGCGGATGACGCCTACATGCGCAACTTTGCAGTATACGTGCGCGATCACCTTGATCCTAGACTGCGCGCCCATGTCGAGTATTCCAACGAAATCTGGAATTTCATTTTTCCCCAAACCGTCTGGGCCCGAAATCAGGCAGAGGCGCTCTGGGGCGATGCTGCGGGTGACGATGCATGGATGCAGTTTGCAGGGCTGCGGGCTGCACAGATGGCGGATATCTGGCACGAGGTCTTTGACGCGTCTCAGGACCGGCTTAGCGTGGTCGTTGGCACCCATACCGGCTGGCCCGGGCTGGAAGAGCCGCTCTTGATGGCACCATTGGCCATCGAGCAGGGGCAGTTGCAGCAACCACCCGTCACGCGGTTCGATCGCTACGGCGTGACCGGCTATTTCGGTCACGAGTTGGGCAGCGAGGACATGGCCGAGACGGTGCTGGGCTGGATCACCGCAAGCCGCGCCGTCGCACGGGCCAAGGCGTCCGAGACCGGTGCCGAGCAAGAGCCCCACGTCGCCACGCATGGATACGATCTGGCTTATGATCTTGCGGCAGAGGCATTGCGGCAGGGATCGCTACGCGAATTGCTGCAAGAAACCCTGCCCTATCATGCAAAGATCGCCGCCAAACACGATATGCAACTTATCATGTACGAGGGCGGCACGCATGTCGTTGGTCACGGACCTGTTGTCGAGAACGAGGCGCTGACAGATTTCTTTGTGGCGTTCAACTACAGCCCCCAGATGGGCGCACTCTATAAGGAGTTGCTGACAGGTTGGCAGGAGGCGGGCGGCACGCTCTTCAATGCCTTTGTCGATGTCGCGGCCCCCTCTAAATGGGGGAGTTGGGGGGCGCTGCGGCACCTCAACGACACAACACCACGATGGGACGCCCTGATGCAGGCCAACGCCACGCCACCTGACTGGGCCGACACCCGCGCACCCGGCGCCTTTCTGCAAGGCAAGACACTGCAAGCTGGTGACACCGCCACCACTCTGGAGGGCACCGACAAGGCCGACATCCTATTGGGCGGTGGTGGCGATGACACACTGATCGGATCAGGCGGGCATGACCGGCTCCACGGTGGCGCAGGCCGCGATACGGCGGTCCTGCCCGGTGCACGCAACGCTTACCGCATTGAGCGCGAGAACGGTCGCGTGATGCTTGAGGGCCCAAGCGGCCCGGTAATTCTTGTGGCTGTCGAGGTCTTGACATTCACAGACACACCCGGAGAGACGATAGATCTCAACGAGCTACTTTGATGATGCGCGCCGCGCGGCGGCGCATGAGCAAACTGTCCTTGATTCGGCCTTTCAAACCACGTGGCGGCAGGATCTCGCGATCCATCTCGAACACCGCCCCGTTGAGGGCCGGATCGTCCCACAGCGCAAGCGCCGCCCCCCATTGCGCCGCCTGGCCCGGGTCGAGCCCCTGCGCGACGCCCATCCGCGTGGCCAGCATCCCCGGCATCCAGTCGGTGATGACAATCCCCGGGAAACGGTCCGCCAGATCGGCGACCAGTGCGCGGCTGAAAATGCGCCCCGCCCCCTTGGATACCGCATAGGCCGAAGAGGCGGGCAGCGGCGCGATGTCGGCAAAGGTCGAGACATTGACGATCCGGCCCCGCCCGGCCTCGACCATCCCGTCAAGTGCGGCGCGCGTGCAATTGGCCATGCCGCCGAGATTGATCGCCACGGTCTCGGCAAAACTCTCGCCGCTCTCATCAAGGAAATCGCGGCGCGGATAGACGGCGGCGTTGTTGATCAGCACCGTGACCGGCCCGACCTCTGCCACCTGCGCAAAGCCCGCGCGCACGGCCTTTGCATCCGACACATCCGCCACCACCGGCAAGATCTGCCCGTCAGGCCCTATCGCGGCGGTCTCCTCCACGCCTTGCGCGCTGCGCCCCAGGGCCGCCACGCGCATGCCCCGCGTCGCCAGTTCCAGCGCCAGCGCCCGGCCAAGGCCGCCGCCTGCGCCTGTCACCACCGCGATGCCGTCTTTCAAAGTCATGCCTGCCCCTCCCTGCACCGCACCATCACCTCGGCCACCCGCAACGCGTTGGCGGCGATGGTCAGGCTCGGGTTCACCCCCATCGAGGAGGGCATGAACGACGCATCCGCCACATAGAGGTTGCCAATGCCATGCGCCCGGCACTCGGCATCCAGAACGCTTGTGGCCGGATCGCAGCCCATCCGCAGCGTGCCGCAGGGATGGCCGAAATTCAACTCCGGCACACGGGTCAGGAAGAACGTGCGATGCCCGCGCAGCCCCGCCCTGATCGCCCGGCGCAAGGCGCGGCGGCGGGCCAAAAGCTCTGGGTTGAGCGTATAGTCGATATCAATCGCCTCGGGCGCGCGCGCGTCCCATGTCACCCGGTTCTCAGGATAGCCGAGGTCCTCCATCAGCCCGACAAAGACCTGCGCCCGCCCCAAGAGCCGCGCCGCCACCGCCGCAGGCAGGCGCGTCAGATGCCGCAGCGCGCGCAGATTGCGCAGCGCCGAGCGGTCGAACATGCCGTTGAGCGCATGCACGATCTCGCCATAACCCGCGGCGATCCCCATCGCCTGCACGGTGCCAAAGCGTTGCCCCTGCCAGTGATAGAAATCGCGCAAGCTGATCGCCTTGCCAGGGCCATCCTGCGGTGTGCCGCGTGGCGGCCAGAGCGCGAAAATCTCGTTGAGATGAAACATCAGATTGCGCCCGACCAGCCCGCTGCCATTGGCGCAGCCCTCGGGCCACGCCTCGCAGGCCGAGGCCAGCAACAGGCGCGGCGAGCCGAGCGCGCCGCCTGCCAGCACGAAGTGCCGCGCGCGCAGGTCGAACGCCTCGCCGCCCCGCACGACCTTGATATGGCTGACGTTATCCGCCGTGCCGCACAGCCTGCGCACCTCGCAGTCCTCCAGCAGCGCCGCGCGCCCGGTGGCCAGCGCCGGTTCCACCCCGGCAGAGCGACCGTCCATCTTGCAGGCGCGGGGGCATTTGCGCCCCAGACAGCCCTCGCACCCCTCCAGATACCGGATCGCGGAATGCAGCCGGTAGGGATGCAGCCCTGCCCCGCGCAGGGAGTGCATCAAGGCCCGGTCCACGCCGGACAAAGGCGGCGGTGCTGCCAGCGGATCGGCAGGCTCGGGCGAGAGCGGATCGACCTCGCCGCAGACATGCAGAAGGTTCTCCGCCTCGGCATACCAGCCGCGCATCGCGTCATAGCCCACCGGCCAGCCGCCGGTGGGGTGCGGGCGGCCCTCGACAGGCTCCAGATCGTGCCGCTCGGGCCGCTCCAGCGTGGCGGCGTAGAACACCGACGATCCGCCCACCCCCGCGCCGATGGGGCCAAAGAACTCCGATGCACGCCCGTCAATCCGCGCCCGGACCGGCCCCGGCCAATAGCCCCGCACCTGCCGCGCCACCGGGTCGCCCATCTCGGGGTTCAGCCCCTGCCGCTCGGCGCGATACCCCTGCGGCCCCTTCTCGACGAACAGCACCTTGAGGCCGCGTTCGGCCAGCCTGCGCCCGATGATCCCGCCGCCCATACCCGCGCCGATCACGATCACATCCCACAGGGTGTCGCGGATATCGCTGCTCATTCGACCCTCTCGAACACCGGCGCGAACAGATCGCTCAGCGCGATCGCCCCGCGATTGGTCAGGTGGTTGTTGTCGAAATAGAGCGCCTCACCGCCCTGCATGACGGAACAGGCGGCATCATCACATAGCCTCGGCCAGGGGTCGAGCACCTTGACCACCCCGGCGGCATCGAGCGCCCGGAGCGGCGCCTCGGCCCGCGCCGCGCGCGCCTCCG
>NZ_CAMYMD010000066.1 GCF_947259555.1 uncultured Roseovarius sp.
CCGACGACCCCAAGCTGTCTCACAACATCACCCATTTTGCGCGCGCGCTGCGGGCGGCGGGGCTGCCAATCGGGCCGGGGCGGGTGATCGACGCGGTGCGCGCGGTGGCCGCCGCCGGGTTCAGCAGCCGCGAGGATTTCTTTTACACCCTGCGCGCCTGTCTTGTGACGCGGCCCGAACATCTGACGGTCTTTGCGCAGGTGTTTAGGCTCTACTGGCGCGATCCGCGCTACATGGAGCATATGATGGCGATGATGCTGCCCGCCATCCGTGGCGTGCAGGAGGACCGCAGCGCGCAAGCCGCCGAGAAGCGCGCGGCAGAGGCGCTGCTTGACGGCATTGCGCGCGATGTGCCCGAGATCGAGGAACATGACAGCGACGAGGTGCAGATCGACATCGACGCCTCGGCCACGATGTCGGGCGACGAGCGGCTGCGCAAGCTTGATTTCGAGCAGATGAGCAATGCCGAGGTGGCGCAGGCCAAGCGCATGCTGGCGCGGCTGACCCTGCCGGTCAAACCCTTCGCTTCGCGCCGGGGGGCGGCGAGCCCGCAGGGTGCCCGGCTCGACATGCGGCGCTCTTTGCGCGGGGCGCTGCGTCATGGCGGCGAGATGCGCCGCATTCATCGCAAGAAACCGCGTGAGCGGTGGCCCAATCTGGTGGTGCTTTGCGATATTTCCGGCTCGATGAGCCAATATAGCCGGATGGTCCTGCACTTTCTCCATGCCGTGGCCAATCAGAAGGGGGCGGGCTGGGCGCGCGTGCATGCCTTCACCTTTGGCACGCAATTGACCAATATCACCCGCCAATTGGCGACGCGGGATGTGGATGCCGCGCTTGCCGCCGCCGGCAAACAGGCACAGGATTGGGAGGGTGGCACCCGGATCGGCGCGTCGTTGCACGCGTTCAACCGCGACTGGTCGCGCCGGGTGATGGGGCAGGGGGCGGTGGTGCTGTTGATCACCGACGGTCTGGACCGCGACGCGCCCGAGGCGCTGAGCCACGAGATGGAGCGCCTGCACCTGTCGACGCGGCGGCTCATATGGCTCAACCCGTTGCTGCGGTGGGAGGGGTTCGCGCCCAAGGCGCAAGGCATCCGCGCGATGCTGCCGCATGTGGACGCGTTCCGCGCGGGCCATTCCATCGCCACGCTGGAGGATCTGGCCGAGGTGATCTCGCGCCGCGATGACGATGGCGAAAAGGCGCGGTTGATGGCGGCGTTGCAGGACTGACAGCAACTGAAGGGAGCCTAAATGCAGATCGGACGTTTGGAGAAGCAGGCCCTCAGAACGATATGGCCGAGGGAGGATGCCGATTTTACACCTTGGCTCGCTTTGCCGGAAAACCTGCACCTTCTCTCCGAAACCCTTGAACTCGGACCACTTGATCGGATTTCGACCGAAGTGAGTGTCGGCAGTTTCCGCGCTGATGTGGTTTGCAAGGATATCAATGACGCCACCGTCGTGATCGAGAACCAATTTCACAAGAGCGATCATGGGCATCTGGGGCAGATACTGACCTATCTTGCGGGGGGTGAGGATGTGCGGACCGTCATATGGATCGCTGAGTCTCTGCGTGATGAACATCGGGCCGCGCTGGAATGGCTGAACAACAATACCTCCACGGACTTTGCCTTTTTCGGCGTCGAGCTCGAGGCATGGCGTATTGGTGAGAGTGACCCCGCCCCCAAATTCGAAGTTGCTGTGCGTCCCAATGACTGGGTGCGCCGCCAGCGACAGAAGGCGCACGCGAGGGAAATGGAAGACTACCAGCGACGCATGGAGTATTGGCAGGCATTCCTCGATAATTGGCCGGTTCGCGAGGGCCTGTCGCCACCAGCTAGCGCGCCAAATCAAGGTTGGATGAAACTTGCCTTAACTGGCGATAGTAAGCCGCCTGATGGCGGGGGCATTTATCTCTATCGGATGATTGGTGAGGGTGCAGTCGGCGCGTACCTGTCCTTGGGACGCCGGGATCCAACTATTTTTCAGCAGTGGTCCGCGTCGTTGAACTATCCATCGCTCGAAGGCGGAAAATGGGAGCGAAACAGAAACGGCTTGTTCCAGATATTTAAGACGCTCAATGCAGATGCAATGGATGAGGCCGATTGGGCCCGGCAGCATGGCTGGATGCGGGATTGCGTCGCGGAATTCATGAAAGACTGGCGCAACGGCCTGCGCGACGAGGTCGTACGTCTGGTAGACCAAGAGCAAGTGAATGTGCCTGGAGATTAAAATGGGGCGTTTCGACGACATACCCGAAACCGCACTTGCGTGGCACCGGACGGGCAAGGGGGCGGCATTGGCCACGGTGGTCGAGACCTGGGGCAGCGCGCCGCGTCGGGTGGGCAGTCAGCTGGCGATCAGCGGCGAGGCCGAGATCGCGGGCTCGGTCTCGGGCGGTTGTGTCGAGGGGGCTGTGGTCGCCGAGGCGCTCGATGCCATCGAAGAGGGCCGTCCCGTGATGCTGGAATATGGCGTGAGCGACGGCGATGCCTTTGCCGTCGGCCTCGCCTGTGGCGGCACGATCCGGGTCTTGGTGGAGCCTGTGGGCTCGGTCATGCCCGAGGATCTGCTGGCCGATCTGGTGCTGGCGCGCGAGGCGCGCGTGCCGGTGGCCTATGTGACCGGGCCAGGGGGGCGCAGTCTGGAGCGAGACGGGCATGAGAGCCGCTTTCGGATGGATCGCTCGGGGTTCAAGGAGGACGGCGAGACCTTCGTGGCCATTCACAACCCGCCCTTGCGCCTGATCATCGTGGGGGCGGTTCATATCGCGCAGGCTCTCGTGCCGATGGCCCGGATCGCGGGCTATGATCCGATCCTGATCGACCCGCGTGAAAGCTTTGCCTCGGAGGCGCGGTTTCCCGGCGAGACGGTGCTGCACGACTGGCCCGACGAGGGGCTGAGGGCCCTGGGCCTTGATCTGCGCACCGGGCTGGTGCTGCTGACCCATGATCCCAAGCTGGACGATCCCGCGCTGATCGAGGCGTTGCGCTCTGACGTGTTCTATATCGGTGCGCTCGGCTCCACCCGCACCCATGCCAAGCGGGTGGAGCGGCTGACCGGGGCCGGGTTTTCGGAGGCCGAGATCGGGCGCATTCACGGGCCCATCGGTCTCGATATCGGGGCGGCGGGGCCGTCGGAGATCGCGGTGAGCATCCTCGCTGAAATGACCCGGGTGCTGAGGAAGGGCGCATGAAGTTCGGCCCCGTGCCGCTGGCCGAGGCGGAGGGCGCGATCCTCGCGCATTCCGAGCGGGTGGCGTCGGAGCGGCTGCGCAAGGGTGCAGTGCTGGGCGCAGATGAGATCGCAGCGCTGCGGGCGGCGGGTTATCACAGCGTGACCGTCGCGCGGTTGGAGGCGGGGGACTTGCATGAAGATGCGGCGGCGCAGACATTGGCGGATGCGTTGCATGCCGAGGCTGCTGGAATCGCCCGGGGACACCCCTTCACCGGCCGGGTGAATCTGACGGCGGAGCGGCCCGGCGTGGTCTGCCTCGACGTGGGCGCGATCAATGCCGCCAATGCCGTGCATCCGATGATCACCGTGGCCACCGTGCCCGACCATCATCAGATCCGCGCGGGCGGCATGATCGCGACGGTCAAGATCATCGCTTATGGCGTGCCGGGCGTGGCGGTGGAGGCCGCAGAGGAGGCCGCGCGCGGGGCGGTGCGGCTGGCCACGGCGCGCTACGCCACGGTGAGCCTGATCGTTACGGACGTGCCCGGCGGGCCGGGAACCAAGGGCGCGGAGGCGATTGCGGCGCGGGTCACGGGCCTTGGCATGGAGATGGCCGAGACGGTGACCTGCCGCCATGACGAGACCGCGCTGGCGCAGGCCATACGCGTGGCCAAGAGCGAGATCGTGCTGATCCTCACCGCCTCGGCCACGTCGGACCCCTTTGACACCGCCCCGCAGGCGCTGCGCCGTGCGGGTGGGCAAGTGGAGCGGTTCGGCATGCCGGTCGATCCCGGCAACCTGCTGTTTCTGGGTGATATAAAGGGCAAGCCGGTGATCGGCCTGCCCGGCTCGGCGCGCAGCCCGGTGCTGCACGGGGCCGATTGGGTGCTGGCACGGGTGGCCTGCGGTCTGCCCTGCGGGGCCGCCGAGATCGCGGCGATGGGGGTGGGCGGTCTGCTCAAGGAAATCCCGACCCGCCCGCAGCCCCGGCGCGGCCCGCGCGGCTGAGGCACAAGAAACCGGGTTCTCAAGCGGCGGGAGGCATGCTTTAGTCGCATTGGACAGTTGGATCGTTACGACTAAGGTCTGACTGGAAGCGCATATAGCCAACCGGGAGGAGCCAATGCCAGAGGTCAAGATGACCGTGAACGGCAAGCCAGCATCGGGCCAGATTGAAGGCCGCACGCTGCTTGTCGATTTCTTGAGAGAGAACCTGGGCCTGACGGGCACCCATGTGGGCTGTGACACCAGCCAATGCGGGGCCTGCGTGGTGCATGTGGAGGGCCGCGCCGTCAAGGCCTGCACCATGTTCGCTGCCGAGGCCGAGGGCATGGAGGTGAAGACCATCGAGGCGATGGCCGAGCCGGACGGCACGCTGCATCCGATTCAGGCTGCCTTTCAGGACCATCACGGGCTGCAATGCGGGTTCTGTACGCCGGGCATGGTGATGTCGGCGGCGGCACTGCTCAAGGACAACCCGACGCCGAGTGAGGCCGAGGTGCGCGATTATCTTGAGGGGAACCTGTGCCGTTGCACGGGCTATCACAATATCGTCAAGGCGATCCTCGCGGCATCCGGGCAGGATGTGAGCAAGATCGCGGCGGAATAAGCGGACAAGAGGGGGCGCTGCCCCCGCGCCTGCGGCGCTCCCCCGGAATATTTCGGGCAAGATGAAAATGCTGCGGGTTTGATGGGGGAGACCCCGGACCATTCAGGGAGGTCAAGACATGCCAAAGGACGGAGGCATCGGCGCCAGCACCAAGCGGCGCGAGGACGTGCGGTTTCTGACCGGCACGGGGAACTATACCGACGACATCAATCTGCGCGGGCAGGCCTATGTGCATTTCCTGCGCTCGGATATGGCGCATGGGCGGCTCGACACCGTCGACACAAGCGCCGCCGAGGCGATGCCCGGTGTGATCCGGGTGTTCACGGGCAAGGATTTTGAAGGCATCGGCGGGCTGCCCTGCGGCTGGCAGGTGACCGACCGGCACGGCGAGGTGATGCAGGAGCCGGGCCATCCGGTGCTGGCGCAGGGCAAGGTGCGCCATGTGGGCGATCCGATTGCCGCCGTGGTGGCCGAGACCCGCGAGCAGGCGCGCGATGCCGCCGAGGCGATCGAGCTTGATATCGAGGAATTGCCGGCGGTCGTGGACATGAAGGCGGCGCTTGAGGAGGGCGCGACCAAGGTGCATGACGATCTGACGTCGAACCTCTGCTATGACTGGGGGTTCGTCGAGGAGAACAAGGGCGCGGTCGATGAGGCCTTCGAGAAGGCCGCGCATGTCACCACGCTGGAACTCGTGAACAACCGTCTGGTCGCCAACCCGATGGAGCCGCGCGTCGCCGTGGGCGATTTCAATCGCTCGACCGGGGATCACACGCTTTATACCACGAGCCAGAACCCGCATGTGATCCGCCTGCTGATGGGCGCCTTTGTGCTGGGCATCCCCGAGCACAAGCTGCGCGTGGTGGCCCCGGATGTGGGCGGCGGGTTCGGCTCCAAGATATTTCACTATGCCGAAGAGGCGTTCTGCACCTTTGCCGCCAAGGCGCTCAACCGCCCGGTGAAATGGACCTGCTCGCGTTCCGAGGCGTTCATGACCGATGCGCATGGCCGCGACCACGTGACCAAGATCGAACTGGCGCTGGATGCGGACAATAATTTCACCGCGCTGCGCACCGACACGCATGCCAATATGGGCGCGTATCTGAGCACCTTTGCGCCTTCGGTTCCGACCTGGCTGCATGGCACGCTGATGGCGGGCAACTACAAGACCCCGCTGATCTATGTGAACGTCAAGGCGGTCTTTACCAATACTGTGCCGGTCGATGCCTATCGCGGCGCGGGACGGCCCGAGGCGACCTATCAGCTGGAGCGCGTGATCGACAAGGCGGCGCGTGAATTGGGCGTTGATCCAATCGCTCTGCGTCGGCAAAACTTCATCACCGAGTTCCCCTACGCCACGCCGGTGGCGGTGGAATATGACACCGGCGATTATCACGCCACGATGGACAAGCTGGAAGAGA
Source organism: uncultured Roseovarius sp. (assembly GCF_947259555.1). Classification (GTDB taxonomy): domain Bacteria; phylum Pseudomonadota; class Alphaproteobacteria; order Rhodobacterales; family Rhodobacteraceae; genus Roseovarius. Next base: position 6,210 of record NZ_CAMYMD010000066.1, read on the forward strand.
TCGCGGATTTCAAGGGCTTTGCCGCACGCCGCAAGGAAAGCGAGGCCAAGGGCCGCCTGCGCGGTCTGGGCGTCAATTGCTATATCGAGGCCTGCGGCATCGCGCCGTCGAACCTTGTCGGGCAATTGGGCGCGCGCGCGGGGCTTTATGAGAGTGCCACGGTGCGGGTCAACGCCACCGGCGGCCTCGTGGTGATGACCGGCTCGCATTCGCACGGGCAGGGGCATGAGACATCATTCGCGCAAGTGGTGGCCGAGATGATCGGCATCGACGCCGATCAGGTCGAGATCGTGCATGGCGATACCGCCAATACGCCGATGGGCATGGGCACCTATGGCTCGCGCTCCATCGCCGTGGGCGGCTCTGCCATGGTGCGGGCGACCGAGAAGATCATCAACAAGGCCAAGAAGATCGCGGCCCATCTGATGGAGGCCAGCGAGGCCGATATCGAGTTGAAAGACGGGCAGTTCAGCGTCGCGGGCACCGACAAGTCGGTGGCCTGGGGCGATGTCACCCTGGCCGCTTACGTGCCGCATAACTACCCGCTCGAGGATATCGAGCCGGGGCTGGAGGAGACGGCGTTCTACGATCCGTCGAATTTCACCTATCCGTCTGGGGCCTATGCCTGCGAGGTCGAGGTCGATCCCGATACCGGCCGCGTCACCATCGAGCGCTTTGCCGCCGCCGACGATTTCGGCAATATCATCAATCCGATGATCGTCTCGGGGCAGGTGCATGGCGGCATCGGTCAGGGCATCGGTCAGGCGCTGCTGGAGGCTTGCGTCTATGACGAGAACGGCCAGCTGCAGAGCGGGTCCTACATGGATTACGCCATGCCACGCGCCGATGATGTGCCGTTCTACGAGGTCGATCATTCCTGTCAGACGCCTTGCACGCATAACCCGCTCGGGGTGAAAGGCTGTGGCGAGGCGGGGGCCATCGGCAGCCCGCCCTCGGTGGTCAACGCGGTGATCGACGCGCTGCAATCGGGGGGCAAAAACGTCACCCATATCGACATGCCGCTGTCGCCGTCGCGCGTCTGGCAGGCGATGCAAGGGTAAGGAGAGCGATCATGTATGCATTCGATATCGAGCGCCCGACCACGATCGCCGATGCGATCGAGGCGATGGGCAGTGAAGAGGCGCAGGCGCTTGGCGGGGGGCAAACGCTGATCCCCACCCTGAAGCAGAGGCTCGCCGCCCCGGCCAAACTTGTCTGCTTGTCATCCATTAAGGAGATGCAAGGGATCTGTACCGCCGATGACGGCGCGCTCTGCATTGGCGGGGGCACCTGTCATGCCGATGTGGCGGCAGGCGCGGGGGCCTATCCGGCGCTCGCGGCGCTTGCTGGCAATATCGGTGATCCGGCGGTGCGCAATCGCGGCACCATCGGCGGCAGCCTTGCCAATAACGATCCGTCCGCCTGTTATCCGGCGGCGGTGCTGGGGTCGGGGGCGACGGTGGTGACCAACAACCGCAAGATCGCGGCGGATGACTTCTTTGAAGGCATGTTCACCACATCGCTGGAGGAAGGTGAGATCATCACCGAAGTGCGCTTTCCGGTGCCGGAAAAGGCGAATTACCAGAAGTTCGAGCAACCCGCGTCGCGCTTTGCGCTGGCGGGGGTGTTTGTCGCGAAATATGCGGATGGTGTGCGGGTTGCGGTGACCGGCGCGTCGGAGGACGGCGTGTTTCGCTGGTCCGAGGCGGAGGCGGCACTGTCGTCTGATTTCTCGGCTGGCGCTGTGGAGGGGCTGAGCCTGTCGGGCGATGGCATGATCAGCGACATGCATGGCTCGGGTGACTACCGCGCGCATCTGGTGGGTGTTCTGACCCGCCGGGCGGTGGCCGCCGCCGCGTAAGACCTGCGCTGAACCACGGATCGAGAAGGCGGGTCGTTGGGCCCGCCTTTCTTGTAAAAGGGGGGCGTCGACGGCGTGGGCTTGACCTGCGCCCGGATATCGCGTTGCCTCGCGCCGAAGACGAAAAGGTGATGCATATGCAGAAAGTCGAGAATCCGTGGCGCGGCGAGGGGCTGCCCGAGAAGGTCCTGAATGGTGCCCCGTGGCCAAGTATAGATGCGGAGGCCGTTCGTGATTTACTTGGGCGTTGTCCGGCCGCGAAGGAGACGCCACTTGTGCGTGTCGAAGGGTTTGGCCCGGAACTATGGGTCAAGGACGAGCGCGAACGGATGGGACTGGGCAGCTTCAAGGCACTGGGAGCGGCCTATGTCATTGCCCATGACGCGGCCGAGCTGGATAAAGAAACTCCCGAGGGCGCCCTTGACGGGCGAACCTATGTGACCGCGAGTGCGGGTAATCACGGGCTCTCTGTCGCCGCCGGCGCGCACGTTTTTGGGGCGCGGGCGGTCATCTATCTGTCAGAGCAGGTGCCGGAGACCTTTGCCGAGCGTCTGCGGGCCAAAGGCGCAGACGTGATCCGGAGCGGTGTGGATTACGAGGCCAGCATGGTGGCCGCAGGCCGTGCTGCGCAGGACAATGACTGGATTCTTCTGTCTGACAGTTCTTGGCCTGCCTATTTCGATGTGCCGCACCGCCTGATGGAAGGATATCTTGCGATGGCCGCCGAAGTGACGGGCCGCATGGAGCCTGCGCCGACGCATATCCTGCTGCAAGCCGGGGTTGGCGGTATGGCGGGTGCCACGGCTGCATGGTTTCGGCATGTCTGGGGCGACGCGCCGCAGATCATTGTGGTCGAGCCCGAGCGCGCGCCTGCATTATACGACAGCATCCGCGAGGGGCGCCCTCTGGAGACGAACGGCGAGGTTTCCAACATGGGCCGACTCGATTGCAAGGTGCCATCGCTGATCGCCCTCAAGGGGCTGGCACGCGATGCGGATGCATTCGTGACGATCAGTGATGCGGAGGCGGCTGGAGTTCTGTCTGATCTGGCGGACAAGGGCTTGTCGTCCACCCCGTCGGGCGCGGCTGGCATTGCGGCGTTGCGCGCCCTCGATCTGCCAAACGACGCCCGCGTGCTGTGCATTCTGAGTGAAGAGGCCGAGGGATGAGACGCGGCTTTCACACGTCCGAGTACCTTGGACGTGTGGCGCGTGCGCAAGCGGAGATGGCGCGCGCCGGTCTGGGCGCGCTGCTCCTGACCACCGAGGCCGATCTGAGATATTTCTCCGGCTTTCTGACGCGCTTTTGGGAAAGCCCGTCACGCCCTTGGTTTCTGGTCCTTCCAGTGACGGGAGCCCCGATTGCTGTGATTCCGTCCATTGGCGCGGCTCTGATGGCAAAGACCTGGATCCGTGACATCCGCACATGGGCCGCGCCTGACCCGGTCGACGATGGCGTGTCACTGCTGGCCGAGACACTGCGCGAGGTCGGCGGGCCAATTGGTGTGCCCGACGGGCCGGAGAGCCATCTGCGCATGCCGCTGGCGGATTTCGAGCGGGTGCGCCTTGCAAGCGGTCTGGACTGGCGCGGCGATGCCGGGATTGTGGCGGCGCTGCGTTCCGTCAAGTCGGAGGCGGAGATAGAAAAGATCGCCTTTGCCTGTGACATTGCCGGACGCGCTTTTGATCGGGTGGGCGAGATCTCTGCTCCCGGCATTCCTCTTAGTCGGGTGTTTCGAGAGTTTCAAAGGCTGTTGCTGGAGGAAGGCGCGGATTGGGTGCCCTACCTCGCGGGAGGGGCCGGGCCCGAGGGCTATTCGGATGTCATCTCGCCGGCCTCAGACGTGCGGCTTGCTGCGGGGGACGTTCTCATGCTCGACACGGGTGCGGTCTTTGATGGATATTTCTGCGACTACGACCGCAACTTTGCGATTGCGCGCTCCACCGCGCGTCAAAGAGATGCGCAGATGCGGCTGTTCGACGCCACTCTTGCAGGTGAGGCTGCGGCGCGTGCGGGCTCTCGCGCGAGCGATGTGTGGCGCGCCATGGCCACTATCGTCGGCGCGGACGAAGACGCGGGACGCCTCGGGCACGGGCTGGGGATGCAACTGACGGAAGGGTTGTCGCTTACGTCGAGGGATCACACCATGTTGCGGCCCGGTATGGTCATCACGCTGGAGCCGGGCGTCAGTGTCTCCACTGACACAATCATGGTTCATGAAGAGAATATCGTGATCACCGAGGGCGCGCCGCGCAGGTTGTCCCGTTTTTCGGAAAAACCACTGCCCGTCCTGTAACCGCCCGCGCATAAATTTTGCGCAACCAAAAAAAAGGCCGAGCACTAAGCTCGGCCAAAGTCCAACAGGGAGGTATGAAGGTGAGCGCCTTGCGGCTATCACCGTCACAAGAGCGAAATAATGGGGCACCCCGACTCGATCAAGAGAAATAATGCCGCAGATGCAGCATGGCCGATATGCGACAACTGCATGGCTTCTTCAGATGATGCGCAATCTCTCAGCCAAGCGCCTGTTCCTTCACCGTTTTCCTGTAAGCGATGATCTCGTCCTGCACGAAATCCCGGAAGGCGGCAATCCGCTTGGAGTGCCGAAGTTCTTCGGGATAGGCCAAGAAGACCGGGACCTCGCTCGAGGACACGTCGGGCAAGATCCGCAAGAGCTGTGGAAAATCGCGGATCAGATAATCTGGCAGGACGCCAACACCGAGATCATGCAAAACCCCTTGCAGCACGCCGAAATAGTTATTGACCGTCAACAGGGATGAAATGTCATTGGTCATCAATTCGTTTACGAGCATCGCACCGGCCCCGACCTGCGCCGAGCGTGGATTCTGGCAGATCAACCGATGGCTCTGCAAATCTTCCGGTGCTTCGGGATTGCCATGTTTTGCGACATAGGAATGCGTGGCGTAGAGGCACATATGCACGCTCATCAAACGTTTGCGAATGAGATCGGCTTGTGATGGTTCCTTCATGCGGATCGCAACATCGGCTTCGCGCATCGGCAGATCGAGCACGCGTTCTTCGAGCATCAGATCAATCTTGAGGTCCGGAAACCTCTCGTAGAGCTTGGGCAGGCGCGGGGCGAGCCAGAGCGTGCCGAACCCGGTCGTGGTGGTGACCCGCAATTCGCCGAACACCTCTTCCTCGCTGTCGCGGATGCGCGCGGTGGCGGCGTCGAGACGCTTGAGCATGGCGCGGGTGGCATCGAACAGCAATTCGCCCTGTTCGGTGAGAATCAACCCCCGTGCATGGCGATGAAACAGGGTAGCATTCAGCGATTCCTCAAGCGCGCGCACCTGGCGGGAGACCGCCGATTGCGACAGATGAAGCTGATCACCCGCATGGGTCAGGCTGCCGGCATCTGCCACTGCGTGAAAGATTCTGAGCTTGTCCCAGTCCATGACCCTAACTTTCCGAAAAACTACAGCACCTCTGACGTAATAGCAGAAAAACGCAAAGGGGCGATAGCAAGCGCGCGATAATTTTACGAAATTCCTCTTGGTAGGTCATAAATTATGACCTAATATTGCCCTATACTGAGGCAAGTTCCTCAAACACGGGAGGCACGCACATGACCACGCAGAACGTATCGCTGAACGACCGCTTCGATCTGGAAAAATCGCCGGTTCTATTGAACGGCACGCAGGCCATGGTGCGGCTGATGCTGACGCAGGCCGCGCGCGACCGGGCGGCGGGGCTGGACACGGCGGGCTATGTCACCGGCTATCGCGGCTCGCCCCTCGGGGCCGTGGACATGCAGATGCGCCGCGCGCAGAAGGTCCTGAACGAGGCGCAGGTGCGGTTCGAGGAGGGTCTCAACGAGGATCTGGCGGCGACCGCCCTTTGGGGCGCGCAACAGGCCGAACTGCGTGGTGAGGGCAAGTATGACGGCGTCTTTGGCCTCTGGTATGGCAAGGGGCCGGGGGTGGACCGCTCGGGCGACGTGATGCGGCACGCCAACATGGCGGGCACCTCCGCGCATGGTGGTGTGCTGATGGCCATGGGCGACGATCACACTGGCGAATCCTCCACCGTCCTGCATCAGAGCGAATGGGCGCTGGTGGATGCCTATATGCCGGTGGTCAGCCCCGCAGGTGTGCAGGAGATCATAGATTACGGCATTTACGGCTATGCCCTCAGCCGCTTTGCCGGGGTCTGGGTCGGGCTCAAGACGATGAAGGACACGGTCGAGGCGACGGCGGTGGTGGATGGCAATCCGGATCGCGTGCAGATCGTCACCCCCGATTTTCCGATGCCCGAGGGCGGGCTGAACATCCGCCTGATCGACACGCCGCACGCACAAGAGACGCGGATGATCGACTATAAACGCTTTGCCGCCGAGGCGTTTTCCCGCGCCAATCGCATGGACAAGCGGATGTGGGGCAAGCCGGGCGCCAAGATTGGCTTTGTCGCGGCGGGCAAGAACTGGCTCGATCTGGTGCATGCGCTGGAATTGCTGGGCATCGACGCGGACGAGGCCGAGCGTCTGGGCATCACCACCTACAAGGTCGGGCAGGTCTTTCCGCTCGACATGCAGGGGTTTCACGACTGGGCCGAGGGGCTCGACCTGATCGTCGTGGTCGAAGAAAAGCGCAAGCTGATAGAGGTGCAGATCAAGGAGGCGATCTTTGACGACCGGCGTGGGCGGCGTGTCTATGGCTGGTACAAGGGCGGCGCGGGCGGCATGCACCGCGACGAGCTGTTCCCGACGCGCGGCGCGCTCGATCCGATCTGGATCGCCGAGAAGCTGGGCGGCATCCTCATTGAGGAGGGGCGCGGCACCGACCGGATCAAGGCGGGGCTGGCGTCACTCTCGGAGGCGCGCGCCGGTGACAATGCCGAAGAAATCGCCACGCGGCTGCCGTATTTCTGCGCCGGCTGCCCGCATAACTCATCCACCAAACTGCCCGAGGGCAGCCGCGCCTATGCCGGGATCGGTTGTCACTACATGGTGCAGTGGATGGACCGCGAGACGACCGGCTTTACCCATATGGGCGGCGAGGGCGCGAATTGGATCGGCGAGGCCCCGTTTTCCAAGCGCGGTCACGTGTTCCAGAACCTCGGCGACGGCACCTATAACCATTCCGGCGTGCAGGCCATTCGCGCGGCGCTCGCCGCTGGCACCACGATGACCTACAAGATCCTCTACAACGACGCCGTGGCGATGACCGGCGGGCAGGCTAACGAGGGCGGGCTCGACGCGCCGCGCATCGCCGCCGAGTTGCGCGCCATGGGGGTCAGGCATGTGTCTGTGGTCTATGACGAAAAGGAAGAGATCGACCTGAAGTCCTTCCCGCAAGACATTGAATTCGCGGAACGATCCGATCTGATGGCAGTGCAGGATCGGCTGGCAACGGTCGAGGGCGTCAGCGTCATTCTCTATATCCAGACCTGCGCCGCCGAAAAGCGCCGCCGCCGCAAGCGCGGCAAGTTTCCCGATCCCGACCGCCGGGTGTTCATCAACACCGATGTCTGCGAGGGCTGCGGCGATTGTGGCGCGCAATCCAATTGCGTGGCCATCGTGCCGGTCGAGACCGAGTTGGGGCGCAAGCGGGCCATCGACCAGTCAAGCTGCAACAAGGATTTCTCCTGCCTCAAGGGATTCTGCCCCTCCTTTGTCACGCTCGAAGGGGCCACACCGCGCCAGGAGAGCACCGCCGAGTTGACCCTGCCTGACATGCCCGCGCCCACGCTGCCCGAAATCGACGGCACGCATAACGTGGTCATCACCGGGGTGGGCGGCACCGGCGTCGTCACCATCGGTGCGGTCATGGCACAGGCCGCGCAGATCGACGGCAAGGGCGCCGGCATGATGGAAATGGCCGGGCTCGCGCAAAAGGGCGGTGCTGTGCATATCCACTGCCGCATCGCCGAGAAACCCGGCGATATCAACGCGATCCGGGTCGCTACGGGCGAGGCGCATACCCTGATCGGCGGCGATCTGGTGGTCAGTGCCGGGGCCAAGACGCTTGGCCTGACGCGTCAGGGGCGTACCGGGGCGGTGGTCAACAGCCACGAGATCGTCACCGGCGATTTCACCCGCGACCCCGAGTTTCACCTGCCCGCCGACCGGTTGCAACTGGCACTGGAGGCGCGGCTGCGCGAGGGTGTGCAGATGTTCGATGCCTCGGACCTGGCCAAGACCGTGATGGGCGATTCGATCTATTCCAACATGATGATCTTTGGCGCGGCGTGGCAGCGCGGGTTGATCCCGATCAGCCATGACGCCATCACGCAGGCCATTACCCTCAACGGTGCGGCGGTCGAGGCCAATCTGCGCGCCTTCGAGGTGGGCCGTTGGGCGGCGGTCTATCCGGCGGAGGTGGAGAAACTCCTGACCCCCACCGTCATAGCCAAGCCGAAAACGCTGGACGACAAAATCGCCTACCGCGCCGATCACCTGCACGCCTATCAGGGCAAGCGGTTGGTCAAGCGCTATCGCAAGATGCTCGACGGCATCGAGGATACGGCCGTGAAAGAGGCCGTGGCGAAGGGCTATCACAAGCTGCTGGCCTACAAGGATGAATACGAGGTCGCCCGGCTGCATCTGGAAACGGCGGAGAAAGCGCGGGCGGAGTTCGGCGGCGATTTCAAGATGAAATTCCACCTTGCCCCGCCGGTCCTGTCCAAGACCGGCCATGACGGACGCCCCAAAAAGCGCGAATTCGGGCCTGGAATCCTGCGCGGCTTCGGTGTCTTGGCAAAGCTTAAGCTCCTGCGCGGCACGCCGCTCGATCCCTTTGGCCGCACGGCAGAGCGCAGGATGGAACGCGCGCTGATCAAGCAATACGAGGCCGACATGGCCGAGGTGCTGCCGAAGCTCGACAGCCGCACCCGTGACGCCATCATCACGCTCTCCGAATTGCCGCTCTCTATCCGCGGATTTGGCCCGGTCAAACAGGCGAATGAGCAAAAGGCCGAAAAGCGGCGCGAGGAGCTTTTGGCGGTGATCCGCGCAGGTGGGACGGAAATGGCACGGGCGGCGGAGTAGGCGTCACGAAACTGTCACGTGATCTGGTCAAAAGCGTCGCATAATCTTAACAGGCCGCAAGCCAGCCAAGGACCGCCGCCCATGCGCCCCGATCGCCAGATCGCCCGTGACATTTCCTACGCCTATTCCGCCCAGACCAAAGGCGGGCGGGCGATGATCCGCACGATGGAGAACCTCACCGGGCGCATCGCACTTATCAAGCGCGCGGCGGGTTACGAGACCGAGGTTTCACTGGGCCGCGATTTCTGGGATGTGATCGTGGAACGCTATGGGCTCACGCTCGACGTGGTGGGCGGCAGCCTTGCCAACATCCCGCGCAAGGGGCCTTTGGTGCTGATCGCCAATCACCCTTACGGTATCCTCGACGGGTTGATGATGGGGCATATCCTGAGCCAGACGCGCGGTGACTTCCGCATTCTGGCGCATCAGGTGTTCCGCAAGGCCGAAGACCTCAACAAGGTGATCCTGCCGATCAGTTTCGACGGCACCAAAGAGGCGATCGCGCTCAACCTCGCGACGCGCAAGGCGTCGCTCGACTATCTCGGGCAGGGCGGGGCGATCGGGATCTTTCCGGGCGGCACGGTCAGCACGGCGGCGAAACCGTTTTCGCGCCCGATGGACCCGGGTTGGCGCGGGTTCACCGCCAAGATGATCGCCAAGAGCGAGGCGACCGTCGTGCCGGTCTATTTCGATGGGCACACCAGCCGCCTGTTTCAGCTGGCCAGCCACCTGCATGTCACGCTGCGCATGGGGCTGCTGATCAAGGAATTTCGCAAGCGCGTGGATACGCCCGTCAAGGTCGTGGTGGGTGATCCGATCCAGCGCGGCACACTCTCCCAATATGCGGGCGACACGAAATCCCTCATGGCATTCCTGCGCTCAAAGACCTATGAATTGTCGCCAAGCCCGGTTGTCGCCTCGGATATCGGGTTCGAATACGACTGATCCACTGGGATGCGCGCAAATGGCGGTAGGGATTTTCGACAGCGGGCTGGGTGGCCTGACGGTGTGGGACGCGGTGAGCAAACGCATGCCCGAGGTGCCGTTTGTCTATCTGGGCGACAACGTGCATACGCCCTATGGGGTGCGGGATGCCGATGACATCTATGACCTGACGACGACCAATGTCGCGCGGTTGTTCGATGCGGGCTGCGATCTGGTGATTCTGGCCTGCAACACTGCCTCTGCCGCCGCCCTGCGCCGCATGCAGGAGGCCTGGGTGCCCGAGGGAAAGCGTGTGCTGGGCGTATTCGTGCCGCTGATCGAGGCGCTGACAGAACGGCAATGGGGCGACAACTCTCCGCCGCGCGAAGTGGCGGTGAAGAACGTGGCGCTCTTTGCCACCCCTGCCACCGTGGCGAGCCGCGCGTTTCAGCGCGAACTGGCGTTCCGCGCCATCGGCGTCGATGTCGAGGCGCAGGCCTGTGGCGGCGTCGTGGATGCCATCGAAGAGGGCGACATGATCCTCGCCGAGGCGCTGGTGCGCTCCCACGTGGACGCGCTCAGGCGCAAGATGCCGCACCCGGAGGCCGCCGTTCTGGGCTGCACGCATTACCCGCTGGTCGAGGATGTGTTTCGCGATGCCCTCGGGCCCGACGTGGCGGTTTATTCGCAGCCTACGCTGGTGGCCGCGAGCCTGAGTGATTACCTCGGCCGCCACCCCGACAAGATCGGGCCCGGCACCGAGGCGATGTTCCTGACCACGGGCGACCCCAAGCGCGTGTCGTCGCGTGCGACGCAGTTCCTGCGACGAGAGATCGGCTTTCGCCCCGTCTGAGCGGCATGTCTGAGCGTGCGTTGCATAGCACCGCGATACGCACTATTCCCTGTTTGAAATTCTGCATGAGAGGTCACCATGACCCATAAAATCGCCATCCTTGGCGCGTCCGGCTACACCGGTGCCGAACTTGTCCGGCTGATCGCCACCCATCCCGACCTTGAGATCGCGGCGCTTGCCGCCAATTCCAAGGCAGGGCAGCGCATGGGCGCGGTCTTTCCGCATCTGCGCCATCTTGACCTGCCCGATCTGGTGACGATTGACGAGATTGATTTTGACAGCATCGACCTGTGTTTCTGCGCGCTGCCTCACAAGACCAGCCAGGAGGTGATCAGCGCGCTGCCGCGCGATCTGAAGATCGTCGACCTCTCCGCCGATTTCCGGCTGCGCGACCCGGCGGATTATGAAAAATGGTATGGCAATCCCCATGCCGCGCCGGAGTTGCAGAAAGAGGCGGTTTACGGCCTGACCGAGTTCTACCGCGATGAAATCACTGCCGCGCGGCTGGTGGCGGGCACGGGCTGCAACGCGGCCACGGGGCAGTACATCCTGCGCCCTCTGATATCTGCCGGGGTGATTGATCTCGACGAGATCATCCTCGACCTGAAATGCGCGGTCTCGGGGGCGGGCCGCAGCCTCAAGGAAAACCTGCTGCATGCGGAATTGTCCGAGGGGTATCACGCCTACGCCCTTGGTAGCACGCACCGGCATCTGGGCGAGTTCGATCAGGAGTTCTCGGCCATAGCCGGGCGGCCCGTAGAGATCCAGTTCACGCCCCACCTGATCCCCGCCAATCGCGGCATCCTGGCGACCGCTTATCTGCGCGGCGCGGCTCAGGCGGTGCATGACACGCTTAACGCGGCCTATGCGGGCGAGCCCTTCATCGAGGTCCTGCCGATGGGCGAGGCCCCCAGCACGCGCCACATCCGGGGCAGCAATTTCTGCCATATCGGCGTGGTCGCCGACCGGCAGGCGGACCGCACGCTCGTCATTGCGGCGCTCGATAACCTGACAAAAGGTAGCAGCGGGCAGGCGTTGCAAAACGCCAATCTGATGTTATCTCTGAACGAGACGTCGGGCCTCATGTTGGCCCCGGTCTTTCCGTAAAAAGGGGCGAGGCTCATGAAATCGCTGAAGAAGAAGCGCCGCGTGCAGGTCGTCGCGATTGCGGCTGTGGCGCTGGTGATGGCCACAGCGCTGATCGGCTACGGGATGCGCGACGGGATTAACTTCTTCCGCTCGCCCAGCCAAGTGCTGTCCGAGCCGCCAAGCGAGACCGAGATTTTCCGCATCGGCGGTCTGGTCGAAGGCGGCAGTCTGAAACGTGGTCAGGGCGAGGTGATCCATTTCAACGTGACCGATGGCGGGGCCGTGGTGCCGGTGACCTATAAAGGCGTTCTGCCCGATCTCTTTGAGGAAAATCAGGGCATGGTCGGCACCGGCAGCTATCGCGGTGGGGTGTTTGAAGCCAGTGAGATCCTCGCCAAGCATGACGAGGATTACATGCCCAAGGAAGTGGTCGACGCGCTCAAGGAGCAGGGCGTCTACAAGGAGGCGGACGGCAGCTAAGGTGGCCGATGTCTGATTTTGGGTATTTTCACCAAAAAGAAACCATAGCCGATGAGATAGGAGCGCGCGCTGGTTCAGGCGCGCGTTAATCTTTCTTATCCCATCCTCGCACCCATGTTGCACAGGCAAGATGGGGCAGGCGGATGCAAGATGTCGAACAGATAGCCAAAGAAATTGTGGCGCGCGAGGGCGGGTTCGTGAACGACCCCTACGACCCCGGCGGTGCCACGAATTTCGGGGTGACCATCCATACGATGCGGCGGCTCGGGCTCGATCTCGACCGTGACGGCGACGTGGATGTGGGCGATGTGCGGGCGCTGAGCCGGGGGCAGGCGGTGGCGATCTTCATCGACCATTACTATCGCCGCCCCGGTATCGTGGGCTTGCCCGAGGCGCTGCGCGCCAGCGTGTTCGACATGCATGTCAATGCCGGGGCCAATGCGGTGAAGATATTGCAGCGCCTGCTGCGCGAGATGGGCGAGACGGTGGATGTCGACGGAGTGATCGGCCCGCAGACGCAAGCCGCGGCGGAACGCGCGGCGCAGGCCGCCCCGGATCATATCGCCGAAGCTTATGGGATCGCGCGGCGCAATTATTACCTGGCCCTCGCCGATGCCCGTCCCGCAAGCCGCAAATTCGCGCGGACGCGCTCGGGCGGCAAGGGCGGCTGGATCCGGCGCGCCGAAGAGTTCATCGCGCCGCGCTTTCACCTGAGCGATCAGGCCTTTCAGGAAAGGGTGGCGGCATGGTGATCGACATTCTGCGGGCGCTTTTCGGGGCGGGCGGAAACGTGGTGCGCGAGACCGCCGAGGTGTTTCGCGTCAACGCCGAGGCTGCCGATCAACGCCGGGTCGAGACGCAGCGGGCCGCGCTTGATCAGATGGCGGCGGAGTTCGGGGCTGCGGGGCGCAGCAGCTTCGACCGGATCATCGACGGGCTCAACCGCATCCCGCGCCCGGCCATGGCGCTTGGCACGCTGGCGCTGCTCATCGCGGCGATGGTTGATCCCCTGTGGTTCGGCGAGCGGATGGCGGGGCTGGCGTTGGTGCCCGATCCGCTCTGGTGGCTGTTGGGCGCGATCGTGAGTTTCTACTTTGGCGCACGCTATCAGGTGAAGGGGCAGGAATTTCAACGCTCCATCGCCGCCACGCTGGCGCGCGCGCCGCAGGTGGTCGAGAGCGTGGCGCAGCTGCGCGCCCTGCGCGCGAATAGCCCCGGTGCCGCTGATCCCGGCCCCGATGCCGACACCGCGCTGCGCGTGCTCACCCCCTCGGGCAACCCGGCGCTGGATGAATGGCGCGCGAAGGGATGACCCCCGCGACAATGTGAACCGGGCCCCGTGCCGATTGCGATTGGCGCGGGGCCGCGCCTGCGTTATCTTTGACGCATGATTACAGAACTCGGTCACTTCGCCCTCATCCTGGCATTCCTCGTCGCCTGCGCGCAGGCGGTCATCCCACTGGTCGGCGCCCATAAACGCTGGCCCGGCTGGATGGCCTTCGCCGAACCTGCGGCGACGATACAGTTACTGCTGACGGCGGCCTCCTTCGCGGCGCTTACATGGGCCTTCGTGACCTCTGATTTCTCGCTGCGGTTGGTCACCCTCAACAGCCATACCGACAAGCCGATGCTCTACAAGATCACCGGCGTCTGGGGCAATCACGAGGGCTCGATGCTTCTCTGGGTGCTGATCGTCACGCTCTTTGGCGGGGCGGTGGCGTGGTTCGGCGCGAACCTGCCGCCCTCGCTCAAGGCCCGCGTGCTGAGCGTGCAGGCGATGATCGGGGCCGCGTTTTTCGCCTTCATCCTGCTCACCTCGAACCCGTTCCTGCGCATGGCGACACCGCCATTCAACGGGCAGGATCTAAACCCGCTCCTGCAGGATCCGGGCCTCGCCTTTCACCCGCCCTTCCTCTATCTCGGCTATGTCGGTCTTTCGATGACCTTCTCCTTTGCCGTGGCGGCCCTGATCGAGGGGCGGGTCGATGCGGCCTGGGGCCGGTGGGTGCGGCCTTACACGCTGGCGGCGTGGATTTTTCTGACCATCGGAATCGGTCTCGGCTCGTGGTGGGCCTATTACGAGCTGGGCTGGGGCGGTTTCTGGTTCTGGGATCCGGTGGAGAATGCCAGCTTCATGCCCTGGCTCATCGCCGCCGCCCTGCTGCATTCCGCCATCGTGGTGGAAAAGCGTGAGTCTTTGAAAAGCTGGACCATCCTTCTGGCAATCATTGCCTTCGGTTTCTCCATGGTCGGGGCCTTCATCACCCGCTCCGGTGTGCTGACCAGCGTGCATGCCTTCGCCACAGACCCCGAGCGTGGCGTGTTCCTGCTGGGCATCACCGCCGCCTTCATGATGGGCGCGCTCACGCTCTTTGCCGCGCGCGCCAATGTCATGCAGGCGCGGGGCGTGTTCAGCATGGTCAGCCGGGAATCGGTGCTCGTGCTCAACAACATCCTGCTGGCGGTGGCCTGTTTCGTGGTGTTCATCGGCACGATGTGGCCGCTCATTGCCGAGATGGCCTTCGACCGAAAGCTTTCGGTCGGGGCGCCCTTCTTCAACGCCGCCTTCACCCCCTTTATGGTCCTGCTTGGCCTCGTCCTGCCGGTCGGCGCGATGATGGCGTGGAAACGTGCCACGGTGGGCCGGGTGGTGCGACAGCTGATCCCGGCCTTCGCCCTTGCCGTAGCGATCGGCGCGCTCGCATGGGCGATGCAATCCGGGCGCTCCGCGCTTGGGCCGGTTGGCCTGTTCCTAGGCGCATGGCTGGTGGCCGGTGCGATGGTCGATATCTGGTCGCGCACCGGGCGCGGCACCGGGCGGCTCGCACGCCTCACCCGTCTGCCGCGTGCCGACTGGGGCAAGGCGGTGGCGCATGGCGGCCTCGGCGTGACCATGGCCGGCATCGCCGCGATGATGGCGTGGGAGGCCGAGGATATTCGCGTGCTTCAGGTCGGCGAGGATCTGGAAATCGCGGGCTACGGGCTGCGCCTCGACGAGGTGCATCAGGAACAGGGGCCGAATTACATGGCCACCAAGGCGACCTTCACCCTCAGCCAGAATGGCCGTGAGATTGCCGAAATGCACCCCGAAAAACGCATCTACCCCGTGGCGCAGATGCCCACCACCGAGGCCGCGCTCGATAACGGCGTCCTGCGCGACATCTACGTCGTCATCGGTGATCCGCAAGAGGGCGGCGGCTGGGCTGTGCGCAGCTATTACAAGCCGCTGGCCAACTGGATCTGGGGCGGCGCGATCCTTATGGCCCTCGGTGGGGCGCTGTCGCTCAGCGACCGGCGCTACCGCGTGGCCGCAGGTGCGCGCAAGCTGCCGCAAGGGGTGCCCGCAGAATGAAACGCCTGATCCTTGCGCTCTGCGTGATCGCGGCGCCCGTCTTCGCGGTGCAGCCTGACGAAATTCTCGACGATCCGGCCTTGGAAGAACGCGCGCGTGACATTTCCGCGGGCCTGCGCTGTCTGGTCTGCCGCAACGAGAGCATCGACGACTCCAACGCCGAACTCGCCCGCGACCTGCGCCTTCTGGTGCGCGAACGGCTGGTGGCGGGCGACAGCAACGAAGAGGTGGTCGATTTCGTGGTCGACCGCTACGGCGAATACGTGCTGCTCAAGCCGCGCAGCGGTGGCTCCAATCTGCTGTTATGGATGGCCGGGCCGATCATGCTGGGCGCGGGGCTGGTGATGGCGGGGGTCTATTTGCGCAGCCGGGCCAAGGCCCCAGAGCGCGAGGTTGCCCGCCTCAGCGAGGCCGAAGAACGCCGTCTGCGCGAGATTCTCGACGACTGACGCGCCGTTGCCCTTGGCCCGGGGGCAGCGATAGGGTTTGATCCCGGAGACCACGTCAGGAGGGCCGATTCCCGTGAAAGATTACCAGACCATCACGCTCGAAATGATCGAGGGCGTCTCCGTCCTTTGCCTCAACCGGGCCGACAAGATGAACGCGCTCAACACCCAGATGCGCGCCGAAATCACCGATGCGATGACCCATGCCGGGCGCGAGGCGCGCGTGATCGTGCTCACCGGCAAGGGCAAGGCCTTCTGCTCGGGCCAGGATTTGAGCGATGGTGGCAACGCGACGACCCTAGATCTGGAGCGGGTCCTGCGCGAGGAATACGTGCCGATGCTGCGCGCCATCACCAATTGCCCGGTGCCGACGATCAGCGCCGTCAACGGGCCGGCTGCGGGGGCAGGGGCCAATCTGGCGCTCTCGGCGGATGTGGTGATCGCCACCGAGGCGTCCTATTTCCTGCAGGCCTTCACCCGGATCGGGCTGATACCTGACGCGGGCGGCACATGGGCGCTGCCGCGTCAGATGGGTATGGCCAAGGCGATGGGGGCCGCCCTCTTTGCCGAGCCGATCAGCGCCCGGCAGGCCAGCGATTGGGGGATGATCTGGGAATGCGTCAGCGATGAGGGCTTTGAGGCACACTGGCAGGCGCGCGCCGCCCATCTGGCCAAGGGCCCGACGCAGACCTACAAGGCCGTCAAGCAGGCGATCCGGGGCACCTGGGACAACACGCTGGAACAACAGCTGGACCTCGAGGCGAAACTGCAAGGCACCTGCGGGCAGAGCCGCGACTTTCAGGAGGGTGTGATGGCGTTTCTCGAAAAGCGCCCGGCAAATTTTGAAGGACGTTGAGAGCAAGTCGGACCGGTCCCTGCCTCGCGCCGTAATAAAAAGGCCCGCGCTTTGCGGGCCTTTTGAGAAATATTTTGCGTTGTGGCGAAGTCGTCAGCGCTTTTCGATATCGACGTAATCGCGCAGTGTCTCGCCCTGATAAAGCTGCCTGGGACGTCCAATCTTCATCTGCGGATCGCTGATCATCTCTTTCCACTGCGAGATCCAGCCGATGGTCCGCGACACCGCGAAAATCGGCGTGAACATCGACGTCGGAAAGCCCATCGCTTCAAGGATGATTCCCGAGTAGAAATCCACGTTCGGAAACAGCTTTTTATCCGAGAAATACGGATCGGCCAGCGCCTGCTTTTCCAGCTCCTTGGCGACTTGCAGGGTCGGGTTGTTCTCGACGCCGAGAAGCTCAAGCACCTCATCGGCAGATTGCTTCATCACCTTTGCACGCGGATCGAAGTTCTTGTAGACCCGGTGGCCGAAACCCATCAGGCGGAACGGATCGTTCTTGTCCTTGGCCCGGGCGATGAATTCGGGAATGCGGTCGGGCGTGCCGATCTCGCGCAGCATTTCCAGACAAGCCTGATTGGCGCCGCCATGCGCCGGCCCCCAGAGGCAGGCGATGCCGGCTGCGATGCAGGCGAACGGGTTGGCGCCCGACGACGACGCCAGCCGCACTGTAGAGGTTGAAGCGTTCTGCTCGTGATCGGCATGCAGGGTAAAGATCCGGTCCATGGCGCGGCTAAGGATCGGGTTGACCTCGTAATCCTCGGCGGGCACGGCAAAGCACATGCGCAGGAAATTCGACGCGTAGTCGAGATCGTTACGCGGATAGACGAAAGGCTGCCCGACAGAATACTTGAACGCCCAGGCTGCGATGGTCGGCATCTTTGCGATCAGCCGGATCGAGGCGACCTCACGCTGCCACTCGTCGCTGATATCGGTGCTGTCATGGTAAAACGCCGACATCGCACCGACGACTCCTACCATGATCGCCATTGGATGCGCGTCACGGCGGAAGCCGCGGAAAAAATACACCATCTGCTCGTGCAGCATGGTGTGATTGGTCACGCGCGTCTCGAAATCCTCAAGTTGGCCTGGTGACGGCAACTCACCATAGAGCAGCAGATAACAGACTTCCAGAAAGTGCGACTTCTCGGCGAGTTGGTCGATCGGATACCCGCGATGCAAGAGCTCGCCCTTATCCCCGTCGATGAACGTGATGGTGCTGTCGCAGCTCGCTGTGGACGTAAAACCGGGATCATACGTGAACACGCCTGCGTTGGCATAGAGTTTGCGAATATCGACCACGTCAGGGCCTGCAGTGGGTGAAAAGATCGGCAGATCATAGCTCTTGCCGTCGATTTCCAGCGTTGCGGCTCGTTTAGCTTCTGACATCAGGGGTCCTCCCTCTCAACGCCCAACTGGCCACTTGGCCGCGGGCTGGATACACGTAGAGCCTGCCAGAGTTGTCACGCTCCGTTACAGGCGGCGTCGGTCAGTCGGGCGATGCTTTCTTCTCGCCCGAGAACCAGCATCATGTCAAACACACTTGGTGTTGCGCTGCGTCCTGCGAGCGCGGCCCGCAACGGACCGGCAAGCTTGCCGAACTTCATTCCATGCGCGTCGGCGAATTGGGTTGCGAGAGCCTCGATACCGTCTCGGGTCCAATTAGCAGTTTGCAGCTGCGGCGTCAATTCCATCAGTATACCACGGGATACAGAATCAAGCTGCGCAGCGGCCTTTTCGTCCGGTTCCAGCGGACGGTCGCACATGATAAACTCTGCCTTATCAATTAGTTCCAGATAGGTCTTCGCACGCTCCTTGAGGCAGTACATGCCGCGTTCCAAGAGCGTCAATTTTTTTTCAGAGAGTGGGGGCTGTCCCGTCACGGCCATGAATTCGCGAAGTTCATGCAGCAGTGCAGCATCGTCCATTGCCGCGATATGTTGACCGCACAGATTCTCCAGCTTCTTGAAATCCAAGCGCGCCGGCGATTTGCCAATGCCGGGAAGATCAAACCATTCCTTTGCCTGCGCATCGGTGAAGAATTCGTCATCGCCATGGCTCCAGCCGAGCCGCGCGAGATAGTTGCGCATACCTGACGACGGGTAGCCCATCTTTTGATATTCCTCGACCCCGAGCGCGCCGTGACGCTTGGATAGCTTTTTGCCGTCGGGGCCATGGATCAAGGGAATATGGGCATAGGCGGGTACGGGCCAATCCATCGCGTGATAAATCAGCATTTGCCGCGCTGCGTTGTTGAGATGGTCGTCCCCCCGGATCACATGCGTCACCCCCATGTCGTGATCGTCGACTGCCACAGCCAGCATGTAAACGGGTGTGCCATCGCCACGTAACAAAACCATATCATCGAGCTGATCGTTGCGGATGGTGATATCTCCCTGAACTTCATCACGGATTACGGTAACGCCGTCGCGCGGTGCCTTGATGCGAATCACATAGGCTGCGCCCTCGGGGTGCTGATCAGGTGTCGTGTCCCGCCAGGGACTGCAAAACAAGGTTGAGCGGCCCTCGGTGCGCGCGGTATCGCGAAACGTCTCGATTTCGTCCTGTGTGGAAAAGCACTTGTACGCACGGCCATTTGCCAAGAGTTGCAGGGCCACCTCACGATGACGCTCGGCGCGTTCGAACTGGCTAACCGCGTCGCCATCATGATCGAGCCCAAGCCACGCCAATCCATCGAGAATCGCCTGCGTGGCCTCGGGGGTCGAGCGCGCACGGTCGGTATCCTCGATGCGCAGCAGAAACTTGCCGCCATGCCCCCGCGCAAAAAGCCAGTTGAACAAGGCCGTGCGCGCCCCGCCGATATGCAAATAGCCTGTGGGGGACGGGGCAAAACGGGTCACGACCTGCTGCGACATGGGGCGTATTAACCTTTCGGTAACTATGGTGGGCCTAGCGTTGGCGCCTGTCTACCGGCCAGTCATGGGGGAAACAAGTCTTGGCCATATGGCATGTTCTGGCACGGGTCTGGCTCGCGCAACGCGGAGCGCTCTTTCCGTGGGTTCCGGTTGTGCTGGCCTGCGGTGTCGGTGCATATTTTGCCCTGCGCGCCGAGCCGAAGATGTGGGTTCTCTGCACGTCCGGTATCGGCGCTGCGGTACTGGCTGGAGTGGCTCGACGCGGTCGGGAATGGGCCGGGCCGATTCTCTGGGCGTTGGCCTTGCTTGCAGCGGGCTTCACGATTGCGGGCCTGCGTGCGCATCTGGTGGCGGGGCCGGTGCTGAGCTGGCGTTATTACGGGCCAGTCGAGGGGCGTGTCGTGGCCATTGACCGCTCGGCCTCTGATGCGCTGCGCCTGACCCTCGATCGGGTGATCCTTGCGCGCACTGATCCATCACGGGTGCCGCACAGTGTGCGGGTGTCCTTGCACGGGGATCAAACGCATTTCACCCCGAGGCCGGACGAGCGTGTGATGATGACCGCCCATCTTTCGCCACCCGGAGGGCCGGTCGAACCGGGGGGCTTTGATTTTCAGCGTCATGCCTGGTTTTTGGGAATTGGTGCTGTCGGCTACACGCGCAGCCCGGCGCTCAGGTTGAGCGAGGCAGAGGGCTGGCAGGGATTGTTCCGGGCGCGCATGGCGCTTTCGCGCCATGTTCAGAGCCGTCTGCCCGGGCAGGCCGGTGCGTTTGCCGCCGCGATCATGACCGGAGACCGCGCGGGATTGTCACAAGACACCCTCCAAGCGATGCGGGTTTCCAATCTTGCGCATCTTCTGGCGATTTCCGGCCTTCATATGGGGCTTCTCGCGGGCTTTGTGTTTGCAGCGACCCGCCTGGTCCTCGCGGCCATCCCTCGCGCAGGCTTGCGCTTGCCGATCAAGAAGCTCTCGGCGATGCTGGCCCTCCTGGCCGCGGCTGGATATCTCGGTCTGTCGGGCGGCAATGTGGCCACAGAGCGCGCCTTTGTCATGGTCGCAGTCATGCTGGTCGCGGTGATGCTTGACCGGCGCGCGCTCAGCCTGCGGGCAGTCGCCGTGGCGGCCGTGATCGTGCTTGTGCTTAGGCCCGAGGCGCTTTTGGGTCCGGGGTTTCAGATGTCATTTGCGGCGACCGTTGCGCTTGTCGCGGTATTCGGTGCCTTGCGCGATGGTGGTGTGACTCTTGGGCCAAGGTGGCTGCGGCCGGTGCTGGCGGTGGTGATATCTTCAGCGGTGGCTGGGGCGGCCACGGCGCCGGTGGCCGCTGCGCATTTCAACCAGTTCGCCCAATATGGCCTTATCGCGAATCTTTTGAGCGTGCCCCTGATGGGCGCCCTTGTCATGCCCACCGCTGTCCTGGCGGCGCTTTTGTTGCCGCTTGGTCTGGATTGGGTCGCGCTTGGTGTGATGGGGTGGGGGTTGCGCTGGATCCTGGCGGTTTCGGAATACGTCGCCGCTCTGGACGGCGCGAGGATCACGGTGATTTCACCCGGCCACGCGGTCTTGCCTCTTTTTGCCGTCGGAGGCTTGAGCCTGGTGCTTTGGCGGGGAGGACTTAGATATCTTGGGGTGCTGCCGATGCTTGCAGGCCTCTGGTTCTGGATCGGAGCAGAGCGCCCTCGCATGCTGATCTCGGAAACCGGCGCACTGGTCGGGATCATGACAGAGACGGGGCGCGCCTTGAACAAAGCGTCCGGTCAGGGCTTCGTCGCTCAGAATTGGCTGGAGAATGACGGCGATGGTGCCGAGCAGGCCGAGGCGCATGACCGGTGGTCTGATGCCTTGATGGAGGAGCTCTCGGTTCGTCTGGTGCGGGGACGCGCCGCCGCGCGCCTGCCGCTGGCCTGTGACGGTGCGGTCTTGATCGTTGTTACCACGGCGCTGGAAACCACACCGAATGATCCAGACTGTTCTGTCATCACACCGCAAACCTTGAGAGACACAGGGTCACTTGCGCTCTATGCTGGCGATGATGCCGTTGCAATCGTCACCGCACGTGAGATTTCCGGAACCCGCCTCTGGAACGCTCAGTAGGTGCGGATCAGCCCCACAAGGCGGCCCTGGACCTGCACCTGATTGTCCTGAAATACGCGCGTCTCATAGGCTGGATTGGCTGCTTCGAGCGCAATCGCATTGCTCCGCCGGAAGAAACGTTTGAGCGTCGCTTCCTGATCCTCGATAAGAGCAACGACGATATCGCCATTATCCGCCACTGACGTTTCGCGGATGATCACCACGTCACCGTCGTTGATACCGGCCTCTATCATCGAATCGCCTTTGACCTCCAATGCGTAATGGTTGCCTGCGCCGCTCACCATTGCGCCGGGTACGGCCACGTTTTGCCGCGCATGTGCGATCGCCTCGATAGGGACACCCGCAGCGATCCGTCCCATCAGTGGCAGATCAATGGCATGCGCCACCTCTACGGGCTGCGCATTGGCTGGTTGTGGAGCTGTCGGCCGATCGCCATCAATCACACGTGGCTGAAAACCATGCAGCACCTCGCCCCCAAGGCTTTCGGGCAGGCGGAGTATTTCCAGCGCGCGCGCCCGATGCGCGAGTCGGCGTATAAAGCCCCGCTCCTCGAGCGCGGTGATCAACCGGTGAATGCCGGATTTCGACCTTAAATCAAGCGCTTCTTTCATTTCGTCAAAGCTGGGCGGTACGCCGTCACGCTGGACGCGCTTGTGGATGAACTCCAGAAGATCGAGTTGTTTCTTAGTCAGCATCTGTCGCGCCCTCTTCATCTACACATGACTTTGTTCTACAGATGTTCCCGTTTTGTGTCAATCATATCGCGCGTATCGGTTTCGTCGCGATCGTCTCCTGGCGATTGTCGCGCGTGGTGTGGTGGAGTGAGGGCTGTTGTGCTGCCGTCAGTTTGTGTAATCTTGCGACAGAACAGACCGGGAAACGGTGTATGAGCAGACTTTCTTGCATATGGCCATTATTGGTCGTCCTTTTTGGTCCCGTCAGCCCGGCGTTGGCGCAGGACAACAGCTTTAGCGCGTTGGCGCGGCTCGACGCAGAGGCAAGTACGATCAGCGACACGCGAAACGGCGTTGAGCTGCGGCTCCACCTGTCTCAAGGTGTGCCGTACCGCGTGTTCACGCTCGCGGGACCGGCGCGGCTGGTGCTGGATTTCCGGGAGGTCGAATGGCAAGGCGCGACTGCTGGCGACTTGATCAGCGGAGCGCGTGTCAAGGGTCTTAGGCTGGGGCAGATCCGACCCG
Source organism: uncultured Roseovarius sp. (assembly GCF_947259555.1). Lineage (GTDB taxonomy): Bacteria > Pseudomonadota > Alphaproteobacteria > Rhodobacterales > Rhodobacteraceae > Roseovarius. The sequence continues at coordinate 29,251 of NZ_CAMYMD010000066.1, forward strand.
GCTGGTCGCGCATGGTGGCTGATCTGGACGCGCCTTATCCATTGCAAAGCGCGGGGCTTGAGGTTGATCCGGACACGGGCACGGCGCAACTGATCGTTCACCTTGGAGAGGCGGATGCCGCTGACTTTGCAGCGACGACCGGCACGCCGCATGTCCCCGGGTGGGACCTGCCCGCCCCACAGGAAAACCCCGATGTCGTAACACCGCGCGCGCGGGGCGAGGGCCCGCTTGTCGTGATGCTCGATCCCGGTCATGGCGGTATCGACCCCGGCGCACAGGTTGGCGATGTCACTGAAAAGGCCCTGATCCTGCAATTCGCTTTTGAACTGCGCGAAGATCTGCTGCGCGCGGGCGGCTTCGAGGTGGTGATGACCCGCGAGCGCGATGAATTCGTGAGCCTCGAGCGCCGCGTCGCCCTGGCCCACAGAGCAGGGGCGGATGTGTTCCTGTCCCTGCATGCCGATGCGTTGTCGAGCGCACGGGCGCGCGGAATTTCTGCCTACACGTTGTCACAGAGCGCGTCGGACGAGGCCAGTGCGGCGCTCGCCGAACGTCACAACCGGGCTGATATCCTGGCCGGTGTGGATCTGAGCGGTAAGGACGATGTCGTGGCCGATGTGCTTATGGATCTGGCCCGCCTCGAGACCCGGCCGCGCGCCGAGCGGCTGGCGAAGGCGGTGCTCGACGGCTTTGCCTCCAAGGGATTGCCGCTCTTGTCCCGGCCTCTGCGCCATGCCGGCTTTTCGGTCCTCAAGGCGCCGGATATTCCTTCGGTCCTGGTCGAACTCGGGTTTTTATCCAGCCCCCCTGATCTGGAGCGTCTGCGCGATCCAGAGGGCCGCGCGCGGATGGCGGAGGCGCTGCGCGAAGCGTTGAACGCGTGGCGCGAGGACGATACCGCCCGCGCGGGTCTGGTAAGACAATGAGCCGGGCGCGGCGGATCCCTGCGCGAAACGGCCATTCCCTTTTGACCGCTGACACGGGGATGCCTATATGAGACGCAGCCATTATGCGGGGGCCAATGTGCTTCGACCGATTCTAAGCCTTTTCGGCACTGTCTTCAGCCTGATCACCCTAGTTGTCGTGATCGTCGGGCTGAGCATCGGTGCCGTGTTGCACATTTACGGCAAGGATCTTCCAAGCCACGAATCCCTTGCGAATTATACGCCACCGACCATCAGCCGCATCTATTCCGCGCAAGGGCGCATCATTGATGAGTTCGCGCGCGAACGCCGGCTTTTTACCCCGGCAGAGGATATCCCTGATCTGGTGAAGCAGGCATTTATCAGTGCCGAAGACAAGAATTTCTACACGCATGGGGGCTATGACGCCGTCGGCATCGCCTCGGCCATTGTCGACGCGGTCAAATCGCGCGGGCAGAACGTGCGCGGGGCGTCTACCATTACCCAGCAGGTCATGAAGAATTTTCTGTTGTCCGGGGATCGCAGGCTTGAGCGCAAGATCAAGGAGATCATTCTCGCCACCCGGATCGAGGAGACGCTGAGCAAGGAAAAGATTCTGGAACTGTATCTCAACGAGATCTTTCTGGGCCAGAACAGCTATGGTGTGACCGCAGCCGCGCAGACCTACTTCAACAAGACATTGCGCGAACTGGCACCGCATGAGGCTGCAACCATCGCCGCCATGCCCAAGGCCCCGAGCGACTATCATCCTGTTCGCGAAAAAGAGCGACTGGTGGATCGGCGCAATTTCGTGCTGCGGGAAATGTGGGAGAACGGGTATCTGTCAGAGGCGACCTACCGCGAAGAGCGCGCGGCCCCGTTGCGCTCGGTTCAAAACGGAGATTTCGAGCCGTTCAGCGCCGACCTTCCGCCGCGCGATTATTTTACCGACGAGATTCGCCGCCAATTGAGCGAGGATTTCGGCGAGGGAGAGTTCTTTTCCGGCGGCCTTTCGGTGCGTGCTACGGTGGATCCTGAAATGCAGGTCAACGCGGCCAATGCGTTGCGCCGCCAACTTGAACAGTACGACCGGGGCATCGGTCGTTGGCGCGGCACCGGGCTCAGCCTGCCGGATGATGCTCTTGGCCGCGAGGAGGATTGGCGCGCGGCGCTTGAAGAATTACGCGTGCCGCGCGATATCGAACTCGACGGCCAGTGGTATCCGGCCGTGGTTTTGGAGACCGGCGATCAGGCGTTGCGCATCGGCGTCGAGGGTGTAGAGGGCGTGCAAGAGGTCCCGCGTAACGACATCGCCTGGCTGCCGGGTGACTTTCACGAGACATTCGATGCGGGCGAGGTGGTACATGTCCGCCGCATGACCGAGGACGACAGCGGCGACTTCATTCGCTGGACGCTGCGTCAGGTGCCCGAGGTTGAGGGCGGGTTCATGGCGATGGATGTCAATACCGGCCGCGTTCTCGCGATGCAGGGCGGGTTCTCGTATCAACACTCGGTGTTCAACAGGGCCACGCAGGCGCTGCGCCAGCCCGGATCGAGCTTCAAGCCGTTCGTCTACGCGGCGGCGCTTGACAGTGGCTACAGCCCCGCGACGATCGTGATCGACGCCCCGATCGAGATCGACACGCCCCAAGGGTTGTGGCGTCCGCGCAATTCGTCGAACAAATTTTACGGTCCCACACCTTTGCGCACCGGCATCGAGCAGTCGCGGAACCTGATGACAATCCGCCTCGCGCAGGAGGTCGGCATGGACGTGGTTGCGGATTATGCCGAGCGCTTCGGCGTCTATGACAACATGGGCAAGTTCCTCGCCAATTCGCTTGGCTCTGAGGAGACGACGCTGTTCAACATGGTGGCGGCCTATGCGATGTTCGCCAATGGCGGAGAGCGTGTGCGCCCCAGTCTGGTGGACCGGGTGCAGGATCGGTACGGCAAGACGATCTACAAACAGGATCAGCGTCAATGTGTGGATTGCAGCGATCCCGGTATTCCAGCCACGCGCGGACCGCGCATCGTGTCTGATCGCGAGCGGGTGATGGACGCCGTCACCGCGTACCAGCTCACCTCGATGATGAAGGGCGTGGTGGACAGGGGCACCGCGTCCGGCGCGATCAATCTGCCGGTTCCCGTGGCCGGCAAGACCGGTACGACCAATGACGCGCGTGACGTTTGGTTCGTTGGCTTCACCAGCAATATCGCTGCCGGCTGCTACATCGGCCACGATCAGCCGCGCGGCCTTGGTCGGGGGGCCTATGGCGCATCGCTCTGCGGTCCTGTCTTTCAGGAATTCATGTCCGACGCCGTCAAGAAGTACGGCGGCGGGCCATTCGATGTGCCCCCCGGTGGCCATTTCATCAAGATCGACCGATTCAGCGGGGCGCGTCTGGCCGACAATGCGTCCGGGGCGCACGTGGTTGCGGAGTATTTCCGTGACGGTGAAGAGCCGGTGTTCGGGGTGATGTTCGACGGCGGTTTTGCAATGGGCAACGATCTCGACCTCTATAGTGCCGGCGAGCGCGAGCAGGTGCGCGACGTCACCACCTCGACCGGTGAAAAAGCACAGGTCGGCGGCAATGCGAGCTTTGGTGCAATGAGCTCGGGCGGCTTGTACTAGGGTGATAAGCGGGCCAGCCCGGGTGTTTGGGCCGGATTTCACCTTACGCAAGATTTCATTGACGCAGCCTGTGCAACACGCGGCCGACGACCACCACGCATCGGCGGCCGCGCCGACGGCGCAGCGCCCTTGCCCGGCTCCGCCTGCTGCGCTATCACCCGCATCTGAGCAGACAAGGACACCGAAATGCGCGCAGAAACCCAAAACCTCGTGGCCGAGATCGAAAAGTCGCTAGAGCTTTTGCGGCAACGGCTGGGGTGGGAAACAGCCCGCCATCGGCTTGAGGAATTCAATGCACGTGTTGAAGACCCGACGCTTTGGGATGATCCCGCGCAAGCGCAAAAGCTGATGCGCGAGCGACAGGCACTGGTCGATGCCCTCGACACGCATGACCGGATCAAGCAGGAACTGGAGGACGGTATCGGCCTGATCGAACTGGGCGAGATGGAGGACGACACCGAGGTTGTGACCGAGGCCGAGGACGCGCTCAGATCGTTGGCCAAGGTGGCTGCGGCCAAGGAGCTTGAGGCACTTCTGGACGGCGAGGCGGATGGCAACGATACATTCCTTGAGATTAACGCCGGGGCAGGCGGCACCGAGAGCTGTGACTGGGCGTCGATGCTGGCGCGGATGTATGTCCGCTGGGCCGAAAAGCGCGGCTACACCGTTGAATTGCAATCAGAGTCGGCGGGGGACGAGGCCGGGATCAAATCGGCGGCGTACAAGATCAGCGGGCACAATGCCTATGGCTGGCTTAAATCGGAGTCGGGCGTGCATCGACTGGTGCGGATTTCGCCGTTTGATTCGGCGGCCAAGCGACACACCTCGTTCTCGTCTGTGTGGGTCTATCCGGTGGTCGACGACAATATCGAGATCGAGGTGAACCCGGCCGATATCCGGATCGACACCTATCGCTCTTCGGGCGCGGGCGGGCAGCACGTCAACACCACCGACTCGGCGGTGCGGATCACCCATATCCCGACCGGCATCGTGGTAACGAGCAGCCAGAAATCGCAGCACCAGAACCGCGATATCGCCATGAAGGCGCTCAAATCGCGGCTCTACCAGCAAGAGCTGGACCGGCGCAACGCCGCGATCAACGAGGCGCATGACAACAAGGGTGACGCCGGCTGGGGCAATCAGATCCGCTCTTACGTTCTGCAACCTTACCAGATGGTCAAGGACTTGCGCACCGGGGTCGAGACATCCGACACCAAGGGCGTGCTTGATGGCGATCTCGACCCGTTCATGGCCGCGACGCTGGCGCAGAACGTGAGCGGCAAGAGCCGCGCCGAGGCGCAGAGTGCCGATTGACCAGTTTTGGTCTGGCCCATAGGCTGCCGCGTGGAAAAATCTGCATGATTTGGTGCCGCGCGCCGCATTGGTGCTTCCAACTGCCGCTTTGAACGACTAGATAAACCAATGATATTCCCGGGGGCAATCCATGGACCCCCGAGATAGGGAGAGACAGACATGCTGAACAATATCGGCCTTCCCGGCCTTCTTCTCATCGCCGTGGTGGTGCTGGTGCTTTTCGGTCGCGGCAAGATTTCCTCGCTGATGGGCGAAGTGGGCAAGGGCATCACATCCTTCAAGAAGGGCGTGTCCGAAGGCAACAAGGAGCTTGAGGACGAAGACAAGAAAGACGAAGACGTCGAGACCGCTCGCGACGTCACGCCTTCCGACGAAAAAGACAAGGTCTGATCCGTAAATGCTGGACCTGGGCTGGACGGAGCTGTTGCTCATTGGCATCGTGGCGCTCATTGTCGTGGGGCCCAAGGACCTGCCCGGAATGTTTCAGGCTGTCGGAAAGTTCGTCGGCAAAGCCAAGGGCATGGCTCGCGAATTCAGCCGCGCGATGAATGACGCGGCCGATCATTCTGGCGTGAACGAGATCCAGAAGACCTTCAAGGCCGCGTCGAACCCGATGAAGTCGGCGATGGACGAGGTCAAGAAAACCACCGAGAACGCGACGCGTGACCTGACCACCGCGGATGTGCCGCCGCTCAGTGAAGAGCGGCAGGCGCAGGCCGACAAGATCCGCGAAAAGGCCGGTGAAATGGCCACCGCGCGGAAGACCGCCGAGGCCGAGGCCGAGGCAAAGGCCGCTGCCGAGGCACAGGCCACCGAGACGAAGACCCCCGAGACGAAGACCAAAGACGCGCCCCAGAGCAAAGCCTCCAAAGCCAAGACAAAAAGCGGCAAAACAACCAAGGCCAAGGCAAAAAGCACCAAGGCCGCCGCGGCCAAGGTCGAGGACAAGGCATGAGCACCCCCGACGAGATTGAAGACAGCAGCGCGCCGCTGATCGAGCATCTGGCGGAATTGCGCAATCGTCTCATTCACTCGGTTGTGGCCTTTATCATCGGCATGGTGATCTGTTTCACCGTGGCGACCCCGATTTTCAACTTTCTCACCGCGCCGCTCTGTCAGGTTCTGGCCGAGCGCGGACAGGATTGCGACCTGATCTTCATCAGCCCACAAGAGGGTTTCTTTGTCGCGATCAAGGTCTCGCTTCTTGGCGGTTTCATCCTCGCCTTTCCCTACATCGCAAACCAGATGTGGCGGTTCGTGGCGCCGGGTCTCTACAAGTCCGAGAAGGGGGCGTTCCTGCCATTTCTCGTGGCCTCGCCCTTCATGTTCTTTCTTGGCGCATCCTTTGCGTTTTATGTCGTCACGCCGCTGGCCTATGATTTCTTCCTTGGCTTCCAGCAGTTTGGCGGGCAGGGCGAGGCGGTCGAGGGTGGCCAGAACGCGGCGCCGCTCTCGGTAGTGTTCCAAGGCTCGGCGCAGGAATATCTCAATCTCACCATCAAGTTTATTGTGGCCTTTGGCCTGTGTTTCCAACTGCCGGTTTTGCTGACCCTGATGGGCAAGGCAGGGCTGGTGAGCGCGCCGGGCCTGCGCTCGGTACGCAAATATGCGGTGGTTGGTATTCTCTTGTTGGCCGCCCTCGTGACGCCGCCCGATGTCATCACCCAGATCATTCTCTTCGTTGTGGTCTATGGCCTTTACGAAGTGTCCATTCAACTCGTGCAGCGGGTCGAGAGAAAGCGCGAAGCAGAGTTGCGTGCGCAGGGTCTGTGGTTTGATGAGACCGACGACGAGGCGGAGTTCGATGACGATTTCGAGGAAGACGATCCGCTCGCCGGGACTGACGAGGACAAAGGCAAGACCTGAATGACGACCGACCCGATGGAGCGGATTGCGGCCGCGCTCGAACGGATGAGCCCCGCACCGCTGACAGCCCCCGATTTTGATACAGCCGACGCATTTGTCTGGCATGTTTCCCCTGACCGGCTGGAGCCTGTCGCCAAGGTTAACCGTGTGGAGATGTCGCTCTTGGTGGGCATCAATCGCGCACGCGATACGCTCTTGACCAATACCCAGCAATTTGCGCGCGGGTTGCCGGCCAATAACGCGCTTCTCTGGGGCGCGCGGGGGATGGGAAAGTCGAGCCTGGTCAAGGCTGTGCATGCCGCCGTGCGGGCCGAGGGGCTGCCGCTCAAGATCGTGGAATTGCAGCGCGAGGATCTGCCCTCGGTGGGGCGTCTCTTGAACCTGCTGCGCGGGGCGGATGCGCGGTTCCTGCTGTTTTGCGATGATCTGAGCTTTGGCCACGATGACCAGCATTACAAATCGTTGAAGGCGGTTCTGGATGGAGGGATCGAAGGACGGCCCGAGAATGTGGTGTTCTACGCCACCTCGAACCGCCGCCACCTGATGCCGCGCGACATGATCGAGAACGAACGCTCTTCGGCGATCAGTCCCTCCGAGGCTGTCGAGGAAAAGGTGTCTCTGTCGGACCGCTTCGGGCTCTGGCTGGGCTTTCATCCCTGCGATCAGGATGAATACCTGTCGATGATCCGGGGCTATTGCGACACCTACGGGGTAGAGATCGACGACGCCACCCTGCGCGCCGAGGCGATCGAATGGCAGGCCACGCGCGGGTCGCGCTCGGGCCGGGTGGCGTGGCAGTATTTCACCGATCTGGCCGGGCGGCGCGGCGTATCGGTCTGAAGGCTTGCGCGTCATGCGGGGGCAGGGCAAGCTTTGCCTGTCGTAGCAGGGGCGCAATATGGCCAGTATCAACCGGATCGTTATGCAGAAAAGCTCTCGGCGTTGGCTCACCGCGCTGGATCTCGAAACGATGGATGCCGCCGAGGTTTCGGGAAAATACGGACGTCGCTTTACCTTTCGCAGCTACGAGCGGTTTCGCTATCCCAAACATGATATCTGCAACGGGCCTTACCGCGATACTGTCGGCAATGTACTGAGTTTCGACCTGGTCTTGGCCAATCAGGTGTGGGAGCACCTCGATCGGCCCTACGCCGCGACGCGCAACGTGCTCGAAATGCTTCGACCCAACGGATACTTTTGGCTCGCGGTGCCGTTCTACATTCCCTACCATGGCGATCCTGTGGACTGCTCACGCTGGACGGCGCGCGGCCTCAAGAACTTGCTTGTCGAGGCAGGCTTTGACGAGGCGCGCATCCTGTCACGTCAATGGGGCAACCGGCAGGCCGCGCGGCGGAATCTAGAAGATGAATGGCCCCCGGTTTACAATCCTGCGCAAGACGATTTGACAGACGATCCGAATTTCCCGATCTGCTCATGGGCTTTGGCGCAGAAATAGGCGGATGCAGGCCACGTTCCCGTAATGTTCGCAAAATTGACTTGGACCCGGGCCGCGTCTCTTCTATGTGTGGCAAGTGCAAAACCCGGGGGTCAGAATGGCCGATCTGAAGTATATCGAGGTGCGCGGCGCGCGCGAGCATAACCTCAAGAATATCGACGTGGACATCCCGCGCGACCAACTGGTTGTGATCACCGGGCTTTCCGGCTCGGGCAAGTCGTCGCTGGCGTTCGACACGATCTATGCCGAGGGGCAGCGGCGCTATGTCGAATCGCTCAGCGCCTATGCGCGGCAGTTCCTCGACATGATGGAAAAGCCGGATGTGGATCACATCAGCGGGCTGTCGCCGGCGATTTCCATTGAGCAGAAGACAACGTCGAAGAACCCCCGCTCGACCGTCGGCACCGTGACCGAGATCTACGATTACATGCGGCTGCTGTTTGCCCGCGTCGGCACCCCCTATTCGCCTGCCACCGGCCTGCCTATCGAGGCGCAGCAGGTGCAGGACATGGTGGATCGCGTGATGGCGATGGAAGAGGGCACGCGCGCCTATCTGTTGGCCCCCATCGTGCGCGACCGCAAGGGCGAGTATCGCAAGGAATTCCTGGAACTGCGCAAATCCGGCTTTCAGCGGGTCAAGGTGGATGGCGAATTTTATGAACTCGATGAGCCGCCCACGCTGGACAAGAAATTTCGGCACGATGTCGATGTCGTGGTCGACCGGCTGGTGGTGAAAGAGGGGCTGGAGACGCGGCTTGCCGACAGTCTGCGCACCGCGCTCGATCTGGCAGATGGCATCGCCGTGCTGGAGACCGCCCCGCGTGACGGTGAGCCGGAGCGGATGACCTTCTCCGAGAAATTTGCCTGCCCGGTCAGCGGCTTCACCATCCCCGAGATCGAGCCGCGGCTGTTTTCCTTCAACGCGCCCTTCGGGGCCTGCCCGGACTGTGACGGGCTGGGGATGGAACTGTTCTTCGATGAAAAGCTGGTGGTGCCGGACGAGGCGCTGCGCATCGGCGACGGGGCCATTGCGCCGTGGCGCAAGGGCAAGAGCCCCTATTTCACCCAGACCATCAACGCCATCGCCAAGCATTACGAGTTCAACAAGGCGACCCCGTGGAAGGGCCTGCCCGCCCATGTGAAACAGGTGTTTCTCTATGGCTCTGGCGAGGAGGAAATCCCGTTTCGCTATGATGAGGGCGGCCGCGTCTATCAGGTCAGCCGCGTGTTCGAGGGCGTCATCCCCAACATGGAGCGACGCTATCGCGAGACCGACTCGAACTGGATTCGCGAGGAATTTGAGCGCTACCAGAACAACCGCCCCTGCGGCGCCTGCGGCGGGTACCGGCTGCGCGAAGAGGCGCTTGCGGTGCGCATCGCCGGTGTGCACGTCGGTCAGGTGGTGCAAATGTCGATCCGCGAGGCCTATGACTGGTGCGAGACGGTGCCGGAGCATCTTGGCAAACAGAAGAACGAGATTGCCCGCGCCATCCTCAAGGAGATCCGCGAGCGGCTTGGCTTTCTCAACAATGTGGGCCTCGATTACCTGACGCTCAGCCGCAACGCCGGCACTCTCAGCGGTGGCGAGAGCCAGCGGATTCGGCTGGCGAGTCAGATCGGTTCGGGCCTGACGGGGGTGCTCTACGTGCTGGATGAGCCGTCCATCGGGTTGCATCAGCGCGACAACGGGCGGCTGTTGCAGACGCTGCGCAACCTGCGCGATCAGGGCAATACGGTGATCGTGGTCGAACATGACGAGGAGGCGATCCGCACCGCCGATTACGTCTTTGACATCGGCCCGGGGGCGGGGGTGCATGGCGGGCAGGTCGTCAGCCATGGCACCCCCGATCATGTCGCCGCCGACCCGGCCTCGATCACCGGGCAGTACCTGTCGGGCACGCGCGAGATTGCCGTGCCCCCCAAGCGGCGCAAGGGCAACAAGAAGAAGCTGACCGTGGTCAAGGCGACGGGCAACAACCTGCAAAACGTCACCGCCGAGTTTCCGCTTGGCAAGTTTGTCTGCGTGACGGGTGTGTCGGGCGGGGGAAAATCGACGCTCACCATCGAGACGCTGTTCAAGACCGCCTCGATGCGTCTTAACGGCGCGCGGCAGGTGCCCGCGCCCTGCGAGACGATCAAGGGGCTGGAACATCTCGACAAGGTGATCGACATCGATCAGCGGCCCATCGGGCGCACGCCGCGCTCGAACCCGGCGACCTATACCGGGGCCTTCACGCCGATCCGCGACTGGTTCGCCGGGCTGCCCGAGGCCAAGGCGCGCGGCTACAAGCCGGGGCGCTTTTCGTTCAACGTCAAGGGCGGGCGCTGCGAGGCGTGCCAGGGCGATGGGGTGATCAAGATCGAGATGCATTTCCTGCCCGACGTCTATGTCGAATGCGAGACCTGCAAGGGCGCGCGCTACAACCGCGAGACGCTGGAAATTCGGTTCAAGGGCAAGAGCATAGCGGACGTTCTTGATATGACGGTGGAAGAGGCGCAGGAGTTCTTCAAGGCGGTGCCGTCAATCCGCGAGAAGATGGATGCGCTGATGCGCGTGGGCCTTGGCTATATCAAGGTGGGCCAGCAGGCGACGACACTGTCGGGCGGCGAGGCGCAACGGGTGAAGCTGTCAAAGGAACTGGCCAAACGCTCGACCGGGCGCACGCTCTATATTCTCGACGAGCCGACCACGGGGCTGCACTTCGAGGACGTGAAGAAGCTTCTGGAGGTGCTGCATGAGCTGGTGGAGGCGGGCAATACCGTGGTGGTGATTGAGCATAATCTCGACGTCATCAAGACCGCCGATCACATCATCGACATCGGCCCCGAAGGCGGCGACGGCGGTGGTGAGATTGTCGCAGTCGGCACGCCCGAACAGGTCGCCGAGGAGTTGCGTAGCCATACCGGGCGCTACCTCAAAGACATGCTGAGCGCCCGCAAGGTGGCGGCGGAATAGGAGCCGCGCCAGCCCTGACCCGTCATCGTCCGGCCTGACCGGATGATCCCGCCGGGCGTGGAGATCCTCGGGTCAAGCCCGAGGATGACAATGGATCGGCCTTGTCTCTTTCCGTCGCAGGCAGCGGTCAGTCCAGCACAGCCGCCGCTGCCCCGATCAGGTCGAGGACCTCGCGCGTGTCGTGGTCGACACGGTAGAGGCGGTCGCCAACGCGGTAATAGGTTCCATCCGGATCGAGACCGTAGCGCCCCGGATTGCGCAGGATCGTGTGATCTCCGTGGATATAGTCGCCCCTGTGGTAGATGCCTTGCTTTTTTGCCAGGCCGGGAGGCTGGCACCCGGTGCCTTTCTTGGCCAGACCGGGCGGGCATCCTTTGGGCGCGGCTTGCGCGGGGGCGGATGTGAGCAGTGTCAGGCCTGTGAGGCCGAGAGCGATAATGCGTAACATGGTTCCTCCGTTTGCATCGCAAATCTGGGCACTCGGAGGATAATGTCCAAGGCACTGGCATGCTGTGCGCGGAAAGTTGCCATGCCGTATCGCCTCGGTCACGTCATGCGGAAGAAAGATGCGCGTCCCGGCCAGCCCCGGATAAATCCGTGAGTAATGTTGGCCCGCCAGGACGCGACTTTGGAGTTTGACCAGTGATGGCGCACTCCGTCTTCATTTTACTGCTTTTTGAGCGGGCAGGTCGAGAGCCCGAAGATCGAATAGAGCGGGCAGGACGAGATCAGGCCCGTAACCAGCGGAATGACGCCGATCAGATAGAGCCAGCTATAGGCCCCCTCGCGATTGATCACGAATCCGGCCAGCAGCGCGAGGCCAAGAACAATACGCAGCGTCCGATCCAATGTGCCGATGTTTTTCTTGAGCATAAGACTACCTTTGCATGAGAGGTTTTGGATTACCCGTTACCATACTCCAAAGGTGACACATGAGACGTGCCCGGGTCTGTGACGTGATCACACACCTAACGTATCATCTGAAATTCCGGCTTTCCTTTATTTGCTCCCAGGCCCAGACGACCTGTTGCAGTTGCTCCTCCTGGCTGCGATCGCCGCCGTTGATATCGGGATGCAGCACCTTGATCAGCGACTTGTAGGCCTTGCGCAGATCCGCCTTGGACCACGTATCCTCGGCTTCTAGGATCTCGATGGCGCGCCGCTCGGTCGGAGGTAGCTTGCGTGTGCCACCTTTCTTCTTGCCGGGGTTCTGCGTGGCATTGCCGCCCAGCACCTGGTGCGGATCCTCGATGCCCAATCGCGCCCAGGCTCGTGCCTCGGGATCGGTGAACTTCTTGGTTTCGCGCTCCCATACCTTGTCCTTGGACATCTGCGCGTTCAACTCGGCCTCAGTGGTGCCGTCAAAGAAATTCCATTTCAGATTGTATTCACGCACGTGCTGCTGACAGAACCAGAAGTAGTCGTCGAGCACATCAGGGGCCTTGGGCGCGCGATACTTGCCCGCTTCCTGACACCCCTCGTGGTCACACACGCGCGTCGATGTCTCGGACGCACCGGACATGCCGCGCCTGCCGCGCGGGTTTTTCTTCTTGGCCGAAGAAACGGACATATCGAAACCGAATGGATCTGATTTTGACATCGGACAAACCTTTGCGAGTCGGAGACGAGAGTTTATTCCAAAACGCACCGAATTGAAGGGGCGGACGGAAAAATATTATCTGACGATCGGGGCGCGGCAGTCTTTCGCAATGCCCGAGGCCATGGCTCAAGCCGTTGAATTGCTTGAGGGGGCGCGATCATATCACGGTTCTTCTGATGGGTCGCCTTCCGCAAAGCCCCGAGCTTCGCTTTTGTGCTCTGGCTCTGTCGGCTCAGCCGGCTCGGTGGCCTCGACCTCACGCTGAAACACCATAACAGAACGATAGACCGTGTGCGTAGAGGTCAACCCCTGACGTTCTTCGCTGGGCAAGATATCGGTCCGAAGGTATTGCCAGCCGTCGCCTGCCATGGTGTTCAGCAAGTCCTCCACTCCAAGCGCAAAACGGGCCTCCGGGGTTTTAACTCCGGCCGCCTTCCGTCCTCGTGTCGGGGCGGGCAAAACCTTGTATTCGTATACGGGCATGTGCGGCTCCGGTCTGATAAAGGCACCGTATTCTAGGCGACTTGTGGAGAGGTGCAAGGAAAACACGAAGCCCCGAACGCCAGTCCGGGGCTTCTTGCACAAGGATGACCCAAGTTTTTACCTGGGCCCCGGTCCGATCACCATGATCATCTGCCGGCCTTCCATTTTGGGCATGTTTTCGACACGGCCCACGTCCTTGACATCTTCCGCGATGCGCTCAAGCAGCTGACGGCCGAGGTCTTGGTGTGCCATTTCGCGGCCACGAAAACGCAGGGTGATTTTCACCTTGTCGCCCCCGTCGAGGAACTTGAACACGTTGCGCATCTTGACCTGATAGTCGTGCGTGTCGGTGCCGGGGCGGAACTTGACTTCCTTGACCTCGATGACCTTCTGCTTCTTGCGCGCTTCGGACTCGCGTTTTTGCTGTTCGTATTTGTACTTGCCGTAGTCCATGATCTTGCAGACCGGCGGATTGGCGTTCGGTGATATTTCGACCAGGTCCAGTCCCGCCTCGACCGCCATCTCGAGTGCACGATTTGGCGTAACAACGCCGGCATTTTCGCCATCCGCTCCAATCAGACGAATCTCGTCACAGCGAATACGTTCATTTACTCGGGGTCCGGTGTCGCGTGTGGGGGGCGCGTTGTGAGGTCTGCGGGCTATGGCTTTGTTCCTTTTATCGTTTACAGTTCTTCACGAATTTGACGCTGCAACGTAAACGCGGCGCGTCGCGCTTTCAAGCTGCAAATCGGCCATTCTGAGCCGAAAAGGCGTGATTTCCCCCTTGTGGCTTTCCTTCTTGCACGGCATCTGAGATGCAGTGAAACAATGGGCTGGTGCAACGAACGCGAGCGGCCCTATGAAGTCTGGGAGACGGTTATGAAAAATCTGATTTGGATCGTGCTGGCCGTGGTTGTGCTGGGGGGCGGGTACATGCTGTTCACCGGCAAATCTGTGGAAGAGGTCGTCGAGACTGTGAGCGGGGCGACGCAAGACGTCGAGGCACCCGAGGCGCTTGAAGATGCATCCGATGCAACGGCGGACGCTGCAAGCGACGCCGTGGAGGCAACGACGGACGCTGCAAGCGAGGCTGTCGACGCCACGACAGAGGCTGCCAATGATGCCGCCGAAGCAGCCGAGGAAACTGCCTCCGACGCGGCCGATGCGGCGCAAGAGGCCGCCAGTGAGGCCGCCGAATCTGTTGAAGAGACCGCGTCCGACGCCGCCGAGACCGCGCAGGAGACGGCGACAGAGGCCGTTGAAGCCGCTCAGGAGGCGACCCAGGAAGCTGTTGATGCAGCGACCGGTGCAGCGAGCGATGCCGCTGAAGGCGCGACCGATGCTGCAAATGATGCCGCTGAAGGCGCGACCGATGCTGCAAACGATGCGACTGAGGCCGCTGAAGAGGCTGTCGACGGGGCCGCAGACACCGCGAGTGACGCCGCGACCGAGATCGAAGACGCCGCGGGCGCCGCGACAGAAACTGCAACAGACACCGCCGAGACGGCAGATGAGGCGGCCGATGAAGCAGTGACCGACGCGACCGAGGGCACGGCAAACGACGCGGTCGAGAGCGCGACGGATGAGGCGTCGGGCGATGCGGAACAGACTGGCGCCGAGCAGGCGCCCGAAGCCCTGACCGTCGACGGCTTTGACATGGAGCGCGTGCGCAGCCTGATCGAAGGCTCTGATCTGGGTTCGATGCAGGAAAACCTTCTGATCGAGGGGATCAAAGCGGCACAAAACAATCCGGAACTTCTGCAATCCGCGCTACAGGCTGCCCGTGAGGCGCTTGGCTACTAAGCCAGTCAACTGACATTGGAAAGCCCGCGCAAGGTGCTCCTTGCGCGGGCTTTTTGTTGCGAGAGTTTCGGCACGTCTCTTGATACAGGAGACCCTCGCGTCACGCCCGAGGGTGACGGGTATCTGTGGTAGGCGGCATCCTCCGGCTTGACCGGAGGATCTCTTGGTCAGGGGCTTCGGGACAAGCCCGAGGGTGACGGATACTATCCCCCTCAGTCGAGAAACGCCTTTTCGACCACGTATTCCTTGGGGTCGGAATTGGCCCCTTCGCGCAGCCCGTAGTCCTCCAGCATCTCCTTGATCTCGAGGTTGAAGGCGAGGTTGCCGCAGACCATGGCGCGGTCGGTTTCGGGGGCGAGGGGGGCGACGCCCAGATCGGCGAACGCCTCGCCCGAGCGCATCAAATCTGTGATGCGGCCCATCTTGGGGCTCTCTTCGCGGGTGGTCGTCGGGTAATAGCGCAGCTTGTCGGCAAAGCCTTCGCCGATCAACTCCGCCAGCATGTCGTCCTTGCGGATGCTGTCGATCAATTCGGCCCCGTATTGCAACTCGCCCACCTCACGGCAGGTATGGGTCACGATCACCTCGTCGTAATCCTCATAGGTCTGCGGGTCGCGCAGCAGCGAGGCGAAAGGCGCAAAGCCGGTGCCGGTGGCAAAGAGCCAAAGACGCTTGCCGGGCAGGAGCGCGTCATGCACCAGCGTGCCCACCGGCTTGGGGCGCAGGATGATCTCGTCGCCCACCTCGATATGTTGCAAACGCGAGGTCAGCGGGCCGTCCTGCACCTTGATCGAGTAGAATTCCAACTCGTCATCCCAGGACGGTGAGGCGATGGAATAGGCGCGCAGGAGCGGCTTTTCGCGGCCGGTCTTCTCGTCCGTCTGCATCAGGCCGATCATCACGAACTCGCCCGAGCGAAACCGCAGAGAGGCGGGCCGTGTCACGCGGAACGAGAACAGCCTGTCGGTCCAGTGTCTCACCTCTGTCACGGTCTGAGCATCGGGAATCGCAAGGGTTTTGGGCGCTTTCGCGGTCGCTTGGGTCACGGCGGTCATCTCGTTCATGGTGTCAACTGCCGGTCATTTAAACCGACATCCTCTTCTAATCTTTGATTCAGGTCAGGTGAAAGGGTTATTCTGCGGCGACGTGGCGCAGCCGTGATTGGTAGTCATGCGCCTGCCAGTTGGCGCGCGCCAACCACTGATCCTCGGGCTGCCGGGCGGCCAGATCGTCGGAGATCTCGACCTCGTCAAAGCCCGCACGCCGCGCCATCGCGTATTGATCGGCGATCACGTGGCCATAGGCGCGCAGTCGTCCGGTGTAGCCCATCAGCCGCAATTGCCGCGCGATGCTGAATCCGCGCCCGTCGGCGAAGCTGGGAAAATGGACCTTGATCATCTGCACGTCGGGCAGACGACCGGCCAGTTCCAGCGGGTCGGCGCTGGAGGGCAGGGTGATGCCCACGCCGCGGCGGGCCTCTTCCAGGGGCACGATGGGGGTGGTCCAGGTCTCGGGGCCAAAGCCCGTGTCGGTGATGATGACAGTCATGCGGAAACTCCTTTTCGCACCAGTTTGCCGTTCACAAAATGGATGCCACATTCAGTTTTGTCCTGATCGCGCCAGCGGCCCGATCGGGGATCTTCGCCCGGTTTTACGGGTGTTGTGCAGGGCATGCAGCCGATGGAGGGGTAGCCTTGGCTCACCAGCGGATGCCGGGGCAGGCGGTTTTCCTCCATGTAGGTCCGGATGTCCTCGCGGGCCCAATGGGCCAGCGGGTTGACCTTGATCCGCCCGGTGCCCTCCTCGATCTCGAAGAAGTCGAGGGCGGCGCGGGTGCCGGCCTGATAGCGTTTGCGCCCGGTGATCCAGCCGTCGAAACCGCTGAGGGCGCGCTGCAAGGGCACGGTCTTGCGCAGGGCGCAGCAGGCGTCGGTATCGCGTCGGTGTAACGTCTGTTTTGCGTCGGTGCGTGCGAGCTCCTGCGCGTCGGGCCGAATGATCCGCAGATCGCGCAGGTTGAGCCGCTCTGCCAGTTCCTGCTGATAGACCAGCGTCTCGGCAAAGAGCATCTCGGTGTCGATGAAGATCACCGGCGTCGCGGCCTGCGTGACCGAGACCATGTGCAACAGCACGACCGACTCGGCCCCGAAGCTGGAGACCAGCGCCAGCTTGCCCGCCTGCGGGTCTCTCAGCGCATGCTCCAGCACCGACACCGCCGAATGGTGGCGATACCGGTCATTGAGCGCGTGAACCCGGTCGTGCAGATCACTCTGCGGCATGGGCCCGGGCCTCCTGATCATAGAGCGCGGATTTGAACGGGGCGAGGCCGAGACGATTGTAAGCCTCGAGGAAGGTTTCCTCCGGCCCCTCGCGCAGGTCGAGATAGGCGAAGATGAGCCGCTCGATGGCGGGCACGATCTCGTCATAGGCAAAGCCCGGCCCGGTTCGGGTGCCGATGGCCGTGCTCTCGGAGGCATCGCCGCCGAGGGTGATCTGATAGTTCTCCACCCCCGCGCGGTCGAGGCCGAGAATGCCGATATGGCCGACATGGTGATGCCCGCAGGCATTGATGCAGCCCGAGATCTTGATCTGGAGATGGCCCACGTCATGCTCGATCTTCAGCTCGTCCAGCCGGGTGGCGATGCCCTGGGCCACGGGGATCGAACGCGCGGTTGCGAGCGCGCAGTAATCCATGCCGGGGCAGGCGATGATATCCGAGGCCAGACCGATATTGCCGGTGGCCAGCCCCGCCTCGCGCAGCGCGGCATGGACGGCCGGGATATCGGCCAGCGCCACATGCGGCAGCACGAGGTTCTGTGCATGGCTGGCGCGGATATCATTGTGGCCGTACCGCTCGGCGAGGTCCGCCACCAGCCGCATCTGATCGGCGCTCGCATCGCCCGGAGTCGCACCATGCGCCTTGAGGCTGATGGTGACGATGCCGTGATCGGCGTGCTGGTGCGCAACCACGTTGGTATCCGCCCAAGCGCGGAACACTGGGTCGGCGTCGCGGGCGGCGTAGTAATCGCCTGCGTCGCGCTCGGGCAGGGTGGGGGTGACGAAGGCGGCGTTGATCCGGTCGAGCCACGCCTGATCGACACCCGAAAAGGCCGCGCGACGGCGCGGGAACTCGGCCTCGACCAGATCGCGGATCTCATCGAGTCCGTTTTCATGCACCGTGATCTTGATCCGCGCCTTGTACTTGTTGTCGCGGCGGCCGAGGCGGTTGTAGGTGGCCAGGATCGACTCGAGATAGGGCAGGAGGTCAGCCTGGGGCACGAAATCCTTGAGGAGTTTGGCGACCATCGGCGTGCGGCCCATACCGCCACCGACCCAGATCTCGTAGCCGCGCGTGCCGTCACGCTCGACGATCTTGACGCCGATATCGTGGCTTTTCATCACCGCGCGGTCGGCCTCGGAGGCGATCACGGCGATCTTGAATTTACGCGGCAGGAACTGGAACTCCGGGTGGTCGGTGGACCATTGCCGGATCAGCTCGGCCACCGGGCGCGGGTCTTCCAGCTCATCCGCGGCGGCGCCTGCGAAGTGATCCGAGGTCACGTTGCGGATGGTGTTGCCGGAGGTCTGGATGGCGTGCATATCCACCTCGGCCAGCGCGTCGAGCATGTCGGGAATGTCGCGCAGTTGCGGCCAGTTGTACTGGATATTGGTGCGGGTGGTGAAATGGCCATAGCCTTTGTCCCACCGCTCGGCCAGATAGGCCAGCTGGCGCAGTTTCGCCGGATCGAGCGAGCCATAGGGGATCGCCACGCGCAGCATGTAGGCGTGCAGTTGCAGGTAGAGCCCGTTCATCAGGCGCAGCGGCTTGAACTCGTCCTCGGTCAGGCTTCCGTCAATCCGACGCTCGACCTGGGCGCGGAACTGGCGGTTGCGTTCTGCGATAAAAGCGGCGTCGAAGTCGTTGTATTGATACATGGTTTTCTCCTGCGCGTGTCGCGTGGGTCAGGCGTGGCCGAGGCCGTCGGCCTGTTTACCGTGAAAAAGGTTCGAAGGGCCGGTGCGCCGGAAATCCTCGCGAAAATGGGTGGGCTCGGGGCCGTCGGGGCCGGGGCGCATATCGGCGAGATAGGCGCCGACGATTTCACCGGCGCGGGCCTGTGCCTGAAGCAGGCGATAGTCGGCATCGGCCTCGTCGGTCAGCACCTCGGCCTCGCTGAGGTCCCGGGTCCATTGGTCATCGACGGTGAGATAGACGACATCGCCCTCGATGAGGGCGTTGGCGGTCACGACCTTGGGGGTGAATTCGCGGGGCATGTCAGGCAAGCTCCTGTTTCGATTGGACAAGGGCCGCCTCGGCGGCGCGCGGCGCAAGGCCGAGGAAGGTGAGCGCGGGGCCGGTGAGCCCTGCCTCGGCCAGATCGGCGGGCAGCCGGTCCAGCGTGGTGGACAGCACGCGCTGATCGGGGCGCGAGGCGTTCTCGATCACGGTGACGGGCGTCGTGCGGTCGGCGCCGTGCATGATCAGGCGGCCTTGAATGAAACGGGCGGATTTCTTGCCCATGTAGATCGCCGCGACCTCACCGGGACGGGCCAGCGTGCGCCAGTCGTGATCGGCAAAGCCTTTCATGTCATGGCCGGTGACAAACCGTACCGCGCCATTGCGCCCGCGTTTGGTGAGGCTCTGACCGATGGCGGCGACCGAGGCGGAGGCGGCGGTGATGCCGGGCACAACGTGCCAATCGATACCGGCCTCACTGACGGCATCGATCTCCTCGTCCAACCGTCCGAAAACGGTCGGGTCTCCGCCCTTGAGCCGCACCACATGCGCGCCATTCCTGGCGTGTTCGACGATCAGCGCATTGATATCGCTCTGCGACATGGAGGGGCCAAAGCCCTCTTTGCCCGCGTCAATCAGGATGGCTTCGCGCCGGGCAAGTTCGAGGATCTCGGAGGTGACAAGTCGGTCGTGAATGACGACGTCTGCGCCATCCAGTGCATTGCGCGCCTTGAGTGTCAGCAGCTCCGGGTCGCCCGGACCCGCGCCGACAAAGGCCACGCGACCTTGACGGACAACCGTATTTTCATGTTTTCTCAGAAGGCGTTGAAGCACGTCCTTGACGTGATCCTCGCCGCCTTGATCCAACGCGCGCGGCCCGGTCTGAAAGTAGTAATCAGCCCAGAAGTCACGGCGACGACGGCCCATCGGCAGGACCACCACCGCCTTGCGAAACGCTTTACCAATACGAGCGAGCGCGCCGAGTGTCACCGGCAGGCGTGCCTCGATCTCGGCCTTGATCGCCCGTGCGAGCACCGGGGCTGCCCCTTCCGTGCCAATGGCGACGGTGACCGGATCACGATCCACGATCGCGGGTGTGATGAACTGGCTGTCCGCAAGATTGTCGACGATATTGACCAGCGCACCATCGGCGCGCGCGATCTGCGATGTGCGGGCATCTTCGGTCTGATCTTCGTCGGCCGCATAGAAAAGCGTGGCGCAGAGGGTATCGCCCGGCACCATGGCACGGCGCACGAGGCGCAGGCGATTGTCGGCGGCCCAGCCTTCGATCTCGGGGGCCGGGGCCGTGGCGAACACGGTGAGATGCGCCTCGGTCTTGAGCAGCAGCCGGAGCTTGGCCAGAGCGGCGTCACCGCCGCCGGACAGGACGATGCGGCGGCCCTCGACGGCGAGAAAGATCGGAAAGTGCTTCATTTGGCGTATCCCGGAGATCGGTTTGACTCTGACCCCAATATAGGAAATATTCCCGATACATGGCCATATGCCTGCATGAATAAGGAAGTTTGTTCCAATGCCTTCCAGCAAGAGGCGGGACGTTCCTGAAAAAGGGAAATACCGGAATGACCGTTCGTCTCGATGATCTGGATCGGAAAATTCTTGTGCAGCTGCAAGAGGACGGGGGCCGGTCGCTTGATGATATCGCCCGCAATGTTGGCAGTTCCAAGACGCCCGTGTGGAACCGGATTCGCAAGATGCGCGAGGGGGGCGTGATCCGACAGCAGACGTATCTGCTCGATCCCGAGGCCTTGGGGTTCGAGGCGTGTTTCTTTGTGCTGATCCGAACATCAGAGCATGATGCCGGATGGCAGGCGCAGTTTTTGAAGGCCTTGAACGAGCGCCCCGAAGTTCAGGAGGCGCATCGGCTGGCCGGGGACATTGATTATATTCTCAAGGTGCGCGTTGCCAACGCCCGTGCCTATGACGTATTTTATCAGGCGCTGATTTCAGAGGTGAAGGTGCATAACGTGACCGCGCTCTTGTCGATGGAAGAAATCAAGTCAACCACGATGCTTCCTATTTGATATCAAGGAGTTGCGGCGCAATCCTCAAGTGCCTTGACGATCGGCGAGAAATCCGCGGCCTTGAGGCTCGCGCCACCCACGAGCGCGCCATCCACATTGGAGGTGGCGAAAATTTCCATTGCATTCGAAGGCTTTACAGAGCCACCGTAAAGCAGGCGGATGGTATCTGCGCGGTCCTCACCAAACCGATCCGCCAAACGGCGGCGGAGGAAGTCATGCACTTCGGCAATCTGCGCCGTGCTGGGTGTCAGCCCAGTGCCGATGGCCCAGATCGGCTCGTAGGCGATGACGGTGTTGGTGCCTGTCGCGCCGTCGGGGAGGGAGGCGTCAAGCTGATCGGCAATAATGTCGAGCGTCTGCGCGGCTTCGCGTTGGGCGAGCGTCTCGCCCAGACAGACCACGGCCGTCAGGCCAGAGGCCCATGCGGCCTGTGTCTTGGCCGAGACCAGTGCGCTCGATTCATCATGGTCCTGACGTCGTTCGGAATGACCGAGAATGACCGCCCGTGCGCCCGCTTCGGCGAGCATGACAGCGGAAATATCGCCGGTATGCGCTCCGGCTGCTGCGGCATGACAATCCTGCGCGCCTATCTCGAGAGGGCTGTCGGCGGTTAACGCGGCGGCCTGAACGATCAGCGTGGCAGGCGGGCAGATGAGCAGGTCAACACTCGGTGCGGGATGGTTTCTGGTGAGGATCTGCACCTCTGCAAGGCTCGCGTTGGTGCCGTTCATCTTCCAGTTGCCAGCGGCTAGCTTGCGTCTCATGCGCCCTCAGTCCTCATATATTTCTATTTAAAACAGGAAACTAGAGGATGAAGCTTACATATTCTCAAACTTGATCGACTCGCCGCAACCGCAGGCTTCGGTGACGTTGGGATTGTTGAAAACAAAGCCCGATTCAAGCAGCGAGGTCTGATAGTCGATCTCGGTCCCAAACAGGAACATCTGCGCCATGGGCGCGATCATGACGCGGGCGCCATCCTGTTCGACCACCTCGTCATTGGGATCAACTTCGCTGACATATTCCATGGTATATTCCATACCGGCGCAGCCACCCTTTTTCACGCCGATGCGGAGCCCCTGATGGCTGTCGCGCCCCATCAGTTTTGCGATCTGTGTCGCCGCTGCGGGGGTCATGGATATGGCCTGTTTTCCGGGAATTCCAAACATGTGGGTCTCCTTGCATTCCTCTTCAAAATAGGGGTTTGCAAGGCTGACCTCAAGGGGGAGCATGGCGGCTGCCCGCGGGCAGCCGCCATGCGTGACTATATGAGCTCAGAGGCCCATACAATTGGCATAAAAGGTCGTTGTGGCGGGCCAGTCCGAAAACACGCCTTCGACGCCCACATCCTGTGCCAGAACATCGAGGATCTCGAAATAGTCGCCGTCCGAGTCAATCGCCTCGGCCACGGATTGAAAGTACCAGCCGCCGCCATTGTGGAGCGGGCCGGACCGTTCCAGCGTCCAGGTTATGATTCCGAGGCCCGCCGCCTTTGCCTCGGTTGCATAAACAGACGGCACCATTTCATTCGCGTCATCCAGCGTCACCAGCATCCACATCGGCGGCGCGATATAGTTGACAGCCATCTCCTTGAGCTCGGCCATTGTCGGCTTGAAGGTGGCGGCATCCATCGGGTCGATCAGACCCTCATCGTCGTCTGACGCTTCGTAGCGATCATCGAGGTAAACCGCCTGTTTGCCGAACTCCGGTTCGTTCGCGATCCAGTACTTGACGTCATCAAGGTTGAAGCTTTGAAGCCAGACGCGTGACGGATCAATTCCGGCCTCCGTGTAGTCATCGACCAGCATTTGCGCGTAATCAGCCTGGCTTAGCCCGTCAAATGGCATCTCGACCGAGGGCGCCTTGAGTTCAGGGGTGAAATCCGCGCCAAGCCGGTCGAACAGCGTGATCGATTCAGCGTGCGTCAGCAGGGTTGCCCCATGCGCGTAGAGATCGGTACGCCAGCCGGCCGTGCCGTCAAGATAGGCTTCGGGCGTTGTGGCGGAGCGATCGGCGGCGTCCATCTTGGGGGCAAGCGTCCTGAATTCCGCAAGCGTGAGATCCGAAGCGCGGCATTCGGCCTGCGCTTCGGTATCGCCCGTGGCCGGGCTGAACGGCGTGGTGCATTGCTCTGCCAGATCGGTCACGAGGATGTTGGTCGTCGTGTGCAGATCGTTTTGCGCGTGACGGCACACCAGCTGTTTGTCGGCGGTAAAGGTCACGTCGCATTCGAGAATTCCGGCACCCATCGCGGCAGCGGCGCGATGGGACTCGGCGGTGTGCTCGGGAAACATCAGCGGGGCGCCCCGATGCCCGATGGAAAAGGCACTGCGCTGCGGTGTTGCGGCCAGACAGGATTGCAGTTTCTGCTTGAGTGCGCCGTCCTGCATCCGCGACACGAGATAGGCAGGGCGCACCCCGTATGTGAGCCCTGATTCGTAATCTGACTGTGTGTCAGATGCGGCTACAGGGCCAGCAACCAGCGCACAGCACAGGGAAATAGCGACATTTTTCATCGGAGGTCTCCTTCTTTTGACCTCCGATTATATCAGATTTTGGGGTAACGGGCGTGTGACGTGCTCTTGAAGATTGTGTGATCGCACCGCGCGGTCACATGAACCCAAGTTCCAGACGCGCCTCGTCGGACATCATGTCCATGCCCCAGGGGGGCTCCCATACGAGGTGAACATCGACCTGTTTGACCCCGGCCAGCGGTTCGATCGCCTCTGCGACCCAACCGGGCATTTCACCCGCGACCGGACAGCCCGGCGCGGTCAGGGTCATGGTGACGTTGATGGCATTTTCGCCATCAATATCAACCGTGTAAATCAGGCCAAGGTCATAGATATTGACCGGTATTTCGGGGTCATAAACACCACGGCATGCCTCGACCACCTGATCGTAGAGCGGGTGATCGGTGCTGGAGGGCGCGATGAGCGGGGCCCCTTCGAGCGGCTCGGATGAGTTCATCATGGGTTGGTCCTGCGGTTATCCTGACTAAACATATAAGTTTTATGAGCGCTCGCGTCCAGAGGGGGCGGTTGCATGCGACCCGGGTCTAGCCGTCGGACTTTCCGCCGGTCTTGCGGCGCCGGATGGGCGCGGGCCGCACCCGCGCCTCGATCATGTCGTAAAGCGCGCCGGTGATGTTCTTGCCGGTGGAACCCTCGATGCCCTCGAAGCCGGGTGAGGAATTCACCTCGAGCACCTTGGGCCCGGTCTCGGAGCGCAGGAGATCCACACCCGCCATGTTCAGGTCGAACACCTTGGCGGCGCGAATGGCGGTGTCGCGCTCGGTCTTGGTGATGCGCACCGATTTGGCCGAGCCGCCGCGATGCAGGTTGGAGCGGAAATCGCCATCCGCGCCGGTGCGCTTCATCGAGGCCACGACCTTGCTGCCGATCACGAGACAGCGGATGTCCTCGCCCGCCGCTTCCTTGACGAAATCCTGCACGAGAAAGTTGGCCTTGAGGCCGCGAAACGCGTCGATCACTGATTCGGCGGCCTTTTTGGTTTCGGCGAGCACCACGCCCTTGCCTTGCGTCGATTCGAGCAGCTTGACGATCAGCGGGGCGGTGCCGACGAGGCCGATCAGGTTGCCGGTATCCTTGGGTGAGGCGGCAAAGGCGGTGTTGGGCATGCCGACCTGCGCGCGCGCCATGAGCTGATGCGCATAGAGCTTGTCGCGGCTGGCGATGATCCCGGCGGAGGTGTTGGCGCAGAAGGTGCCGATGGTCTCGAACTGGCGGATCACGGCGGCGCCATAGGCAGTGACCGAGGCGCCGATGCGCGGGATCACGGCGTCGTAGCGGGGCAGGCGCTTGCCGTCGTAATGCACCTCCGGGGCAAGCGCATTGATCGCCATGTAGCAGCGGGTGGTGTCGATCACCTCGACGGTGTGGCCGCGGCTCTCGCCTTCCTCGACCAGACGGCGGGTGGAGTAGTTGTTCTCGCGGCTGAGCACGGCGATGCGGAGCGCGCGCTTGGGCTGCACGGCGCGCATCTTGGACGTGTGATAGACGTCATAGCTGAGTTCCGGCTGCAAGAAGCGGTCGGTGGCGACGATGGAAATGTGATCCTTGAGCGCCTGCCGGCCGAGCAGCATGCGGCTGGTCATGGTGGAGCGGTTGGTCAGGGTGATCTCGATCGGCCAGCTGTCGCCGTTGACCGAAAGCGTGCTCTGGATCACGTAGCGCAATTCGCGTTCGCCGTTGGAGGACGCCACCTCGCGCCGGTCCAGAATGGGGGCCGAGCAGGGGATCACCAGATCGTCGCGCCCGGGAATGGGGTGCACGGTAAAGCGCACCTTGGGCTTTGCGGAGGGGCCGAATGTTTCGATATCGAAGGCATGTAGCGCGGAGGTACGCGCGCCGGTATCCACCTTGGCCCGAAGTGCGGGCACGCCGATATCAGGCAGCGATATCCATTCCTCCCAGCCAAATTGCAGGGGCTGGGGCGTGTCTGGCGTATCGCTCATGGTCTCTGGCTCCTTGTCACGGGCGCGGATTCGTCGGATACGGACCCTTCTGCGCTATGGGGCTAACATGACAGCATTATTCAACTACAAACTCAAGGCAACCGACGGTTTGGCCCGGACCGGCGCAATCGAGACACCGCGCGGCGAGATCCGGACGCCGGCTTTCATGCCGGTGGGCACGGCGGCGACGGTCAAAGCGATGATGCCCGAGAGCGTGGCGGCGACGGGGGCGGATATCCTCTTGGGCAACACCTACCACCTGATGTTGCGTCCCGGGGCGGAGCGGGTGGCGCGGCTCGGTGGTCTGCACCGCTTCATGAATTGGAAGAAGCCCATCCTGACAGATTCGGGCGGCTTTCAGGTGATGAGCCTTGCCGGGCTGCGCAAGCTCACTGAGGAGGGGGTGACGTTCAAGAGCCACATTGATGGCTCCAAGCATGAGTTGACGCCGGAGCGGTCGATGGAGATCCAGCGCTTGCTTGGTTCGGATATCGTGATGTGTTTCGACGAGTGCCCGGCGCTGCCCGCAAGTGACAAGGCTGTGGCCGAGAGCATGCGGCTCAGCATGCGGTGGGCGGCGCGGTCGAAAGAGGCGTTCGGGGATCGGCCCGGCCATGCGCTTTTCGGGATAATGCAGGGCGGTGTCACGCCCGAATTGCGCGAAGAGAGCGCCGCAGCGCTGACCGAGATCGGGTTTGACGGCTACGCGGTGGGCGGTCTGGCCGTAGGCGAGGGGCAAGAGGCGATGTTCGGCGTGCTGGATTATGCGCCGGGGTTTCTGCCCGAGGACAAGCCGCGCTACCTTATGGGGGTGGGTAAGCCCGACGATATCGTGGGGGCCGTGAAGCGCGGCATCGACATGATGGATTGCGTGTTGCCCTCGCGCTCGGGGCGCACCGGGCAGGCCTGGACGCGGCGCGGACAGGTCAATATCAAGAACGCGCGGCATCAGGACGATCCGAGGCCGCTGGACGAGGCCTGTGGCTGTCCGGCGTGTCGCAATTACAGCCGCGCCTATCTGCATCATGTGTTCCGCAGTCAGGAGATGATCTCGGGGATGCTGCTGACATGGCACAACCTGCATTATTTTCAGGAGATCATGGCTGGCATGCGTGAGGCGATTGCGGAGAAGCGTTTTGCCGCGTGGGAGGCCGAGTTCCATGCGCTGCGGGCCGAGGGGGATATCGAGCCGGTGTGAGTTGAGGGCGAGGCGGGCGTGTCTGGCCTTGATCTGCCGTTGGAATGAGCCGCGCATCGGCGGGCCGCGGTGCGGCGACCCAACGTTGGTTTGGTTAGACTTTATGCCAGCCAAAACCGTAAAACATCCGAGCGTAGAGCAGGTTGCAGCCAAATCGCCGTGCCGGGGTGCGGCGTCATGCCGGAGGCATGCCTATGGCATGACGATGCGCGGCGGGCTTCGCCCTTGAGTCCGCGCAGGTGCTCCCATCTTAAGTCCACTTCCGGCCAATCATAAACCGAACCTGCGCCCGATTTTCCTTGCCTGACCGCCCGGGACGTTCTGCCATCAGACCGGTGGGTGCCGTGGCGGGTGTGTTCCAGCGAGGCGGGCGCGGTTCGATTGTCTTGAACGCGCCCCATTGCGCCCTTGTGCCCGGAGCGACAGCGGGGCATTCTGCGCGTTGTCTGTTGAAAGAGGGGCCGGTCTGCCCCAAGTAAGACCTAAGCGAAACGGAGAGGGCCGGGGCTGCCGCGAAGCCGGGGCCGGTGCCTTCTTGCCAAGAACAGGAAAACGAGCATGCAAGACCCCCTCAACGCATCCTATCCCGTATTGCCGCTCCGGGACATCGTGGTGTTCCCGCATATGATCGTGCCGCTTTTCGTGGGGCGCGAAAAGTCTGTCCGGGCGCTGGAAGAGGTGATGGCGGATGACAAGCAGATCCTGCTGTCAAGCCAAGTCGATCCGGCCGAAGATGACCCCGAGGCAGAAGGCATTTACCGCGTTGGCGTCCTGGCAAACGTGCTGCAACTGCTCAAGCTGCCCGACGGCACCGTGAAGGTGCTGGTCGAAGGCGTGGCGCGGGTGCGGATCACCGACTATCTGGAAAACGACTCGTTCTTCGAGGCGCGTGCCGAGTATCTGAGCGAGATGCCCGGCGATGCCGCGACCATCGAGGCGCTGTTGCGCACGGTGGGTGACGAATTCGCGCGTTATGCCAAGGTCAAGAAGAACATCCCCGACGAGGCGCTGGCCGCTGTGACCGACTCGGATGAGCCGGCCAAACTGGCCGATCTCGTGTCCGGTCATCTCGGGGTCGAGGTGGATCGCAAGCAGGAACTGCTTGAGACATTGAGCGTGAGCGAGCGGCTTGAGAAGGTTTACGGCCTGATGCAAGGCGAGATGAGCGTTCTTCAGGTCGAGAAGAAGATCAAAACTCGCGTCAAGAGCCAGATGGAGCGCACGCAGCGCGAGTATTACCTGAATGAGCAGATGAAGGCCATTCAGAAGGAGTTGGGCGATGGCGAGGACGGCGAGGGCGAGGTCGCCGAACTGGAGGCCCGCATCGCCGAAACCAAGCTCAGCAAGGAAGCGCGTGACAAGGCCGAGGCCGAGCTCAAGAAGCTCAAGAACATGAGCCCGATGAGCGCCGAGGCCACGGTCGTGCGCAACTATCTCGACTGGATGCTCAGCATTCCGTGGGGCGTCAAGAGCCGCACCAAGAAGGATCTGCACAAGGCGCAGGTGGTTCTCGATGACGATCACTACGGGCTGGAAAAGGTCAAGGAACGGATCGTCGAGTATCTGGCCGTGCAACAGCGCTCCAAGAAGCTCAAGGGCCCGATCATGTGCCTTGTCGGCCCGCCGGGCGTGGGCAAGACCAGCCTTGGCAAGTCCGTGGCGCGGGCGACGGGGCGTGAATTCATCCGTATTTCTTTGGGTGGCGTGCGCGACGAATCCGAAATCCGCGGCCACCGCCGCACCTATATCGGCTCGATGCCCGGCAAGATCATTCAGGCGCTGAAGAAGGCCAAGACCACCAATCCGCTCATCCTGCTCGACGAGATCGACAAGATGGGGCAGGATTTCCGGGGTGATCCGGCCAGCGCCATGCTCGAGGTGCTGGACCCGGAACAGAACTCGACCTTTGTCGATCACTATCTGGAGGTGGAATACGACCTTTCGAACGTGATGTTCCTGACAACGGCCAACAGCTATACCATGCCCGGGCCGCTCTTGGACCGGATGGAGATCATCCCGCTGGCGGGCTATACCGAGGATGAAAAGCGCGAGATCGCCAAGCAGCACCTGCTCGACAAGCAGATCAAGAACAACGGCCTGAAGAAGGGCGAGTTCGAGCTGACCGATGCGGCGCTCACGGACACGATCCGCTACTATACCCGTGAGGCGGGCGTGCGGAACCTGGAGCGCGAGATCGCCAAGATCGCGCGCAAGGCCGTGACGCGGATCATCAAGCGTGAGGACAAGGCGATCACCGTGACGCCCGAGAACCTCGATGATTTCCTCGGGGTGCGCAAATACAAGTTCGGCCTCGCAGAAGAGAGCGATCAAGTGGGTGTCGTCACCGGCCTTGCCTATACGAGCGTGGGCGGGGAGCTGCTCAACATTGAGGCGTTGCGCCTGCCCGGCAAGGGCCGGATGAAGACCACCGGCACGCTTGGCGACGTGATGAAGGAGTCGATCGACGCCGCGTCCTCTTATGTGCGCTCGGTCGCGCCCGAAATCGGGGTGAAACCGCCGAAGTTCGAGAAGTGGGATATTCACGTCCACGTCCCCGAGGGCGCCACGCCCAAGGACGGGCCCTCGGCCGGTCTGGCCATGGTTACCTCGATCGTGTCGGTGTTGACGGGCATTCCGGTGCGCAAGGATATCGCCATGACCGGTGAGGTCACGTTGCGCGGCAATGCGCTGCCCATCGGCGGGCTCAAGGAAAAGCTGCTCGCGGCGCTGCGGGGCGGGATCAAGACCGTGCTCATCCCGCGCGACAACGAGAAGGACCTCGTCGAGATCCCCGACAACGTGAAAGAGGGGCTCGATATCATTCCCGTCGACCACGTGCGTGACGTGCTGAAGCTGGCGCTGATGCGCACGCCCGAGGCGGTGGACTGGGACGAGGAGGCCGAAGAGGCCGCCGCCGCCGAGGCCGCGCTCAAATCCGGCGACGAGGGCAAGGGCAGGGGCGCTGTCGCCCATTAGGGACGTTGAAAATGCCCCGGATGACCTCCGGGGCATTTTTTAAGCGATGAGATCCTCGCTGACATGAAAGGCCGGATACCCCGGGTCTGACGTCGGAACACGGTGTTGCCACGGGCCAAACAGAAACCGGCCCCGCGGTCGTGCGGGGCCGGTCATTTTGTCTTTGTGCAAGGCTCAGCCGAAGAGGAACTGATCCGCCGTCAGCTCGTCGGCCAGCACGCTCGCGAAGACGAGGGTGTGACCTTCGACGCTCACCTCTGCCCCGGCGTCACCATCTGCTATCGCGAGTTGGTCAAAGCTGTCGACGCTGCGCAGGAGGACCGTCTCTGCCGTGGCGTCGAAATCGGTGATCAGATCGACATCGCCGGTCTGGAGCGTGTTGAACACGAACGTGTCCTCGCCCTCGCCGCCGGTCATCGTATCGTCACCGTCGCCGCCATTGAGCGTATCCGCGCCGTCTCCGCCTTCGAGAAGGTCGTCACGTCCGCCGCCGGCCAAAAAGTCGTCGCCGTCGCCGCCGAGGACGGTGTCGTCGCCTTCACCACCGCCGAGACTGTCATTGCCCGCGCCGCCGTCGACCAGATCGGTGCCGGCACCGCCGCCCATCAGGTCATCGCCATCGCCGCCCTCTACGGTATCGACACCCTGGCCGCCACCGATAGTGTCGTTGCCGTTGCCGCCAAGCACCTGGTCGTCGCCAAAGCCGCCGTTGACAAAGTCGTTGCCTTCGCCGCCGTCAACCTCATCGTCGCCGAGACCGCCGCCGATCGTGTCGTCGCCCAGACCGCCGCGCACGACATCGTCGCCAAAGCCGCCGCCGAGGCTGTCATTGCCCGCGCCGCCATTGACGAGGTCATTGCCCGGACCCGCGCCAAGTATGTCGTCGCCGTCAAGACCCGCCAGCGTGTCGTCGCCATCGGTACGCCCGGTGGCCGAGTTGTCGACGCCGAGATTGTCGAGATCGTAGATCACCGTGTTGCCATCGCCCTCATAGGCGACCGCGATCTGTGCAAAGCCTGTGGCGCTCTGTTCGGCAGGGATAAAGGCGATGGTCTCGGGACTGATATTGCCGTTGGCTTCACTGTCGATATAGTGATCGAAAACCGGATTGGCCGGATCGCTGAGATCGAAGATCATGATGCCGTTATCCCGTTCCAGCCCGACAAAGACATAGGGGGTGCCTTCAACCAGGCCCACTGTGACCGCTTCGGGTTCCACTCCCTTGTCGTCGGACCGGTCGTCGACATCGCCCTCGTCCTGATTGAAGAGCTCCGGGCGGATCTCTGCGATCAGCTGTGCAAACTGCGAGCCGCTGTCAAAGACGATCTCACCCGCCGTGTTGTAGACGGTGAACGAGCGCGAGCCGTAGTGGAACAGCTGGTCGTAATCTCCGTCGCCATCCGTGTCGCCCAGATCTGTGCGGACGTTCAGGCGGCCGAGGTTCTCGTCAAGCTGCAGGATTTCGGCATTGGGGAAGGCCGTCGGATCGAGGTCGAGGTCCTTGACCCGCGCCTCCGTGTCGTCCCGCGCATCGCCCTCGTTTGCGGTCAGCACATATGTCTCGCCGTCAATTTCGACAGAGGTGATCGCGTCGGGCTGGCGCATGCCGAAGAGGTTGTCGTAGTTTTGCAGGTTGATCGCATTGTCGCGGTTCGAGGCGTCGATCTCGTTGCCCGGCAACGAGCGATCCACGAGGCCAAAGCTGCGGATATCGGTCACCTCGTTGGAGGTAAGATCGACCACGGCATAGGCATTGGCCTCTTGCAGCGCGACCCAGGCGGTTTCGCCACCGGGCAGGACGGTGATGTATTCCGGCTCCAGATCCTCGGAGACGGACTTGCCCGGCTCCAACAGAACACCGGCCTCGCGCAGCGCGTCTTCCTGACCGTCGAAGGCAGTGAAGTCGAGCGTCACGGCCGTGGCCTCATCCGCGCCACCGCTCAGGTCGATGATCGACACAGCCCCGAGCGGATCGGTCTCGTCGAGCGGCTCGCCCTCGTTGGCGACAAGGATCTTGCTGCCATCGGGGGTGAAGGTCACCATGTCGGGCAGGTTGCCGACCTCGACGGTGTTGAGCAGCGTGCCTTCGAGATCGAAGATCGCAATGACACCGTTGGCATCCTCTGGCGTGACCGAGATGGCAGCGGCGACGAGGCCGTTCTTGGCGGCGACCGATTGCACGCCGTCAAACCCTTCGACCTGGCCGAGGTCGAACTCAAACAGTTTATCGCCATTGGCGGCATCGAACACGTCGATGCGGTTCTGCGCTCCGTTGGTCACGTAGGCGCGCCCTGCATCGACCGAGACAACCTCAGAGCCACCGGTGAAGAGTTCGGTTTCTCCGCTCAGGAGTTCTGCTGCGATGGAGACGCCGAGCGTGGGATCGTTCTCGTCCAGAAGGATGCGGTCGGTGTCACCATTGCGCGCCAGTTGAACGATGCGCAAATCATTGGTCACATCCGTCTCTGCCATGGCAAAGGCGTTGTCTTCATCCGGGAAATTCTCGGTCATGAAGTCGCCCAGCGCTTTTTGCTCGCCCAGCCGGTCGGCCTCGGCATCTGATGTGATGCCACCATCTGGCGTGAGGAACTGGACGTTCGAGACAAGCTCCTGGAACGGATAGCCGTCACCGTTGTTGAGCAGGAGAAAGTCGAGCGTGACCATGTTGATGGTGTCGGGTGCGTCGGCGGTGAAGGCCCCGTCGCGGAAGATGACGATGTCGTCGCCGGTCTCGGGGTCGATCAGAGCGACGGTCTTGATGCGATCGCCAGCAACGGCCACGTCCGGCATGTCGGTGGCCGGGTCGACCACGTAATCGCCGTTTTCGTCAGTCACCAGTTCCTGCGCGGTGCCGGCCTCGTCAAACGCAACGCGGAACCCGCCGATCTGGAAGAAGCGGCCGGGCGTGTTGCCAGCTTCGGTGTCGGTATCGGCGACGCCATGCTCGAGCAGCATGAGGAAGCCTTCCTTGCTGACCGAAGCGGTCACGAGGCCGTTGTCAAAGCGCAGCGAGTTTTGCAGGTCGAGCTGCGACAGGATGCCGTCGCCCTCATCGGTGCCCTCGTTGGTGGCCGAGCCGATCTCGGCGCGGATGCCGCCGCCATTCTTGAAGGAGACGTTCACCGAGGCGTCAGCGCCGCGCGCGGCATCGAGATTGGCGTCTGCGGTCAGGTTGCCAAGGTTGCTTTCCTCGGTGCGCACCGTCTCGCGGCGACCGTCGAGGAACACCTCGTGATTGCCGAAGGCGATGGCGTCGGCGGCGTCGACGATGGACTGAACCGCGTCGGTGAGATCCTCCACGATATCGGCCTTGACCGAGCCGTCGATCGCCTCAGCCAGAGTGGCGGCGCCGGTCACGTCGAGCACGCCCTGCTCATCGGTGGCAAAGGTGCCGGACACGTCGGCGTCAATCGTCTCGGTCATCAGGTTGCCGGCTTCGTCGAACTCCACCACGAGGCGGCCGAGATAGCTGTATTCGCCGTCGGTCGAGACGATGGCCACGTCATTGCCGCTGGCGTCGGTGGTGAGGAACGGATAGCCTTCGGCGGCCTCGTCGCCATCGCGCAGGCGGTCCTGATCGTCGGCCTGAAGGGTGTTTGAGCCGCCGGCGATGATGATGTCGACCCCGTCGAGCAGGCCCGCAAGCTCTTTTTCGAGCGCGATCTGCTGGAGATGCGAGGTCAGGATGATCTTGTTGGACCCGGCGTCGATCAGCGCGTCGATCTGCGGCTGGATCACTGCGGCGAGGGCCGCCATGTCATTGGTGCCGCCGGTGATCTCGTTGGTGCCGCCGGTGGAGGAGATGGTCTCGATGATCTGGGTTGTGGCGCCGACGACGCCGATAAGCTCGCCGTTTTCTTCGATGAGCGTTGCCGGAGCGATGGCCGGGCCGATGTTGCCTGTGGCGAGGTCTTCGAGCGACTCGTTAAATGCAGAGGATGCAAGGATCTCGTCGGTGAAAAGCCCGCCCAGATTGGCGTCGTCCGAGAAGTCGATATTGGCCGACAGATACGGGAACAGCGCGCCGACCCAACCGACCGTGCCGTCGCCACCTTCGGCGTTGATGATGTCGGCGAATGCGGAGGTGCCGGGATCAAATTCGTGGTTGCCCACGGCGGAGGCGTCAAAGCCCAGAACATTCATGATGGTGACATCGACACGGCCACCACCGCGCCCGAGATCAAGCACGGTGTCGCCCAGATCGAGGCCAAGGATTTCGGTGAAGTACCGCTCGTATGCCGCGGTGAGCGTGCCGCCCATCGAAAAATCCGCAGCCGTCGAAAAGAACGGACCGGGGATATAGTTGTCACCTGCCGAGAGCAGAATCGAATTCTCTTGAGTCTCTTCGAGAGAATCAACGATCGCGGCGAAGTTCGGCGCATTGTCGAGGGCCGCGACGCCCCCTTCCAGATCGTTCGCATGCAGCAGCTGAAGCGTATAGGCCATCGGATATTCCACCTGAATTTAGGAAAGTTACCGGGCCGCGATAGAGGGGCAATGTGACGCTGGATTAAGGGATTTGTAACGACTACGTAACGCCGAGGCGCCCAAAGCCAGGTTGAGCGGTCGATACTCGGTTATCCGCCGAGATCCTCAAGGAGCCGCCCGTACATGTCTTCGGCGTGCCGGATGCGGCCTGAGCCAAGCGCCCGGGTCTCGACCCTGATGAGGGCCTCGATGCCGATGAAAAACGGCAGCCAGAGCCGTCTTTCGGTTTCTGACAGGCCAAACACATCCGTGAAAATCTCGATGCCCGCCGCATCGACGCCAAGACGCCGCTGGCCGGACAGGATCATCCCGCGCCGTCCCATATGCACCAGAAATCGTGCGATATCCTTGCAGACCGGCAGCCGTCCCGACCCGCCCGTGTCGATGCCCGTGAGGTGGTCCTTGCCGATCACGAGGTTGTTTGGGTGAAAGTCGCCATGGCTGATCGCGTCACGGCACTCGGCGCCGTCAAGTTGCGCGGCCATCTTGCGCAGGTGTTCGAGAATGCCCGTCTCGATGCGCCGAAGCCGCGCGAAGGGCTGCTTGGACGCGGCCCGCTCGGCGCGTGCCAGCCAACCCAAGGCGTTGCCCGCGCGCCAGCTCTCGGTCATTTCGGTGAAAAGCCGCAGCCATTCCGCCGCCGGGCGCAGGTGCTGTGGGCGCTCGTCCGGCTGCTCTTGCCACAAGAATTCCAGCAGCGGCTTGCCCTCGATGCGCTCGGTCACCATCAAACCGGCCTCGGGCACATGCAAAAGCGGCTGTGCAACCCGATAGGCGCCGTCGTTCATATGGGGCCAGATACGCACCAACTCGGCCCATTCCCTTGCGAGTTTCTCGGTGAAATCGGGCTCGACCATCCGGATCACCGCAGCGCGTCCATCGAATGTTCCGGCCAGTATGGCCCGCTTTTCGGGGACGATCCGCAGAACCTCGTCGATATCCAGCCTTTCCAGTACCGGATGTGCGGCGGCACTCTGCGCAAGCCGCGCCGACAGTCTTTGCAACCTGTCCAGATCGGGGAGTGGCGCATGGGGGCGGTGCTCAGACATGATGCGACTGTCCTCTAGCCGTTAAGGGGCGTCAACCGAATTGCACCCGGTGCCGCCGGGCACTATGATCTGCCTGAAAACCCAGCGACAGGATGATGCCGATGACCGATACGCCCCCTTCCGAGATGTCTTTCGAACAGGCCATGAAAGAACTGGAGCAGGTCGTCGGGCGGCTGGAGCGTGGCGATGTCGCGCTTGAGGAATCGATCACGCTTTACGAGCGCGGTGCGCTGCTCAAGAAGCGCTGCGAGGAAAAGCTCAAGGAGGCCGAGGAAAAGGTCGCCGCGATCACCTTGGATGCGGACGGCAATCCGACCGGGACACACCCGGTCTCGGGCGATTGAGGGCGATGCAAGACAGGCTCGCCGCCGACGCCGGCGCGATCATGACACAGCTGGAGCTTATCCTTGGGGGGTTTCCGGCCGGGCAGGTGACCGAGGGCATGGGCTATGCCACGCGCGGCGGCAAACGCATTCGCGGCTTTCTGGTGATGGAGAGCGCGCGGCTGCATGGTGTCGACGCGGCAGCGGCGCTCTGGCCCGCTTGCGCCATCGAGGCGCTGCACGCCTATAGCCTCGTGCATGACGACCTGCCCGCGATGGATGATGACGATCTGCGGCGCGGGCAACCGACGGTGCATGTCCGGTGGGACGAGGCGACGGCGATACTGGTGGGCGACGCGCTGCACTCGCTGGCGTTTGAGCTGGTGAGTGACCCGCAGACCGGGCTCGGGGCGGATGTGCGCGCCGAACTGACCCATACGCTCGCGCGGGCCGCAGGCGGGCAGGGGATGGTGCTGGGGCAGGCACGCGACATTGCCGCCGAGAGTGCCGAGACCCCACTTACCCTTGATGAGATCATCACGTTGCAGGAGGGCAAGACCGGCGCGCTGATCGAATGGTCGGCCACGGCGGGGGCCCGCATGGGCCGCGCCGATCCGGCGCCGCTCTTGGCCTATGCCCGGGCGCTTGGCCTCGCCTTTCAGATCCAGGATGACGTGATCGACGTGACCGGCGACGCCGCGCAGGTGGGCAAGGCCGTGGGCAAGGACGCCGCCGCGGGCAAGGCCACATTCGTGTCCCTTATGGGGCTGGAGGGGGCGAAAACCCGCGCGGCAGCCCTTGTTGATCTGGCCTGTGACGCTCTATCTTTCTATGGAGAGCGTGCCGACGGCTTGCGGGAGCTTGCCCGCTTCGTTATCTCGCGCCAGAGCTAGCCAATTCCCCCAAGGAGGGGTCCTATGCCAGACCGCCCGACCACACCGCTTCTCGATCAGGTCAAGAGCCCCGCCGACCTCAAGCGGTTGAGCGACGGGCAGCTTGTGACACTTGCGCAGGAACTGCGCGCCGACACCATTGCGGCGGTATCGGAAACCGGCGGGCATCTGGGCGCGGGGCTGGGGGTGGTGGAACTCACTGTGGCGCTGCACCATGTGTTTGATGCGCCGCGTGACAAGATCATCTGGGATGTGTCGCATCAAAGCTATCCGCACAAGATCCTGACCGGGCGGCGCGACCGTATGCGCACCATCCGGCAAAAGGACGGCCTCTCGGGATTTACCAAGCGATCCGAGTCGCCCTATGACCCGTTCGGTGCCGCGCATAGCTCTACCTCGATCAGTGCCGCGCTCGGTTTTGCCGTGGCGCGTGATCTGGGCGGGGCCTGTCCCACCGGGCATGGCGACGCCATCGCAATCATCGGCGACGGGGCGATGTCGGCGGGCATGGCGTTTGAGGCGATGAACAACGCGGGTCACCTGGGCAAGCGGCTGATCGTGATCCTCAATGACAACGAAATGTCCATCGCGCCGCCCGTGGGGGCGCTGTCCTCCTATCTCTCGCGGCTTTACGCAGGTGAGCCGTTTCAGGAATTCAAGGCCGCCGCCAAGGGGGCGATTTCCCTGCTGCCGCCGCCCTTTCAGGAAGGCGCGCGGCGTGCCAAGGACATGCTCAAGGGCATGACGGTGGGCGGCACGCTCTTCGAAGAGCTTGGGTTTTCCTATGTCGGGCCGATCGACGGGCATGACATGGAGCAGCTGTTGCCGGTGCTGCGCACGGTCAAGGCCCGGGCGACGGGGCCGATCCTCATTCATGCGCTGACCAAGAAGGGCAAGGGCTATGCCCCGGCTGAGCACGCCCGCGATGGCGGCCATGCGACCGCCAAGTTCGATCTGGTAACCGGCGAGCAGAAAAAGGCCCCCTCGAACGCGCCGAGTTATACAAAGGTCTTTGCCAATGCGCTGCTGGATCAGGCGGCGCGTGATGACAAGATCTGCGCGATTACGGCGGCGATGCCGGATGGCACCGGGCTTGATCTCTTCGCCGAACGCTACCCGTCGCGCTGTTTTGATGTCGGCATCGCCGAACAGCACGCGGTGACGTTTTCCGCCGGGCTGGCGGCGGGCGGTATGAAGCCGTTTTGCGCGCTTTATTCCACGTTCCTGCAGCGCGGTTACGATCAGGTTGTCCACGATGTGGCCATTCAACGCCTGCCGGTGCGCTTTGCGATTGACCGTGCCGGGCTGGTTGGGGCCGATGGGGCGACCCATGCGGGGGCGTTCGACGTGGCGTTCCTTGCCAACCTTCCGGGGTTCGTGGTGATGGCCGCTGCCGATGAGGCCGAGCTTGTGCATATGGTGGCCACGGCGGCGGCGCATGACGACGGGCCGATTGCCTTCCGCTACCCGCGCGGCGAGGGGGCTGGCGTGACCATGCCCGAGCGTGGCGAGCCTCTGGAGATCGGCAAGGGGCGGATCATTCAAGAGGGGAGCCGCGTTGCGATCCTGTCTTACGGCACACGGCTCAAGGAGGTCATGGAGGCGTCTGAGGCGTTGCGCGCGCGCGGGATCACGCCGACCGTGGCCGATGCCCGCTTTGCCAAGCCGCTCGACGAGGCACTGATCCTCGATCTGGTTGAGAACCACGAGGCGATGATCACCATCGAGGAAGGCGCTATCGGAGGATTTTCAAGCCATGTCAGTCACTTCCTGAGCGAAGCTAAAGTGTTTGATGACGGGTTCAAATTCCGCTCCATGGTGCTGCCGGACATCTTCATAGATCAAGCGAGCCCCGCGGATATGTATGGCACGGCGCGGCTCAACGCGTCGGATATAGAGGCGCGGGTGCTCGATCTGCTCGATATTGCGCAAGTGAGTGGCAAACGCGCCTGAGGTACTTATCTTGAGACGGGAAAGGAGATGTCCATGACCCGTTTCACCGCTTTCATCTTCGCTATTGGTGTCGCAGCAGCACCCGCCCATGCGCTCGATACGAGTGCGGGCTCCCTGACCGTGACCAAGATGGTCGACGGGCTGGATGCGCCTTGGGCGTTGGAGTTCCTGCCGGATGGCGGCATGCTGATTACCGAACGTGACGGGCGGCTTTTGCATGTCGCGGACGGTCAAAGCCGCGCGATCAAAGGCCTGCCGGAGATCGCCGCGCGCGGTCAGGGTGGCTTGCTCGACCTGCTGATCCCGCGTGATTTTGCGCAGAGCCGCGAGGTGTATTTCAGC
Organism: uncultured Roseovarius sp.; assembly: GCF_947259555.1. Lineage (GTDB taxonomy): Bacteria > Pseudomonadota > Alphaproteobacteria > Rhodobacterales > Rhodobacteraceae > Roseovarius. Next base: position 68,241 of record NZ_CAMYMD010000066.1, read on the forward strand.
TATTCCAAACCGCAATCTGGTGGGGCGGGCACCGCCATCGCCCGGGCGCGGCTGGCTCCCGGTGCCGATCGGCTGAGTGACCTCTCGGTGATTTTCGAGATGGAGCCGGGCTCTTCCGGTGGACGGCATTTCGGCTCGCGTCTGGTCGAAGGGCGCGATGGCTATCTTTACGCCACCATAGGCGAGCGCGGCGACAGGCCCTCGGCGCAGGATCTGGGCCGCGAGAACGGCTCGGTGATCCGTATCGCGCGCGACGGGTCGGTGCCGCAGGACAATCCTTTTGTTGACACATCTGGCGCGCAGCCGGAAATCTGGTCCTACGGGCATCGCAATCCGCAAGGTGCGGCGCTCGATGGGTCAGGCACTCTCTGGGTTGTCGAGCATGGCGCGCGTGGTGGCGATGAGGTGAACCGCGTCGAGAAGGGCGCAAACTATGGCTGGCCGGTGATTTCCTACGGGCGGCACTATTCCGGTGCGAAGATCGGTGAGGGCACGGCCAAGGAGGGCATGGAGCAGCCCGCGCATTACTGGGATCCCTCGATCGCGCCCTCGGGCATGATGATCTATCAGGGTGACATGTTCCCCGATTGGCGCGGCGATATCTTCGTGGGCTCGCTCAAGTTCGACATGATCTCACGGCTCAAGGGCACACCGCTGCGCGAGGTTGAGCGGTTCGAGAGCCCCGAGACATCGCGCGTGCGCGACATTGTCGAGGCCCCTGATGGTGCAATCTGGTTCCTGAGTGTGGGGCAGGGCGCGGCCTATCGGATCACGCGCTGAGGGTGGCCGAAATCTTGAAAAGATTTCGGTTCGCTTTCTTTTCAAGAAAGCGGCTTGCCGCTTGCGATCACACTGACAGCCTTGACGTGTGCGCCCCGCGTTCTCGGTAGGGCGTGGTGTTGTAATGCGCGCGGTAGCATTTCGAGAAATGCGACGGTGAGGCAAAACCGCACGCGAGCGCCACGTTGATCACCGTCATGTCGGTCTGCATCAGCAGGTTGCGCGCCTTTTGCAGCCGCAATTCCATGTAGTACCGCTTGGGGCTGCGGCTGAGGTAGCGCCGGAACAGCCGCTCAAGCTGGCGCGTGGACATGCCCACCTCGCGCGCAAGCACCGACGGGCTGATCGGATCCTCGATGTTGCTTTCCATCATCTGGATGACCTGGCTCAGCTTGGGGTGGCGCACGCCGATCCGCGTCGGGACACTCAGGCGTTGGGTGTCCTGATCGGTGCGGATTGAAGAGTATATCTGTTGATCTGCGACGGCATTGGCCAGCTTCTCGCCGTGATCGTCGGCGATGATGTTGAGCATCAGGTCGATTGAGGATGTGCCGCCCGCAGTGGTCATGCGGTTGCCGTCGATGACAAAGACCGACTTGGTCAGTTGCACCTCGTCAAACTCCTCGAGGAAGGCATCGTGGTTTTCCCAGTGGATCGTCGCGCGTTTGCCATCCAGAAGCCCGGCCTTGGCAAGGACATAAGATGCGGTGCAAAGCCCGCCCATTCGCAACCCCCGGCGTGCTTCGCGGCGCAGCCAGTTGAGCATGCGTTTCGTGGTGGCCGCCTGAATGTCGACCCCGCCACAGACGATCACGACATCTTCACGGTTCAGCTCTGCCAGAGGAAAGTCGACGTGAAACCGCACCCCGTTGGAACAGGTCACGATATCCTCTGTATCGCCCGTCAACGCCCAGCTGTAGAGTTCTGCCTCGGCCATGCGGTTGGCGATACGCAAACATTCCACTGCCGAAGCAAAGCTCAGCAGAGTGAACTTGTCGAGCAGAACGAACACAAAGCGTTTTGGAGCCTTGGGCGCGTCGACATCGATCTTTGCGGTTTCAGTTTTCATTACTTTACGATTCCCGACGCAATCCGGACCTCATTCGCGTCTGTCACGAAAACGTCGCTGTTGACAAGAGACGAGGTGATAAATGCGGCCGAATCCCTCAACTCCCATATGGCCTCTTTCAAGCGTCTTTAGTATAGACCGGGCGTGAACGACGACAAAGCGGAGACTGAACATGACGGAATGGCAGAAAACGGACTGGCGCGCGAAACCGCGGGTGCAGATGCCGGACTATACCGATGCCACCGCGCTTGCGCGCGCCGAGGCCCGTCTGACACAGTACCCTCCGCTGGTCTTCGCGGGCGAGGCGCGGCGGCTCAAGGCGCAGCTTGGCGCGGCATCGCGCGGTGAGGCATTCTTGTTGCAAGGCGGGGATTGCGCCGAGGCCTTCGATCAGTTCTCGGCCGACGCGATCCGCGACACGTTCAAGGTGATGCTGCAAATGGCCATGGTCCTGACCTATGGCGCCAAGGTGCCGGTGGTCAAAGTCGGCCGCATGGCCGGTCAGTTCGCCAAACCGCGCTCGGCGCCCACCGAGGTCGTGAACGGAGAGGAGCTGCCCAGCTACCGGGGCGATATCATCAACGATATGGCGTTCACCCCGGACTCGCGCATTCCCGATCCCGACCGGATGTTGCAGGCTTACACGCAGGCGGCGGCCACGCTGAACCTGCTGCGCGCGTTTTCGACGGGTGGCTACGCTGACGTGCATCAGGTGCATCAATGGACGCTCGGCTTTACCGAGAGTGAGAAGGCCGCGAAATATCGTGAGATGGCCAATCACATCGCAGACGCACTTGATTTTATGAAGGCGGCGGGCGTGGACAGTGCGCAGGCCCATACCCTGCGCACGGTTGATTTCTACACCTCGCATGAGGGGCTTTTGCTGGAATATGAAGAGGCGCTGACGCGGCTTGATTCGACGTCCGGCAAATGGCTCGCGGGCTCTGGCCACATGTTGTGGATCGGCGACCGCACGCGCCAGCCTGACGGCGCGCATGTCGAGTTTCTGCGCGGGGTGCAGAACCCGATCGGCCTGAAATGTGGCCCCTCGATGACCTCTGATGACCTCAAGCGGCTGGTTGCGACACTCAACCCCGAAAACGAGGCCGGGCGGCTGACGCTCATCGCGCGGTTCGGCGCGGGCAAGGTGGCGGAAAACCTGCCGCGTCTCATCCGCACCGTCGAAGAGGAAGGCGCCAATGTGCTCTGGGTCTGCGATCCGATGCACGGCAACACGATCAAATCAGCGACCGGCTACAAGACCCGGCCGTTCGAGGCGGTGCTGCGCGAGGTGCAGGAATTCTTCGGCATCCACCGCGCCGAGGGCACGATCCCGGGCGGGGTGCATTTCGAGATGACCGGACAGGACGTGACCGAATGCACCGGCGGCATGCGGGCGCTGTCGGATGAGAACCTCAGCGATCGTTACCACACCGCCTGTGACCCGCGCCTGAACGCAAGCCAGTCGCTGGAACTGGCCTTTCTCGTGGCGGAAGAGCTAAAGGCGTTGCGCGATGACAGGCTGCGCGCGCAAGCGGTTTGATCTGTCAGGGAAAAGGCCCTTACGAGCCCGCCCCTTGCAGTAAATGATGCAGGTGAGAACACGCAGTGGGCTCGGAGCGCAATGACCGCTTCGAGCCCAGACTGTCGATTGCGTTAGAAACGAACCTCGGCTTGGCTTGGCCTGGAGCGGGCATTGACGTGAGCCGCGCATCGACGGGCCGCGGTGCGGCGATCCAAGGTTGGTTCGGCAGACCTTTATCTCTGCCAAGTCAGGAAAACATCCACGCAATGCGCAGGTTCCAGCCAAATCGCCGTGCCGTCGGGGCGGCCCGTCGATGCGCGGCGGTCTTCGACCGCGTATCGCGCGGGTGCTTTGATCCAAGGTCCGCTCCAGGCCAATGGCGACCTTGATCCCGACTTTCACCAAGAGCAACTTTGTCCCGCGATCTGTGAATTCAGATCAAATGCAGCGAACAGCGAGGCTTCCTGAACCAGCCATTCGTGCGCCACGCGGCGAAGGTGTCAGGAGAGCCCATACCTACCAAGCTGACACGATGCAGCGAACGTCGGTTTGCGGGAAACCGGTCTAGAGGTTCTCACAGATTTTGATAGGGTCCTAGCATGAGTGATTGGCCTGTTTATTCCCGCAAGCAATGGATCAAAGCTGTTAATTGGTCAGCCTTGCTGGGTTACCTAGCAGTGGTTGGGGTGCCCTCTATACTCAACGCAAACCCCGGCGGCGTTATTGGTGGAGCAATTCTGGGTGTTCCATTTGCTTTGTTATGTTGCTGGGTGGTAGGAGCGCCAATCCTCAAACGGATCATGCAAAAGGAAATCAGTTGGGTTTCCGCAGCTTGTTGGGGAGCCGCAATAGCTGCGATTTTGGCCGCACTCAGTATCGCGATAGGTCGCTACTCCGGTTGGCGTCAATCGAACAACCCCTACTTTAACTCACGTATCGGTGGCGAAGGCTATGTCAGATCAATCGATGGAATTCTAACTCCATATGGCTGGCAGGTGCTGGCGCAAAATACATTACTCTTCATTGCAACGGGAGCGGTCATAGCAGTTACCGTAAGGTGGTTAGTCGGAAAACCTGCTGCGCTCAAGAACGAGCAGATTCAAAGGTAACAGACATCTGCCTTCATGGTTTAAACGGCAGCTCCGTCCGCCGAGCCGTCGCTCGCACAACCAGCGGCGAAGGTCTGGATTGAGCCCAGACTGCAGATATTCTGCAACGCCACGAATGTCTGCTATCGTCACGCAGTCAAAAACCTTCAACTACCTATCAAGGTTTTGAACGGGTTTTTTGTCAGCGTAAACTTAGGTGATTTGAACCTGTGCCAAAAAGGAGAGTTTTTGGAACGTGATCGAATGGCAGCCGTGCGCAGGCATTACGGATGGTGTTAGCTTTTAGGAGCTTCCCCTATAAACGCACCCGAAGTTACGTTGCATTTCGCTATGCACCTCTTTTCGGTGCGCATTGGCTTCAGCATTTATGGCTTCTAACTCGGCAACTACATCAGAGGAAGAACGGTCAGGCGACATGCTGGCAGCCATGGCCCTGCCTTGTGACTGGGCGCTTTCCAGCAGAGCTGGCTCAAAGAGCGTATGTGCGGCGCGGGCTGTCATCTCGGATTCTTCCGGTGTTTCGGCGACTTGGCAGCGATAGGTCATCGTGCCTTTGCCATCTGTGACTGGGAAAGTGAAATCGGCGGTTTTGGATGAGAACAGACCGGAAGTGCCAAGGACCACCATAGCCAGAGCCCCGAGTCCACCAGTGCTTGCGATGAGGCCTAATTTCATAAAAATATCCCTTTTTATCAAACAAACGATAGCCGTAGATCATGGCGCAATTTTGACTCTAAGCAGGACTTCGATACCGCGAGGGCAAAGCCTTCCAAAAACGACCGTTTGTTGAACGGTTCACCAGACCAGACTTTCATGCACGTGAAGCGAACGGCAGTAAAGTCCCGCACAGCCGACATTCATCGCATCCACCTCCCGAAGAGATCTTCGGAAGCTGGATCCTTGTCATCGTGTTGCGCTGAACGGCTCTCAGCTCTGCGCTGCATCATTTATTGCAAAGGGCTGGCCTTACGAGGGCCTTTTTATTTTACAAGGCGCAAGTGATTGTGGCCGCGTCTGGCCCTGTGTCCGGGTCCCGGGCTGGTTGCCCCTCCTGTCAGAGACGTGAGCCGCATCTGTTGGGGCGTCGTGGTCAAGGGCGCCATGCGTATCGCCCCAATGTCAAAGCGCCGCATGGTTCGACCGATCTCGCCCTGTGTCACGAGACACCCGAGCGCGCGCGACACATCCCCAAGATCACTGCGCAGCGGCAGCAGAACAAGCCGCCCTGCCAGTGGCGGTCTGCCAAAGCCTGTCTTGCCGCAAAGGTCCAGTTCGAGAGTTGCGGGGCGATCGAAGAGATCGACGAGGGCGTCGGCAAACCTCTGGCGCGCGGCGGGGGCGATGAAGCTCGACAACGGCATGCCACGCACTTCCATGCCCATCAGGTCATTGAGGTGCATTCCGGCAATTCTGAGGCGTGTGACGCCAGGTGCGATCCGTTCGGCGATGAAGGCGTTGGAGAGAAGCGGGCCGATCCGGCGAGGGTCAATATCTGAGCGGCGTGGCACGCTCTCACCCAGGCGCATGCTGGCCCAGTGGGATCTGAACGCCCGCAAGTCCGCCTCGGCACCGTCCAGTGCGATGCCCGGTTGCTGTGTGGTCTCGGTGATGGTTCCGTCATCATACATGATACACCCTTTCAATCGTGACCTCGTGCCACTATTGCGCAGCCTGCCCGCAACCGGTTGATCTGTTGCTCGGCCACCGTGCGCCCTTTGAATTTGCACATTCCGTGGGGGATTTGTCTAAAAATCGAATTGTTTGGTTAACCTTCGGGCCGCGCGCGCGGCACAGCCGAGGCTTGCCAGCCGCCGGGGCAATGGCTAGGACAGGTCGCAACCGCCACCCAAGGAGCCGTTCGAGACATGATCCATTCGATGACCGCCTTTGCCAGTGGCAAGGGAGCCCATGCCGGACATGGCTGGAGTTGGGAGCTGCGCGGCGTGAACGGCAAGGGGCTGGATCTGCGCCTGCGCGTGCCCGACTGGATCGACGGGCTCGAAATGGGTTTGCGGACACGGCTGAATGCCGTGCTCGGGCGGGGGAACGTGACGCTTGGCCTCCGGGTGAGCAGCGCAGAGACGACTGGGCGCCTTGCTCTGAGCCAAGCCACACTTGACGATGTGCTGCACGCCATGTCGCAGGTCGAGGAAAAGGCCATGCAGATGGGCCTGTCGCTGGCACCGGCCACATCCGCTGACGTTCTGGCCTTGCGTGGTGTGCTGGAAGGGGGATCGGGTGACGCCGACACATCCGCGTTGCGCGTGGCATTGCTGACGGATTTCGAGACCGTCTTGCAGGAGTTCGTGACGATGCGCGCGAGTGAGGGCGCGGCTTTGGCGCAGGTCCTGGGCGCCCATCTCGACGAGATCGCGCGTCTCACCGACGAGGCGCGCGCCTTGCTGGCGACCCGTGCCGAGGATATCGCACGCAGCCACCGCGCGGCTTTGGCGCGGGTGGTGGACAACACCGAGAGCGTTGACCCCGCGCGCGTCGCGCAGGAGCTTGCCGTTCTGGCGGTAAAGCTCGACGTCACGGAAGAGCTGGACCGACTGGGGGCGCATGTCGCGGCGTCGCGGGCGCTCATCGAAGCGGGCTCGCCAGTCGGGCGCAAGATTGATTTTCTGAGTCAGGAGTTCAACCGCGAGGCCAACACGCTGTGCTCAAAGGCGCAGCATGCCGGGCTGACCGAGATCGGCCTAGGTCTCAAGACCGTGATCGACCAGATGCGTGAACAGGTGCAGAATGTCGAATGAGGCACTAGGGGCAGGCCCGGGAGATGAGTATTTTCGGAACAGTGAAAGGGCAGGGGCATGAGTGATCGCAGGGGTCTCCTGATCATCCTGTCCTCGCCGTCGGGCGCGGGAAAGTCGACCCTGTCGCGGCGGTTGCGGGATTGGGATCCGACGATTTCATTCTCTGTCTCGGCCACCACGCGCACCCCACGGGAAGGTGAGGTTGACGGGCAGGATTATCATTTCCTGAGCGAGGAGCGGTTCAAGCGCGAGGTAACAGAGGGCGAGATGCTGGAGCATGCGCATGTCTTCGGCAATTTCTATGGCTCGCCCAAGGGGCCGGTCGAGGCGGCGATCAATAGCGGGCGCGATGTTCTCTTTGACATCGACTGGCAGGGTGCGCAGCAGATCCGCAACTCTGCCCTCGGCGGGCACACGCTGTCGATCTTCCTGCTGCCGCCCTCGATCCGCGAGTTGCACCGGCGGCTTGAGACACGCGGGCAGGACAGCCCCGACGTGATCGCGCGCCGGATGCAGAAAAGCTGGGACGAGATCAGCCACTGGGACGGCTACGATTTCGTGCTGGTGAATGACGATCTCGATGCCACCGAAGCGCGGCTCAAGACCATCATCGAGGCCACGCGCCTGCGCCGGGGCCAGCAACCCTGGCTGACCGATCATGTCCGCCATCTGCAAGCCGAATTCGAGGAGACGCAATGACCATCTACACGCTTGACGGCCACAGCCCGCAGATCGCCGGGGATACGTGGATCGCGCCGGATGCCAATCTGATCGGCAAGGTGGTGATCGAAGATCTGGCCTCGGTCTGGTTCGGCTGCACGCTGCGCGGCGACAATGAGGAGATCCGCGTCGGCGCCGGCAGCAATGTGCAGGAAAACTGCGTCATGCATACCGACATGGGTTATCCGCTGGTGATCGGTCCGGGCTGTACCATCGGGCACAAGGCGATGCTGCATGGCTGCATCCTTGAGGAGAATGTGCTGATCGGAATGGGGGCCACCGTGCTCAACGGTGCCCGCATTGGCCGCAACAGTCTGATCGGGGCAGGGGCGCTCATTACCGAGGGCAAGGAGATCCCCGAGGGCAGTTTGGTGATGGGGGCGCCGGGCAAGGTGATCCGCAGCCTGGATGAGACCGCCATCGAAACCTTGCGCGCCACCGCGCTGCATTATCAACAGAACATGCGCCGGTATCGCACCGGGCTGCACGAGGTCTGACGCGCGATGCAGGGGCTGGCCTCGGTTCTGGCGGGGATGCCGCTGGCGGCGCTGCTCATAGGCCCGGACGAGCGGATCGCGGCGGCCAATGACGCGGCCTGCGACATGATGGGGCCGGGCATTGTCGGGCGGCATTTCCTGACCGCCCTGCGCCAGCCCGATGTGCTGGCGGCGATCGAGGCCACGCTGCGCGACCGCGCCCGCCGCAAGACCGGATACCAGATCTCCGAGGCCGGGCGCGACAGCACATTCGAGGTGCATGTCGCCTATGTCGAGACCGACAGCACGCGCGGCGTGCTGGTGTCGTTCGAGGACATGACCGAGCGCGAACAGGCCGCGCAGATGCGCCGCGATTTCGTGGCCAATGTCAGCCACGAGCTGCGCACGCCGCTCACCGCGCTGATGGGGTTTATCGAGACATTGCAGGGACCTGCGCGCCGCGACGAGACGGCGATCGACCGGTTTCTGGGCATCATGCAGAATGAGGCCGCCCGCATGGAGCGGCTGGTACGCGATCTGTTGTCACTCAGCCGGGTCGAGGGCGAGGAGCGCGTGCGCCCGCGCGAGGCGGTGGATCTCGCGGAGGTGATCGGCTCGGTCGTCTACATGCTGCGCCCCTTGGCCCGCGAGAGCGGCACGGAACTGATTTTTGAGGGCGGCGAGGGCATGCAGGCACCCGGCAATGCCGATCAGTTGCAACAGGTTTTCACCAACCTGATCGAGAACGCGATCAAATATGGCGGGGCCGAGAACCGGATCACCATCACGCTAGACCGGCATCCCAAGGACGCGACCCTGCGCATGCCCGCCATCGTGGCGCGGGTGCGCGATACCGGGCCGGGCATCGACCCGCTGCATATCCCGCGCCTGACGGAACGGTTTTACCGGGTCGATACGCACCGCTCGCGCGAGATGGGCGGCACCGGGCTGGGGCTGGCCATCGTCAAGCATATCGTGAACCGCCACCGGGGGCGGCTGCGAATCTCCTCAACCCCCGGAGAGGGCAGCGAATTCACGGTGATCCTGCCGCGCTGGACCGCCTGAGCCCCTTTTTTCCAACGATTTTGATCGAATCGGCGACTGTCATAAAACAGTTACTTAAGTGTAACAAAAGCGTCGCTGAAAGTGCTTAGCACCGCCCCCAAGGTCGCCCTGCCGGGCGGCCCTGTGAAACCGAACTCAGGGAGCAATCCATGTCTCTTCTCAAAACCACCGTTTCTGCTGCCGCACTGGCCGGACTGGCCGCAGGCAGCGCCGCTGCCCGCGACAACGTACAGGTCGCCGGCTCTTCGACCGTTCTGCCCTACGCCTCAATCGTTGCCGAGCTCTTTGGCGACAACACCGATTTCCCGACACCGGTCGTCGAATCGGGCGGCTCGTCCTCGGGCCTCAAGCGCTTCTGTGAAGGCGTCGGCGAAAACACCATCGACGTGGCCAACGCCTCGCGCGCCATCCGCGAAAAAGAGATCAAGGCCTGCGCCGAGAACGGCGTGACCGACATCATCGAAGTGCGCATCGGCTATGACGGCATCGTTTTCGCCAGCCAGCAGTCGGGCCCCGCCTTCACCGAATTCCAGCCTGCCGACATCTTCAACGCGATCGGCGCGCAGGTGCTGAAAGATGGCGAGATCGTCGCCAACCCGCACAACAGCTGGACCGAGTTCAACAGCGACCTGCCTGACGCGGAGATCGCCATGTTCATCCCCGGCACCAAGCACGGCACCCGTGAAGTCTTTGAAGACAAGGTTCTTCTGAAGGGCTGTGAAGACACCGGCGCGATGAAGGCGATGATGGATGGCGGCATGTCCGAGGACGACGCCGAGGATGCCTGCCTCGACGTGCGCGCCGATGGCAAATCGGTTGACATCGACGGCGACTACACCGAGACGCTGGCGCGTATCGACGCAAACACCAACGGCATCGGCGTGTTTGGCCTCGCATTCTACGAGAACAACACCGACAAGCTCAAGGTTGCCACCATGGGCGGTGTTGCCCCCTCGACCGAGACCATCGCCTCGGGTGAATACCCGGTGTCGCGTCCGCTCTACTTCTACGTGAAGAAAGCGCATATCGGCGTGATCCCCGGCCTCAAGGAATACGCACAGTTCTTCGTCGCTGACGAGATCGCAGGCCCCGGCGGCCCGCTGTCCAACTACGGCCTCGTCGCCGATCCGGAGCTGGGCGATGTCCAGGCTGCGGTTGCCAATGAAAAGGTAATGGGCGGCGGCTCCTGATAGCCTCGTCCTGCCATGCTCGGGGGGAGGTTCTGATGCCGCCCCCCGTTTTGTCTGCCTTGCCAACATGAATTGATGATACGGGGGCCCGCATGCCGCTTCTCTGGCTGATTTTGAGTGTTCTTGCCATTGCGACCACAGGCTATGTGCTGGGACGTGCGCGTGTCATGGCAGGGGCTGGCGGCGACAGCCGCGACCTGCATTCGCTGCCCTCCTATTACGGATATAACGTCGCTCTCAAGGTTGTGCTGCCGTCCTTCCTTTTGTTGTTGGTCTGGCTGCTGGCGCAGCCGTTGATCGTCAACGGCACCGTGGCCGCAGATATCCCCGAAAGCGCGATTCCCGATGGCTCCAGCCGTGACCTGATCATGTCAGAGGTGCGCCGCACCGCCGAAGGGCTCGACAATGCCGTGGCGCAGGGGCTGATGACCGAAGACTTCGCCCGCAGCGCGCGCAGTGACTTCAACGATGTCACGCAGCGGCTCAAGGATGCGGGCCAGATCGTGACCGCGCAGGTCACGCAGCCGATCCTCGAAGCGGCGCAGCGCTACCGGATCATGAATGACACCGGCAACCTGATCCTGAGCGCCCTCGTGATCCTCGTGGCCCTTGCCGGGGCCGCTTGGGGCATGCGCGAGATGCGCCCCGAGTTTCGCGCCCGCAACGTGGTCGAACGGGTTGTGCATGGCGTGCTGGTCGCCGCCGCCTCGGTGGCCATCCTGACCACCGTCGGCATCGTGCTGTCGCTGGTGTTCAACACTATCGAGTTTTTCCGCCTCTACCCGGCCTGGGATTTCTTCTTTGGCACCACGTGGTCGCCGTCCTTTACCGGGCGCGGGGGCAGCTCCGAACTGGGGGTTCTGCCGCTTCTCTGGGGCACGTTCTATATCTCCATCGTGGCGCTTTTGGTTGCGGTGCCGGTCGGGCTGTTTGCAGCGATCTACCTGTCGGAATACGCCACCCCGCGCGTGCGCTCTGTCGCCAAGCCGATGCTCGAGGTGCTGGCCGGTATCCCGACGATTGTTTACGGCCTCTTCGCGCTGCTGACCGTGGGGCCGCTGCTGATGGCGGTCTTCGGCAAGGACGGTCTGGGCTGGATGCAGGCGGGCACGGCGGTAATGACCGCCGGTCTGGTGATGGGCATCATGCTCATCCCCTTTGTCAGCTCACTCTCGGATGACATCATCAACTCGGTGCCGCAGGCGATGCGTGATGGCTCTTACGGGCTGGGGGCCACCAAGTCGGAAACCATCCGGCAGGTGGTGCTGCCCGCCGCGCTGCCGGGGATCGTCGGCGCGATCCTGCTGGCCGCCAGCCGCGCCATCGGCGAGACCATGATCGTGGTGCTGGGGGCCGGGGCCGCCGCGCGCCTGTCGCTCAACCCGTTCGAGGCGATGACCACGGTCACCGCCAAGATCGTGAGCCAGCTGACCGGCGATGCCGATTTCGCAAGCCCCGAGGCACTGGTGGCCTTCGCGCTTGGGATGACGCTCTTTGTCATCACGCTCGGGCTCAACATTTTTGCCCTCTACATCGTTCGCAAATACCGGGAGCAGTATGAATGACCGACGCAACGCTCAACACTGGCGGAGACCGTCCCGGCAGCTCGCTCGCGACTCAGGATGCGCGTACCAAGCGTCGCAACCGCGCCGAGGCCCGGTTCAAGGCCTATGGCCTGACAGCGATCCTGATCGGCATTTTCTTTCTCGTGGTGCTGGCGGTGTCGATCATCCGCTCTGGTAGCCCGGCCTTCACGCGCACGATTGTCGGGGTCGAGTTCACCATCACGCAACCGCAAATCGAGGCCGCCGAGGGCGAGCTGTTCAAGACCAAGGCCTATCAGACCCTCTTCATCGACGCGCTCAAGCAGCAGCTTGACGCGCGCGGCATGGAAATGGAGTTCGATGAAGAGTCTATCGAGCGACTGCTCGGCAAGGTCGGCAGCACGCTGCGCGAGTATTATCAGGCCAATCCCGGTGAGATCGGCACGCCCGTCAGTTTCGAGCTCGCCGCGTCCTCTCGGGTCGATGGCTATCTCAACGGGCGACTGACGCGCGACTCGGTTAAGGACAGCCGCTTTCTGATGGCCGCCGACCTCGATCTGGTCGATGCCTTGCAAGAGGCCGGTATCGTGCGTTCCAGTCTCAACTGGACCTTCATCACCGGGGCTGATTCCGGCGTGGACAATCCCGGCGGTGCAGGTATCGGGGCCTCGGTCGTGGGCTCGTTCTTCATGATGCTGGTTGTGCTGGTGCTGTCGCTGCCCATCGGTGTGGCGGCCTCAATCTACCTTGAGGAATTCGCACCGCAGAACAGGTTTACCGACCTCATCGAGGTGAATATCTCGAACCTCGCGGCGGTGCCCTCCATCGTGTTCGGCATCCTCGGGCTCGCGGTGTTCATTCAGTTTGCGCATTTGCCGCAATCGGCCCCGCTTGTGGGGGGGCTTGTGCTGACGCTGATGACCCTGCCGACGATTATTATTTCGACCCGCGCCTCGCTGCGCGCGGTGCCGCCCTCGATCCGTGATGCGGCGCTCGGGGTGGGGGCCTCGAAGATGCAGTCGGTGTTCCACCACGTGCTGCCGCTCGCCATGCCCGGCATCCTGACCGGCACCATCATCGGCCTCGCGCAGGCGCTTGGTGAGACCGCGCCGCTCCTGCTGATCGGCATGGTCGGCTTTGTCGCGCGCGGCTATCCTGACGGCGTGGTGTCGGGCTTTATGGACCCCAACTCGGCGATGCCCGCGCAGATCTACACTTGGGCCGCGCGCGCCGATCCGAGCTTTTATGAAAAGGCCTGGGGCGGCATCATCGTGCTTCTTGTCTTCCTGCTGACCATGAACATTATCGCGATCATCCTGCGTCGCCGGTTTGAACGCCGCTGGTAAGAAAGGTATCCCACCATGTATGACGCCCCTAATCTTGCGGAGAACAAAGTGACCCAAGACAAAATCAAGATCGCCGCGCGCAAGGTGCAGGTTTATTACGGCGATACCCACGCCATCAAGGACGTGGATGTGGATATCCTCGACAACACCGTGACCGCCTTCATCGGCCCGTCGGGCTGCGGTAAATCTACCTTCCTGCGCTGCATCAACCGGATGAACGACACCATCGACATCTGCCGGGTGCAGGGGGATATCCTGCTCGACGGGCAGGACATCTACGACAAGCGCGTCGATCCGGTGCAATTGCGCGCCAAGGTGGGCATGGTATTCCAGAAGCCCAACCCGTTCCCCAAGTCGATCTATGACAACGTGGCGTACGGGCCCCGTATCCACGGGCTTGCCCGCACCAAGGCGGATCTCGACGAGATCGTCGAGAAATCCTTGCGCCGCGCCGCGCTGTGGACCGAGGCCAAGGACCGGCTCGACCAGCCCGGCACCGGTCTTTCGGGTGGCCAGCAGCAGCGCCTGTGCATCGCCCGCGCCGTGGCGACGGCCCCCGAGGTTCTCTTGATGGACGAGCCGTGCTCGGCGCTCGATCCCATCGCCACCGCGCAGGTCGAGGAGCTGATCGACGAGCTTCGGCAGGACTATTCCGTGGTGATTGTCACCCACTCCATGCAGCAGGCCGCGCGCGTCAGCCAAAAGACGGCGTTCTTCCATCTCGGCAACCTTGTCGAATACGGCGACACCGGCACCATTTTCACCAACCCCGTAGATGAGCGCACCGAAAGCTACATCACCGGGCGCATCGGCTGAGGCCAGGATCAGGATCATTCCAATGTCAGACCAGCAGCATATCGTCTCGTCCTTCGACCGCGATCTCGAAACCATCCAGGCGCAGATCATGAAGATGGGCGGCATGGTCGAGCGCGCCATCGCGGACGCCGCCCGCTCGCTCGAAACCCGCGACGAGGAACTGGCCGAGGAAGTGCGCGGCCGCGACAAGGCCATCGACGCGCTTGAAGAGCAGATCAACGAGGAAGCCGCCCGCGTGATCGCGCTGCGCGCGCCAACCGCGCGCGACCTGCGCCTCGTGCTGACGGTGATCAAGATTTCCGCCAGCCTCGAGCGGATCGGAGACTATGCCAAGAACATGGCCAAGCGCACTTCGGTTCTGTCGAGCATGGCCCCGGTCAACGGCTCTCCGGCCGCGCTGCGCCGGATGGCGCGCGAGGTCGAGGAGATGCTCAAGGACGTGCTCGATGCCTATATCCAGCGCGACGCCGATCTGGCGCTCGAGGTGATGCACCGCGATCAGGACGTCGATCAGATGTATAACGCGATCTTCCGCGAGTTCCTGACCTTCATGATGGAAGACCCGCGCAACATCACGCCCTGCATGCATCTGCATTTCATCGCCAAGAATACCGAGCGGATGGGCGATCTGGTGACCTCGATCGCCGAGCAGGTGATCTATCTGGTGTCGGGTGAGATGCCCGAGGATCCGCGCCCCAAGGGGGACACGACCTCGGTCGATCCCGGCATCGCGCCCGATATCAACGTCTGAGACAGGAGAGACCGCCGATGTCCGCCGATCAACCCACCGTGCTGCTGGTCGAGGATGAGCCCGCGCAGCGCGAGGTGCTGGGCTATAACCTCGAGGCGGACGGGTTCCGCGTGATGACCGCCAGCAATGGTGAAGAGGCGCTCTTGATGGTGTCGGAGATGCCGCCCGATATTATCGTGCTCGACTGGATGATGCCCAATGTGTCGGGCATCGAGGTCTGCCGCCAGCTCAAGACCCGCTCCGAGACGCGCGCCATTCCGATCATCATGCTCTCGGCGCGTTCTGAGGAGGTGGACCGCGTGCGCGGGCTGGAAACCGGGGCCGATGACTACGTTATCAAGCCCTATTCATTGGTCGAACTGATGGCGCGGGTGCGCGCACAACTGCGCCGCACGCGGCCCGCCACGGTGGGCGAGCGGCTGGAATATGCCGATATCGTGCTCGATTCCGAGACCCATCGCGTGACCCGCCGCGACAAACCGCTAAAGCTGGGCCCGACCGAATTTCGCCTGCTCTCGACCTTCATGGAAAAGCCCGGGCGCGTCTGGTCGCGCGAGCAGTTGCTCGATCGGGTCTGGGGGCGCGACATCTATGTCGATACCCGCACCGTGGACGTGCATATCGGGCGCCTGCGCAAGGCGCTGTGCCAGCATGGCGGCGACGATCCCCTGCGCACGGTGCGCGGGGCAGGGTACGCTTTGGGCTAAAACACACGACCAGCATAGGTCAGCGGGGCAGCCTGTCCTCGTCCTCGGCCTGTCCGGCCAGCCACTCACGAAAGCGCAGCAGCGCCGGGTCACGTCCCTTGGCCTCGGGCCAGACGAGGTAATAGGCGCCTGACATCTCGGTGCGCCCGCCCCAGACACAGGTCAACCGCCCGGTGGCAAGGTCCTGCTCGGCAAGGTAGTCGGGCAGGAGCGCGACGCCAAGGCCGTGCAACGCGGCCTGCGTGATGGTTGAGAATTGGTCATAAACGGTGCCGGTGATCCGCGCTCCCTCTGCGCCGTGGGCAGCAAACCAGTCGGCCCAGGCGTTGGGGCGCGTCTCGATATGCAGGAGCGGCAGGCGCAGGACATCGCGCGCGCTTTGAATGGCCGGATGTGCGGCGATAAGATCGGGGGCGGCGACCGGCAAGACCGCTTCTGCCCTCAGTCGCAGAGCTTGCGTCGCAGGCCAATCGGCCTGACCAAAATGTATAGCTGCATCAAATGGTTCCGACGCAAAGCTGAATGGCTTCAGGCGCGTGGACAGGTTGATCGTTACCTCTGGGTGCAAGCGCGCGAAATCGGCCAGTCGCGGCACCAGCCACCGCATGCCAAAGGTGGGCAAGATCGCAAGGCTGAGGCTGCCGCCAACCGGATTGACCGTCAGGTTGACAGAGGCCTGCGCGATCTGCTGCAAGGCACCGCGCACCTTGTCGGCATAAATCGCCGCGTCGGATGTCAGGCACATGCTGCGCCCTTCCCGGAGGAAGAGCGTTACGCCAAGCAGATTTTCTAGGGTTTTCAACTGCCTGCTGACCGCACTTTGTGTTTGCGCCAGCTCTTCGGCGGCGGCGGTGGCGCTGCCTAGACGGTCTAACGCCTCAAGCGCGCGCAGCGAGGAGATAGAGGGCAGAAAACGGCGAGGCAGGGTCATGCTTGCGAAAAACTCATGGGTACATGTGGATTTATCGTTATTCAGGCCGGTTTGGCTAGTGTAAATTGCCTGCAACCCAAGACTTACAAAAGGATTGCGCCATGAATGCCAATACCCCCACGCTGCGCGCCAAGGATGCACCGGATCTCAACTCTTTCGAATGGAGCGACCCGTTTCGGCTGAGTGAGCAACTGTCGGAAGAAGAGCGGATGATCGCGGAAAGCGCCCGCACCTTCGCGCAGGAGAGCCTGCAACCGCGCGTCATCGACGCCTATCGCGAAGAGCGGGTGGAGCCGGAAGTCTTCAAGGAAATGGGACAGATGGGCCTCTTGGGCACGACCATCCCCGAGGAATATGGCGGGCTGGGATCAAGCTATGTGAGCTATGGCCTCGTCGCGCGCGAGATCGAGCGGGTCGATTCGGGGTACCGGTCGATGATGAGCGTGCAAAGCTCGCTGGTGATGTATCCGATCTACGCCTATGGCAGTGAGGAGCAGCGCCGCAAATACCTGCCCGGGCTGGCAAGCGGCGAGCTGATCGGCTGTTTCGGCCTGACCGAGCCGGATGCGGGCAGCGACCCGGCGGCGATGAAGACCCGCGCCGTGCGCACCGAGACGGGCTATCGCCTGACCGGCTCCAAGATGTGGATTTCCAACAGCCCAATTGCCGATGTCTTTGTGATCTGGGCCAAGTCCGAGGCGCATGATGGCAAGATCCGGGGCTTTGTTCTGGAGAAGGGCATGGCGGGGCTGAGCGCGCCCAAGGTGGGCGGCAAGCTGAGCCTTCGTGCCTCGGTCACGGGTGAGATCGTGATGGACGGTGTCGAGGTGCCGGAATCGGCGCTTTTACCGAATGTTCAGGGGCTTAAAGGGCCTTTTGGATGTTTGAACCGGGCCCGCTACGGCATCGCCTGGGGCGTCATGGGCGCGGCGGAGTTCTGCTGGCACGCCTCGCGGCAATACGGCCTCGACCGCAAGCAGTTCAACCGGCCGCTGGCGCAGACGCAGCTTTTTCAATTGAAGCTGGCCAACATGCAGACCGAAATTGCACTAGGTCTGCAAGCCGCCTTGCGCGTCGGGCGTCTGATGGACGAGGCCAATGCCGCGCCCGAGATGATCAGCCTGATCAAGCGCAACAATTGCGGCAAGGCATTGGAGATTGCACGCCACGCCCGCGACATGCATGGTGGCAACGGGATTTCCGAGGAATTTCAGGTCATTCGCCACATGGTCAATCTGGAGACGGTCAACACCTACGAGGGAACGCATGATGTGCATGCCCTGATCCTGGGCCGTGCGCAGACCGGGCTTCAGGCGTTTTTCTAAGGTGAAGAATGACGTTCAAGCGTCTGGTTGAATTGCAGAATTACAACAAGGGCCGCCGCATATGAGCGGCCCGCTCACCTCACTCTGGCAGGCGAGCGCGGCGGAGGCGTTCACAGCGCCCCCCCTGCAGGGCGAGCGCAGCGTCGATCTGGCCATTGTGGGGGGCGGCTATACCGGCCTCTCGGCGGCGCTCGAGGCCGCGGGGCAGGGCGCCGACGTCACCCTGCTGGAGGCCGAGACCGTCGGGCATGGCGGCTCCGGGCGCAATGTCGGGCTGGTCAATGCCGGGCTCTGGCTGCCCCCCGATGCGGTCTGCAAGACGCTCGGTCAGGCGGCGGGCGAGCACCTCAACACCGTGTTGGCCGGCGCGCCGGATATCGTCTTTGACCTCATCGAAACCCATGCCATCGCCTGCGAGCCGGTGCGCAACGGCACGCTGCACTTGGCGCATGCCCCGAAGGGTCTGGCGCAACTGCGCGAGCGGCTGGCGCAGATGCAGGCGCGCGCCGCGCCGGTGCGGCTGCTGGAGGCCACAGAAGTCGCTACACGCACCGGAACGGATCGGTTTCACGGCGCGCTGCATGATCCGCGTGCGGGCACCATTCAGCCGCTGGCCTATGCGCGCGGGCTGGCGCGCGCGGCGGTAGAGCAGGGCGCACGGCTGCATGAGCAAAGCCCGGTCACGGCGGCCACGCGCCATGGCGGGCAATGGGTGATCCACACGCCCGGCGGCAAGCTGCGCGCGAAACATCTGCTGATGGCGACGAACGCCTATCACAGCCCCGCGCCCCCCGTTCGCCTGCCCGAGATGCCGGTGGTGCAGTTCTACCAACTGGCAACAGAGCCCCTGGGCGACAACCTCGCGCGCGATATTCTGGCGGGCGGCGAGGGGTGTTGGGATACCGGTCTGGTGATGACCTCGCTGCGGCGCGATGCAGCGGGGCGGATCATCCTTGGCGGCATGGGCGGTACGGCGAGCGCGCATGCCAACTGGGCCGAGCGCAAGCTGACGCAGCTCTTTCCGCGCCTGCCTGGCACCGGGATCAGTCATGCCTGGGCCGGGCGCATCGCGATGACCGGCGATCACCTGCCGCGCATTCAGCGCATCGGGCAAGGCGGCTATGCGATTTACGGCTATTCGGGCCGGGGCATCGCGCCGGGCACGGTGTTTGGCCGGGCCGCCGCGCGGGCGCTGCTAAGCGGGCAGGAGGATGATCTGCCGGTGCCGGTGATCGACGCCCATCGCGAGGCCTTCGCGGGGCTGCGCACGCTCTATTACGAGACCGGCGCGCAGATGGTGCATCTGATGGCCGCGCGCGGCTGAACAAATCCGCACACAGACTGTTGAGAGGCCGGGCATTGCGCGCGTGGCAAAGCCGGTTATGTGCTTTTGCAGTTGTGCAAAAGGATATGACAATGGCCCTGACCGACAGCGGCGGCAGCTTTACCCAAGGCAATCTTTTCCGGCATGTGTCGGTGATGTCGTTCACGTCGAGCATCGGCTTGATGGCGATCTTTGCCGTCGATCTCATTGATATTGTGTTCATTTCAATGCTGGGCCGCGAGGAGCTGGCGGCGGCGGCGGGCTATGCCAGCACGATCATGTTCTTTGCCAGCGCGGTGAATATCGGGCTTTCTATCGCGGCGGGTGCGCTGGTCGCGCGCGCCGAGGGCAAGAGAGATCGGGTTGCCGCGCGCGAATACGCCACAAGCTCGGCGGTGATCGCGATTGCGGTGGGGCTGCTGCTGCCGGTGCTGGCCTTGCCGTTTCTGGGTGAGATCCTCGCCTTGATCGGCGCAAAGGGCAGCATGGCCGACATGGCGGCAGACTATCTCTGGATCATCTTGCCAACGACATTCGTATCCGGCTTGTCAATGGTGGCGGTCGCGGTCCTGCGCTCTTACGGCGATGCGCGGGGGGCGATGTATCCGGCTTTGCTGGGCGGTGGCGTCAACGCGGTGGCCGACCCCATATTCATTTTCGCTCTTGGCATGGGATTGAATGGCGCTGCGGTCGCCACCGTTCTCGCGCGTCTCGCCACCATGGTACTGGCGCTCGGACTGGCTGTTGGCAAGTACAACGCGTTTGCGCGCCCACGGCCGCACTGCGTCGCACGTGACTTTCGCGATACCGCCGAGATCGCGATGCCTGCGGTAATGGGCACGGTCGCAACGCCGGTCGGCACCGCGATCGTGATGCGTGAGATGGCCAAATACGGTGCCGATGCGGTCGCCGCTCTGGCGGTGATCAATCGTCTGGTGCCGGTAGTGTTTGCGGTCGTTCTGGCGCTCTCCGGTGCGATCGGGCCGATCTTCGGGCAAAACTTTGGGGCAGGGCGGATGGACAGGGTTTACGAGGCCCTGCTCGACGGGCTCAAGTTTCTTGCAGTTTATGTCCTGGCCATGTCTGCGCTGCTCTTCTTGCTGCGGGCACCGATTGCGGATGCGTTCGATGCCACGGAGCAGATGCGTGGATTGCTCTATCTCTATCTCGGGCCGCTGGCGCTGGCCTCGTTCTTCAACGGCACGATCTTTGTCGCCAATGCGTCGTTCGACAATCTCGGCCATCCGGGCTATTCAACCGGCGTGAACTGGGCGCGCAATACCTTGGGGACGTGGCCCTTTGCCATTGCCTTCGGGGCGCTTTGGGGCGCTCAGGGCGTCTTGGTGGGACAGGCTGTAGGCGGGGCGCTGTTCGCGGCCATTGCGGCATGGCTGAGCCTTCGGGTTATAGAGTCGCCTTGCCGCGATCCGTTACAAGCGCATTTCACGTGCCCGGACCAACGCATGCAGGTGATGGCCAACCGCAGCTATCGGTAAGCACTTTCAGGCACATCTAAATATCGCATAATCAGTATTATGTTAAGTATAATATTTGCGTATGAACGCGGCTCTTCTGGTAAATCCCTTTGTTTACCGATGTTAACCGTGCAAAGCTCACCTCTGGCTTAAATGTCGTTGCTTAGGCTTGATCTGAACTCTGAGTGATATCAGGGACGCACGATAGCATTGTTACGGTTACGCCCGCTATTCCGGACAATCCAGTGACTCGACTCGCAAAGGAATTGCAGTTTAAGAGAAAGCTTCAGGAGAAGAAAATGACCGCAATTCTATTTTTGAACGGCCCGAATCTTAACCTCCTCGGCACGCGTCAGCCCGAGGTTTACGGACATACCACGCTTGGCGATATCGAGCAGATGTGCCGTGCTCATGCCGCACCAAAAGACGTGCGCATTGGCTTTGAGCAAAGCAATCACGAAGGTGCCCTGATTGATGCCATCCACGCCGCACGCGATCAATATGATGGTATCGTCCTCAATGCCGGTGCCTACACGCACAGCTCTGTCGCGTTGATGGATGCCATTACGTCTGCTGCCGTGCCGACCATTGAGTTACACCTCTCAAACGTGCATGCACGCGAAGAATTCCGCCATCACTCCTACATCGCCCGGGTTGCTGTCGGGGTGATTTGCGGCTTTGGCGCGCATGGCTACGTTCTGGCTCTCGATGCGATACTGGCGCATCTGGCGAGGCGCGGATGATTGACCCCGTACAGATCAACGCGTTGCTCAACGTCGCCACCATAGAAGAACTCTGGGATCTTCACACACGTCAGATGGCGGCGTTCGGTTTTGACAGGTTGATCTACGGCTATACCCGCTACCGTACCGCGACGTCGCTTGGCGACCCGGACGATTTTGTATTGCTGAGCAATCATTGCCACACCTACACGGATGCTTTTGTTGGCGATGGATTATATTTTGATGCGCCGATGGTCCGCTGGGCGCTTGAGAATGACGGCGCGTGCTCGTGGTCTGTGCTGCACCAACTGATAAACGACGGCGCGTTGAGCGCGAAAGAGCGAAAGGTCGTCGACTTCAATCTCTCGCATGAGGTCACGGCGGGCTACTCGATCAGCTTCAAATCCGTCAGCCCGCGCGCCAAGGGTGCCATCGCCCTGACCGCTCGGCCCGGCATGTCGCAGGCCGATGTCGATGCGCTCTGGCAGCATTCGGGCGAAGAGATCACCGCGCTCAACAATCTCGTGCATCTGCGCATCCTGTCCCTGCCCTATACCGGGCCCGGCCGCGCGCTCACGTCAAGGCAGCGCGAGGTTTTGGGCTGGGTCGGCGATGGCAAGACCGTGCAGGACATCGCCCTCTTGATGGGGTTGACCACCGCGACCGTGGAAAAACACCTGCGCCTCGCGCGCCAGGCGCTCTGTGTCGAAACAACCGCGCAAGCGATTTTGAAAGTTGCTTTCCAGAATCAGATCTTCATTCTGGATCACTAAACATAATTATTGTTTCAATAATTTATGCGATGGTATGGAATCCCGTACTTTCGTGACCTGACGTAAAGTAGCAATATATCACTGTTCCGTGAGTGGTGGCTTTTAAGCCTGGGAGCATGGGGGTGGCATTATCTTTCTATTGCGTTGGATAACACGTTATCCCCTCCGGTTTTTCCGGATGCTGGCCGCTGACCCCTATTCATCGGGGTCAGCGGTTGGCGCTGTCTGACCGGCGTTTCATCCCCAATTGGCGACCGGTCGATCAAGCGGTGCCCCCCGACGGGAGGCACCGCTTTTTCCATTTTGCCCCGCTGCACGAAAAAGGGCGCCCCCGAGAGGACGCCCCAATACGCGGGTCTGATACGGGACCGTCAGATCAGCTTTGAGCGACCTTGGCCACCTCGGCGGCAAAGTCTTCTTCTTGCTTCTCGATCCCCTCACCCACTGCGAGCCGCACGAAACCAGTGATTTCGGTGCCGGCGTCCTTGGCTGCCGCCTCGACGGTCAGGTCGGGATTCATTACGAACGACTGGCCCAAAAGCGTGACCTCGGACATGAATTTCTTCATGCGGCCCTTGATCATGTTCTCGATGATGTTCTCGGGCTTGCCGGATTCGCGGGCGATGTCCATCTGGACCTGACGCTCTTTTTCGACCACGGCCTGATCAAGATCAGCCTCGTTCAGAGCGGCCGGGTTGGTGGCAGCGATATGCATGGCCACCTGACGGGCAAAGGCCGCGTCGCCGTTGAACGCCACAAGGACGCCGATCTTGCCCATGCCGTCACCGGCGGCATTGTGAACATAGGATACCACGGCCCCGCCTTCGATGCCGGCCATGCGACGCAGCGACATGTTCTCGCCAATGGTTGCGATCTTATCGGTGATCGTGTCGGCGACGCTCTTGCCGCCGAGATCGGCGGCGTTCAGAGCGTCAATATCGTCTGCATTCAGCGCGGCATCGGCGATTTGCGAGACCATCGTCTGGAAATCGGCGTTCTTGGCAACAAAGTCGGTCTCGGCATTCACCTCGACCGCGACGCCCTTGCCACCCTCGACCTTGACGGCCACCAGACCCTCGGCCGCCGTGCGGCCCGATTTCTTGGCAGCTTTTGCAAGCCCCTTGGTCCGCAGCCAGTCAACTGCGGCCTCCATGTCGCCGCCGGTCTCGGTCAGCGCCTTTTTTGCGTCCATCATGCCTGCGCCCGTGCTGTCGCGCAGTTCTTTTACCATTGCAGCTGTGATCGCCATGCCGGCTCTCCTCAAATTCAATTCATGTATCGGGGGCGGGTTACCCCTGCCCCCGTGTCAGTTTCATGACGTGGCTTCAGCTTTCGGCGGGCGCTGCCTCTGCGGGAGCCTCTTCAGAGATTGCTTCCTCGCCGGGGGCCTCTTCGAGCGCACCGAGGTCGATGCCTGCCGCGCCCATCTGGGCCGTCATGCCGTCAAGCGCCGCGCGGCTGACGAGATCGCAATAAAGCGCGATGGCGCGCGCCGCGTCGTCATTGCCCGGAATGATATAGTCGATGCCGTCGGGCGAGCAGTTGGTGTCGACCACGGCCACGACCGGAATGCCCAGCTTGTTGGCCTCGGCCACGGCAAGCGCCTCTTTCTTGACGTCGATGACAAAGAGCATGTCCGGCACGCCGCCCATTTCGCGGATGCCGCCAAGGCTCGCCTGGAGCTTCTCCTGGTCGCGCTCGATGCCGAGACGCTCTTTCTTGGTGAGGCCTTCGCCGCCCGCTTCGAGGATCTCGTCGATCTGCTTGAGGCGCTGGATGGATTTGGACACGGTCTGCCAGTTGGTCAGCGTGCCGCCGAGCCAGCGGTGATTCATGTAATACTGGGCGCATTTCTCGGCGGCTTCGGCCACCGGCTGCGCGGCCTGCCGCTTGGTGCCGACAAAGAGGATGCGGCCGTTCTTGGCGACGCATTCACGGATCGCGTTCAGCGCCGCGTCGAGCATCGGCACGGTCTGCGTCAGGTCCATGATGTGGATGCCATTGCGCGCGCCATAAATGAATTCGCCCATACGGGGATTCCAACGCTGCGTCTGGTGGCCAAAGTGAACGCCAGCTTCCAAGAGCTGACGCATGGAGAACTCGGGAAGAGCCATGTCTCGTTTCCTTTTCCGGTTTGCGCCTTGGCACGGGGTGAGAAGCGAAATGCTTCAACCGGTGGACTTCAACGGGGATGTCTCCCCCGTCAGCCCGCCCATACCTGCGGATTTCAGTGCCGCGCGTATAACGCTCCTGTTGCCTTGACACAAGAGCCGTGACACGGCTTTTTGCAGGGCTCTTCGGAGTGGGGTCCACATGGCCCTCCACATGGCCCATTGTGAGCGCGGTCGATTATGCCTAGATAGCGGCATGGCTGCCGATGGAAAGCAGATGAACACGCCCTTTGACGACTTGCCCCCACCGCCCAAGAAGCCCACCCGTTTCGGCGGGCTTCGGACCAGTTTTCTGACCGGTCTGGTGGTGATCGCGCCGGTCGGTCTGACGATCTGGCTGATGTGGACGCTGATCGGCTGGGTCGACGGGTTCGTGCTGCCGCTCATTCCGGCGCATTACCAGCCCGAGCGCTATATCGGCATCAACCTGCGCGGTGTCGGCGTGGTGATCTTTCTGATCTTCACGGTGCTGGTCGGCTGGGTCGCCAAGGGTCTGATCGGGCGGTCGCTCATCCGCTTCGCGGAATCGCTGGTCAACCGGATGCCGGTGGTGCGCTCGATCTATTCGGGCGTCAAGCAGATCGCCGAAACGGTCTTTGCCCAGACCGAGAGCAATTTCGAGAGAGCCTGCCTGGTGCAATATCCGCGCAAGGATATCTGGGCGGTGGGCTTCATCTCGACCGAGGCGAAGGGCGAGATCAACCAGAAGGCAGAGACCGGCAGCGACCTGCTCAGCGTCTTCGTGCCCACCACGCCCAACCCGACCAGCGGCTTTTTGCTGTTCTTCCCGCGCGAGGACGTGATTGAGTTGGACATGAGCATCGAAGACGCGGCCAAGCTGGTGATTTCGGCGGGGCTTGTCTATCCGGGCCAGAAAAAGCCCGAGGAGATGCGCAAGAAGGCGGGCTGATGGGCGGCGGGAAGGCTGGCCTTGAGTGGACCTTGTACCCCGCAGAAGGTGCCGCGCGGTCGCAGGGCCGGGGACTGGCGATGCAACGTTAGATGCGCGCACTTTATCTTAGCCAAGTCATACAAAATTCAACACGTTGCATGCCCTATCATATCGCCAGGCCGCGGGACGGCGTCATGCCGGAGGCATGCCTCTGGCATGACGATCGCGCGGCACCTTCGGTGCTATTCGCGCGGGAGGCTCGGATGTCCAATCAAGGCCACTCTCTCCTCTGCCCCGGCCCTTACAGCGCCGTCCAGCCGCCATCGACGCTGATCGTCGTGCCGGTGATCTGCGCCGCCGCGTCCGAACACAGGAACAGCGCCGTGCCGCCCAATTGCTCGGTGGTGGCAAACTCCTTCGACGGCTGACGCTCCAGCATGACCTTCTCGATCACCTCGTCGCGGTCCATGCCGTATTTCTCCATAGTGTCGGGGATCTGCGATTCCACCAGCGGGGTCAGCACATAGCCTGGGCAGATGGCATTCGCGGTGATCGGCTCTTTCGCGGTCTCCAGCGCCACGACCTTGGTCATGCCGACGATGCCATGCTTGGCCGCCACATAGGCCGATTTGAACGGGCTCGCGGTCAGGCCATGCGCCGAGGCGATGTTGATCACCCGGCCCCAGCCCGCCTTGCGCATCATCGGCAGCGCGGCGGCGGTGGTGTGATAGGCGGAATTGAGGTTGATCGCGATGATCGCGTTCCACTTGTCTGTCGGAAACTCGTCGATCGGGGCGACGTGCTGAATGCCGGCGTTGTTGATCAGGATATCGCAGGCCCCGGCCTTTTCGATTAGCGCGCGGCACTGGTCGCCGTCGGACATATCGGCCGAGATATAGCGCGCCTTGGTGCCGGTCTCGTCGGCGATTTTCTTGGCCAGCGCGTGATCCTCCTCCGAATCGGTAAAGGAGTTCAGAATCACTTCCACCCCGGCGCGCGCCAGTTCCCACGCGATGCCCAGCCCGATGCCGGAATTCGAGCCGGTGATGACAGCGGTTTTGCCTTTGACGCTCATGCCTGTTCTCCCTTGTTTACACTGCACGCGCAGCATATGTGCCGCATCTGCGAATTGCACGGGGAATGACGATCACGAGGCTGGGAGCGGACCAAAAAAAACGCCCGCACGAGGCGGGCGTCAAGTTATTGAGGCAGGTTTCATACAGGCAAGAAACCTATCGAGCAGTGTCCCCTTTATAAGCAATCCTGCGCCTCGGGCCAAGCTAAAAGTTTGAAAAGACGTGAATCCGCCTCTACGCTCTGCCCCTGACAAACAAGGATGATTGAGGATTGTCGCCAAAATGAGATCAGAATTTTTCCGTCTTGTCCGGGCCGGGCTTTGCGCGACGATCCTTGCAGGAACGGCCTCTCAGGCGCTCGGGGACCCCGCGCATGGCATAGCTATGTATGGTGACCCGGCCCTGCCACCTGATTTTGTGTCCCTGCCCTATGCCAACCCGGATGCTCCCAAGGGTGGGCGCGTCGTCACCGGCAATGTCGGCGGGTTTGATTCGCTCAATCCGTTCATCCTGCGCGGCAGCCCGCCCTGGCAATTGGGGCATCTCACCCACGAGACCCTCCTGGGGCGATCCTGGGACGAGCCGTTCACGCTTTACGGGCTTCTGGCCGAATCGGTCGAGACCGACGAGGCCCGCACATGGGTCGAGTTTACCCTGCGCGAGGTCGCCCGATTCTCCGATGGCAACCCGGTGACGGTCGAGGATGTGATCTGGTCCTTCGAGACGTTGGGCACGCAAGGCCACCCGCGCTATCGCGGCTTCTGGTCCAAGGTGGACCGCATCGCGCAAACCGGGCCGCGCAAGATCCGGCTGGAGTTCAACGAGGCGGACCGCGAACTCGCCCTTCTGGCCGGTCTGCGCCCGATCCTGCAAAAGGCGCAATGGCAGGGCCGCGACATCGCCGAGGCGGGGATCGAGGATATTCCCCTTGGAACCGGGCCTTATGTGGTCGAGGATTACGAGGTCAACCGCCACGTCACCCTGCGCCGCAACCCCGACTATTGGGGCCGCAACCTGTCGTTCCGGCGCGGCACCAACAATTTCGACGAGATCCGCATCGAGTTCTTCGGCGACGACACCGTGCTGAAAGAGGCGTTCAAGGCCGGGATCATCAGCTATGTGCGCGAGTTCAACGCCGAGGCCTGGGCCGAGGAATACGATTTTCCCGCAGTCGAGCGCGGCGATATCGTGAAATCGGAAATCCCGCATCAGAAACCCTCGGGGATGACCGGATTCGTGATGAACACCCGCCGCGCGCCGCTCGATGACTGGCGCGTGCGCGAGGCGCTGATCACCGCGTTCAATTTCGAGTATATCAACGACACGCTGACCGGCGGGCGGCAGCCGCGTATCACCTCGTATTTCTCCAATTCCGAACTGGGGATGGAGCACGGCCCCGCCTCCGGCCGCGTGCGCGAGTTGCTGGAGCCTTTTGCCGACACCCTGCCCCCCGGCGCGCTGGAGGGCTACAGCCTGCCCGAGGGCGACGGCACTGCGCGCAATCGCACCGCGCTGCGCCGGGCGGTGCGGCTCTTGGCGCAGGCAGGCTGGCAGGTCGAGGGCGGTCGGCTGGTCAACGCGCAAGGCACACCGCTGCGCCTCACGGTGCTCTTGCAGCAGGACGGGCTGATCGGTCAAGCCAGCGCGATGATGGATATCTACGCCCGCGCGCTCGACCGCTTGGGGATCGAGTTGCGGATCGAGATGACCGACAAGGCGCAATATGCCGAACGCGAGGCGCAATATGATTTCGACCTGACGATGATGCGCCGGTCGCTGTCGCTCAGCCCCGGCAACGAACAGAGGTTCTACTGGGGGTCTGAGCACGCCGATCAACCCGGCAGTCGCAACTTGATGGGCATGAAGAGCCCCGCGGCAGAGGCAATGATCGACACCATGCTCACCGCCAGAAATCGGAGCGACTTTGTGTCCGCGACGCGCGCACTGGACCGCGTTTTGACTTCCGGTCGATATGTCATCCCTATTCATCAATACAGCGTTGGGCGTATTGCGCATAAGTCACAGTTGACATACCCGAAGAATGACCTGCCGGTCTATGGGGATGGTATTGGGTTTCTCCCCGAGGTATGGTGGATGCAGGCAGAAGAATAAAAACAGGCAACTAACCATAGGCAGGAGCATGCGAAAACTGATTGCGCTCGTCCTCATCGTCATGGTGGCCGGCTGTGCCACAGTGGATGGTGTGGGGCGTGACATATCGGGTGCAGCGCGCGGTGTTCAGAGCTGGTTCTGATCCCTCCTCGGCTGACCTGACCATATGTCCCGCAAATAGCCCGCGCATTGCATGTGCGGGACCAAACCGGTTTGCCGATGCGCGGGTGTGCCGGTGCCGCCTTTCCCCTTGACGCCCCCGCGCATCCTGTCAAAACCCGCTTCATGAGCACCGCGATCCTGACCATTGACCTAGATGCCATTGCCCACAACTGGCGCGCGCTTGACGCGATGAACAGCGGCACGACCGCCGCCGTGGTCAAGGCCGATGCCTACGGGTTGGGCGTGGACAGGGTGGCGCGGCGTCTGGCGCGCGCGGGCGCGCGGCAGTTCTTTGTCGCTGTCGCAGAGGAGGGCGCCGCCCTGCGCCAATGCCTCGGGCCGGGCCCTGCGATCCATGTGTTTTCAGGCCACATGCCGGGCGATGCCGAGATGATCGGCGACACCGGCCTCATTCCGATGATCAACTCGCTCGACCAGATGATCCGCCACGCCGAAGGTCTGCCGGGGCATCCGTTCGGCATTCAACTCGACAGTGGCATGAACCGGCTGGGCATGGAGCCTGCCGAATGGGCCGCGGTGCGTCAGATTGCACTGGCACAGCATCCGGTTCTGATTATGTCGCACCTGGCCTGCGCCGACGAGGCGGATCACGCCATGAATCCGCAACAACTCGCTGCGTTTCGCGACATGACCGATGATCTGGACGTGCCGCGCAGCCTTGCCAATACCGGGGCGATCCTGCTCGATGATGCCTATCATTTCGATCTCGCGCGACCGGGTATCGGCCTCTATGGAGGCCGACCGTTCGAGGCGGCCCGCTCCGTCGTGACCCTCGACATCCCGGTGATCCAATGCCGCGATCTCGCGACAGGCGAAACCATTGGCTATGGCAACGACTTTGCAGCGCCACAGGAGATGCGTATCGCCACTGTCGCGGCGGGCTACGCCGATGGCGTCCTGCGCGCCATGGGGCCGAAAACAAGCCTCTGGGCCGAGGACACCCCCTGCCCCGTCGTGGGCCGCATCTCGATGGATCTGATCGGCGTCGATATCACCGACCTTGGCCGCGACCCCAAGAGCCTGCAACTGCTGGGACCGCACCAGGGCATCGACACGCTGGCCGACAACGCCGGCACGATAGGCTACGAAATCCTGACCTCTTTGGGGGCGCGCTACACGCGGCGCTATATCGGCGGATGACATTTCTCCTCAGTTTTCTTGCCGGTATCGGCCGCGCGGTGATTGCGGGTCTGGCCTCGATGGGGCGGATCACGCTCTACGCCTCCGACGCGGTCAGCCATCTCGCCCGCCCACCCTTCTACTGGCGCGAGTTTGGCCATGCGCTGGTGCAGATCGGCTGGCTGTCGCTGCCTGTCGTCGGTATGACGGCGCTTTTCACCGGCGGGGCGCTCGCCTTGCAGATCTACGCCGGCGGCGCACGCTTCAACGCGGAAACCGTGGTGCCCTCGATTGTCGCCATCGGCCTCACACGAGAGCTTGGCCCGGTGCTCGGCGGCCTCATGGTGGCGGCGCGCGTGGCGTCCTCCATCGCTGCCGAAATCGGCACCATGAAGGTGACAGAGCAGCTCGACGCGCTCACCACCCTCTCCACCAACCCGATGAAATACCTCACCCTGCCCCGCGTTCTGGCGGCCACCCTCGCGGTGCCGCTGCTGGTGGGGGTGGGCGACGTGATCGGCATCATGGGCGGGTTCCTCGTGGGCGTGGGCCGCCTCGATTTCGGGGCCGCGACCTACCTGCACAACACGATTGATTTTCTCGAGACATGGGATGTTGTGTCGGGCCTCATCAAGGGCGCGGTCTTTGGCTTTATCGTGGCGCTCATGGGCTGCTATTACGGGATGAATTCCGGGCGCGGCGCGCAGGGTGTCGGACGCGCGACCAAGACGGCAGTGGTCGCGGCCAGCGTGCTGATCCTCGCGGCCAATTACCTGCTGACAGAGGTGTTTTTCTCGGCATGATAGAGCTGCGCGACGTCCATAAGGCCTTTGGCGAGAACCGCGTCCTGCAGGGTGTGAACCTGACCATCGAGTCCGGCACCTCCATGGTCATCATCGGCGGATCGGGCACTGGCAAGTCGGTGGCGCTGAAGTGCATTCTCGGGCTGATCCGGCAGGATAGCGGGTCGATCACGCTCGACGGGCGCGATGTCACCACCGGCGACAGGGATGCGTTCCTTGCCCGGTTCGGCATGTTGTTTCAGGGCGGTGCGCTGTTCGATTCGCTCCCCGTCTGGCAGAATGTCGGCTTTCGCCTGCTGCGCGGCTCGCTCAAGCGACCGAAGGACGAGGCGCGCGAGATCGCCATCGAGAAACTGCGCCGCGTCGGGCTGAAACCCGATGTGGCCGACAAATTCCCCGCCGAATTGTCGGGTGGCATGCAAAAACGTGTGGGCCTTGCCCGCGCCATCGCCGCCGAACCCGAAATCATCTTTTTCGACGAGCCGACCACCGGCCTCGACCCGATCATGTCGGGCGTGATCAACGAGTTGATCCGCGAAATCGTGGTCGAAATGGGCGCCACGGCGATGACCATCACCCATGACATGACCAGCGTGCGTGCCATCGCCGACAACGTCGCGATGCTGCATGACGGGGTGATCCAATGGACCGGGCCGGTGGCCGCGATGGACCAGTCGGGCGATCCTTACCTCGATCAGTTCATCCATGGCCGCGCCGAGGGCCCGATCGAGGCGGTCCGGTGACATCCCGCGCCAAGAATTTTCGAAAATTCTTGGCAAAAATCTTGCAAGATTTTTGCGCGGACCCTCGGAAGGTATGGCGCATAACATGCTGAAATACGCCAATCTCGCCCTGCTTGTCCTCTTCCCCGTCGCCTGGTTTGCGCCGCTCTTGCGCGCGGGCATCGACCTGCCGCTGTTCGGCCTTTCGGAAATCAGCGTCGTGTCGGGCTTGCAGGCGCTCTGGCAGAGCGATGTCTATCTGGCCTTGCTTGTCACCGTCTTTGCCCTCTTTGCGCCCTATCTCAAAACCATCGGTCTGGCCCTTCTGCACTTTGGCCTGCTCGCACCGCGCGCCCGGCCCGCGCTGCACCTGATGGGCAAGCTGGCCATGGCGGATATCTTTCTGATCGCGCTCTACATTATCATCCTCAAGGGGGTCGGTCTGGCGCGCGTCGAGGTGGAATGGGGCCTCTATTTATTCAGTGGCTGTATTGTCGCATCGCTTGCCCTTGGGCTTGTGCGCCACAATCCGCAGGGCCGCGCGGATATTGTGTGAAATTTTGAAACAATCGGGCGGCGATAACGCAACACTCCGCCAAACTTGACCACGGAGTGAATGAATTAACCCTTTGTCTTCCAAGCAATCGGCGTAAACTCGCTTATATTATTGGATATGATCTTTCAGGGGGGAAGTCATGGCCGCACATCTAAGAGCTTTTGCGCTGCTGACCCAGTTCATTTTACAGCGCCTCGCACTGGGCGTATTTCTTATTGCCGCTCTCGTCTTGAGCGCGGCCACCATCGGGGCGGCGCTCGGTTTGCTGCCCTGGCTCGAATTCGACGCCGCCTTTGGCGGAGTTGTCTACCACAATGCCGGCCAGATTGCCCAGATCGGGTTGACGGGTCTCGCCGTTTTGCTGTGTTTCTTTTTGCCAGCCAATGCCCGTGTCATGGCCCTCGAAAACTCGCATCGGCGTTTCAATATCGGAATGCAGGACGTGGCGCGTGCCTATCATGCGGCACATGCGGCGGACAGATCCGGGGTGTTTCAGCTCTCATCCGAATTCGACGCGGTGCGCGAGCGTCTGGCCTACCTGCGGGATCATCCTGAACTGGGCGCGCTTGAGCCGGACCTTCTGGAGGTGGCCGCGCAGATGTCACATATCAGTCGCGAACTGGCCGAGGTCTATTCCGACGACAAGGTGTCGCGTGCGCGCACGTCCCTCAGGCAGCGCCAGCAGGAGGTTGACGCCTTCAATGCGCGGCTGGATCAGGCCAAGCAGATTACGCAAGAGCTAAAGCATTGGTCGCATGAGGTCGAACTCGAGGAAAGTGTCGCCGCCAGCCAGCTGTCGCGGCTTCGTGACGATTTGCGCGACGTGCTGCCAGAGCTGGGCATCGAGGAGATGCTGCGTCATGACGGCACCGTGATAGACCTCAACCAGAAAGCTGCGGAATAGAGTGGAGCACCGCACGTTTCGCATTTGACCGCGCTGGCCTCTTGGGGCATCACCCTGTCATGGCGAGACAGAGCACCTTTACATGCACGGCCTGCGGCGCGGGCCACACACGCTGGTCGGGCCGGTGCGATGCCTGTGGCGAGTGGAACAGCATCACCGAAGAGGCCCCGCTCACCTCGGGGCCCAAGGGCAAGACGCTCGGCGGCAAGCGCGGCGCGCAGCTGACCCTCACCGATTTGTCCACTGAAGAGGCCCCGCCCCCGCGCACCCTGTCGGCCATCGGCGAGCTGGACCGTGTTCTCGGCGGCGGGCTTGTTCCCTCCAGTGCGGTTCTGGTGGGCGGTGATCCGGGTATCGGCAAGTCGACCCTCTTGTTACAGGCGGCGGCACGGTTTGCCGGTGCCGGGCTCAAGACGCTCTATATTTCGGGCGAAGAGGCGAGTGCGCAAGTGCGCATGCGCGCGCAGCGGTTGGGGCTGGAGACCGCGCCGGTCAAACTCGCCGCCGCAACCTCGCTGCGCGATATCCTCACCACGCTGGAAACGGAAAAGCCCGATCTGGTGATCATCGACTCGATCCAGACCATGTGGTCGGACACCGTCGAGGCCGCGCCGGGCAGCGTGAGCCAGGTGCGGGCGGCCGCGCATGAGCTGACCAGCTTTGCCAAACGCTTTGGCACCAGCGTGATCCTCGTTGGCCATGTCACCAAGGACGGCCAGATCGCAGGCCCCCGCGTGGTCGAGCACATGGTCGATTGCGTGCTCTATTTCGAGGGCGAACGCGGACATCAGTTCCGTATCCTGCGCTCGGTCAAGAACCGCTTTGGCCCGGCTGACGAGATCGGCGTGTTCGAGATGACCGGCGGCGGGCTGGCCGAGGTGGCCAACCCGTCTGAATTATTCCTCTCCGGGCGCGGTTCGCCCTCGCCCGGCTCGGTGGTGTTCTCGGGCATCGAGGGCACCCGGCCTGTGCTGGTCGAGATGCAGGCGCTGGTAGCGCCTACGCCACATTCGCAACCGCGCCGCGCCGTTGTCGGTTGGGATGGCGCGCGGTTGGCGATGATCCTCGCCGTGCTGGAGGCGCGTTGCGGCATTCCGTTTACCGGACTTGATGTGTATCTCAACGTCGCCGGGGGCCTCAAGATCAGCGAGCCGGCTGCCGATCTCGCGGTCGCCGCCGCCCTGCTGAGCGCGCGCGAGGACAGCGCCCTGCCCGCCGATACGGTCGTTTTCGGCGAAATCAGCCTGTCTGGCGCGCTGCGTCCGGTGGGCCAGACCGAAAACAGGTTGAAAGAAGCGCAAAAACTTGGTTTCACAGCCGCAATTATGCCGTCTGGCGGCAAGACAGCGGGCGATAGCGGGTTGCGGCTCACCCATATGGGCGATCTGACGACATTCGTGGGTGACATTTTTGGTGCGGGATAGGCACCAACAGGGACAGGACAAGGCAAATGGAAGGTTTCACCATCATCGACGGCGTCGTGGCGCTCTTTATCGTGCTTTCGGCGCTGCTGGCCTATTCGCGCGGCTTCGTGCGCGAAGCTCTGGCGATCGCAGGGTGGATCGTGGCAGGCATCCTCGCGTTTATCTTCGCGCCGCAAGTCGAGCCATTGGTCAAGGAAATCCCCGTGGTGGGCGAGTTCATCGCCGACAGTTGCGAATTGTCGATGATCGGCGCCTTCGCAGTGGTCTTTGCGGTCGGCCTCATCCTTGCATCGCTCATCACGCCGCTGTTTTCGTCGCTGGTGCAGCGCTCTGTTCTGGGCGGGCTCGATCAGGGCATCGGATTCATCTTTGGCGTGGCGCGCGGCGTGCTGCTCGTGGCGATCGCGTATTTCGTGTATCAGACGGTTGTCACGTCACAATCCATCGAGATCATCGACGACAGCCGCTCGGCCCGGGTGTTTTCGCAGCTGACCGGCACCATCGAGGATCGCAACCCCGACGAGGCACTCGGCTGGATCACGCAGCAATACGAAGACCTGATCGGCGCCTGTGAAACACCGGAGTAAGTAATGCTGCCGCAAAATCCTGCCCTTGCATTGGTCATCATTGCTGTCGCGGGGGTGGCCATTGCCATTCAGGCACCGCTCAATGCCGCACTTGGACGGAGCATCGACAGCTCGCTCGCGGCGGCAGCCGTATCGTTTGGGGTAGGCTTTGTGGGACTCGTGCTTCTTGTGGCGGTTTCGGGCGACGGCCCGGCCCTTGCGCGCGCGATGTTTGTGTCACGCTGGCTTTTGCTTGGCGGCGCGCTTGGCGCGTATTTTGTGTGGGCGTCGCTATGGAGCGTACCGGTTCTCGGGGTGTTGACCACAACCGCGACACTCATTCTGGGCCAGATCGTCGGTGCGATGGTGCTCGATTATGTCGGTGCGTTCGGCATAGCCGCGCGTGAACTGTCACTGCCACGCGTCTCGGCGGCGGTGCTTGTTGCTGCCGGAGTGATCCTTTCGCGGTTTTGACCGACAGACGCACCGTCACGCGTGTGATAGTTTCGTGACATGGCTGGTCTGACCGCGTAAGAGGGGGCAAGCGATATCCACGGATTCGGAGCTGCCCGCTTTGCCCAAACAAATGCCCCCCGCCAATCCTTTTGACGATGACAAGCTCAAGGAGGAATGCGGCATTTTCGGCGTGATCGGCCTGACCGACTCGGCGAACTTCGTGGCCCTCGGCCTGCATGCCCTGCAACACAGGGGCCAAGAGGCCGGTGGCATTGTCAGCCATGACCCCGACGAGGGGTTCAATTCAGTGCGCCGTTTTGGCTATGTGCGGGACAACTTCACTCGCCAATCGCTGATGGAGACCCTGCCCGGCCCACTGGCCATCGGGCATGTGCGCTATTCCACCGCCGGCGCCAAAGGGGCGGCAATCCGCGATGTGCAGCCCTTCTTTGGCGAGTTCTCCATGGGCGGGGCGGCGATTGCGCATAACGGCAATATCACCAACGCAGACGCGCTGCGGCGCGAGTTGATTGATCGCGGGTCGATCTTTCAGTCCGGCTCTGACAGCGAATGTATCATTCACCTGATGGCCCGCTCGCTGCAACGCAATATCCCCGAACGGATGGAGGATGCGCTGCGCCGGGTCGAGGGGGCCTTTTCGGTCGTCGCCATGACCCGCAGCAAGCTGATTGGCGTGCGCGATCCTCTGGGGGTACGCCCACTGGTGCTGGGGCAATTGGGCGAAGGCTGGGTGCTCAGCTCCGAGACCTGCGCGCTCGATATCATCGGCGCGCGGTTCGTCCGCGAGATCGAACCCGGTGAGATGGTGGTCATTTCGGCCAA
The DNA here is from genome assembly GCF_947259555.1 of uncultured Roseovarius sp. GTDB lineage: Bacteria > Pseudomonadota > Alphaproteobacteria > Rhodobacterales > Rhodobacteraceae > Roseovarius. The sequence continues at coordinate 104,472 of NZ_CAMYMD010000066.1, forward strand.
GGACGGCGTTGAGAGCCACTTTCCCTTCCGCCGCCAATCCTCGCGGTTCTGCATTTTCGAGCATGTCTATTTTTCCCGCCCCGATTCAATCATCGGTGGCCGGTCGGTGTATGAGACCCGTCACCAGATCGGCGTTGAACTGGCAAAAGAAGCGCCGGTGGACGCCGATCTCGTTTGCCCGGTGCCCGATAGCGGCACGCCGGCGGCCATCGGCTATAGTCACGAATCCGGTATTCCCTTTGCCATGGGGATCATCCGCAACCAGTATATGGGCCGCACCTTCATCGAACCGACCGAGCAGATCCGCAACATGGGTGTGCGCCTCAAGCTCAACGTCAACCGCGCGCTCATTGAGGGCAAGCGGGTGATCCTGGTCGATGACAGCGTGGTGCGCGGCACCACCAGCCGCAAGATCAAGGAAATGATCCTCGATGCCGGCGCCGCAGAGGTGCATTTTCGCATCGCGTCCCCGCCTACGGCGTGGCCCTGTTTCTACGGTGTCGACACGCCGCAGCGCGAAAAACTGCTGGCCGCCACGATGTCAGAGGACGAGATGCGCGAGCATCTCAACGTCGACAGCATCCGCTTCATCTCGCTCGACGGGCTGTATCGCGCCGTCGGCGAGGCGCAGGGCCGTGACACCAAGTGCCCGCAATATTGCGACGCGTGTTTCTCGGGCGAATACCCGGTCGAGCCCTCGGACATGATCGCCAAGGGATTCGAGCTGAAAGCCGCCGAGTGACACCCAAACCCAGTACATGAGCGGAGTTTCGCAGCATTTTCTGCGTTGCGGCAATTCTCCGCCGAGCCAACAGGTGTACCCGCTTTTGCACTGGGGTTTAGACCGTTAGAGAAGCCTCTCATTCTCATGATGCGAGGCTAAATTGGCAGATCAGACCGATATCCCGAAGGCGACGCTCGACGCGGCGACAACGCGCGACGCGCTGCCTCAGGGGCAACTCACCTTGCTTGGAACGCTCCATGGTCCGGATGGCGCGCGTGCGCTGTTGCGGATTGGCGCGGCAGAGGTGCACCGGGTCGAGGTTGGCACGCAGATCGGCCGCGCGACAGTTGCGGCGATTGGCGAGGGCGTGATGATCCTGACCCGCGGAGGCCGAAGTGAACGCCTGACATTGCCGGGCATCTGACCTGTCGGCTTTCCAAATGAAAAACGCCGCCCCTCTTGATCGGAGGGACGGCGTTTTGCGTTTTGCAGGTTCGGTGTGCCGCGTCAGCCCTTGCGCGCGCGGATCACGGCGGTGGCCCCGGTGACGATCATCGCCGCCAGCACGGCCTTGACCGTATCACCCAGCAGGAACGGTGCCATCCAGCCGGACCAGAGTGCATCCCAGCTCTTGCCCATGACGGCAGCAGGCCATGCGAGGCCAGGCACATAGAGCAGCGCCGAGATTGCGATGCTGCAAATCGCCGTTGATACAACCCCGCGCCCCAGGCCGCGCTCGACCGCGAGACCGGCCAGATAGGCCATGGCGACATAGCCGTAGAGGAAGCCCGCGGTCGGCCCGACCAGCGAGGCCCCGTTCATGCCGTTCGCAAAGACCGGCAGGCCCATGGCGCCCTCGGCCAGATATGCCAGTACCGTCGCGGCCCCGAGGCGCGAGCCGAACGTCAGACCGACGAGCAGTACGGCCAGTGTCGAGAGTGTCAGCGGCACCGGGAAGAACGGAACGCTGACCTGCGCGGCAACGGCGATCAGCAGCGAGCCGCCCAGTACGAGCCCCGCCTTGCGGAGCAAACTGTCATGGCCGTTCATGGCCTTTGTAAGAACTGTGTTGCGCATTGCCTTGCGTCCCTCTGCTTTGTGTAAGTGTCATATGACTTTTTCGCTGCAACTGCGAAAAAGTCAAGCGATTGTCCTTGATTTGAGGGGCAACTGGTGGGATTTCCCGCACATGGACAAAGTGAACGATCTCCCCCCCGCCCTCGTGACCGGTGCCTCGCGTGGCCTCGGGGCCGCCATCGCCGAGGCGCTGAGCGACAGCCATCACATCGTCGCCGTGGCGCGCACCACCGGCGCGCTCGAAGAGCTTGATGATCGCATTCAGGCGCGCGGCGGCAGCGCCACGCTGGCGCCGATGGACATCACCAACACCCAGGCGATGGCGCAGCTCTGCCGCTCGATCCATGACCGCTGGGGCGGTGTGGCGCTCTGGGTCCATGCGGCGGTGCATGCCGCCCCGTTGACCCCGGCGGCGCATCTCTCCGAAGGCGACTGGTCCAAATCCGTGGCCTGCAACGTCAGCGCCACCGGCATTCTCATCCCCTTCATCGCGCCGCTTCTGGGCGAGGCGGGACAGGCGGTGTTCTTTGACGATCCACGGGGCGGTGAAAAGTTCTTTGGTGCCTATGGCGCGACCAAGGCCGCGCAGATCGCGCTTGCGCGCAGTTGGCAGGCCGAGAGCGATAAGTTCGGGCCGCGTGTCCATGTGCTGTCACCGGCACCAATGGCCACCGCAACGCGCGCGCGCTTTCACCCCGGCGAGGATCGCGAGGCGCTCGCGCATCCGCGCGATGAGGCGGCGCGCCTTCTGGCCCTGATCTGAGGGCCTTGCGCGCCTTGCCCCTGTGGCGGCGCGCCGCTACACAGGGGCCAAGCAGCGAGAGCGGGGAACGGGCATGCGAATTCTGATCACCAATGACGACGGCATCAACGCGCCGGGCCTTGCGGTGCTGGAAGAGGTCGCCAATGCCCTCGCAGGCGAGGATGGCGAGGTCTGGACGGTGGCCCCCGCATTCGAGCAGTCGGGCGTCGGGCACTGCATTTCCTACACCCGTCCGATGATGATCTCGAAAATGGCAGAGCGCCGCTATGCCGCCGAAGGCAGCCCCGCCGATTGCGTGCTGGCGGGCCTGCATGACGTGATGAAGGACACGCCCCCCGATCTCGTGCTTTCGGGCGTGAACCGGGGCAACAACGCGGCTGAAAACGCGGTCTATTCCGGCACCGTGGGCGCCGCGATGGAGGCCGCGCTGCAAGGCGTGCCTGCCGTGGCGCTGAGCCAGTATTACGGGCCCGCCAACCGCGATCTCGACGACACGTTCGAGGCCGCGCGCGTCCACGGCTTGCCCACCCTGCGCCGCCTGCTCGACAAGGGCGTCTGGACCAAGGACGATTACGGCATATTCTACAATATCAACTTCCCGCCGGTTCCGGCCTCTGAGGTGATGGGCCTGCGCGCCGCGCGGCAGGGGTTTCGCCGGGATATCGGGTTCGGCGTGCAGCCGCACACATCGCCCTCGGGGCGGCGGTTTCTCTGGGTCACCGGCGCGCCGCAGCACGAACCCACGAGCCCCGGCTCGGATGCCGATGTGAACCTGCAAGGTTATATCTCTGTCACGCCGATGCGTGCGGATCTCACGGCGCATGACGCTCTGGAGGCGCTCAAGGCAATCGAATGAGCGATGACACCGATCATATCGCGGAACGCAAGATGCAGTTCCTGTTCGCGCTGCGCTCTCGCGGGGTGACCGACAAGGCGGTCTTGACGGCGATGGAAAAGATCGACCGTGGGCCGTTCATCCGCGGCTACTTTTCCGAGCGCGCCTATGAGGACATGCCCCTCCCGATTGCCTGCGGCCAGACCATCAGCCAGCCCTCGGTGGTGGGGCTGATGACGCAGGCGCTCAAGGTCTCGAACCGCGACAAGGTGCTCGAGGTCGGCACCGGCTCGGGCTATCAGGCCGCGATCCTCAGCCAGCTTGCCCGCCGGGTCTATACGGTCGACCGCCACAAACGGCTGGTGACAGAGGCGAGCGAGATCTTCCGCGACCTCGACCTGACCAATATCACCGCGATCACCGCCGATGGCAGTTTCGGCCTGCCCGATCAAGCCCCGTTTGACCGGATCATCGTCACAGCGGCGGCCGAAGACCCCCCGGGGCCGCTCTTGGCGCAGCTTAAAATCGGGGGTATCATGATCGTGCCGGTGGGGCAGTCAGATACGGTCCAGCGGCTCATTCGCGTGACCCGTACCGAAATCGGGTTCGACTATGACGAGTTGCGGCCTGTGCGCTTCGTGCCACTGGTCGAGGGGTTGGGGCGCGACGGCTGACGCTCGGACCTATTGATTTCAAGCCAAGGCCCCGGCCAACAAGGGGCGACAAACGAGGATGATCGAGATGCGCAATTTTCCACGATCCACACCCCTGATTGTCGGCATGGCCGTGGCTCTTGCCGCGTGCGACCGACCCCTGGACCTTGATATGCGCGGGGCGTTCGGCAACGCGCCCAGCACCGCCGAGGCGGCGCGCAATGCCACCGCACCCCGGCCCCAACCCGATGCACGCGGCATAATCTCTTATCCGGGCTATCAGGTGGCGGTCGCCGAGCGCGGCGACACCGTCGGCTCGCTCGCCCGCCGCATCGGGGCGAACCCGGCCGAGATCGCGGCCTTCAATGGCGTGCAAACCGGCGACCCGTTGCGCAAGGGCGAGGTCATCGCCCTGCCCCGCCGCGTGACCGAACCGGACGGTGGCCCGATCAAACCGCCCTCCGATGTTGACATAAACGAGCTGGCCGATGGCGCGATCCGGCGCGCGGATGCGCAATCGGTCGAAACCACCGAGCTTGAGCCGGCAGCCCAGGTCGGCGCCGAGCCCGTGCGCCACAAGGTCGAGCGTGGCGAGACCGCATTTTCGATTGCGCGGCTCTATGACGTCTCGATCCGGAGCCTCGCCGACTGGAACGGCCTCGGGTCGGATTTCGCGGTACGCGAAGGCCAGCACCTCTTGATCCCCGTGGCCTTGCCCGGCGAGAGCACCGATCCGTTCGACCCGTCTGACACACCCGCTGTGACCGCGCCCGGCGCGGGCTCTCCGACACCGACCCCGCCGAGCGCCTCGAAACCGCTCCCGCCCGAAGACACGGTGCCCGCCGCCGAGCCCGTCGAGACGGTCGCCGCCCCCGATCTGGGGAAAACCGAAACCAGGCCAAGCACCGCGCGCATGGCGTTTCCGATCAACGGTGACATCATCCGGGAATATGCCAGGGGCAAGAATGACGGCATCGACATATCCGGCTCGCCGGGTGCGTCGGTCAAGGCCGCCGACGCGGGCACCGTGGCGGCAATCACCGAAGACACCAATGGTATTCCGATCATCGTCGTCAAGCATTCGGGGAATCTGCTGACCGTCTATTCCAACGTCGACGGCGTGACTGTGGCCAAGGGTGACAGTGTCTCGCGCGGTCAGAAACTTGCCGAAATCAGGAGCGAGGGCGCCTCGGCTCTGCATTTCGAGGTGCGCGACGGGTTCGACAGCGTCGATCCGATGACCTATCTCAACCCGTCCTGAACAGGGGCTGTTGGGGTAGCGTTAGGGGGGCGGGTTTTGTAAAGTTTGGGCAATTTCCCGACAGCGCACCTTCAACCAGAGTGCAGCGAATTCGAACTCCAAGCCCAGCCTGTCGATTGCGTTAGAAACGGACCTCGGCTTGGCTTGGCGATGAGCGGACATCCGATCAGCAGCCCCGGCGCGGAATCAAGGCCGAAGGCCGCCGCGCCATCGGTCATGCCGGAGGCATGCTTTCAGCATGACCCGCCCCCACGGACTGGCGATTTGTCTAAGTCAACGCGCCAATTAGAGTTTTTCGGATTTGACAGATATAAAGTGCACTGAAAGATCGTTAGATCGCCAGCCCGCGGCCTGGCAATGGCGCGGCTCACGGCAGCTCCAGGCCAATGGCCGGCCTTGATCCCTGCTTTCACCAAGAGCAACTTGTCCGCATAGCTGTCATCGGGGCGCTTTGCGGCTAAGGTCCGGTGCGGAGCCCCAAATCGACCGATGCTGCACGACACATCAATGACCGGTTCTTATGTCGCGGCCTAACCTGTGCCAACACCAAGTCAACCGGCAAGCGATTGGATGCTTGAATGACCCTATGCAGGGGCAAGTGGCAGGGTGTCGACAGACCTCTCGATCTTTCGAGTGGGCCGCATCCCGATCTGTCTTAGATGATTGGGAAGCCGGGCATGGGTGTTGGTGTATTCGGTTACCAGAAGTGTTTCAGCCCAAGCACCGTTCGCTCGAACCAATTGATGCTGCTCAAGGAGAAGGTGGTAGTAGCGCGCACTCTGGCAGGATGGTCGCTCCATGACGCCGGGTAGTCCAAGAAGCTTCTTGGCCGCGACGATGCAGGTGGGATCGTGCTGCGGCAAAGCAATCCTGTGTTGAGGGGAGACGAGAAGCTCACGGGTCGGAATTTTCGGCCCAAGCGCGTTGGGGCGAATCCGAATTGGTTTCATTTTGTGATGGCCCGACTTGAACTTGTAACATCTGTAGGAAATGAACCTGATCGGTTTCATCCCGTTGTCCAGAGTTTCGACCAGGTCGCCCGGGCGCAGCGTCTCGATCGGTCTTGGGCCCTTCGCCGTATCGATCAGAGTGCCCTTCAGGAAACACACCGGCCCTGATTGGAAGCTGAAATCGGACGCTGATTGAGACGAATAATTCAACCACTTGACCTGCGTCACGGACCCATCCGGGAGAGAGATCAGAGTTCCCCAGTTGCCATCGTCACTCAGGTAAGGCGCAAGTTCGGTGTAGGTCGTAATCCCCGGGTAGTCGATGACGAGGATGTCGCCATCGCCTGCGTTGTAATCTTCGATTACGTCATTTCCGCTGCCTGCAGTGACGACGAACGAATCCGCACCGGCGTTTCCGTAAATCGTGTCATCGCCCGCGCCGCCGCGGATTTCGTCATCGCCATCCGCGCCATAGATCAGGTCGTCGCCACCCCCCCCATCGAGCGTGTCATTCCCCTGATCGCCGTAGATCGTGTCATTGTCATCGCCGCCATCGACAATATCGTTACCTTCAGCACCATGCAGGCTGTCCGCCCCCGCACCGCCTTGGATTTCATCGTCGCCATCGGCACCATCAACCGTATCTGCGCCGTCGCCCGCATCAATGGTGTCACCGCCATCGGCAGATCCGAATGCGTCATCACCATGTATGCTATCGTCGCCAGCACCGGCGTCGATTGAATCCGCACTTTCGCCACCGACTATCGTGTCGTTCCCGGACGTCCCGCTCAGGGTATCGTCGCCACTGCCACCGTTGATTGTTGCCAAGGCTGCCATCCCAAGAAATGAAGTGGCAAAGATTGCACAGTTACATTTCATTTCTCTTAAGGCGCGCCGAGTTCGGGACGTCAGATCGGGCAGGTTGGACCCCAAAGCATGAGGTGCTCTTTCTATGATTGAGAGTGTGTTGGCGGTCACAAACCACATGGTGTGATTGCGGCGGCCGCTCTCCGGGGGCGAACGAGGTCCGGTATGGTGGCCTCATGGATATAAGCCGTAAGGGGAGCCGGGTATCGAAGAACGGCGCCGCCGCCGTGCGTGGACTGGTGTTTGAGGCAGCGTCCTGCGTGATCCGCCAAGTCAAGCGCTTCTCGCCGCTGAAAAGTTGGGCCGTGCGCCTGGCCGGTCGGCGCGGATTCCGCAAGGCCGCCGTCGCCACGGCCCGCAAGATCGCCGTTCTGATGCTGACGCTATGGAAGAGCGACACTGACTATCAATGGACGAAGGAGGCCACAGCCTGACCTGAATTCCCGCTGAAGACGGCGGGAAGCGACGTCCCGACGGGACGGAGGTTGATTGATCTCGCAAAAACGGTTGGAACGCAGCCTTGCTGCCCACCCCGCAAACGACATTGGAGACGATCCACCACCGAACACCATCATGAGGCGCAGAAACCGCGACCTCGGAGAGAACCATGACCCCGGACGGACAATATACGCTATCTCGCTTGACACAGCCGCAATCAGAGAACGATCAATGATCGTAAATATTGATCGCCCATTTTTGTAATACGTCCGAGCGTCTCTTTGCCGCCGCTGGATTTGTTTGCAGGCGTCAGACCCAGCCAGGCAGCAAACTCTCGGCCATTGCCGAACTGATGACCATCCCCAATGCTGGCAATGATGGCCGAGGCGGTCACAGCGCCAACGCCTGGAATGGTGCCCAACAAACGGACCCGCGTATCTTCCTTGGCGACCAACTTTAGCCGGTCTTCATACCAGCGCACCCGTCTGTGTCGTGCCATGAGATGCTCGCAAAAATTGTGGATCACCTCATTGGCAATCTCAGGCAGGTCCAGCACCTCACCGGCAAGAATATCCTCCGCAAATCCGAGGCCTCGGGCGAGGCCCCTTGCAATGTAGACGCAAGCCGTTGATCAGCTGC